>CAZKQB010000075.1:0-2260 GCA_964554795.1 uncultured Oscillospiraceae bacterium | reverse complement strand
CCGAGAAGATCAAGGTCATCAAGGTCGTCCGCGAAGTCGTTTCCGGCCTGGGCCTGAAGGAAGCCAAGGAACTCGTTGACAACGCCCCCAAGGCTCTCAAGGAAGGCGTTTCCAAGGAAGTTGCCGAGGAAATCAAGAAGAAGTTTGCCGATGTCGGCGCCGAAGTCGAAATCAAGTAAGTTCTTTTTGCAGGAAGCCGTCCGAAAGGGCGGCTTTCTATTTCTGTTTTGCGAGGTGATTTTGCATGCTTCAGGACAACACCACGACGATTTCTCAGCTCAAGGAGGCCGTGCACGCGCTATGTCTCGAGAAGGGCTGGGGCAAGGATGGCGTTCAAAATCCGCAGCAGGTTGCCATGGCCATGACGGTGGAAATGAGCGAGCTTCTGGAGCTTTTCCAGTGGCTGAATCCGCCGGACGTGGAGCGGCTGCTGAACGGCGACGACCCGGCATATACCGCGCGAATCGCCGAGGAATTCGCCGATGTGATGATGTACGGCCTGCAGCTGATGCGCGCGCTGAAGATCGATGTTTCAGCTGAAATCGAGCGCAAGATCGATATTGTGCGCGGCCGTCCGGCAAACCGCAAAAAACTGCATCCGTTTCAGTGATATGTGCATAAAACCGTCTTCTCATGGATAGAATGGTTGCGATAGACCATCGTTTCGGGGGAGGCGGTTTTTATTCGGCACATCGCAATATTGGATACCGGCGGAGCGGAGGCACGCGCCGTGTCTAGAAAGCTGAGGGCGCTGAAGTCGCTGGCCGTGGTGGTTGATGGCGGCCTTTTGCCGCCGGACGCGCTTACGGGCGACGCATGCGGTGTTGTGCTGGCGGGCAGCGGTCTTCTTCCCGGGGCAGCCGAGACTGCGGCGCGCGAGGCGCTGAAGAGCGGGCTGCCGGTGCTTGCGCTAGGACGCAGCGCGCGTCTGCTTCTGCTGGCGCTGGGCGGGCAGCCGGGCACGACCCGGCTTGAGAAGACCACGGCCAGCGTTCGGTTTCTGAGCGGCCCGCTGTTTGAAGGCCTGAGCGAGGCGGAGCGCTATTTTGAACGCGCCGAGGAGTGGACGCTGCCCGAAGGCGTTCATGCGTCGGCCGAGGGCGAGGGCGGCTTTATCGCCGCTGCGCAGAATGAAGCTGGAACGGCCTTTGCAGTGCAGTTCGGCGTGGAAAGCAATGACCCGGACGGCATGCAGATGCTGAAAAGCTTTGCCGAGGACGTGTGCGGCTTAAACGGTGAATGGACGATGCCGGCATTTCTGGACAACTGCGTGAGCACCTTGCGTGCAGCCTGCCCGGAGGGCGAGGTGATTGCCGCAGTATCCGGCGGCGCGCCGTCGATTGTATCGGCGGTGCTCGCATCGCGTGCCTTTGGGGAACGGGCGCGGTGCGTGCTGATGGATACCGGCCTGTTTCGAAAGGGCGAGGCTGTTTACTTACGGCGGGCATTCGAGGAGGAGCTGGGTCTGCCGCTGCATATGAAGGACATTTCAGCGGAAATTGCGGCGGCGCTTTCCGGAGCAGCCGATACGCGCGAGAAGCATGAGCGGATAGGCAAGACACTGCGTGACACACTTTTGCGCGAGGGGCGCTTCATTGTGCGCGGCGCGGGACAGCCGGGTGATTTTTCGCTTCTGCCGTTGAACGCTTTGTATCGCGAGGAAATCCGCGAGCTGGGCGAGCTGCTTGGCTTGCCGCCGAGGCTACTTTCGCGTCAGCCGTTTCCTGAAAGCGGGCTTGCCATTCGCATGAGCGGCGAAGTGACGGCGCAAAAGCTGCAGCTTTTGCGCGAGTCCGATGCGGCATTCTGCGAGGAAATTGAAGCGGCCGGGCTGGAACGCAAGCTGCATCGCTATTATGCTACCTTGACCGGCACTGATACCGGCGCGTATGCCGTGGTGCTGCATGCGCTCGTGTCGCCAGATACGGTCAGTGGCTACGCATTTCGATTGCCCTACGATGTGATTGAGCGCGCGGTAATGCGAATTCTGAAGAGCCTGAATGCCGTCGAGGGCGTGCTGTACGATGTGACCGGAAGATGACGCGGCGATTGCGCGCGTCGCGCCGGAGGCCTCGGCCGCGCTTTTCTGATGGCAAAAGGGAGACGACGATTGCGTGATCCATTTTTACGGGCCAGCGCCAGCCGATTTCATGGCAATGACACAGAATTGGTTTGGGGAGGAAAAACCAAAATGCAACACGATCGTGTAGGTTTGTCAAACATTTTGTACACCAACCCGTGAGAGCCGTTCCCTTGGTGA
>CAZKQB010000074.1:0-4240 GCA_964554795.1 uncultured Oscillospiraceae bacterium | reverse complement strand
CACCAAGGGAACGGCTCTCACGGGTTGGTGTACAAAATGTTTGACAAACCTACATTGACGGAGAAAGCGCCTTGCGTTTTCGAAGACATTTGCGTATAATATGCGCATGGGTTTATGCAAGGCCGCGGCGGAGGCGAGCCTTCAGCCGTCGGCACACCACGAACTTACGCTGGAGGGAAAAGTGATATGAAGTTGCACGTTGAATCCTTTGGCCGCGTCGGAAGCGGCTCCGCCTTTCTTTATACGCTCACGAACGCGTCGGGCGCGTATGTAAGCATCACCGACTATTCGGGCGCCGTGGTTGCCCTCGGCATGCCGGATAAAAAGGGTCGCATCGACGGCGTCGTTGCCGGTTTCCGGGACGTAAAGCAGTACGTGAAAAACGATGGCTATCTGGGCGCGCTGATCGGCCCGGTAGGCAACCGCATTGCCGGCGCTTCCTTTGATCTTGGCGGCGCACACTACGCGTTTACGCCCAACGAGAACGGCTCCACGCTTTTGCACTCCGGCGATTTCGGCTTCCATGCCGGTCTGTGGAGTGTTTGCTGCGAAGTGGAGGAAACGGAGGGACGGCTCGTGCTCACGCGCGATTTCCCGGAGGAGAAAACCGGCTTCCCGGGCAACCTGAAGGCAACGGTCACGTACACGTTCACCGACGCAAACGCACTGTCCATTCACTATCACATCGAATCGGACAAGCCCAGCTTCGCAAGTCCCACGAACCACACCTATTTCAACCTTGCGGGCTTCGGCATGAAGAGCCTGCCCGAGGTCGGCCGCCAGAAGATCGAAATCTTTGCCGACCGCTACACGACCATCGACGAAAAGAGCATTCCCACTGGCACGGCGGACGTGACCGGCACGCCGTTTGATCTGCGCGCGCCCGTGAAGATCGCCGACGGTCTTGCGCAGGAGGCCGAAAATGAGCAGCTGAAAAACGGACAGGGCTACGACCACAACTTCATCCTCTCCGGCGAGAAGGATGAAAACGGGCTTCGCCTCGCCGCGCGCGTGACCGACGAGCGCACCGGCCGCGTGATGAAGGTGCTCACCGACATGCCCGGCGTTCAGTTCTACAGCGGCAATTTCCTGAACCGCCACAACGCCGCCGAGCACCGGTATTATAAGAAGCGTATGGCGCTGTGTCTGGAAACCCAGTGCGCGCCGGACTCCGTGCATCACGCAGGCGAAAGCGGGTTTGACGTGCTGCCCATCGAGCCGGGCAAGCCGCTCGATTCCACAACGGTCTATCAGTTCGAAACCCTCTGACGAAAAAGCAAACGAAGGGAGCCGCAAAAATGGGTCGGATGCTCGGAAAAACGGTGGTTCTGCGGGAATACCGTCGCGAGGATCTGTCGGCGATCCGTTCATGGATCAACGATGGAGAAACCACGCGTTACCTTGGCGGCTCCTTTCGCAAGCCGCAGACGTGGGAGCAAACAGAGACCATGCTGGAGCGCCGACTAGAGGGCGACGTGGGCGGCGAAGGCTTTGTGATTGCCGACCGCGAGAGCATGGCCTACCTTGGGCAATGCGACCTGATGATGATCGACAACGTGGCCCGCAAGGCGGAAATCGCCGTGGTGCTCATGCCCGAGGCGCGCGGCCGGGGCGCAGCGTTCGAAGGGCTTTCTCTCCTTCTCGCTTACGCGTTTGACACGCTGAACCTGAACCGCGTGTGGCTTCGCTGCGCGGCAGAGAACGAGCGGGCACTTGCGCTGTACGAGCGTCTGGGCTTCCGGCGTGAGGGCGTGCTGCGCGAGGATTTGTTTATCGATGGGCGCGCGCAGGATGCCATCGTAATGGGACTTCTGCGAAGCGAGTTTACCGGAGGGCAAGCATGAGCGCGGAGCGAATGGATACGCGTCCGCTGGCGGCGCGCATGCGCCCGGAGACGCTGGACGAATTTGTCGGGCAGGCACAGCTGCTCGCGCCCGGGCGGCCGCTCAGGCGCATGATCGAGGCCGACGCAGTACCCTCCATGATCTTCTGGGGCCCGCCGGGCGTGGGAAAAACGACCCTTGCGAACATCATCGCTCACCGTACAAACGCGCGCTTCGTAAGCTTTTCCGCTGTAACCGGCAGCGTAAAGGAGCTTCGCGCCGTGATGCAGGAGGCTGAGGCCGGAGATCTGCTGTACAGCCGGACGATCGTGTTTGTGGACGAAATTCATCGCTTCAACAAGGCGCAGCAGGATGCGTTTCTGCCGTTTGTGGAGAAGGGCGCGGTCACGCTGATCGGCGCGACGACGGAAAACCCCTCCTTCGAGGTCAACGGCGCACTGCTTTCCCGCATGCGCGTGTTCGTCCTGAAGGCACTGGACGAGGGCGACATTCGCGCGCTACTCTCTCGCGCGCTCACCGACGGGCGCGGCTTCGGCGGGCAGGGCGTGGAAATGGAGGATGGCACGCTGGAGGTCATCGCCGCTTTCGCAAACGGCGACGCCCGGAGTGCGCTTTCCACGCTGGAAATGGCCGTATTAAACGGCGTACTCACGAAAACCGGCGTACGTGTGACGCGCAAGACGTTGGAAAGCTGTCTGTCCCGCAAATCGCTTCTTTATGATAAGAAGGGCGAGGAGCACTACAACCTCATTTCGGCGCTGCACAAGTCCATGCGCAATTCCGACCCGGACGCCGCCGTATACTGGCTGGCGCGCATGCTGGAGGGCGGCGAGGATCCTTTGTATATCGCACGCCGTCTGGTGCGCTTCGCCAGCGAGGATGTGGGACTGGCGGATCCGCGTGCGCTGGAAATGGCGATAGCCGCCTATCAGGCCTGCCATTTTCTGGGTATGCCCGAATGCAGCGTGCACCTGACGCAGATTGCCGTATACCTGTCCGCCGCGCCCAAGTCCAATGCGCTGTACGTTGCCTATGAAGGTGCCGCGAAGGACGCGCGCGAGGCGCTTGCCGAGCCTGTACCCATGCAGCTTCGAAACGCCGTCACGCCGCTGATGAAGGAAATAGGATACGGCAAGGGCTACATATACGCCCATGACGCCGAGGAAAAGCTATCTGCCATGAGCTGCCTGCCCGATTCCCTTGAGGGCAGGGTCTACTACCGTCCGACCGAGGAGGGGCTGGAGGGGCGCGTGAAGGCGCGCGTCGAGGAAATCCGCCGCTGGAAACAGGCGCACCGCAAATAGCCGGGGCAAATCGCTCCCGGCATTTTTCTTTTGGCAAGCATCGGACGGCGCGTGAGTTTCGGTTGACAGTTCTTTCCTGTTCCGTTATAATTAACACATCCGAAATCAACGAAAAGGAGAGATTTTTTATGAGGCTCGGCATCAGTTCCTATTGTCTGGACCGCGAAATCGAAAATGGAATTCTCACGCTGGACGAAGCCATCGACTGGGCGGCAAAATACGGCGCAGAATGCATGGAGCTCGTTCCCTTTGCCTTCCGCTTTGACGACGAGGTGACTGGAAAAATCGACCTTGCGAAGATCGCTGCCGTGAAAAAGCGCGCGAAGGACGCGGGGCTGGCACTCGTGAACTATTCCGTGCTCGCCGACTTCTGCAAGGAGGGCGAGGATCTGGAAAAGGAAATTGCGCGCGTATGCCATCATGTGGATATTGCCGCTGAGCTGGGCGTTCCGCGTATGCGGCACGACGTGACCGCCTTCCGCCGTCCGCTGAACCAGAACACGCTGAAGGACTTTGACCGCTGGCTGCCCGTGCTGGCCGAAAGCGCAAAGCGCGTGACCGAGCATGCGAAAAAGCGGGGCGTGATGACGCTGATTGAGAATCACGGCTTCTTTGCCAACGGCTGCGACCGCGTAGAGCGCATTCTGAATGCCGTGAACGATGACAACTACGGCCTCCTGCTGGACACAGGCAACATCATCTGCGTGGACGAGGATCCCTCCGCTGCCGCGCTGGCGCTGGCGCCGCTCACGCGCATGGTTCACCTGAAGGACTTCTACGTTCGCAAGCGCGACCCGGGCGACACAACGCAGTTCGACTGCGGCGGACACTGGTTCCGCTCCAAGGCCGGCAAGTATCTGCGCGGCGCGATTCTCGCGCAGGGCGATCTGGATATTTATGAAATTCTTGCCACCATCAAGCACTCCGGCTACGACGGCGACATCGCCATCGAATTCGAGGGACTTGAGGACGGCCGGTATGCCACGGGCGTAGGACTTGGGAATGCACGGCGGATATGGGAGAATGCGTAGAGATACATGCGGACGGGGGAGCAAGCTCCCCCGCCGCCGGGCCTGACGGCCCTGCCACCCC
>CAZKQB010000073.1:0-4243 GCA_964554795.1 uncultured Oscillospiraceae bacterium | reverse complement strand
CATCCCTGAAACCGTTTTGCCAACTGCATAAAACTTGAATTCGGCATGACCTGCTTGGACGGAATGAACAGATATCTCCATTCTTTATATCCATTGGCCTTGCCCCAGCGTGAGGCTACTTCGCAATACTGGATGCCGCGTTTTTTCTTGGCGATGACATCCGGATCGTTCAGCTTGTCCTCACCCTTGACCTCGACAAGATAGATCACGCTTTCAGTTTCTACCACAAAGTCCGGTTCGTAGCTATGTCCATGGTTGTAGGTGATATTGAATTCCCGCGGCGCAGGACGCAGCCAGTTCTGCACATCGTCATCCGTTTCCAATACACGGGCCAGCACCAGTTCAGGGTGACTGTCAAACTTTGCTCGGTCAAACGCTCCCTTTTGAATGCCGTCAAATACCACAGACTGAATATTCTCCGTATAAGAGGCATACAGGTTCACCCGCTCACGGCAGTGATAGGTCTGCGGCAAATTGTGATCTCGTGTACCAATCACTTCTTCCTGCATAATTCCGTTTTCATAGTAGAAGTGCTGCATCATCTGCCTGTAGATCTTGTTCCCAATGTCCCGCTTATACATCATAATGATGTTCTGCATTCCATTGCCACCATACTGTGCTTCATAATGATCGCAGACCTGCGTGATCAGCTTGAACAGCAGCGAGGAACACTTCTCGTAGTCAATCTCCGGCTTCTGGCGGAGCTGCTCTAAAATGACTTTTTTCGGATTGTAGCCCTCAAAGTCAATGGCATCACCCTTGATGCGCTGACGGTCCTGCATATCCTCCAAATTCTGAACCAGCAGCTCGTTTTGAATCGGTGCATGGATAAACTCCGCCAAATTCAGGTCAAAATCCACAAAGGCATATTCTTCTGCACCGGCATCCGTGACCTTGATGCGCGGAATGGGAATGAATTTGTTCACCGCTGCGCGATGGGTTTCTTCGGCTTCGTGGTGCATCCACGCCGTCAGCGGCATTTCGTTTTCCCGGAATACATCCCCCAAGTCCTGCTCCTCAACAAGCTGCTTCACCGCCTCCACGATCTTCTGCGTCTGCACGGGCGAGATACTTTGCGCCGGCGACTGCCGGATCTGCTGCATCACTTCCGCGCGAATGACCTCCGCCGCCTTTTTCAGCAGCTTGTCCGCAGCTTCCGTTTTCTCCATGCCAGTCTGCTCATAGGCTGATTCCAGCGCACGGTCAGGCTCAAGCTCCAGCGCAAGCTGTGTATAGGTCACTTCCTCCGGCACGATTTCCTCCGCCTTGATGACATTGCCAGCCTTGAAGATAGAATCGCCCCGCTGTGCTTCCTCCAGAATGTCGCTGAACTTATCGTGCGCCGTCAGCATGACGGCATCCACATCCCGATCTCCGGTGCGTTCCCCATAGGGCAAACGCAGACCTCTGCCAACCATTTGCTCACGGAGGATTTTAGATGCCGCTGTGCGCAGCGGCACAATGGTATAGAGGTTATTGACATCCCAGCCCTCTTTGAGCATATTGACATGAATAACAATCTCCACCGGATTGTCGGGGCTTTCCACACCCAGCAGCAGGCGGGTATTGAAATCACTCTCCGCCCCCTTTTGCTTGGAGTGGACAACGATGGTCTTGTTGCGGTATGCGCCGTCGCGGAACTCGTCCGACTTTACGAACTGCTCCACCCATGCAGCGTGGTCAGTGTCCTTGCACACAACCAGCATAAACGGCTTCACGATCCGCTTGCCGTGGTTGGCGGCATAGACCTCCAGTTTGCACTTTGTGCTTTCGTGGCAGGCGATACCGTCCAGCAGCATGAGCTTGTCAATTTGCTCCTCACCAAAATTGTAAAAATCAATATCAGAGCGGGTGACGGCATAGGGGGTGCGAGTATAGCCGTCCTCGATAGCCTTGGACAGTGGGTACTCATACACCACATTTTTGAACGGTACCTGCTTCGCGCCCTTTGTTACAAGAGGCGTGGCGGTCAACTCCAAGCCCAGCAGCGGGTGCAGCTCATTCAGCGCCTGTGCGCCCTTTTCGGCACGATAATGGTGCGATTCATCCATAATCAGCACCAAATCAGGCAAATCAGAAAGATACTGGTAGAACGAGTTGCCAATCAGCTCGTTCACCTTTTTCATGTTTGCGCCTTCTTTGTTGAACTTGTCAATGTTGTACACAAAAATATGTACCTCGGAGTCAAACAGAGAAAGGTTGCGTTCTTTGTAGTCATCGTCCGTGATGATCTGCGGCTGGGTGGTGAAGCAGCCAAGGCCACGGAACACGTACTTTGGACTGCCGCTGTCGCTCAAATCCTTCTTCAGCTTTTCATAGATGGTGGTGTTGGGCGCGACCACAAAGAAATTCTTAATGTTGTGCTGCGTATAAAGGTAGGCAATGAACGCACCCATCAATCGAGTTTTGCCAACACCGGTGGCCAGTGCAAAGGTCAGTGACAGGAAGTCCCGCTCAAAATCCGTGCAGATCGGATACATTGCATGAACAGAGTCCAGCGCTGCTTCCAAATCCATGCCCTTGCGAAGCTGGACACTGCCCACGATCTCCTCCAGAATTTTCAGAGACTGGGTCTGGGGCTTGCGCAGAGACATGACACCGCTGATGTAGTCCGTGGTATACAGGGGAAAATCGTTAAACATCTTCATCCTCCTCCCAGTCATCGTCATACACCGGCGGGTGGACAATATTCAGGTTATAGTCCGTCTTGCCGAATTCACAGCGTTCCAGCAGCATTTGCGGAATTTTCTTGATGGAGATACCGTCGTAGGCCTTGTCCAGTCCACCATCATAGGAACGGCAGGCAATAATCAGGTATTCCCCATCTTCCATCGTATCCTTGATGGAGTCCAGATAGGTGCTGTTCAGATGCCGTGTGGTGACGAACAGGAAGCTGTTTTCATTGCCCACGGACTGCTTCCAGAACAGCTTGCTGTCAGGCTGATAGCGGAAGCCCTCATGCAGCGCCACCGCCGCGGCCAGCAGATCGGCATCATATTCCGTGTTGATGACATATTCATCAAAGGGGTCTTTGTTGATCAGCGTAGGTGCCACCTCAAAGAAACGGTATCCGCCGCCGCCCTGCCAGTTCTGCGCCTTGGTGATGCCGCCGGCATCGTCGCCCGCGATTACCTTGTCCATGCGCACCTTGCAGTGGGTATAGGCATGATCACCCATTTCCACGCCAATCCAGCGCCGCCCCATTTTCTGTGCCACGGCAGCGGTGGTGCCAGAGCCGAGGAAGGAGTCCAGAACCAAGTCGCCGGGATTGGTGGCGATGTGGATGATGCGTTCAATCAAACGTTCTGGCTTCGGAGTATCGAAGGCATTTTGCGCACCAAACAGCGCAATGATTTCTTTTTTAGCTTCCTGATTATGTCCGACTTCCTTGTTTGTCCACCATGTCCACGGTGCAATTCCCTCTGATTCTGATAGGTATGTTTTCTTTCTCGGAACTCCCGAACCATCAGCGCCAAACCACAGGCGACCTTCCTTTAAGAGCTGCGTATATACATCTTCGAGATGCCGCCAGCATCTACCTTCCGGGGGAAGCACTACTTTTCCAGATGGAGTCACAATTTGGTACATCTGATTTGGTCTCCACCCTTGCGCTGTAAAGTCAGAGGAAGCCCATGGTCCTTTCGGATCATTGTCGGGATTCTTATAATTTGTAGCCTGTTCTTCGGTTAGGGGCAATTTATTTCGTGCTTCCTTGAACAACTCGCGATTTTTCGCATACACCAAGATATAATCGTGACCGTCACTGATGACTGCGCGCATATCAGGTGAAGTGCGCTTCTGCCAGATGATAGACGCGATAAACGAATTGCGCCCAAACAATTCGTCGCACAGCACCTTCATATACGCCTGTTCGTCATCGTCAATGCTAATCCACAAGCTGCCGTCCTCGGACAGTAGTTTCCAGAGCAGCTCCAGCCGTGGCCGCATCAGGTTGAGCCACTGGCTGTGCTCCAGATTGTCATCATAATGTGCAAATGCAGAGCCGGTGTTATACGGCGGATCAATATAGATACACTTCACCTGACCGGCGTATTTGCCCTCCAGCGCTTTCAACGCCAACAGGTTATCGCCGTGAATCAGCATATTCTCTGTGTCCGGATCAGACACCGTGTTGGACAGCGCCGCATTTTCGATCAGCAGCCGCGGCTCCACCCGAATCGGCTCATCCTTACCGTACCATGTCAGTTCCAGTTTGTTTCCCACGGTTTTGTTCCTCCCGTTC
>CAZKQB010000072.1:0-4260 GCA_964554795.1 uncultured Oscillospiraceae bacterium | reverse complement strand
CGATTGGAATTCGAGAGGGCTTTGGCCCTCTCGAGCTCTCCCGGGGCGGTTCTGGTGAGGAGTTTGGTTTCCGACGGTGCGGGCGTGGAGCGCTTTGCTCCCCTACACCCCCTCGGGGAACGGGGGATGAGAGGATTCGCATCATCTCGCGCTCTCACGAGGGGGGGAAGATTTTTGCGGGAACCCGCAAAAATCTTCAATAGGATCGTTTGCTGAACGAAAACAGTCTGGAAAGCTGACGGCGGTTTATGCTATAATGAACAAAAATGCAATACGGAGGCGCGGCAATGGATTTTTCCGAGCTGAAACGGTTTCTGGATTCCCTGCCTGAGATGGGCATTCCGGGCGTGGACATGACTGTGTATCAGGCGCACAGGAGCATTTTCCGGCACTCCGCCGGGTTCTGCGACCGCGAGGCAGAGGCGCCCGTGCGTCGCGACGAAACCTATTTTGCCTATTCCTGCACGAAGCCGCTCACGGTAGTATGCGCGCTTCAGCTGCTGGAGAAGGGCGCGTTTTTGATGAGCGACCCGTTAAGCGAATATCTGCCGGAATACCGGAATATGAAGGTACGCGAGACGGACGCGCAGGGGCGGGTACGCGAGCGCCCGGCAAAGCGGGAAATTCGCATGGGCGACCTGTTCACGATGACGGCGGGGCTGGACTACAACCTAAAAACGCCGGAAATCAACCGCGCCGTCGCCGCCACGAACGGACGCGCGCCAACGCGCGAGATCATGCGCGCCATTGCTGCCGGCGGACTGTGCTTCGATCCCGGCGCGCACTGGCAGTACAGCCTGTGCCTGGACGTGCTGGCGGGCGCGGTCGAGGCCATCAGCGGCATGCGATTTGAAACCTACATGAAAAAGAACCTGTTTGAGCCTCTGGGCATGACGATGAGCAGCCTTCATCTGACCCCCGCGCAGGAGGCGCGTTTGGCAAAGCAGTATCAGAGGGACGAGCGCGACGTGATTTCGCCGATTCCCGCGGCGGCCTCCTACATTCTGGGCGAGGACTACGACAGCGGCGGCGCGGGGCTGATTACCACCGTGAACGACTACATCCGCTTTTCCGATGCGCTGGCGTGCGGCGGCGTGGGGCTGACGGGCGAACGCATCCTGTCCCCGGCGTCCATTGAGCTGATGCGCGAGAACCACCTGACGCCCGCGCAGATGGCAGACTTCAACTGGCCGCAGATGGTCGGCTACGGCTACGGTCTGGGCGTGCGCACGCTGGTGAGCCGCGCCGCAGGCGGCGCGCTGTCGCCGGCAGGTGAATTCGGCTGGGGCGGCGCGGCGGGCGCATACACGCTGATTGACCCGGAGAACCAGCTGAGCGTGTATTTCGCCGAGCACATGCTGAACAGCTATGAGCCGTACGTCCACCCACGCCTCAGGAACCTTCTGTACGCGGCTCTGTGAGCGGAATTAACGGGATGTGCTTGATGAAGCGCGCATTGTCTGATACAATAAACCCAAATCTTTTGATGAACAAGAGGGATGATTAGGATGGCAAACGTCACGATGGATAAACTCGTCGCACTGTGTAAAAACAAGGGCTTCATCTTCGCCGGCTCGGAGATCTACGGCGGACTGGCCAACACGTGGGACTTCGGCCCGCTGGGCGTGGAAATGAAAAACAACATCAAAAAGGCGTGGTGGCGCAAGTTTGTGCAGGAAAGCCCGTACAACACCGGCGTGGACTGCGGCATTCTGATGAACCGCGAGGTATGGGTGGCGTCCGGTCACGTGGGCGGCTTCAACGACCCGCTGATGGACTGCAAGGCCTGCAAGGCGCGCTTCCGCGCCGACAAGCTGATTGAGGATTTCACCGGCGGCAAGGAAACCGGCGACGGCTGGACAAACCAGGAGCTGGAGACCTACATTGCCGAGCACGACATCAAGTGCCCCGTGTGCGGCAAGAAGGACTTTACCGGCATCCGCCAGTTCAACCTGATGTTCAAGACCCATCAGGGCGTGAACGAGAACACCGCCACCGAGCTGTATCTGCGCCCGGAAACCGCGCAGGGCATCTTCGTCAACTTCCAGAACGTCATGCGCACCACGCGCAAAAAGCTTCCGGCGGGCATCGCGCAGGTCGGCAAATCCTTCCGCAACGAAATCACCCCCGGCAACTTCATCTTCCGCGTGCTTGAGTTCGAGCAGATGGAGCTTGAATTCTTCTGCGTGCCCGGCACCGACCTTGAGTGGTTCGATTACTGGCGCTCCTTCTGCCGCGATTGGCTGCTTTCGCTGGGCATGAAGGAGGATCACCTGCGCCTGCGCGACCACGAAAAGGACAAGCTCGCCTTCTATTCCAAGGCGACCACCGACTTTGAATACCTGTTCCCGTTCGGCTGGGGCGAGCTGTGGGGCGTGGCCGACCGCACGGACTACGACCTGAAGCAGCACCAGGAGCATTCCGGCAAGTCCATGGAATACCTGGATCCCACCACCGGCGAAAAGTTCCTGCCCTACTGCATCGAGCCGTCGCTGGGCGTGGAGCGCGCGTTCCTGGCCTTCCTGTCCGACGCCTACGAGGAGCAGGAGCTGGAGGGCGGCGACGTTCGCACCGTTCTGCACCTGCATCCTGCGCTTGCGCCGATCAAGTGCGCCGTTCTGCCGCTTCAGAAAAACAAGCTGGGCGACAAGGCGAAGGAGGTCTATGCGAAGCTGGCCAAGAAATTCATGTGCGAATACGACGAAACCGGCTCCATCGGCAAGCGCTACCGCCGCGCTGACGAGGCAGGCACGCCGTTCTGCGTAACCGTGGACTTTGACACGCTGGAGACGAACAAGGTCACCGTGCGCGACCGCGATACCATGCAGCAGACGCTGGTGGACATCGACGAGCTACCCGCGTGGCTGGAAGCGAAGATGGACTTCTGATCGAGAAAAAAATGCGCCGGCGCGGCGGGGAATCCCGTCCTGCGCCGGCGTGCGCACATTAAAGGAGGGCTTACGCCCATGGATTTTGAACTGATTCGAGCCGTCGACCCGGAAATTGCCGATTCCTTTGAGGCCGAGCTGCGCAGGCAACGCGAAAACATTGAGCTGATCGCCTCTGAAAACTACGTGAGTCCCGCCGTGATGGCGGCCATGGGCAGCATTTTTACCAACAAATATGCCGAGGGCTATCCCGGCAAGCGCTATTACGGCGGCTGTCAGTTTGTGGACATCGCGGAAAACCTGGCGCGCGACCGCGCGTGCGCGCTGTACGGCGCGGAGCATGCCAACGTGCAGCCGCATTCCGGCGCGCAGGCGAACGCAGCCGTGTATTTCGCGCTTCTGAAGCCCGGCGACACCATCATGGGCATGGCGCTGGACAACGGCGGACATTTGACCCATGGAAGCCCCGCAAACCTGTCCGGCACGTATTTCCGCGTGGTTCCCTACGGCGTAAGCCCCGAGACCGGCCTCATCGACTATGACGACGTGCTGCGAATCGCTATGGAGCAAAGGCCGAAGCTGATCGTGGCTGGTGCAAGCGCCTATCCGCGCGCCATCGACTTTGCCCGATTCCGTGAAATCGCGGACGCCTGCGGCGCGTATCTGATGGTGGACATGGCGCATATCGCCGGGCTTGTGGCCGCGGGCGAGCACATGAATCCCGTGCCCTATGCCGACGTCGTGACCACGACCACGCACAAGACCCTGCGCGGCCCGCGCGGCGGCATGATCCTGTGCCGCGAAAAATACGCCAAGGCCATTGACAAGGCCATTTTCCCCGGCACGCAGGGCGGCCCGCTGATGCACGTGATCGCCGCCAAGGCCGTGTGCTTCAAGGAGGCGGCGACCGACGAATTCCGCGCCTACCAGAGGCAGATCGTCAAAAACGCGCAGGCCATGGCGCAGCGCTTCACCGAGCGTGGCATTCGGCTCGTGTCCGGCGGCACGGACAATCACCTGATGCTTATCGACCTTTCGGACCGCGAAATGACCGGCAAGGCGCTTGAAAGGCTGCTTGACCGCGCGCACATCACGGTGAACAAAAACACCGTGCCGGGCGAGAAGCGTTCGCCGTTCATCACCAGCGGCATCCGCATCGGCACGCCCGCCGCCACGACCCGCGGCATGCGCGAGGCCGAGATGGTCGAAATCGCCGACATGATCGCAGACGTAATCGAGAGAGGCGAGGAGGCGCTTAGCGACGTATCGCGGCGCGCGCTGGAAATTACGGCGCGCTGCGCGTTGTACGCGTAGAATGCGTGCGGACGGGGGAGCAAGCTCCCCCGCCGCCGGGCCTGACGGCCCTGCCACC
>CAZKQB010000071.1:0-4477 GCA_964554795.1 uncultured Oscillospiraceae bacterium | reverse complement strand
CACCAAGGGAACGGCTCTCACGGGTTGGTGTACAAAATGTTTGACAAACCTACACACCATGAGAATTCGTCCGAAGGACATACAAAAACAGGATAAATTTCCATTCATCCTGTTTTGTGCCTCGCGCGATCAGACCATGTAGCCGCCCTCGGCCTCCACCGCCATACGCGCGGCAAATTCCTTATTGAATTGGACACGCTCGTCGTATATGCGCTTAGCCTCGTCAAGGTTCAAAAGCGCGCGATGCTCCTGCGTCTGCGCCGGGAACTGATCAGAATAGAAGGAAAGATCCTCCAGCATCTGGCGATCCTTATACGCGCAGTAATGGAAATTGAGCCACACCTCTACCGTGCCATAATGGTCAATAATATCCGCATCCTGCAAAAGCTGCGCCCACAGATCCCATTTTCCAGTGCCCGGCGCGCGATGATTGTGCGCGTATACCAGCCGTGCAACCTCGTCGATTTCACCGGGCGTCAGCTCGTCCTTCAGCAAAAAGCGCACCATTTCCGCGCCGGTCTGCCCGTGCTCGCCAATGCCCTTGCCCACGTCGTGGAACATGGCGGCGCAGCGCAAAAGGTCGTCGTGGGAAGCATCATCCGTCACACGGCGACGAAGCTCAATCACGCCGCGCGCCACGCGCTGCCCGTGTGCATAAATGAAGCCCGTTTCGCGCTCCTCATGCGCCCGGCGCATCAGATATTTCTTCGCAAGCACAGCAATTCGTTCCGAATTCATAGGGTTTCCTCCTGCGCATCACACATTGCGCATGCAATTCGTGCGCCCAAACGGGCATTGTTCAAAACCAGCTGGATGTTGCTCTCCAGGCTGCGGCCACCGGTCATCTTCTGGATGTGATCCAGCAGGTACGGCGTCAGCGCCTTGCCCTTGACTCCCAGCGCGTTCGCGTCGCGAACCGCCTGATCAATGGTCTTATTGATCTCATCCGGATCCATTGCATACTCGTGCGGAATCGGGTTAGTGATCAGCATGCCGCCGTTCATGCCCAGCTCCATCTTCGCCAGAAATGCCGCGGCAATTTCCTCCGGCGTATCTAGCCGATAGTCCACCTTCAGGCCGCTGCGGTCGGTGTAGAACGCGGGCAACTCCTCGGTCTGATAGCCAATCACCGGTACGCCCTTGGTCTCCAGATATTCAAGCGTCAGTCCCAAATCAAGAATCGACTTGCAGCCTGCGCATACGACCATTACGTTCGTGCGCGCCAGCTCCTCAAGGTCTGCGGAAATATCCATCGTAACCTCCGCACCGCGGTGCACGCCGCCCACACCGCCGGTAGCAAACACGGAAATGCCTGCCAGCTCCGCGCCGATCATTGTCGTCGTAACGGTCGTCGCGCCATCCATTCCCTTTGAAAGCAGCACGGGCAGATCGCGGCGGCTCGCCTTGGGAACCTTCAGACCCGTTTTGCCCAGATATTCAATGTCCTCGCGCGTCGCGCCCACGACGATTTTACCGCCGATCACGCATACCGTCGCCGGGACCGCACCGTTTTCGCGCACAGTCTTTTCCACCAGCAGAGCGGTCTCTACATTCTTCGGATAGGGCATGCCGTGCGAGATGATCGTACTCTCCAGCGCCACAACCGGGCGATTGCTCTCAAGCGCTTCCTTTACCTCGTCGGATACGCGCAGATACTGCTCAAACATTTTCATTTCCTCCGTCTTCAATTCATGTCCGGCGTTCCGCCCTCGGGCTTCAGCCGCAAAAGATAATTGTACACGCTGCGCCACTCGCCCAGCTTCCAGCCGACATTCTCGTACCGACCGGCAACCTCGAAGCCCAGCCTTTCAAACATCCGCTCGCTGCGCGAATTGGGATGCACGATAACCGCCATGGCAATATGATACCGAGGGTCGGCCTTCAGGCGCGCGAGCAGCTCCCGAACAAGTGCCTCACCGCGCCCAGCGCCGCAAAACGCCTCGTCCATATATACGCTCAGCTCCACCGTGGGACGGTATGCGCGGCGCTCGTGAAACGCCCCAGCATACGCGTATCCGACGACGCGCCCTTCCTCCTCCATCACCAGATAGGGGTACGCCTTCAGATGCTCGACAATGCGCGAGCGCATCTCCGCTTCATCCGGCGGCACAGTTTCAAACGTCACAGCCGTGTTTTCCACGTAGGGCCGGTAGATTTCCGCAACGCGTGCGGCGTCCTCTGGCGTGGCCACGCGAATTCGGCTCACACCTCACCGGCCTCCTGCTTTGCCTTGTAATCGGCAATGGCCGCATGCAACGCTTCCTCGGCCAGCACGGAGCAATGCAGCTTCACCGGCGGCAGTCCGCCCAGCGAATCGGTCACCATCTTATTGGTGATCTGCAGTGCTTCCTCAATCGTCTTGCCCTTCACCATTTCGGTCGCCCGGCTGGAGGTTGCAATCGCCGCGCCGCAGCCGAAGGTCTTGAATTTCACGTCCACGATGACGTTGTTTTCCACCTTAATGGAAATCTGCATAATGTCGCCGCACTTGGCATTTCCGACGGTGCCCACTCCGCTGGGATCCTCAACCTCTCCCACGTTGCGCGGATTCATGAAATGATCCATTACCTGCTCAGTATACATATTCCTTCTCACCCTTATTCCTTTTCAGCATGATAGAGCGGCGACATGGCGCGCAGACGCTTGACGATTTCAACCAGCGCCTCCACAACCGTATCCAGCTCTTCCATAGTGTTTTCCTCGTTCAGCGTAAGGCGCAAAGAGCCGTGCGCAATTTCGTGGGGAAGACCAATCGCCAGCAGCACGTGCGACGGATCCAGCGCTCCGCTGGTGCAGGCAGAGCCGGACGATGCGGCAATTCCCTTGAGATCAAGGCTCAAAAGCAGGCTCTCGCCCTCGATGTAGCGCACCGACACGTTCACGTTTCCGGGCAGACGGCGCTGCGCATCGCCATTCAGCCGTGTTTCGGGAATTCGCCTGAGAATTTCCGAGATCATATGGTCGCGCATCCCGATCAGCTTCGCGTTGTGCGCATCGATGTCCGCCGTCGCAAGCTCAATCGCCTTTCCAAGTCCCACGATGGAAGCAAGGTTCTCGGTGCCCGCGCGCTGCGTACGCTCCTGTGCGCCGCCGCGAATCAGCCGTTCGATGTGCACGCCGTTTTTCATATACAGCGCACCCACGCCCTTCGGCGCGTGGAATTTATGGCCGGACAGAGACAGGAGATCGATTTTCATCGCCTTCACGTCGATTTTCACACTGCCAATGGCCTGCACCGCATCGGTATGGAACAGCGCACCCTTGGCATGCGCCATGCGAGCAATTTCCTCAATCGGCTGAATTGTGCCGATTTCATTGTTCGCCGTCATAACCGACACGAGGAACACGTCCTCCGTAATCGCCTTTTCCATTTCGTCCAGCTTCACAATACCAGCCTCGTCCACCGGCACATAGACGACCTTGAAGCCCTCTTTTTCGAGCTGCTCCGCCGTGTGCAGAATAGCATGGTGCTCAATCGTCGTCGTTACCAGCGTCCTGCGCGTGTTTCCCTTGGCATAGGCTGCACCGCGCAGCGCCCAGTTATCGGATTCCGTGCCGCAGCCGGTAAAGTAAATCTCGCGACTGTCGGCGTTCAGCGCGGCAGCAACCTGACGGCGCGCCTCCTCCACCGCGCGGCGACTTTCGCGGCCAAACGAGTGCACCGACATGGGGTTGCCAAACCGCTCGCAGAAATACGGCTTCATCGCCTCAAATACCGGCTCCGTCACGCGGGTTGTTGCCGCATTATCCATATAGATTCTGTTCATTGCTTCTTTTCTCCTCCGGTGGACAGTCTTCCGTTTTCTTCAATCATATCGCGAAGAGTAATTCCGTCCACGATGGCATTCACTCCGTCGCGTACTCGCCTGACAACCACCCGCGTGGGACAAGAGCATGCCTTGTCACAAGCCTCCTCATATTCCAGGCAGTCCGTCATGCAAATTTCCCCCTCCAGCGCGCGGATAATCATTCCGATGGTAATCCTCTCCGGATCGTCCGCAAGCGTATATCCGCCCTGCGCACCACGGCTCGAAACAACAATTCCCGCCTTGCGCAACTGAGCCATCAGCTGCTCCAGATATGCCTCCGGAATGTCCTGCCGCTCTGCAATCAGCTTAAGCGGCTGGGGCGTCTCCCGCCCGCACAGCGCCAGATCGTACATCGCGTGAATTCCATATCGCGCGCGTGTAGATAGCTTCATGTACCGTTTCCTCCAATCCCGACCATTTTGTCGGAATTTCCGAAGTGCATTATAAATCCCCTATCCACCCGTGTCAAGCAATTCCGACTAATCTACAGGAAATTAACCATACCTCGTCTGCAAGCCAGCTCTCATGTAGAAAAATAGCCCCCGCCAGCGTTCGGGATCGGCTTCCCGCGCTCGTGTCTCCCTCTGCCTCTCGCCAAAAAAACAACGGCGAGGGATTTCTCCCCCGCCGCCCAATGACAATTACTTGTCGAGGATCTTGATAACAAC
>CAZKQB010000070.1:0-5318 GCA_964554795.1 uncultured Oscillospiraceae bacterium | reverse complement strand
GGAAATCGTATCCGACTCCCAAGGGGGTGGCAGTGGCGGGGGAGCTTGCTCCCCCGCCACATTTCATTCTTCCGTCATTACCCTCATCGCTCCCGCCAGGCTTGCGTCGCCGTTGCGGAAGGGACGCATGGTAAACGTCAGCGTCTGCGTTTCACGCAGGTACAGCTTGTACTTCTCCTGCGGCTCAGGTCCGCAGCTGTTTGAGCCGATGCCACCGTGACGCCAGTCGATGGAAACCACGGTTTCCTCCAGCGCCTCCAGCTCAGGCTGATGCTTTGCTTCGTCGAGCATCTGGTCGGTATAATTGTGCGCGGTAAAGGAGAAGCCCTCGTCTGCAGCCTTTTCGCTGATGAACAGAAGGCCGAAGCCCAGCGCGTCGGTCAGCGCGAAGGCGCGGGTATCCGCATGCGCGCCGTTTTCCTGCGGCCGCACATAGGGCTCATGGGTATCATCCACCAGCATCTGATACGTGCCAAGATACGCGGCGGCGCGGATATCCGGATAGCTTTCGATCGGTCCGCGGCCATACCACTCCACGCGGTCATACGCGCCGGGCATGTGTAGCTGAACGCCCAGACGCGGCAGCGGCGGCAGGGAATCACGCAGCGGCTTATAGTCGACGGACAAGCGGATATCGCCGTTTCCGAAGATCATCCATTTCGCGGTCGTTTCAATCAGCGGCAGACGGTTGCAGGCGGAATATACATGCGTCGCCGTTACGCGCACGCAGCCGGGGCGCACGGTCTCCACTCCGAAATCGCGCAGCTTGGGCAGAAGCTTATCAAAGCTGTAATTCCTCCACTTCTGCAGAATGTTCTTGTCGTTGTCTGTGGGCGCGCGGAAGAAGTTCGCGCGCGGCGCGCGCTCGATCAGCTCGTTTCCGTCCACGACCCATGAGATCATTTCGCCCAGCCTCGTATCAAACCACACGTCGAAATCCGCGCCCTCGATGGACAGGATGCTTTCCTCATCGTCCTCAAGCACGTTGAGCGCCTCCATGTCGGAAACGAGCACGTACTCATTTACAGGCTCACAGGCAAGCCGCAGCTGCGTGCGCGCGACCTCATGCCCGGCCTTTGCCCACCTGCGATCAAGTGCCTCGGTAACGGTAATGTCCAGATACGCCTCGCCGGACGATGGAACCTCACAGGGCAATGCCACGGTCTTCTCGCCCATGGACGCAATACCGAAAATGTCCAACCGGCCGCTTTCCACGCTCACGCCTTCCACCATCAGCCGCCATGCGGCGTTCAGATGGTCGAGCGTCGTAAATGCATACAGGTTGCTTATGCGCAGCCTGCCGTCCTCCGTAAACGCAAGCTTTACAGGCTCAAGCGCCTTTTTTAGCGCCCACAAACCGGTGTGCGGCGTGCGGTCGGGATAATTCAGCGCGTCCACACAGAAATTTCCGTCGTTGGGCGAGTCGCCGAAGTCACCGCCATAGGCATAATAGGTCTCGCCATCCTCGGTGAGCACCTCCATGCCATGGTCGACCCACTCCCACACACAGCCGCCGATCAGACGGGGGTACTTATAGATTGCCTGCCAGTATTCCTCCAGCGAGCCGGGACCAAGGCCCATCGCGTGGGCGTATTCGCACATGAAGTACGGGCGCGGATCGTCCGATTCGCCCTCGCGGATCAGCACATCCACGGCGGGGTACATCACGCTCACCACGTCCGAGGAGGCGTGATTCTCATGGTCGCCCTCGTAATGGATGGGGCGGGAAGGATCAAGCTCGCGGATGCGGGCATACATGGCCGCATGATTCTCGCCATAGAACGACTCGTTGCCCAGCGACCACATGATGATCGAGGGGTGGTTCCGGTCCCTGCAGACCATGCGCTCGGCACGGTCGACATACGCCTTCCTCCATTCGGGAGAGCCGGAAAAATCGAAGACCATGTTCTCGTCGCCGCTCAACCACCGGCCCGCCTGCGCGCCGTGGCACTCAAGGTCGGTCTCGTCCACCACGTACAGGCCGTACTCGTCGCAAAGGTCGAGCCAGCGCGGATCGTTGGGATAGTGTGACGTGCGCACGCAATTCACGTTCATCTGCTTCATCAGCTGAACGTCGCGCAAAAGCGATTCCATCGGGGTCACATGGCCCAGCTGGGAATGCGTGTCGTGACGGTTCACGCCCTTGAGCTTAATAGATACGCCGTTCACAAACAGCTGACGGTCGCGAATTTCAACCCTTTTAAAGCCGATCATCACGCGCGTGGCCTCAATAACCTCGCCGCCGGAAACCACGTTCACCGCCAGCGCGTAGCGGTTCGGGGTCTCCGCCGTCCATTTTTTGACGGAGGGCACGCGCAGCTCGTATTTCACGGTCGCTTCGGCATCCACGCAGCCGCTATGGAGCGCCTTTTCGCCATCATAGAGCACAAAGGCAAGCTTCGCACCCTCGGGCGACGCAACATCCGCCTGAACAGTCAGAAGGCCATCCTCGTATTTGTCATCCAGCGTCGCATCAGCGCGCAGGTCGCGGATGTGAGTCTGAGGCACGCCCAGCAAATATACATCGCGGAAGATTCCGCTCAGACGCCAGAAGTCCTGGTCCTCCAGATACGTAGCGTCCGACCACTTATGCACCTCGACGGCCACCAGATTTTCGCCCTCATGCACAAAATTCGTGATTTCGAATTCGGCCGGCATATGGCTTACCTTGCTGAAGCCCACCTTCGCGCCATTCACATACACGTAGAACGCGCCGTTCACGCCGTCAAAATTCAGATATACTCTTCCATCCTTCCACGTGGAGGGCAGATGGAACCAGCGGCGATAAAGGCCCACCGGGTTATCGTCCGGCACAAAGGGCGGATCAAGCGGAATCGGATAGACCACGTTTGTATACTGAGGAATGTCGTAGCCGCTCATCTGCCAGTTTCCGGGCACATCCAGCGCATCCCAATCCTCCACGCCGAAGCCCACGGCCTCAAAGCCGTCCGGGCACAGGCCCTCGTCGGAGTAATAAAAATCCCAGCTGCCGTTCAGCGATTTATAATACGGGCTAAATGCGCGCTGCGCCCTCTTCGCCTGCGCCTCGGTGGCGTAGGGAAACAGTGTAACACGCGCCGGCTCGCGGCCAATCTGCGTGATTTCCGGGTTCTGCCAGTCACAATTTCTGTTCATGCAAATCTCCTTCCATAATGGTGTAATCGGATGTTCCTCCGTTATACCCTTTCAAACGCGCCCAGCGCTTCCTCCATTCCCCGAACGCCCTCGGTCGCACCGGGTCTCCCAAGCGAACATGCGGCAGCCACCGCACCGTACCACAGCGCATCCTTTAACGGCGCGCCGCGGTATGCGCCAAGAAGCGCGCCCGCGCAGAACGCGTCGCCCGCGCCCACGGTGCCCTGAATGTAGCCCTCCGGCAGACGCGCGCTGCTCTTAAAGACCTCCTGGTCGTTTTCGTCCAGCCCCCACGCCCCCTCAGGCGCATGTACGACGATCCACCGGGATACCCCCATACGGCGAATCTCATGAAGCGCCCGCCACACATTTTCCTCGTCAATCTCTCCGCCGGGCGTGCGAAGCGCAAGCCCCGCCGTCTTCCCGGCCTCGATTTCGTTCACGATGAAATAATCCGTATATTTCAGCGCCGGAGGCACCAGTCTCTGGAACCGATCCCCCGCCTCACTAACCACGTCCACACTGGTCAGCACGCCCGCAGCCTGCACGTTTCTCAGAAGCCGCGCAAGCCTTGTGCCGTATTCGTCGTCCGGCGCATCCAGTGCGTCCAGAAGCAAAATATAGCCTATGTGAAACAGCTTCACATCCAAAAGCGCGGCTGCATCAACATCTTCCTCGCGGAAATCCGCATTGGAGCCGCCAAAGGTAAGAAACGTACGCGCGCGCCCCTGCTCCTCCGTAAGCACATCGGTAAACGAGCTCTGTCCTCTTCGGCGAATGCAGGAAGCATCGATATTCGAAAACGCGCCGAACGCGCGTAGAACCTTGTCGCCATCCGCGTCCGCGCCCGCCACGCCAAAGATGCGCACCGGAAGCGTGGGATCCAGTCTCGCCAGATCCATTCCCACATTGCAGGCTGCGCCGCCCAGCGATTCCTCCACCGAAAGAATGCCGGTCAGCTCATGGCGCGCAGGGAACGTGCGCAGAAGCTTGATCCTGTCAATAATCATGTTGCCGGCCACGGCAATGGTGTTCCTCATAGCGGTTTTCCTTCCTCGTCAGGATTCGAGATCCGTATTCCCGACGTTCAGCTGAAGCAGCCATTCCGGCGTGCCGCCGCGCGCCGTCGCGCGCTCGATATGCGCCTCATGCTCTCGCAGACAGGCGGCGTTCGCCGCAATGCGCGAAAGCAGCAGGCGCACGACGCCTTCGATTTCGCTGCCCTCGCTATAGTCCGCCTGCACGGCATAATCGCAGCGCCCCTGAAGAACCATGTTGTCGCTCAAGGACGTTTCGCCATCTGCATGAACTGCGATGGACGTGCCGCCCCGCGCGCGGGTCATCTTCATGCAGGGTACGTCGGTCAGACCGTCGCCCACATAGATCATGTTCGCAAACGGCACGCGGCGCTTGTATTCGGGCGTAAAGCCGTTCAGATCGCGGTCGTTGGTGATGTTCAGAATTCCCTTGTTGATGCGAAACAGGTGCTGCGTCTTTTCCGTGTAATTCACCGCCGTGGCCGGCCATTCAGCCAGACCGTCGTCGCCATACACAAACGAGGCCGCAAAGATAGCCTTAAAGGCACTGGCAATGCGCGAGCCCTCGATAATTTCCTTGAGGCCGGAGGAAATAATGTAATGCTCCACCTGCACGCCCATGCCCGCGCCGATACGGTTCACGCGATCAAACCACGTTTCCACGCCGGGAAAAAAAGCGACCTCGGCGCCCAGCCGATTCAACGATTCGCGCGTAAGCATCCGCGTGCCCGCGCTGCGACGCTTCATCATCAGCATATAGGCGAGCACGCTGTCCATATTGTACTTCAGCTGTACCTCGCGGCACTCGGCCCAGAACACGTCCGGCTCCACGTTAATGCCTGGCAGGAAGCTGTATTCCTGCATGTCGCGAGGCGAAAGCGTCTTGTCGAAATCGTAAATCAATGCGGCGATAGGCATGGGATCAACTCCTTCTTGCGTAGCGGATGCGGACGGGGGGAGCAAGCTCCCCCGCCGCCGGACCTGACGGCCCTGCCACCCCCTTGGGAGGCGGATACGATTTCCTATGGAAATCGTTTTGATTGGAAGTTCGAGAGGGCTGCGGCCCTCTCGAGCTCACCTGGAGGCGGAGAGGACGGATTCCCCTCCGCACCACCCTTTCTCAGATTCCGCTGAAATCCTGCGGAT
>CAZKQB010000069.1:0-5539 GCA_964554795.1 uncultured Oscillospiraceae bacterium | reverse complement strand
TCCGGCATTCAGCCCACCGGCAACCTGACGCTGGGCAACTATATCGGCGCGCTGCGCAATTTTAAGCTGCTTGAGGACGAATACGACTGCCTGTATTCCATCGTGGATCTGCACGCGCTGACGGTTCGCCAGAACCCGGCCGAGCTGCGCAAGGCCTGCCTGCGCACGATGGCAATTTTCCTTGCCAGCGGTCTCGACCCGGAGAAGAACATCATCTACTTCCAGAGTCAGGTTGCCGCGCATGCGGAGCTTGCGTGGATTCTGGATTGCTTCACCTACATGGGCGAGCTTTCGCGCATGACGCAGTTCAAGGATAAGTCCGCCAAGCATGCGGACAACATCAATTGCGGTCTGTTTGCCTATCCGGTTCTGATGGCGGCGGACATTCTTTTGTACATGACCGACCTCGTGCCCATTGGAGCGGATCAGAAGCAGCATCTGGAAATCACCCGCGACATTGCAGAGCGCTTCAATGCGCTGTACGGCGACGTGTTTGTAATGCCCGAGGCGTACATTCCCAAGGTCGGCGCGCGCGTAATGAGCCTGCAGGAGCCCACCCGTAAGATGAGCAAGTCCGACCCCGAGGAAACCTATATCGCCATTCTGGACAAGCCCGACGTGATCCGCAAAAAGCTGCGCCGGGCCGTGACCGACTCCGAAAACCGCGTGCTGTTTGACCCGGAGAACCGCCCCGGCGTGAGCAATCTGATGAGCATCATGGGCGCGCTCACAGGCCGCAGCATGGAGGACATCTCTTCCGAATACGACGGGAGGGGCTACGGCACGTTCAAGGACGCGGTGGCCGATTGCGTCATTTCGGTGCTCGAGCCGATTCAGAACGAGTACGACCGCATCAGCGCCGACAAGGCGTATCTGGAGAGCGTCATGGTAAGCGGCCGCGAGCGCGCCTCCGCCATTGCCTACCGCACGATGCTCAAGGTGCGCAAAAAGGTTGGCTTGGCTGCGCTGAAGCTGTAAGGAGCAAGCATCCGAATGAGTGAATTTCGAACCGCCCAAAGCGCGATCGACTGGGTAACCGGCGCGCGCTGGAAGGGCGAAAAGCACGGGCTTGAAAATACCCGGGCGCTTCTTCGGGCGCTCGGGCATCCCGAGGCGCACATGGGGCGCGTGATTCACGTGGCGGGCACCAACGGCAAGGGCTCCACCTGCGCCATGATCGACGCGGGTCTGCGCGCCTCGGGCTTTCGCACGGGTCTGTTCACGTCTCCCTACCTGTGCCGCTTTCACGAGCGCATCCGCGTAGACGGCGCGCCCATTTCGGACGGCGACCTAATTTCCGTTGCCGGGCGCGTGCGTGCGGCGGCGGAAACGCTGGCCGAGCAGGGCGTGATGTGCACCACCTTCGAGCTTTTGACCGCCATGGCCTGCCTGCACTATGCCGAGGCGGGCGTGGATTTCTCCGTGATGGAGGTTGGCATGGGCGGCCGGCTGGACTCGACGAACGTGCTGTCGCCGGAGGTGAGCGTAATTGCCGCCATCGGCATGGATCACATGGCGCGGCTAGGAAGCACGCTGCCCGAAATCGCCGCCGAAAAGGCCGGCATCATCAAGCGGGAAACGCCCGCAGTCGTGCTTTCGCAGACTGCAGAGGTAATGACCGTGTTCCGCGAAAGGGCGCGCGAAATGCACGCGCCGCTGTTCGAAACCGCGCCGTACGGGATTCTTAAGGCAGATGCCTATGGCTGTACCCTTGCTGCGGAGCTGCCCTCGGCGGGGTTGATTCGGCAGTGCATTTCGCTGCCCGGCGCGCATCAGGCGGCGAACGCCTGTCTGGCGCTTACGGCGCTCGATCGGCTGAAGATCGACATGCATCGCGCGCAGACCGGCGTGGCTCGTGCGAAATGGCCGGGGCGGCTGGAGTGGATCGGCAACGTGCTGATTGACGGCGCGCACAACCCGCAGGGCGCGCAGGCGCTGAGGGCGTACGCCGAGGAATACGTGGGAAATCGGCGCGTGGTGCTGCTCACGGGCATGATGCAGGACAAGCAGCACGCGGTCTGCGCCGACATTTTTTCGGCCTTTGCCGACGAAATCGTGACTACGTGCGTGGATTGGCCGCGCGCGCTGAGCGCGTTTGCGCTGGCGGAGGATTTTCATGGCCGCGCGGTGAGCGAGCCGAGCCTTTCCGCGGCGCTGGCGCTTGCGCGGCGCATGGCGGGTGAGGACGGAGTGGTCATCGTGGCGGGCTCCATTTATCTGGCAGGCGACGTTCGCAATCTTCTCCTGCCGGACGACGACGGAAGGATCTGACATGCAGGAATTCAAGCATAAACCGGTGCTGCTTAACGAGTGTCTGGAGGGCTTATGCATCCGCCCGGACGGCGTATATGTGGACGGCACGCTGGGCGGCGGCGGGCATTCGTCTGAAATCGCGCGGCGGCTGACAACGGGCACGCTGATCGGCATCGACCGCGACATGGACGCCATTCGCGCAGCGACGGCGCGCGTGCGCGAGGTTACGCCGCCCGGCGCAAGCTTCGAGGCGCTGCACGGCAATTTTCACGACGCGAGGGCGCTTTTAAAAAGCGTAGGCATTGAAAAAATCGACGGCGCGCTTCTGGATCTGGGCGTGTCGTCCTATCAGTTGGACAACCGCGCGCGCGGCTTTTCCTATCAGGCCGATGCGCCGCTGGATATGCGCATGGATGCTTCACAGCCGTTTTCCGCGCGCGAGCTGGTGAACGAATGGCCGGAGAAGGGCATTGCCCGCGTCATTCGCGAATACGGCGAAGAAAACTGGGCGGCGCAGATTGCGCGCGTGCTGTGCGATCGGCGGCAAAGGGCGCCCATCGAGACCACGCTGCAGCTGGTGGACGTCATCGACGCCGCCATTCCCCAAAAGGTGCGTGCCCGCGACGGCTCTCATCCCGCCCGGCGCACGTTTCAGGCGCTGCGCATCGCGGTGAACGACGAATTAAAGCCGCTGGAGCAGGCGCTGGACGATTTCGCATCCCTTCTGAAGCCCGGCGGTCGGCTGTGCGTGATTGCGTTTCATTCGCTGGAGGATCGCGTGGTCAAAACCACGTTTCACCGGCTGGCCAATCCGTGCACGTGTCCGCCGTCGTTCCCGGTGTGCGTGTGCGGCAAAAAGCCGACGGTTCGGCTGATTACCCGCAAGCCGATCACCGCATCCGAGGCGGAGCTTGCGGAAAACCCGCGCGCGCGCAGCGCGACATTGAGAATCGCGGAGGGCATAGGCAACGCATGGTAACGGAACTTCTTCTTCCCTCGGGCCGCGTGGCGCTGCCCGCCTTCTTCCCGGACGCAACCTACGGCGCCGTGCGCGCCGCAGGCTTTGAGGACGTGGAGAACGCAGGGCTGACCGGCCTTGAAATGAATAGCTATCACCTGTATTCCAAGCCCGGCGCGCGGCTGATCAAGACGCTGGGCGGGCTGCATGCCTTCACCGGCTATAAGGGCGCAATTCTGACCGATTCCGGCGGCTTTCAGCTCTATTCCATGATTCGCGAAAACCCGGACTACGGCGAAATTCGCGAAAAGGAAATCCTGTTCCGGCCCGACCGGGGCGACGAAAAAATGCATTTCACGCCCGAAAAATGCATTCAGTCCCAGTTTATGTACGGCAGCGACGTCATGATGGCGCTGGATCTGTGCACCCACCCGGACGACCCCATCGAGCAGCAGCGCCGCTCCGTAGAGCTGACCGTGCGTTGGGGCGCGCGCTGCCGCACCGAATACGATAAGCTCGTAAAGGGCAGAAAGGGCCCTCGGCCGCTGCTGTTCGGCATCGTGCAGGGCGGGCGCGACCGCGACCTGCGGCTGGAATGCGGCCGCCGTCTTGAGGAAATCGGCTTTGATGGCTATGGCTTCGGCGGCTGGCCGACGGACGAAAACGGCAACATGCTGGACGATGTGCTTCAGATGGCGGCGGACGCCATGCCGGATCACAAGGTGAAATACGCCATGGGCGTGGGTCGTCCGGAGGAGATCGCGCGGCTCACCCAAATGGGCTATTCGCTGTTCGACTGCGTGATTCCCACGCGCGAGGCGCGCCACCAGCGGCTGTACGTGTTCGAAAAGGGCATGGACACGCCCGAGGGCGTGCGCCGCGCGGACGGCAAATTCTACCACTTCCATTACGCGCTGGACGAGGCTCATACCCGCGACGGCGGCCCGGTGGACGAAAGCTGCGACTGCGTCCTTTGCCGCCGCTACTCGAAGGCCTACCTCCAGCACCTGTTCAGGGTGGGCGACGCACAGGCACAGCGCCTCGCCACCGCGCATAACCTCCGCTTCTACGGCCGCCTGATGGAGAACCTGCGAAAGGCGTAGCCGCACGCGCGGATGTTTCGCGATGCAGTATCGGCGCGCAATCTCCGCCGATATCGCGCGCTAAGAACGGTGTTTTCCGAAGCGGCGGCGTGGGCAGTGCTTCCCGGAATGCCGAACCTGCGACAAAACGGAAGCGGCGGCGCGTTCTGTGTCCGTCGGAGGTTTGGCACGCAGGCAGTGCTTCCCGGAATCGCGCCTCTATGAGCCGTGCCTGTGACAAAGAGCAGGCAGTGCGTTCCGCATCTGTCGAATGCAGAGGGTACGCAAGGGACGAACCAGCGCGCGGTTCTCGCGCGAAAAACAGAAACCGGCGGGCGCAGCGCGTCCGCCAAATGGAGACTATACGCAATGGACGAACGAGCACGGGCGGCGCTGGATGTGCTGCTTTCCGCAAAGAGCGTGCGGGACGTATGTCCCGAAACGGTTCGGCGCGTGTTTATGGAGCTTTTGCCGCGCTATAAGAAAGTGAAGGACGCCGAAAAGGCCGCGCGCACGCGTCTGCACCAGATCACCGGCGCGTTCATGACGGTGGACGCGCAGGAAAAGGCGCGCTCGCTGCTTGCGCGCTGGAACGAGGGCGACGAGTCGGCGCTTGCCGCCGCGCTGTCCCTGCATGCGTCCACACGCGAGCGTCTGCCGGGCGCGGCGGAATGGATGCGGCGCGTTTCGCCGTTCCTGGGTGAAAAGGCGCGCGTGCTCGACCTGGCCTGCGGATTGAACCCGATCCTGCTCGGCTCCATGGGCGTAACGAACGTGCTGGGCGTGGACATTCATCTGGGCTGCGTGCGGCTTGTGAATGAAACGGCGCAGGCGCACGGCTGGAATACGCGCGCGCGGGCGTGTGACCTGCTGAGCGAGATTCCCGGGGAGGAGGCAGACGCCGCGCTTTTAATGAAGCTTCTTCCCGTGCTTGAGGCACAGAAAACCGGACGTGCCGCAGAGCTGCTCTCCGGCCTGCGCGCTCCACGTCTGGTCGTTACCTTCCCTACCCGCACCCTCGGCGGGCGCGGCGTGGGAATGGAGAGGCACTACGCCGAATGGTTCGCGCGCATCCTGCCCGCATCCCTCTCCATTCGCGAGGCATTTACGGCGGCGGACGAGCTGATCTATCTGGTCGAGCGAGCGTAAAGACGTTCCGTCCAATCATTCCGGACAACGGACGCACCGGGATGACCGCCGCGGATTTCCGTCCAATCATTCCGGACAGCGGACGTGCCGGGATGAC
>CAZKQB010000068.1:0-5815 GCA_964554795.1 uncultured Oscillospiraceae bacterium | reverse complement strand
GGTGGCAGGGCCGTCAGGCCCGGCGGCGGGGGAGCTTGCTCCCCCGTCCGCACGCGCTCTACGCGCGTATATAATCCTCAATTTCTCCCTCCGCCGGCGCAGGCATCGAAAACCTGCGTCCCGGCACGGCCGCCGCGGAAATTGCCTCGCCGTCCTCGCCGCGAAGGTCGCGGGCGACAAAGCGAACCGGCGCACAGCCAGGATGCAGAAGCTCCACCTCGCGCCCCTCCTGCAGCTTGTTTTTCACCTCGCACACCAGCCGGTCTCCGTCGCGTCCGACAACCGCCGCCAGATATTCACGCGTCTTTTCGTAGCCCTCGGGCGCGTTCGGCGTATGCTTCGCCTCGTCCCGATAGAACCCGGTCGTATACGGCCGGTGGCTAATGGCGTTCAGCTCCTCCATGCACATTTTCTCGTCCATGCCGTTTAGGCGCATGCGATACGCATTCACGACGGTCGCCACATAGTACGCCGTCTTCATGCGTCCCTCAATCTTTAAGGACGTCACGCCCGACGCCAGAATTTCATTAAGAAGCGGCATGGCGTTCAGGTCGTAGGAGGACAGGATGTACGTTCCCGCCGCATCCTCCTCAATGGGAAACACCTGCCCGGGACGCTTCTCCTCGGTCAGGCCGAATTTCCACCGGCAGCTTTGCGCGCAGCCGCCTCGGTTTGCGCTACGGCCGGTCAGATAGGTGGAAAGCAGGCACCTGCCGGAATACGCCATGCACATCGCGCCGTGCACAAACGCCTCCAGCTCCAAATCCTTGGGCGTTTTCGCCCGAATCTCCTGAATGCGCGCAAGGTTCAATTCGCGCGCCAGCACCACGCGGCTCGCGCCCAATTCATAGTAGATATTGGCGCTCTCGTGATTGGTGCAGTTTGCCTGCGTGCTCACGTGCACATCCATCTCGGCACAGGCGCGCTTAATCGCCCGAATCGCGCCGAGGTCGGACACGATCATCGCGTCCGCGCCCGCGTCCTTCAGCCGTTTCGCGTATTCCGCCATGTCCGGAATCTCCTCCGGAAAGGTAAACGCGTTCGCCGCCACATACACGCGCACGTTCCGCGCATGCGCGTATTCGCACGCCTCGCGCACGCCCTCCAGCGTAAAGCCGGTATTTCCGGCGCGAAGCTGAAGCATCGGGCCGCCCAGATAGACGGCGTTCGCGCCGAAGCGAACGGCGGCATGGAGCGCGTCCATGCCGCCCGCCGGCGCGAGCAGTTCAATTTTGTTCGTATTCATTTACACATTAAAGCGGAACAGCGTCACGTCGCCGTCCTTCATCACGTAATCCTTGCCCTCGGAGCGGATCAGGCCCTTCTCCTTGCAGGCGTTCATGCTGCCCTCGCGCACCAGATCGTCATAGCCCACGATCTCAGCGCGAATGAAGCCCCGTTCAAAGTCGGAGTGAATCTTGCCCGCGGCCTGCGGCGCCTTCGTGCCCCTCTCGATCGTCCACGCACGCACCTCCTTAGGTCCGGCGGTGAGGAACGAAATCAGCCCCAGAAGGTCGTAGCCAATGGTCACCAGCCGGTCAAGACCACTCTTTCCGATGCCCATTTCCTCAAGGAACAGCTTCTTCTCCTCCGGCTCCAGCTGAGCGATTTCCTCCTCCACCTTCGCGCAGATCACCAGCACCTCACTGCCCTCGGCCTCGGCGATTTCCTTCACCCTCTTGACCAGCGGAAGCTCCTCGGCTCCCTCGCCCACCTCGGCCTCGCCGATGTTCGCGGCGTAAACGACCTTCTTCATCGTGAGCAGGAACCAGCCCTCGGCAACCTCGCGCTGCTCCTTCGTGAGCGGCGCGGTGCGCGCGGGCTTCAGGTCGTTCATGTGCTTTAGAAGCGCCTCGGCGGTTTCCATTTCCTCGGCATACTTCTTGTCGCCGTTTTTCACCAGATGGCTCGCCTTTTCAAGGCGCTTCGTCACGGTTTCGATGTCCGCCAGAATGAGCTCGGTCTGAATCGTCTCAATGTCGCGGGCCGGGTCGACGCTGCCGTCCACGTGAATCACGTTTTCATCCTCAAAGCAGCGCACCACGTGCACAATGGCGTCCACCTCGCGAATATGGCTCAGAAACTTGTTGCCCAGTCCCTCGCCGTGGCTCGCGCCCTTCACAAGGCCCGCAATATCCACGAATTCCAGCACAGCGGGCGTGTACTTCTCGGGATGATACATCTCCGCCAGCACGTCCAGCCGGGGATCAGGCACGGCCACCACGCCGTTGTTCGGTTCAATGGTGCAAAACGGATAATTCGCCGCCTGCGCGCCCGCACAGGTAATGGCGTTAAACAGCGTGCTCTTGCCCACGTTCGGAAGGCCCACAACGCCAAGCTTCATAGATTGATTCCTCCAACTGCATTTTTCCAGCCTAAAGACACCGCCGTGAAGGATGGGCGCACGCCCTCTGAAACAGACGTCTCCCCCGCCTTCCGCACCGGCGTCTCCAATTATAACGGATAAACGTGAAAACTACAACAGGAAAACGCCCTTTTCCGCGCATTCCTCCTTCATTTCTCGCGGCCACTGGCTGGCCTGCACCTCGCCGATGTGGCACTTTTTCAAAACCAGCATGCAGATGCGCGACTGTCCCAGTCCTCCGCCGATGGTCAGCGGCAGCCTTCCGCTTAAAAGCTCAGAGTGGAACGGCAGGCTTCGCCTGTCCTGCGCACCGGCGAGCGCCAGCTGGCGCTCCATCGCCTCCTCGTCCACGCGAATGCCCATGGAGGAAATCTCAAACGCACGCCCCAGCACCTCGTTCCACACCAGTATGTCGCCGTTCAGCGTCCAGTCGTCGTAGTCCGGCGCGCGCCCGTCGTGCGGCCTTCCGGATTTCAGGCTTCCGCCGATGTTTTCCAGAAATACTGTTCCGCATTCCCTTGCGATCTCATTCTCGCGCTCCTTCGGCGAAAGCGCCGGATACCTGTCCTCCAGCTCCTGCGACGTAATGAACGTCACCGTGGGATTCACCGCAGGCGTAAGGGCCGGAAACATGGCGCACGTTGCCAGCTCCGTCGCCGCCAGCACGCGCACGATCACCTTCACCGTGTCCTCCAGATACGCCCTCGTGCGATCCTCGCGGGCAATCACCCGTTCCCAGTCCCACTGATCGACGTACACGCTGTGAAGGTTGTCCAGCTCCTCGTCGCGCCGAATGGCGTTCATGTCCGTATACAATCCCTCGTGCACGCCAAAGCCGTAGTCGCGCAGCGCCTGCCGCTTCCACTTTGCCAGCGAATGCACGATTTCCATGCTTTCTCCGTCCATTTCGCGAATGGAAAAGCTCACAGGGCGCTCCACGCCGTTCAAATTGTCGTTCAATCCCGAATCCGCCGTCACAAACAACGGCGCGCTGATTCGAAGCAGCCGCATCGCGTCGGCAAAGGTTCTTTCAAAGGTGTCCTTCACATATTTAATGGCCTTTTCCGTATCCTGAACGCTTAAAAGACTTTTATACCCATCCGGAATCATGCATTTTCCCACAAGCATTTCTCCATTTTCAAGCAAATTTCCACCGTATTATAGCATGAAATGCAGCCTCCGTCCATACATTTACGCAATTTCTCAAAACCCGCCCATTCAATGCCAAAGAAAAGCAAAAAACGGCGGCGCGCCGATTTTCTCTGCGCGCGCCGCCGTCCCGTATGTCTGCCATTTCAGAAAATGAGCACTCCGGGGTCGCCGCTTTCACCAAGCTGAAGCTCGTTTAGCGCCGAGCAGCCCTCAAAGGCGCTCTCACCAATCTCCGCCGTGCCGGGCAGGGACGCGCGCGTCAGCGCGGTGCAGCCGCGAAACGCCGCCCTTCCAACGCTCGCCACACCGGCGGGAACGTCGATCGCCGTAAGCGAAACGCAGCCCTCAAACGCCTCGTCGCCCAGCTCCGCAAGTGCGTCCGGGAGAATCACGCCGTCCAGCCTTGCGCAGCCCGCAAAGGCGCGCGCCGCAATCTCCGTCACATTCGAGGGAATCGCCACCTGCGCCAGCGCCCCGTCGTTTTCAAACGCCGACGCTCCCACGCGCACAAGCGCTTCGGGCAGCGTCACGCTCGAAAGGCTCTCGCAGTCGCGCAGCACGCCGTCTGGCAGCTCGCGAAGCCCGTCCGGAATTCCCATCGTCTGAAGCGCCGCGCAGCCGGAAAACGCCTCCTTCCCCAGGGATTCCAGCCCGTCCGGCAGGCTCAGGCCTTCAAGAGCCCGGCAGCCCCGGAACGCACCGTCCTGAATCCATCGCACAGAATCGGGCAGCTCCAGCCCGGTAAGCGCCGTGCAGCCGGAAAACGCGTTCGCGCCCACGGCAGAAAGTCCCTGCGGAAGCCTTACCTCCGCAAGCGCCGTGCAGCCCTCAAACAGCCCCTCTGACACGGACGCAACGCTCTCCGGCAGCGAAATTGCCGTCAGGCTCGCGCAGCCGCGGAACGCGCCCTCTCCAATCGCCTCGACCGATGCCGGAAGCGCCATCGAATCCAGCCTCCCGCAGCCCGCAAAGGCCTCGCGTCCAATCGTCCTCACACCGTCCTTCAGCGACAGGGCCCAAAGTGCCTCGCAGCCGGAAAACGCCCCATCCGGAATCTCGCTCACGCCGTCCGGCACGATCAGGCTCTCCATCGCCCGGCAGCCGGCAAACGCGCGCGCGCCCAGCGTTCGAACCCCGTCCGGCAGCGCGCTCAGGCGCAGACCTTCGCAATTCAGGAAGCACTCCTCCCCTACCTCCATCACGCCCTCCGGAAGCATCACGTCCACAAGCGCCGCGCAGCCGGAGAACAGCCCGTCCGGCAGTGCCTCAAGGCTCGCAGGCAGCTGCACGTCCACAAGCGCCGTACAGCCGGAAAACACGCCCGTACCCAGCTCAAACGCCGGAACCGCCTCGCCCGCCGTCCCCTCTGGCCTCTCATACAGAAACGCCGCCCGCGTCAGCGCCGTGCAGTTCGAAAACGCGCCGTCGCCCACGGCGTGCACATTCTCCGAAAGCACGATCTCCGAAAGCGCCCCGCAGCCAGAAAACGCGTTCGCGCCGATCCGGCATACCGTGTCCGGTAAAAGCACGGCCGTCACGTCCGCATGCGCGGCAAAGGCATTCTCGCCAAGACCGCTCACGACGTGCCCTTCAAGGCTCTCAGCCACGGTTACAATGCCGCCCTCTCCAAAATAGCCCAGAATGTCCGCCGTTCCGTCCGCGTTCTCACAATAGCGGTATACGCCCGAAATAAAAATCGGTCGCCCGTCGGACGTGTAGCTCCGCGGCCGCGCGTCCTCGGTCATCGCGCGCACAATCGACGCCCCCGCCACGCAAAGTGCCGCCAGCGTCAGCACGCAAAGAAACAGAATCACCCGCTTCTGCCGCTTCCGCCTCTGCCTTCTCCGCCGCGCCGCATGCCCGCGCTCCTCTTCTCTGTACGTATCCTTCCTTTTCATCTCCGTATCCCTCACTTTGCCTCTCGTCACACAGGCTCTTCAAAAGAAACCGTCCATCCATCCCGTCAGAAGCCCAAATTTCTCACCAAACCAACCCCGGGAGAGCGCGAGAGGGTCGCAACCCCTCTCGCACCCGTCACCCGAGGGGGTGTAGGGGAGCGGAGCGCCCCACGCCCGTATCGCCATAAACCAAACTCCTCACCAGAACCGCCGCAGAAAGCGCCCACAATCCTATCACCCAAAGGATGTAGCAAAGCAACGTACCCAACGCCCATTCCATCAGAAGCCAAACGCCTCACCCAACCACCCCCGGGAGAGCGCGAGAGGGGCACCCCCCTCTCGCACCCCGTCCCCCGAGGGGGTGTAGGGGAGCGGAGCGCCCCACGCCCGCACCGTCGGA
>CAZKQB010000067.1:0-7062 GCA_964554795.1 uncultured Oscillospiraceae bacterium | reverse complement strand
AATAAATGCTGAACTTTGTAAAAACGTGTACAGTACAATCATTTATTAGCAAAACGAAAGCTCGGTGTTGCACCCACCGAGTTTTTTTGCACCCAAGAATCAATTTTTGCATCCAAATGCACCCAATACAAAACGAAAGCGGTATTGCAAAACGATTGCTTAGAATCGTATTAGTTCTTGGGTTATATCACATAAAAGGACTGAAACTTTGATACAAGGTTTCAGTCCTTTTCTTTATATTCTTGCAGAATTCTAATGCGAAACGGCAAATGCACCCGAAAATATACAGTTTTGTCTGTCCTTTCCGTCGCCGTTGTTCTCACCGCAAAAAAAGCCAGAAAAACCGTATAGAAAAATGCACCCAATCCTTCTCGTTGGGTGCATAACAAAACGATTGCCGGGCTTTCGTTTTGACAATAGGGGCTATCGTTTGAACAATAGCCCTTTCGTTTTATTTTGGGCGCAAAATAGTATTATGTTTGCAGTACATTTCTTAATATAATAATCAGGTATGTAGGTGTATTTGCTTTACCTATACACATTAATACCTAACCCGCCAAACCGAAAGCGCGACCACTCAAAAAAAAAAAAAAAAAAAACGAATCACGATAAAGCTTGATTTACCTTGGAAATCAAATTCTCTGCACAGGTTATTTCGTTGGTGGTCAAGTCAGTCAAACTATAATGATTTGATATTGCCCTTTCATTTTCATCGTTTGTTCACATTATGTCCATTGTAAATCATAGGTTCCTATGTTATAATCGCATAGGAACCTATGATTATAATGGTTATTCTGATGCAGAAAGGAGAAAAACAATGTCCAATGATAAAGTTGCCATCTTGATTAAAAAAGCGGCATTGGTCATTGAGAAAATGTCCAATCACGTGCTGGCCCCCTACGAATTGACGAACACACAGTACAAAATCCTGATGCTGCTCTACCGCAATCCGGACAGACCCATCCGGCAGATCGATATCGAAGCCCATTTTGCCATGACAAATCCTACGGTGACCGGCATCATCCAGAACCTTGAAAAGAAGGGGTTGGTGCAGCGCATTCAGAACCTGGATGACAAGCGCAGCAAGCTGCTGACGCTGACGGAGCAGTCCGTTTCCATGGAGAAGGAACTGCGTGCGCTGGGTGAGTCTCTTGAAAAGCAGGTGACTGCGAAGTTGACAGAGGATGAAAGTCGGCAGCTTATCGTCCTGCTGAAAAAGATTCTGGCAGACTGAACGTTTTCGTAAAGGAGACCGTGCATGGCAAAAGTGAAAGTCTCCGCTGGGATGGTATTTGAACGTTATGAAAAGAAATACCGCCTGCCGGAAGAGACCTACCTTCAACTGATGGAGCGCCTCGGCGAATATATGCAGGCTGATCAGTACGGCAAGTACACCATCTGCTCGCTGTATTTTGACGCCAAGGACTACCTGCTGATCCGTCGTTCCATCGAAAAACCAAATTACAAAGAAAAGCTTCGCTTGCGCAGTTACGGGATACCTTCTCCAGATACAAATGTTTACCTTGAACTGAAAAAGAAACTAAAGGGTGTTACCTATAAGCGGCGCATATCCATGACTTATGCCGAAGCACAGCAGTATCTGATTTACGGCGAACAGCCGCCCCAAAGCAGTCAGATCATGGATGAGATCAACTGGTTCCACCGGCAATACCAGTCTGTACCCAAGGTGCTTCTGTTCTATGAGCGGATTGCACTGTTGGGCAAAGAAGACCTAAATCTGCGCATTACCTTCGATACGGACATCCGCTATCGAACGGATGATTTCGATCTTTCTTTGGGGGATGAAGGCACACCGCTGCTCCAGTCCGGCGAACGCCTGATGGAGATCAAGGTATCAGGAGCGCTGCCCTTCTGGCTGAGCCGAATGCTTTCGGAACTGAAAATCTATCCTGCATCTTTCTCAAAATACGGCACTGTATACCGCAAACTACTGAAGGAGGGAATTTCCTTTGCTGACTAATGTGATTACCGGCGCTTCGCTGGACGTATCTACCTCGTCTCTCATCTGCCTTGCTGCCGCACTCGTGCTGGGCGTGGTCATTGCCTGCGTGTACATGTACCGCAACGTGTACAGCAAGAGCTTTGTGGTCACGCTTGCCCTGCTTCCTGCCATCGTGCAGACGGTCATTCTGCTGGTCAACGGCAACCTTGGCGTTGGCGTGGCGGTGATGGGCACGTTCAGCCTGGTGCGTTTCCGTTCCATTCCTGGCACAGCCCGGGAAATCGCAGCGGTGTTCTTTGCTATGGCGGTTGGTCTGGCCACGGGCATGGGTTTTGTGGTCTACGCCGCCGTGTTTACAATGGTGATCGGCGTCGCGATGATCGTGTATAACACCTCCAAATTTGGCGAGGGCAACGGCAACCGCCGCACGCTCAAGGTTGTCATTCCGGAAGACCTCGATTATGCCGGCATCTTTGATGATCTGTTTGCTGAATACACGAAGAACGCTACGCTGGAGCGTGTGCAGTCCACCAACCTGGGCAGTCTCTTTGAACTGAAATATACCATTACGCTGAAAGAGCCGTCCAATGAAAAGGAACTTCTTGACAAAATTCGCCAGCGCAACGGCAACCTGAACATCACCTGCGGCCGTATCGCTGCAGCCAAGGAGGAACTGTAATGCGTATGACAAGAACGATCGATAAGGCGGCGGACGATGGCGGCACATCCACCGGCGGGTATCACTGCAGGCGCAAGTCATGAAACGGAAGCCTGTCATTTTTACGGGGTTATATCTGGTGCTACTGTTGGTCTGTGCTGCCTGGATTCTGCTGGATCAGTTTGTCATTCCACGGGAAATGGAGCCTTTGCAGCAGCCAGCTCCTGCTGTAATAACGGCTACTCCGTCTGTTGAGGCAGCAATGCCCTCTGCTGAGCCGCAGATCACGCTGTCCGAAATTCGTATTTATGACACAACTGTGCATATTGCGGATGTTCAGATATCGGATGCGTCCTATCTGCGCACGGCGATGGCCAACGATACCTATGGACGCAATATCAAGCAGACTGTTGTAGAAATGGCCGAAACGAATAATGCGCTGCTGGCTATCAATGGGGACTACTTTGGTTTTCGCAACAGCGGATATGTCATCCGAAACGGCATACTCTTCCGGGATAATGTCTATGACAGCAAGCAGGAAGACCTTTGCATCTGGCCGGACGGCAGCATGACTGTTATTCGAGAAAACGAGATATCAGCACAGGAGCTGATCGAGCAGGGCGTGCGGGACGTGCTGAGTTTTGGCCCGATGTTGGTTCTGAACGGAGAGGTGCAGGTTTCGGAAAGCCTTTCAGTCGGTACTTATTCTGATGATAATCCCCGCACGGCCATTGGCATGGTGGAGCCGCTTCATTACCTGTTCGTCGTTTCCGACGGGCGCACCGACAAGGACAAGGGGTTGACCCCGTTTCAACTGGCGGAGCTCATGCGGGACATGGGCGCACAGCTGGCGTACAATCTGGATGGCGGCGGCAGTTCCACCATGGTGTATGAAGGAGAAATCATCAATTTCCCAACAGCCCGAGGTTATTGGGAAGAAAGGCGGGTGAGCGATATTGTCTACATCGGTCGCTGAATTGAACCGCAGGACGGCAAAACGCTATATGCTCCTTGTGCTGTTCTGCTGCCTGTTTGCCGCTGTGTATGAGATGTTCAGCCACCATGTCATCTCACTGTGGATGGTATGTTTGCCTTTGTTCCCGATGATTCTGGGCGTTATTCCGTTTCTGGCTTTGAAAAGAAGCATTCCGGATGGATGGGCGCGGCAGTTCTGGCATTGCGGTGTAGCGACAATTATGGTAGGCAGCTGCCTGACGGGTATCTTTGAAATCGCGGGGATTCACATGCCCTATACATTCATTTTTCTGCTGACTGGATGCCTGCTGATCCTTTTGGCATGCGTGGCATACATCCTTTTGAGAATGAAAACCGGATCTGATGTTTGAATCGAATATTCTGAATATCACATGCGGCTGCACTGCCGCAGGCAAGGAGGAACTCTGATGCACATAACAGGCAAATGCAAGGTATTGTCCATGCTGCTCGTATTGACGCTGCTGCTGACCGGCTGCACATCCGCGCCTGCAAACTCCTTAACAGCTGAAAGCATGTCGAGCGCAACGGTGGAAAATGCTGCACACGAATCTACGCCTGAGCCTATCCCCGAATCTGCGCTTGACTATGCGCCTGACACTTCAGAACAGCGGCCTATGCGCGCTGTAACCGCAACTATTACCCTTGCTGACAACGACATTACGATCAAGGGACCCGGCGCAAGAGCACAGGGCAGCACGCTGACCATCACGGCGGATGGCGTTTACGAATTGACAGGCACACTGACCCATGGACAGGTGATCGTCGAAGCGCCTGATGCAGCCAAGGTAGAGCTTGTGCTTTCTGGTGTGAGTATCACCGCCAGCGAAAACGCGGCCATTTACTGCAAGAGCGCAGATGATCTCATCATCACACTGACCGAAGGCATGCGCAATACGCTGACGGATTCCAGCGAGTTTTCGTATGCAGATATGGTCAATGAAGAACCCAACGGCGCGTTGTTCAGCAAGTGCGACCTGAACATCGGCGGCACGGGATGGCTGACGGTAAATGCCTCCTTCCGCCACGGCGTCAGCAGCAAGGATGATCTGGTCATTGAGGGCGGCGGCTTTGTGGTCAACGCTGCCATGGACGCCATCCGCGCTACGGATTCCCTCACGGTGAAGGATGGCAGCTTCAGCCTGACTGCCAGCGGCGACGGCTTTCAGGCCAGCAAGGCGGATGATCCCACTAAGGGCTGGGCGCTGTTTGAGGGCGGAAGCTACGTCATTCGCGCTTGCAGCGACGGCGTGCAGGCCCAGACGGAGCTGACGATCACAGGCGGCAACTTTGACATTGTCACCGAAGGAACGCCCGCAGGCGAATCCGACAGCCAGAAGGGATTGAAAGCTGCAAACATCCTCACCGTGGAAAACGGTAATTTCCGCATCATCAGCCGGGACGACGCCGTCCACGCCGATGTGGATACGGTCATCAATGGCGGCACGTTCTATATTGAAACGAGGGATGATGGCATCCACGCCAATCGCAACCTGTACATCAACGGCGGCGTGATCGATATCCCTACTTGCTACGAAGGTTTTGAGGGCACGATCATTGAAGTGAACGGCGGAAAATCCTTCATTGACGCATCCAACGACGCCATCAGCGCTGCAGCCGGTACGCCCGAGGCGAAGAAATGGAGCAGCAGAGGCGGGAACCCCAATGTGCAGGCATGGTTTAACGGCGGCGAGGTGGAGGCTGTATCTGGCGGCGACACGGTGGATTCCAATGGAAACATCTATGTGACCGGCGGTACGCTGCGCCTCAGCTCTCCGCCATGGCCGGACTACGAGGGCGCGCTGCTGTGCAACGGCGATGTGACCATCACCGGCGGTACAATCGCTTCCGTAGGATGCATGGGCGTGAACGTCTATTGGGATCAGCAACCGATTCTGTGGGTATCTCACAGAAACGAGTTGCCCAAGGGAACGGTGCTCTCCCTTCGGGATGAAGCTGGTAAGATCATCGTAGAACTGACCACCCGTGATGATGCAGTGCAGTCCGTGTATACCTCACCGGAGCTGCGGGCTGGAAGCACCTATACTCTTTACATTAATGATGTAAAGAAAATTGAAGTCACCCTGAGCAATGGAATGAACGTCACCGGCGATGACGGCGGTGCGTTTACCGGCGGTTATAGCCGTGGCAATATGGCGAACTATCGTTGAGGAGGAAAAAACATGATCGAAATGAATCGCCTTGGACTTGGAACCATGGGCATGAACATTCGCAGCAACCGAGAAACGTCTATCAAGACGATCCACGCAGCGCTGGACGCAGGCATTACGCTGTTCAACACGGGCGAATTTTATCAGGGCAGCGAAAGCGAGCTGGTCTTTGGCGAGGCCATGAAGGGCGTTGATCGCGACAGCTACTTCCTGTCGGTGAAATTCGGCGTACTGCCGTCTCCCGAGGGCGGAATCTATGGTCTGGACGTCAAGCCGCATAATGTCAAAGGACATCTGACGTACTCCCTGCGCCGTCTGGGACTGGATTATGTTGATCTGTATCAGCCCGCCCGGCAGGATACCACCGTGCCGGTGGAGGATCTGGTCGGCGCGATCGCCGATCAGGTGAAGGCCGGCTACGTCAAGCACATCGGCCTTTCCATGGTGGATGCGGAGACGTTGCGCCGCGCCTGCAAGGTGCATCCCATCCATACGGTGGAAATGGAATACTCTCTAATCAACCGCAGTATTGAAAAGGAACTGATCGCCGCAGCGAAGGAGCTGAATGTCAAGGTGCTGGCCTTCGGCACCATTGGCCATGGTCTGCTGACGGAGCGCGCGCTGAATATGCCCGCCATGCCCAACGGTCGCGGTCTGCTTTCGCCCGAAGCCCGCGAGGGGAATCTGGCCATGATCCGCGAGGTGAAGAAGATCGCTGATGCGAAGGGCGTGACGCTTTCTCAACTGGCGCTGGCATGGTCGCTGGCGAAGTACGAGCATGTGCAGAGTCTGGTCGGCACTACCAGTCCGGAACATCTGCAAGAATCCATCGACGCGCTGAAGCTCGCCCTGACGGAAGAGGATGTTCGCGCCATCGAAGCGGCGATTCCCGAGGAAAAGGTCAAGGGCCGCGGCATGCGCAATTTTGTGTTCACCGACGGCAAAATGGCATTGGCATAAGGAAAGGAGAATCCATAATGGAAAAGGTCTGTGAATTTCTGCAAAAGGCAAAGGTATTTTATGTGGCGACGGTGGAAGGCGATCAGCCGCGCGTGCGGCCCTTCGGCATCGCCCATATCATCGACGGCAAACTGTGCGTCATGACCGGCAAGTGCAAGCCCGTATCTCACCAGATCGCAAAAAATCCTAAGGTGGAGGTCTGCGCATGCGTGAATGGCGATTGGGTGCGCATCGCGGGTGAATTGGTGGAAGATGACCGTGTAGAGAGCCGTCAGGCCATGCTGGACGCCTATCCCTTCATGAAAAAGACCTACGCC
>CAZKQB010000066.1:0-7354 GCA_964554795.1 uncultured Oscillospiraceae bacterium | reverse complement strand
TTGGGTTTCAACTGCTTCAAGATAACGATGGAAATATGGAGTTGACAAACAACTTATATTTACAGGAATCGGGCCACTGGGAACAGTTTACAAAAAGAAACATAATTTCAAACGGTAATCAGTCTGAATTATATTTCGAAGAGTCCGACATAGAACAATTTATAGAACGTCTTAAGACACTTTACCCTGAAACCGAATACGTCAATTACCTGACGACCCACAGCTGGGGGCAAAAGGTGGTCAGATTCTATGACCCTGACGGAAATCTGATTGAAGTGGGAACTCCCGTGTAACACATCTCGACAGATACCGGTTTGACGAACGAATAAGCATGGTTTCATTTTCGTGTGAAACCAAATGAAACCATTTGAAACCGTATCATAATTATTAACTGTTGCCAACAAAACGTCGCTTTTTGTCTGTTAGGCAAAGGGAACGTTTTTGAAGCAAGCATGCCTTACAGCGCGAGAAGCGCACTTTGTTCGTAATGTGATGCTTCACATCGTGACGCCTTATCTTCCAGAGGCGGCGTAGGAAAAGCTCGATAGCACTTGTAGAAGTATCCGTGTTATGCTCATCCCCATCAACGCCGCAAAGGAGAACGGATAATGAAACGTGTAATCGTGATCAGCTGCCCCGAAAGTGGAAAACCGCTTTGGCAGAAAAGCGTAAGAAATGCACATGCCGTTATATTGCCCTGACGTCATCTGGCACAAGCCCGATAAAACACATACCGCGAGAGAAAAATTGGCCAACGAATATCGGAGATTTTTGCAGCTGACGAATCCTGCCTCATGCAATAGTCAATACATTCGGAGATGATGAGTTATGCTTCTATACATCGGCACCTACATCCATCTGGGCGGACCGGGCGCGGCCATCGTGCGCGCCGAAGGCGGGCGTCTGGAGCTACTGGACACCTGCGCTGCCATCCCAAACCCCGGCTATCTGGCTTTATCGGAGGATGGCACGACGCTGTACGCTTCTTCCTTCTCTGGTGAAAAGCAAAAGGGCGCGGCAGCGAGCTACCGCGTGAAGAACAAGCGCTTGCAGCCGTTAAGTCTGCAGCCGAGCGGAGGCTCGGATCCCTGCCACATCTGCCTGAGCGAGGATGAGCGCCATCTGTACGCAACGAACTATGTATCCGGCAGCATCAGCGTGTTTCCCGTTATCGATGGATACATTCTCCCCCGCGAACAGCTGATTGCACACAGAGGCGCGAGCATGGCCGTGCCGGATCGGCAGGATGCGGCGCATCCGCATCAATCCGTATTTCGCCCAGGGACTAACGAGCTGTTCGTCTGCGATCTTGGGCTGGATTGCGTACTCATATACCTGCGCGATGAGGAAACCGGGCACATCATCGAAAAGAGCCGCATTTTCACTCGTCCGGGCGACGGCCCCAGACATCTGGTGTTTGATGGGGCAAATCGCTTCTTCCTCGCCTGTGAGCTTTCTAACGACGTGCTCGCCTACGAAGCCAGTGGCGAAGACTGGATACAGAAAAGCGCCGTCTCCACACTGCCGGACGCCTGGACCGGCGAAAGCACCGCAGCGGCCATACGCATGCGAAACGGCAAAATCTTCGTTTCCAATCGTGGTTACGACGGTGTCACTCGCCTTTCCTACGCAGAAGGTCAGCTCACGCGCGAAACCTTCACGCCCACGCAGGGACGTTGTCCCCGTGATGTTCTGCCGCTGGGCGACGATGATTACATCGCGGCGAACCAGTTTTCGGGCGGTCTGGAATGGATAAAGGGCGGCAGGACGATTGCATCGCTTCCCATAAACGGCGCCATTTGTGTGATTCCCGCTCGATAATTACCCTTTACGGCAGCAGGCCGCCGGACGACAAATTCTCCGTCCGGCGGCCTGAATTCTGTTTATTCTTTCTTTATAGACAGCTCTGCGCAAACAAGCAGCCGCCTGACAAAGGAATCTTCCGTCCGCATCAAAGCAGATTCCGAAGCTCTATTGGACAATCACGGAATTTTCCTCTGACAAATCGCGAAAAGCTACACCGTGTGATGTCATCTTAAAGCTTTTCGTAGTCGCCTACCAGCGGATACAGCAGCTCGCAGTCCTCTTCAATAGCCGGGAAACGCGGACGCTTTTCAGAGAAATAGTTATCGGTGTGATCATCGTTCACGCTGGACACCTCGCCCGCGATCAGGTTTCCGCCCGCCGCGCCGAAAATATGGTAGGTGCATGGCGTCAGACGCACACTGTCGCCAGGCTCTACATAGAACACCTCACCAGGCTTCACCGTCAGGAGAATGCCGTCTGAATAGATGTGCACGTCGCTTTCCGTATCCACGCTACCGTCCGGGCATGCATTGTACAGCTTCATAAAGATGCGTGCCCCGCCGCGGTTAATGATGTCTTCGGTCTTCACGGCGTGATAATGACAGGGCAAATACTGACCGTCCTTCAAAAGAATCAGTTTTTCCGCATAAGGAGAGCCCACGCCCGGCTTATCATGCACACCATTTCGAACCGTGAACAGTACCGCACCAATCTTTTCAAAATCGCCGCTGCCAAAGTCCGTAATGTCCCAGCCGAGATTTGTCTCGAAAATCTCCGAAGCCTTCTGCTTGTTGGAGGCCCACTCCGCCGGACTCCAGTGTGCAAACCGCGGAAGCGGGAATTTATATTCCTCTAAAAGCGCTTCTGCCCATTTCAGATAGCCGTTAACCTCGCTGCGTTTCATTGGTATGTCACCCTTTCTGTTTTATGATGAGCGTCGTTTGCCCGTTTTCACGCGTAAATACCGCCTGCTGCCCGGCAACCGGCACCGTCATGCGAAGATATCTCACGCTCTCTGACAGATGCGAATGCCAGATTTCGCCGTGCGACACATCGGGCGTAATGCCGAGAATATCCTCGATTAGCACTGGAATCGGCGCGCTCGCCCACGGATGGCATAGGCTGGTGTTCCACTTTTGTTCCTTCCCCCATGCCTCAAACAGCGTTGTCGCGCCCTCGTTCAGCATGTTCCTCCACGAATGCTCGCCGCTGTCCGTCAGCAGACGGTATACCTCGTCATACCGTCCCGCACGTGCCAGTGCCTTCAACTGGAAAAACGCCATGTATACGCCGGTGCAGATGCCGCGTTCCACCAGATAGTCAGCTACACGCGCCTGCTTCTCACGCGAGGCAAAACCAAAATACAGCGGCAGGATGTTGGAATGCACTGCCGAGTGAGCTGATCCTTCACTGTCCGCATACAAGCCGGTGTCGGGCCGGTAGAACGCGCGGTCGAAAGCCTCAATCAACGCCGGGGAGTTTGGCGTGAACTCCTCGCCCAGAAGCCTTCGCATCGTTTCATACGCCCGCACTGCACCGACGTAGAACGCATTGATTACATTATGACAGCCTTCGCCGATCGGAATGGTCAACGGGAAATCGTAATCGTCCCGAAGGTTTGCCGGCCAATCCACGAGATTCCAGCCCTCCGTCACCCTTTCAAGCAGACCATCCTCGCGCGTATAGGCTTCAAACACCTTCAGAAGCGCCCCCGCCGCGTTGCAGGTTTTGCGCAGAAACGTCTTATCTCCGGTGTGCGCAAAATCGCGTAGCGCCACCTCCGGCATCAGCAACGAATAATCGGCAATTCGCTGCTGGAACGCCGATGGAAACACCGCCAGCAGCCCCGGCGTCAGATTCACCGAATACAGCCAGTCCTCAATCGCCTTTCTCAGAAGCCGCGTATCGCCGGACAGGTACATCTGCGCCAACGACGTTACCGCCAAATCTCCGGAATACTCGCCCTTCTCACGCGTAGGACAGTCAAGATAGCCCTCCTGAACGCCCACGCGAATCGTATGCTTGCACAGTTCGAAGACGGCCTTTAGATTTGCGTCGTCCGTTTCCAGCGTACATGCCGCCTCATCCATCGGGTAGCCCTGCGCGCGGGCACGAACGTCCGTCAAGCGCACGCCCTCCTCTGCCTCCATCTCTACATATCGGAAGCCGCGGTATTCATACATTTCATACGCACAAGCGCCGTCCGCCAGCGTCCATTCATCTTCAAACCGGCAATTCTGGCGTCCCTCCACGCGCACAGATCCATCTTCGTTCAGTTCCTCGCCTGTACGCACAAACACGCGCTTTCCCGCCGTACCCTCCGCTTTTACAAGCAAAATGCCGGACAGCTCGCGTCCAAAATCGCAGGTAATCCGCGCGCCGTCCCTGGTGATTTTTTCCGGCTCGACCATCCACGTGGCGAGTACCGGCGTTTCCTGCTCCACAAAATGGTAATCCGGCTGCTCGCAGACGCCGGGCGATGTCCACATAAAGTCGTCAAAGCCAGGTTTTTTCCAGCCCTCCGGCTCCTCCCGACTGTCATATCTCTCATTAAAGCCCGTCGCATAGCCATAAGTCTCGCCCGGCAGGCGGGACGCGCTGCGAACATAATGAAAATGCTCGTCCGAACGCACCAGCGATTTTCCGTCCACGCGCAAATCGCAGATAAAGCCCTGACGAAGGTCGCCGCTCACCCATACGCGGTTGATCAAGCCCTGATAATACACATCCAGCGCCAGCACGTTGTCTCCAGCACGCAGATACTTCAGTACGTCAATGCGGTTCACATAATACCGCCCCGGATATCCCGGTGCGGGACCCTGCGCTACGTACTCACCATTGATATACAGCTTATACATATCGTCCGCCGAAATCAAAAGCTCTGCCGACCGCACATTTGCGTTCAGCCGAAACGCACGGCGGGCATACATATGAAAATGCTGCAAGCCTTCGTTCGCCGGATCAGGCGTAGGCTTTTCATAATACGGGTTCACCGGTTTCTGCCGCGCGAACTCCACAGCCGTCAGCCAGCGGGCGCGTTTGTCAAAAATCTCTTCCTCCACCGTCTTTCTGCCTCTCTTTCTTTTGTATTTTCTCCGAATCCGTCCAATCAGAAGCACCAGAATGCCGCCAACCAGCGCACCAGAAACATCAATTAGAACATCGAGCGCCGACATACAGCGTCCCGGCACAAAATGCTGCTCTACCTCGTTTGCTACCGCGAGGAATACAATCAGCGCCATCGTCCAGAGCGTCGCCCGTCGGCGTCTTCGAAACGTCCGCCTCGCCGCGCTCAGAGCGAGCACTGCCAAGAGGAAAAAAGCAAACGCATGCGCCAGCTTTCGCACGACCAGATGCAGTGAATCGCCCATGCCCTTCAGTGCCGGAAAAATCGACGTCAGCCAGCGAGCGACGCGTCCGCTAACCATTGCGGATTCCGTTCCAGTCTGCTGTCCCAGAAAGAATACCATAATCGCCCAGAGCAGCGACAGCAGCCAAAGCCCTGCGGCAAACGGCGTCAGCCAACGATCCAACGCAAAGCGCGCCCACAGCGCCCGCGGTGTCAGCCTGCCCAGCCATCGCAGCACGCATCTGCCGGATGGATTTTTCTCTTCTCTTTTCTTCATTCAGGCTCTCCCGCCTTGCAAACACTCCGAAGCGCCTGCAAAGCCTTTTCCTCATTCTCTTCATTCAGCGCTTCGCGGATGCACGCGGAAGCGTTCAACAGATGAGCGCCATACGTGTCGTCCCCTAAAAGCCGCCGCACATGCTCGACAGGCGTATCCTCTGCCGTCGATGTCTCCGCTTCAGCAGCGCTGATTTCGCCCTCCACCGAAATTTTTCCATGCGCATCCATTTCCCAGCAAACAAGCTTTGCCAATTCCTCCGCGCTCACAGGATCCTCCGAGTCGATCACATACACTCCCGGCTCGCAATCCGCCACGACACGCAGTGCACCATGCGCAACGTCCGCCTCGGAAACGAACGAATACGTTTCGCCCGCGCGTACACGTAGCGTGTCACCCTGTGCCGCTTTTTCAAGCATATGCCGAAGCACGCCGCCTGACGAGGAAACAAGATTGCGATACAGCACAAAATATGTCCGCATGCCGTTCTCCCGCGCAGAAAGCGCGTAGATTTCCTCCGCACCAACGATGCGCGCCGCCTGCGCCAGATTATCCGGGCAGCGTTCCGGACGCCCCGTAAGCATCACGAACCTCTCCGCTCCCGCATCCCGCGCCGCCTTCCACAGACCTGCTGCACCCGCGATGTTCACCGCTGCGATGCGTAGCGCACTGCCGAAGGTGTTCTCCCGCGAAAGACCCGCTGCAAGGCACACAAGCTCCGGACGCACCGCACACAGAATCCGGCTCATGCGCGCTTCATCCGACAGATCAGCCAGCAGACATTCACAGCCCTTCAATGCCGGAGCCGCCAGGCGCTCCTCGTCCTGATCGACCACAGTCACGTGCGCGCCTGCCTCTGCCAGAAGCGCCGCCACGCGCGCGCCAATCCGCCCTGCGCCCACAACCAACGCACGGCAACCGGCGTACACGCTGAAAACCGCGTCTTCTTTTTCGTGTGGCCAACCAGCGAGCACGTCCTCCATCCGCACCGTACAGAGTCTGCCTTCGTCGGCCATGAGCACACTGCATCCGGCTCGCCGTGCCGCGCGGAACACGCGACGCCGCACCTGCGTGGGCAAGCTCATATCGGAAAAAACCACCTCATCCACCCGCTTGCGTGCGATTACTGCGGAGGCATCGGCCAGCGTACCCTCCACTGTCAGATTGCTCACCTTGCGATATAGCCGCTCTACATTTTCGTCCAAAAAGCCTACAGCTTCATGGCGTACGCTTCCGTCCGGGCTTTCGTTGAATCGCTTGGCCAGCGCCGCACCCGCTGGATCCGCGCCGATGATCAGCGCACGGCGCACGTTCTTATTGTTCTTTTCCACCAGAAGCCGATCCTGAATCAGAATCCACGTAAATCGGGCCGAAATCAGAAATAGGATTGACAGAATGCCATCCAGCGACAAAACAATGCGCGTACACCGCAGATGAAACACGCGGTTTATAAAAAGGTTGGTCAGCGTGGCAAAGCCCAGCGCCAGCACGATTCTCAGCATGTCACGCATATCCGCAAAGCGCCAATACACGCGATACACACCCATCACAAACAGGAAAAACAAGCTCACACCGAGGATTACCGGCGAGAAGCGAATGATTGTCATCATGTGCCGAGCCATATCCCGCGAGGGATTGTCCCCGAAACGAAGCAGAATCGAGACCAGAAGCCCCAGCGCAATCAAAATCATATCCAGGAAAATGATCATCGCTTTGCGAAGATAAAAAAGCTTTGGGCGGTTCGTCTGCATTATGTAGTCCCCCTTCCCCGCGCACCTCCATTCGGGTACAGCGCAAAGTCGTATACATTATACCCGAATGAAGGCGCGATTGCAACCGGCTCACTTGGCTTTTGGCCGAAAGATCATGTAGCGCTACAATACATCTTGCACACCCGCTGCCAAAAAAGAAGTGAGACATGA
>CAZKQB010000065.1:0-7464 GCA_964554795.1 uncultured Oscillospiraceae bacterium | reverse complement strand
GGAACGGCACCGGCAAGCGCATCTCCATCAAGGATACCCGCGGCATCATCGACGCGATCCTGAATGGCGACATCCTGAGCGCGCCCACCAAGAAGATTCCGTACTTCGGCTTTGAGGTTCCCACCGAGCTGAACGGCGTCGACACCAAGATCCTCGACCCGCGCGATACCTACGCTGATCCCTCCGAATGGGATAAGAAGGCGCAGGACCTCGCCTCCCGCTTCATCAAGAACTTCGCCAAGTACGAAGGCAACGAAGCCGGCAAGGCGCTGGTTGCCGCTGGCCCGCAGCTGTAATCGGCATGTAATCGTTCGCCGCCGCCATCGTGAAAACGAGTGCGGCGGCGTTTTCTCATTGCTTTTAGAACAGGAGGCCATCCTATGCGTATCACCTTCCTTGGAACCAGCCACGGCGTACCGGAGCCGCATCGCCGCTGCTCCTCTGCCATGATTACCCTCGGCTCCGGCGAAAACGCCCGGCGCTACTTCATCGATATGGGGCTGAACGTCATCGACGAGCTGCGCACCCGGCATCTCCCGATCGACTCCGTGAAGGCCGTTTTTATCACCCACATGCACGGCGACCATGTGGACGGTCTCGTTCCGTTCGCCGATCTGTGCAGCTGGTACTTTAAAACCGTGTGCGCCACCATTTTTCTGCCCGAGCTCGAATGCATTGAGCCGCTGAAGGGCTGGCTGCACGCACTCGACGTGCAGCTGCGCGACGAGCTTCGCCTTGAACCGGTCGCCGAGGGCGTTATCTATGACGACGGCTTCCTGAAGGTCACCGCCGCGCGTACCCAGCACTGCCGCACCTCCTATTCCTACCTGCTCGAGGCCGAGGGCAAGCGCGTGCTGTTCTCCGGCGACCTGTCGCGCGAGCCGGCAAACGATTTCCCGGTTCACTTCGCCAAGGATGAGCCGCTCGACCTCGCCGTATGCGAATGCGCGCACTTCGAAGCCACGAAATACCTGCCCGTCTTCGAGGCCTGCCATTTCCGCTCCCTCGTGTTTAACCACTACGTGAATAAGCATATCGGCAGCATCTTTGAGGTGTCCAAGGCATTGAATCCCCTGCCCGTCACCCTTGCCACCGACGGCATGGAAATCGAGCTGTAGCCCCTTCTATGGGAAGGCGGGGGAGCGTCGCTCCCCCGCACCCCCTCAACCGGCCAGGCGCTTCCTCGTTGGCTCAATCGCTCGCCGCTCTTTCCCTGCTGCAGACAAACGCACCGTTACCAGCCCGGCGAGCGCGCCTCCTTTGCGCTCTCCGCCATGGATAAATTCGTCAAAGACCCCCGCTCCCGGCGAAACGCCATGGGCGAGGGCCTTTGCTTCCCTTTTGTTTCCGTTTGTATCCTCCGCCGATTCGCATCGGCAAGGGCTCTGCGCCCGGCAATTCGATGCTCTGAAACGGGGCTTACGGGCGCTTACGCTCGGTTCGTCAGCGTATGGCGAAAGTGCTTCGGGCTTTTCTGGGTAATCAGAAACACATAGTCTGTCAGCCTTTTTGCATTCGTAATTACCACAAGCTCGCTCTGCCTTGCCGCCATTTGGGATGCTCCTTTGCCTTGCGGTCTGCCCCTGCCGTTTGGCAAGCCTTTGTCTGCCAATGCAGCAGGGGCAAGAAACCCAGCTTCCCCAATTCAGGATTCAGGGATTAGGGGATTACGGGGAACGAGGGTTACGGGATTATAGGATTCGGAGATTCATTTTAGAAAAGCCGAACCCGCACACACGGACGGACAGCACTGCTACTGCCGTTGACACGGTTGCCGTGGTTGCCAATGGAGCCGACGCCGTAGACGTAAGCGGCATAGTTGCTAGAGTCGCCGAGCGAACGCAGCCACCACCAGCAGGCCCCTCTGCCATCTACCGTGTAGTAGCTGTCTGCATATGCGCCCTGCTGAATTGCGTAATCCGTAGCTGCACACATTCTTGCTTCGTTGCTTGCAAAGTACTTATTCGCTTCCACAATGCTTAGAAGGAACACATTGTCCTTTGTTGCGTTGCCCGGATTCGTGCTGTAGCTCGGATTCCTGTCCGCGCTGACGTCGCTCTTGAGGATGCTCTGCTTCTCATCCTCACTGAACGCACGATTGTAGAATTCATTGTTCAGCCAGCTGCGAAGCGTGCACATCTCCCATGTGGTATTGACATATTCCGTATTATACGGCTGACAGTCCAGTCCGTACCGGCTGATAAGCAGCGCCGTTTCCCCGTCGCTTTCTAAGACCAGCCATTCGATCGGCGTTTTATCCGTGCCGGATGACGTCTGCGGGTAGACGCCAAAGGTCACGTAGCTGCCGGGCTGATAGATTTGGGCCGCGATGGCTTTTATTTTCTCTTCTACATCCTTATAGCCCCGTATCGTCTCGTAGATTACACGCGCCTCGTCATATTTCCCGTTTTCACGAAGCCATTCGGCGGCTTGGTAGACGCGCTCCTTCGCCTGCTCTTCCTCGTTCTTAAGCCGAACCCGCACGCACGGGCGCACGGCATTTGTATCGCTGCTAACGCTGTCGCCGCGGTCAATGATAGAGCCTCCGACGTAGACGTCTGCAGCATAGGCGCTGCGGTCACCAGGCGAACGAAGCCACCACCAGCAGCCCTCCTTGCCGTCCACCCTGTGACTGTCGCTTATATCCGCGCCCTGCTTGCTTGCGTATTCCGTGGCGGCGCACATTCTCGCTTCATCGTTTGCAAAATATTTTTCCACTTCCGCAATACTCAGAAGAAACACATTATCCTTCGTGGCATTCCCGGGATTCGTGCTGTACTTCGGATTTTTGTCCGCGCTGACGTCGCTCTTAAGGATGATTTTCTTTTCATCCTCATTAAACGCGCGATTGTAGAATTCATCGTTCAGCCAGCTGCGAAGCGTAGACTGCTCCCACGTGGCATCTGCATATTGGGAATTATACGGCTGACAGTCCAGCGCATAGCGGCTGATGAGCAGCGCCGTCTCGCCGTCGTTTTCCAACACCAGCCACTCGATCGGCGTATCATCTGTGCCGGATTTTGTCTGCGGATACGAGCCAAAGGTCACGTAATCGCCAACCTGATATTCCGGCGTCTGCGCCGCTTGTGCATTGCTGAGCAAGCATAAGCAAAGCCCCGCCAGCAGCAGGATGTACAGCCCTCTAAGCTTCATGAAGCTACCCCCGTTCTTTTGTTTCCGTCCTATTATATTTCAATATTTAACCATATGTCAATACACGTGATGTAAAAAGATTGCCCGCCATTAAAACGCGGGCAATTTTTTGAACGCATTTGCGGGATTCATTTTAGGCATCCGTGTATCCATAGGCCCCGCTGAATTATCAGGCTCATAATCGCCGCATCGCCTGCCTGCTGACAATGCGCTAAACGATGTATGCCGCTCTCCTCATAATCGTTCCGCGCTTCAAAGGCCGCGATTGCCTCGCCGTATTTCCCATGCTTCACATCTGCGGTCTGATTGCACCTCTTCTCCGCGCTCATTCCACATGCGCCGAGTCCCGCCATCAGGGCAACCGCCAGAAGCCGAATGTATCGCCTTCGTTCCTTTGTTTGTATCCCATTATATGGCATCATGTACCTATATGTCCGCACTCACGGCGCAGAAAGGCCGCCCGCGGCTGAAACGCGAGCGGCCTTTCGAAATCCTTTACGGCTTGAGCCCCATCTCCGCGCGAACGAGCTTAAAGCATTCCACGGCAAAATCGAGATCCTCGATACTGTGGGCGGCGCTGACCTGCGTGCGGATGCGGGCGCGCCCCATGGGAACGACGGGATAGCTGAAGCCAACTACGTACACGCCCTTTTCCAGCATGCGGGCGGCGAACTCTCCGGCGACGCGGGCATCATACAGCATGACAGGCACGATGGGATGCGTACCGGGCAGAACGTCGAAGCCCTCCTCCGTCAGGCGCGCACGGAAGTGCGCGGTATTTTTGCGCAGCTTATCCAGCTGGTCGGTAGAGGTGGACAGGATGTCCAGCGTCTTCATCGCCGCGGCGCAAATGGCGGGCGCGACGGTGTTCGAGAACAGGTAGGGACGGGAACGCTGGCGAAGCAGGTCGACGATTTCCTTGCGCGCCGCAGTGTAGCCGCCGCTCGCGCCGCCCAGCGCCTTGCCAAGCGTGCCGGTGATGATGTCCACGCGACCTTCCACGCCGCAATACTCGGCCGTGCCGCGGCCGGTTGCACCCATGAAGCCCACGGAATGGCTGTCATCCACCATAACCAGCGCGTCGAACTCGTCGGCAAGGTCGCAGATGGCCTTCAGGTTCGCAATGTAGCCGTCCATCGAAAACACGCCGTCGGTGGCAATCAGGCGAATACGCGCATCCTTCGCCTCAATCAGCTTCTGGCGCAGGTCATCCATATCGTTGTTTTTATAGCGGAAGCGCTTCGCCTTGCACAGGCGCACGCCGTCGATGATGGAGGCATGGTTCAGCTCGTCGGAAATGACCGCATCCTCCGGCCCCAAAAGCGTCTCAAACAGGCCGCCGTTGGCGTCGAAGCAGCTGGAATACAGAATTGCATCGTCCATATGTACGAAATCGGCAATTTTCCGCTCCAGCTGCACGTGCAGCTCCTGCGTACCGCAGATGAAGCGCACGGAGGACAGGCCGAAGCCCCATTTGTCGTAGCTCGCCTTGGCAGCCTCGATAATCTGCGGATTGTCCGCCAATCCCAAATAGTTGTTGGCGCACATGTTGATCACGCCGTGCGTCTTTGTGGTATCGATGCGCGCGCGCTGAGGCGTGGTGATGATGCGCTCGGCCTTGAACGTACCTGCCTCGCGAATCTCGTCCAGCTGCTTGCGATAGAAATTCAGTGCGTTTTTCATGCCTCGCCCTCCCTATTTCGTCCAATCCAGCACGACCTTGCCGCTTTTGCCGGTGTTCATGGCCTCAAAGCCCTTTTCGAAATCGGTGTAATGGAACCGGTGGGTGATGATGGGCGTGAGATCCAGTCCGCCCTCCACCATGGCCATCATCTTGTACCACGTTTCATACATGCGGCGGCCATAAATGCCCTGCACGGTGAGACCCTTGAAGATGATGTCGTTGAAGTCAACATCCGCAGGCTTGCTGAGAATGCCCAGAAGCGCAATTTTGCCGCCGTTGCGCATCAGCGAAACCATACTGGACAGCGCCTGCGGGCTGCCGGACATTTCCAGACCCACGTCGAAGCCCTCCATGATGTGGTGGCGCTCGAACACGCTTTCAATCTTCTCGCGCGCAACGTTCACGGCCTCGGTTGCGCCCATCTTCTTCGCCATTTCAAGGCGGTAATCGTTCACATCGGTCACCACGACCGTGCGCGCGCCATTGCGACGGCAGATCGCCGCGGCCATCATGCCGATGGATCCCGCGCCGGTGATCAGCACGTCCTCGCCCACCACGTCAAACGTCAGCGCAGTGTGCGTGGCATTGCCGAATGCGTCAAAGAACGCCACGACGTCCTCGTCAATCTCCGGGTTGATCGGAATCACGTTGGAGGCAGGAATGCACACGTATTCCGCGAACGCGCCGTCCCGGTTCACGCCCACGCCCCTGGTGAACTTGCACCACTGTCCGTTGCCTGCCCGGCAGTTGCGGCAATGATGGCACACGATGTGGCCCTCGCCGCTCACGCGCTCGCCAACCGTCAAACCGTTCACGTTCGGCCCCAGCTCCGCAATCTCACCCACGTATTCATGGCCAATGATCAGCGGCGGCACGATGTTCTTCTGGCTCCATGCATCCCAGTTGTAGATATGCAAATCCGTACCGCAAATCGCGGTTTTATGAATTTTGATCAGCACCTCGCCCGGCCCCGGCTGAGGAATGGGCGCATCGATCAGCGTAAGTCCCGGCGCCGCCTGCAGCTTGGCAATCGCCTTCATCGTTCCTTCCATATCCATTCGCCTCCATGTCCGTATATCTCGTAAATTCGTCCGCATTTTGCGAACATTCATTTCCTATCCATGCATATTATCGCACAGCTTGTCCGCAATTTCAAGACATCTTTGATATTTTCCCGCAGATTCCTGCACGGCGCGCTCCATAATGGCGTCCGGGATGGGATCCGTCGGCGCACCCGCCTCCGCGCACATACGCCGCGCGCATTCGAAAAACGGCATGAGCGCATCCACGCCGCTCTCCACCTCGCGGAAGATCAGCTCCATCCAGCTTCGCCCTCGGCGATAGCACTCGGTCTGCCTCGCCTCGCAAATGGCCGCCGCCCGATCGTACTCCACGCGGCGCTCGGTCACCAGAAAGCCCTCCGGAAGATCATCCACCAGCGTGTAGGCCGCGCGCCGGTCGAAATCCAACGGCTGGCTGATGCTCCCGGGGTTCACCGCCCACCTGCCGCAGACCTGCGCGCTGGACTGAAGGTGATTGTGCCCGAACGCAACCAGGTCGCCAGGCAGCGCGGCCAGCGCTTCCGCAGCCTCGGCCTCCAGAAAACCGTGAAATTCCCTCTGATATTCCTCATGCGTGAACGGCTTTTCCAGCATAACCTGCTGAAACACACCCGCGCTTGTGAACCGATTTTTGTCCGTTTGCAGAAGCTTCGGCGCATGCACAGCATAAATCGTGCGCCCGGAGGGCAGCAGAAGCGAAAGCTGCTTCGGCAAATGCCGGATAAACGCCTTGCTGTCCGCACTCAGCTCGCGCCACGTCTGATATACCACGCCGTACTGCTGGCTGCCCGCGCGTAGCGTATCGTTTTCGTCCAGACGCTCGAAATACCCCTCCCGGTTGCCCGAAACAAAATGCGCACGTTCCATCGAGCGCAGACGGCAAATCACACGCTCGCCAAAGGGCATATCAAAAATATAGTCTCCCAGAAATACATATTCCTGCGCGCCCATCGCCCGTGCATCCGCCAGCACCGCTTCAAGCGCCGCAAGGTTCCCGTGAACATCCGAAATCAGCGCAAGCCGCATAGCTCACTCTCCCTCTGTATCCTTCTCCTTCATTATACCATAAAACTCTACCGTGTGGCCGGGCAAGCAGAAAAACTCATTTATTATTTTGTATTTTGTTTCACATTCGTCATATAATCCAACAAAACCAATTATTATATCGGCATTTTATGCATTTTTGAATTATGTAGGTTTGTCAAACATTTTGTACACCAACCCGTGAGAGCCGTTCCCTTGGTGACAGCCATTGCAGCGGTCGCATGGGACGGGCGTTGCTGCGACTTTGGTGGGCAGCGAGCTGCCCACCAAAGTCGGCGAGGGAGTAGAAACGGTGGGCGGCGTAGAAGCGTTTTTGGTCTTCGCGGTGGCTGCGTTCAACCTTGCCGTTGTGCCTGGGCGTGTATGGACGAATGAGCTTGTGGCGGATGCCCAGTGTGCTTGCAGTGCTTTCGAACAGCGTTGGAATGTCTCGCTTCGAGTTGGAAAAACGGTTGGTAAACTCAAAGCCGTTGTCGGTCTGGACACACTCCACTTTTACGCCTTTGCGGGCAAAAGCGGCAA
>CAZKQB010000064.1:0-8192 GCA_964554795.1 uncultured Oscillospiraceae bacterium | reverse complement strand
TTGGCCCTCTCGAGCTCTCCCGGGGTTGTTCTGGTGAGGAATTTGGTTTCCGACGGTGCGGGCGTGGGGCGCTTCGCTCCCCTACACCCCCTTGGGTGACGGGTGCGAGAGGGTTGCGACCCTCTCGAGCTCTCCCGGGGTTGTTCTGGTGAGGGTTTTGGTTTTCGACGATGCAGGCGTGGGGCGCTCCGCTCCCCTACACCCCCTCGGGTGACGGGTGCGAGAGGGTTGCGACCCTCTCGCGCTCTCCCGGGGTTGTTCTGGTGAGGGTTTTGGTTTTCGACGGGGCGGGCGTGGGGCGCTCCGCTCCCCTACACCCCCTCGGGGGACGGGGTGTGAGAAGGGGCTGTGGCCCTCTCGCATTCTTCCGGAGGTGTGGTGAAGAGATTCGTTTTTTAGGAAAACGGGCAGGGTGTTTGTTTTCCTATGTACCCTGGATGGGTTGGGCGCGGTTTTTTGGTCTTGACGGTATGGTTTTACTGCGGTTTATTCCATTTTGATTCTATGCGCATTCCGCATTGTCTGTCTAAAGGAGGTTTACAATGTCCTCATCCCTGATTCGATGCCTGTTGGCGGTATATGCTCTGGCAGAGAGCTTTGAAGTCGTCGCTTCGAAGGATGTGGCGCATCTGCTGGGCGTTAAGCGTCCGACGATTCACCGTTCGCTGGAAATTCTTCAGCGGAAGGGGCTGATTCAGAAGGCGCCCTATGGTGACATTCACCTGACGGACGACGGCATGCGTATGGCGCAGACGCTGGAAAGGCAGAGGGACGACATTGCGGTATTGTTTGCACGTCGCTTTGGCCTTGCGCCGGAGGAGGGCACGGCAGCGGCCTTTGCCCTGATGAGCTGTCTATCGGAAGAAAGCCTTGCCAAGCTGCAAAAGGCAATCTGAACGCTTGCCAGTGAGAATGACGGGGCTGGCGTCCTGCGGAAGAAGAGTATAATGAAAACGGTCTTACTTCGGAATCAGCCGGAGGAAGGCCGTTTTTGCGTCAGGCGTGATTTTGTGCAGTTTTCCTGCGAATGTAAGCTTCCGGCGGCTCGTATTTGCGGCGGGGAAGCGAGGGTGTTCAGGCGGTGATTCGTACGGGCTCGCCCTTGCGGACGAGGGCGGCGAGGCGATCGATATTTTCGTTCGAGAGGGCGATGCAGCCGGCCGTCCAATCGCCGGTCTTCGGCTCCGGATGCTCGCCGTGAATCATGACGAAGCCGCCAAGCGGCGTTTTCCACGGTGGGCGCAGGCCGAGCAGTGCTGCGGCGCGAATGCGCAGGCGGGTCAGCGGAGAAACGGCAATTTCCCGGCGTGCGCGGCGCACGTCGGCGGGAGAGGGATAGCTCAAGCCCAGCGCCGTATGAAAACGACTCTGGCGGTTGATGGTGACGACGCGGTAACAGCCTTCGGGGGTGCGGCCGTCTCCCTCCCTTGTTTTGGGGCCGTTCGGGTTAAAGCCCAGCGAAATGGAGCAGGAGAACAAGGGTTTTCCGGTTTCGTCGTTTATAAGCGTCAAACGGCGCGCGGCCTTTTCAATCAGAATCATGGCTTTGTCATAAATGCGACGTTGACGCCGCGAATTTGGTCGGCTTGCTTGCGGTGGACGAATGGTCGGCGCGAGGTTTTAAGGAGAGCCGCCTGCGAATGTGCGGCGGGCGCGCGGTCTCCGTCCGATTACCGCCTGGTTGTGAACACGGCGTTGGTATTGCCAGTGATGTCGATCAGCTCGCTCACGGTAACGAACTGGTAGCCCTGCTCGGCGAGCGCCGGGATGATGCGCCGGAGAGCCGCGGCGGTTTCGCTGCCGGCATCGTGAAACACGAGAATGGCGTTATCGAAGCACTCCCGAAGCGCGGTTTCACAGATGGCGTCGGCCGTGGCGTCGCGCCGCGCGTCGCCCGTGTCGACCGACCAGCCTACGAAGCGGCGCGTATCCAGAAACGTGGTAAACAGCTTGACCGGCAGGTTGGCATCGGGCGCGCGCAGTACCGTAGCGGCGCGGCCGGTGGCGGACAGGATCAGCTGATCGGCGCGCTCAATGTCCGTGGCAATGTCGGTGAAGGAGGAGTTGTTCAAGCTCGCGTTCCGGTAGGTATGGTTACCAATTTCGTGCTTCGTGTCGCGCAAAAGCGCCGCTGTTTGGGGATTTGCCTTTACGCTGGCGCCCAGCAGGAAGAACGTTGCGCGAACGTCGTACATCGCAAGCACGTTCAGAATGTCCTCGGTATACACGCCGGGGCCGTTGTCAAAGGTGAGGGCGACGTTTTTCGGCGTCACGTTCGGGTTCAGCGTCACGGTGATTTCGCACGAGCAGGACAGCGTGCCGCTCTCGTTCTGCGCGGTAACGGTTGTTTGACCGGCCTTGCGCGCAAACAGCAGGCCGTCGAACACGGAGACTACCGTCTCGTCGGTAGACGTCCATACAAGGGAGTCTCTCGCAGGCTCACCGGTTTGTGCAAGCGCGGTCAGCTGAACGCTTTGCCCCACGAACAGCTCGCGCTCGCCCTCGGCAAAGGAAATTTCGCGCGTTTCCTCCGTCACGCGCACGGGAACGCTGGTGCTCAGGCCGCTCTCGCATTCGGCAATCAGAAGGACTGTGCCGGATTTAAGGCCGGTCACTGCGCCGTTTTCGTCCACCGTGGCGACGGTCGCATCCGCCATGCGGTAGGTCACGTTTTCAAAGCTTCCAGCCGGCTCAAATACCAGCTCGGTTTCGACCGGCGCACCCTCGGCCTGCACGTCGTAGGTCTCCTGCGCAAAGGCAATGGAGGTCGGCGGGTCGCACACAAAAACCTCGATTGAAGCCGTCAGTCCGCCGGGCGCAGTTACGGTGACGACGGCGCGCCCGTAGTTCATGGCGGTCAGCAGGCCGTTTTCTACCTTCACGATTTTCGGGTCGGAGCTTTCCCACGTAAGCGCGCAGCCGGCAGCGACGGCGGGCTCAATTTCGCACGTCAGCTGGCAGGTTCGGTTCTGGCGCGAAAGCGCCACGGCCGTGCGGCTGACAGTAAGCTTCGTCGGAATGTTTGCCACGGTGACCTTCACCTCGGCGCTCGTGCCGTTGGCTGTGTAGGCGCGCACGGTGCATGCGCCCTCGGAAAGCGCGGTCAGCACGCCGCTCTGGCCGATATGAGCGATGCTCACGTTGCTGCTCTCCCACGTTAGCTCGCGCCCGCGGGCGTTGCCGGGAAAGACATAGGCATCCAGCGTCACGCGCTCGCCCGGCGGAAGCAGAACCTCCTCCGGATACAGCATTACGGACTGCACGTCCGAGGGCACATACACGGTGGCCGATGCGGTTTTGCCGTTTACGGCCATGACGGTGACGACCGCTGTGCCGCAGCCCACCGCCTTTACCGTGCCCTTGCTATCCACGGTGGCGACGGCCTCGTCGTCTGACGACCAGCGCACGCGCTGATCGTCCGCATCGGAATTGAGGGTGTGAGAAAGAACGCACTCGCTGCCGAGCTCCAGCTCAACCTCGCTTTCGGAAAGCGCGATCGACGTGACGGGACGACCGGAGACCGTCACGCGCACGGAGGCGCTGTCGCCGGTTTCGATCGTGGCTACGATGCGCGTGCTGCCTGCGGCTCGCGCGGTGATTTTGCCCTTCGCGTCCACCGAGGCTATGTACTCATTGTCGCTCGACCATGTAACGACGTGCTCGATCAGGTTTACCGGCTCTACGGAGACCGAAACCGTTTTTGTGTCGCCCGGATTCATGGAAAGCGTGCCTGACGGCGAAAGCGTAAGCGCGTACAGCCCGTCCGCAGCGGCGGAGGAAGCCAGAGCCAGAAAAACCATTACCAGAACCAGCCAGACCGCGGTTGAACGCCTGCACATGTGCCGAGCCTCCCGATACTTCATCGCTTATATTATACAGCGGATGGAGAAAACAGTCAATATATCTGAAATATTTAAACGAGAATTGCAATACTTTTGAAACAAGCGGGCGAAGATTTGCGCTTTTCTGCCATTTGCGGTACACTATGAGCAGAATGGAGGGAATCCTATGCTGCTGAATCTTCCAAGGGACGAGGTAAAGGCGTTTCTGCTTGCGGGCGGAGACTGCGAGGCGCTGGGCGCGGATGAATACGTGGCCGATCTGTACGATGCGGAGAAGCCGCTTACGGTCAATCTGAAGGAAACAGAAAAGGGCTTCGAACTGCTGGCAGCCGCTGAAATGCTGTTTGACGAGGAAATGGACGGCTGGTACATGGGCGAGCGCGTGGAGGATGCGGAAACGGTGGAGCGCGCGCTTCGAAACGCGATGAGCCATGGACGCGCGTGAAACGGACGAGAGCCTTCGGGCGCTGGGCAGCCTGATCCACGCGGTTGACCGCAAGCTGGACGGCGAGGATACGGCCCGCGCGCTGGTGGAATCGGCGGGCGTGGTGCGCTCGGTGTACGAGCAGTCCGCGGATGATCTGCTTCTGTATCCGGGGCTGAGCCGCGCGGCGGCGGAGGCCGTCGATCTGATCGACGATTTGGGCCGGCTGATGGCGCTGGAGGAATTCGGCAAGCGGCCGGTGCTTCGCCGGGCGACGGACGCGGCGGCGTATTTCACGGCGCTGATGCTGGGCCGTCGCGTGGAGTATTGCTATCTTTTATGCATGGACGCACGCGGGCGCATGCTGCGGTGCGAGCTTCTGCAAAGGGGTACGATCGACCGCTCGGCGGTGTACATGCGCGACGTGGCGCTGGCGGCCCTGCGCGCGGAGGCGAAATACGCGGTGCTGACCCACAACCACCCGGGCGGCAGCACGGAGCCGTCGCCTGCCGACATTGAGGTTACGCGCGGCGCAATGGAGGCGCTGCGGCTGGTGAATACGGTGTTTGTCGATCACATCATCGTGACCGACCGCGAGCCGACCAGCATCCGTGCCGCCGGGTATATTCCGGAGGAACTATGGCTTTCACAGAAGCCGGGCGATCGGCTTATGCAGGAATGGCTTAAGAAAAGCGCGAAGTAAAGGGAGGGATGCCGCCATGGCGGAGATGCATTGCCCGAAATGCGGAAGGGTCGTTCCCGCGGACAGGGACGAAAGGCGGTTCTGCTCCTTTTGCGGCGCGGCGCTGCAAAAGGAGGACGGCGGAAGACAAGCGCTTCTGAGCGCCGTGGATGAGGAGACGGACGCCGCGCGGCGGCGGGAAAGGCTTCTTGCCGCGCGGGAGGCGTGGCCGGAGGATTACGAAATTGAGCGGCGGATTTTATATATAGGAAGGCTTTACGAAAGCGGCGGAAAGCCGGATTTCTATCGCATTCCATTCTGGCCGCTACAGGCGCTGGAGCATCCGCGCGAGTTCTCCGCAAAGGAGCGTGGGCGGATGATGGAGGCGTTTTTCGAAGGCCCGGAGATTGCGCGTGTATGCGCGCTTGCGCCGAGCGAGGCGGTCTTCTGGCGCGACTATCTGGGCGAAATGGCGAAGGAATACGTGGCGCTGTTTATCAAATGCGCCAGCGCAAACAGCCTGTTTCTGGGCTTTAAGCGCAGGCCGAACGACGTAATGCAGCGCTCGGCGGCGTGCGTGGCGAGGATGCTTCAGAACATCGAAAATGGCAGCCTGGTGCCCGAGGCGCGCAGGCAGGCGCTGGAGGAGGCGCTGTGGCGCGGCTTTGGGCAGGTATTTCCGGATTCGGGCGACGCGCTGGCGCAGGCCTGCGGCGAACGTGTAAAATACCGTCCGGAAACGTGAAAAAACGGAACCAAACCGAAACCGCATGCGTCAATGAAGCATGGGAAAACGGAGGTATGAGGCTATGAGAAAGCTTTCAAAATGGTTATGCCTTCTGATGGCGGTTGTGCTGATGATGCCGTCTGTGGCAATGGCAGCCGGACTGACCGGCGGCAGCGGCGTTTACGGCGTATACCGCGGAGCGGACGACGCCCTGTATCAGACGTGGTATACCGACCCGCTGGTAACCGGCGGCGCGAGCTACGTCGTGGGCGTGCACGACGGAAACGCCTATTATCAGACGGCGAATGCGGACGGCGCGACGAGCGCTCTGTACCGCGTGGCCGTCAATCTTCTGCCCGATACGATCAAGGCCAGCGCCGAGCAGAGCGAGGAGCAGGTAAAGACCGGAACGACCGGCGAGCCTGAGCTGCTCGTATCCTCGATTTCGGGTCACGCGCTGCTGGACGAGGTGAGCGGCTACGTCTATTATGTGGACGGCGCCGACGCCAGAAGCGTCCGCGTGCTGGCGTGGTATCCGGGTCTCGGCAAGGTGGATGTGGTAGCCTGCACCACCGAGGAGCCGGTGCTTGCGCTGTCCATGTCGGTCAATGGCTCCGTGCTCACGTGCCAGAGCGGCCGCTTCCTGTATGTGCAGCTGCTGAGCCGCAGCGTGGCCATTCCGGCGGATGAGGAGCCCGTGGCCGAGAGCCAGATGGCGTCCGGCGTGGAAATCATCCTGACCGAGTCCGGCAAGCTCAGCCTGCGTCTGGACGCGGTGAACAACCTCACGTTGCCCATCGCGGAGGACGTGAGCGCGTTCGCTGCCTATGACGGCGCGGTATACTACCTGCGCCGTACCCGTTGGATGACGGAAATCGCCCGCTTTGACCTGACCAGCCGCAACAACGAGGTCATCTGCCGCATGCTGCGCGAGCTGATGCCTCAGATCGTGGCGGCGGGCGAATACCTCTACGTGATCGATACCGACTACACCGTCTATCGCATGAGCCCGTCCTCCGGCAAGTATGCGACCTATATGCTTTTGAAGGAGCCCTATGCCGACGTGCCGGAGTATGAGCCGCTGCTTGCCTCCGCCGGTGAGGAGCTCGTGGTTTACGATTGCCTGAAGGACGGCGGAAGCGTGGAAAACGCGCGGTACTACTACAACGTGTACGTCGGCTCCACCGACCGCACCTCCCCCACGCCTACGCCCGCGGCGACCGACGTGCCGACGGCCTCGCCGATTGCGGCCGTGTATAAGGATCTGAAGCGCCGCGACCGCAACACGGACGTAAAGAACCTGCAGGAAAAGCTGATCGAGCTGGGCTATCTGGACGATACCGCCGACGGCATCTTCGGCGAAAAGACGCAGGTTGCCATCGAGCAGCTGCAAAGCGATTTGGGCATGACCGTGACCGGTGTGGCAACCGCAGAGCTTCAGCGGATGCTGTTTGCGGGCGAAATCTCCGCCTATAACCCCTATCTGCCGCTGAAGCGCGGAGACCGAGGCACCCGCGTAACCCGTATGCAGGCCGAGCTGAAGGCGCTGGGCTATTATGCCGGCGCAACGGACGGCGTGTACGGCAGCGGTACGGAAAAGGCCGTCGCCGCCTTCCAGAAGCAGGAGGGGCTTAGCGAAACCGGCCAGGCCGACGAGGAAACTTTGAAGGCGCTCTTTTCGGAGAGCGCCTCTCAGAACCTCAGCTACATAGAACTTCAGAGCGGCGACAGCGGAAAACGCGTCGCCGAACTTATTAACAGACTCGTGGAGCTGTACTACCTGCCTACCACCGCCAAGGGCGACGAATATACCTCGCAGGTGGCGCGCGGCGTGCGGCATTTTCAGCAGCAGAACGGATTTAAGGTGAACAGCATCGCCTCCGTGACCATGCAGGAGGAGCTGTTTGACGAGGACGCGCCCGAGTACGAAGGCTATGTAACCCTCGTGCCCGGCGACCGCAACCAGCGCGTGCGCGAAATGCAGGCGCGGCTGATCCGGTTGGGCTACCAGACCGGCTACACCGACGGCGTGTACGGCAGCAAAACGAAGAGCGCCGTAGCCGCGTTCCAGAAGCGCGCCGGCATCAAGGAAACCGGCATCGCCGACGAAGCGACGCAGCGCGCGCTGTTCAAGTCAAGTGCACCCGTCGCCGCGACACCTACCCCGAAGCCGACAGCCACGCCGGATCCGTTCTGGGAGCTTGGCAGCGGCGTGGCCGTGAGGGTGACGGCGGACGGTACGAAGGTCTTTGAATCTCCGTCCATGGATTCCGCTCTGCTGGGCACGGTCAAGAAGAATACGCAGCTGACGCTGCTTGCCACGAACAGCACGTGGGGGCGCGTGCGCAACAGGCTCGGTGAGGTTGGCTATATCCTGATGACGAGTCTCGTTTACGTTGATCCCACCCCGACCCCGACTCCTGCGGAAACCCCGAAGCCGTCTGACGACCCGACGGAAACCCCGAAGCCATCCGACGCCCCGACGGAAACCCCGAAGCCGTCCGACGACCCGACGGA
>CAZKQB010000063.1:0-8498 GCA_964554795.1 uncultured Oscillospiraceae bacterium | reverse complement strand
CGCTCTCCCGGGGTTGGTCTGGTGGAGATTTGGGTTTCCAACGGGGCGAGAGAGGGATTGCTCCCGCTCGCTCCGTCGGTCTTGGACAGACGAAGAGTCAGGCCGCATTTTCCGCGTCCTGACCCTATAAGAAAATCCGGCGGCAATTATCAGGAATTCCTGTGAACCTCGCGCTCCTCGATGGCCTTGAGGGTTTTCATCTGGCGGCGGTTGACAACCTCGTGGCTCTTGGGCTGAATGTCCCCGGCCTTTGTGAGCGCCCACTTGGTGAGCGTCGGGCCGACAAGCTCATAAATCAGCACGGAGAACAGCACGATGTTGCGAATCAGTCGCCCCTCGTAGCTGCCAAGATCGCCCACCATCAGGCACATGCCCAGCGCCACGCCCGCCTGCGGCAGAAGCGTGATGCCCAGATAGCGAGTAACCTTTTCCTCGCAGCCGGAGGCCTTGCAGCTGCCGTACGCGCCGACGTATTTGCCCAGCGAGCGGAACAGAATGTACACAAGACCGATGCCCACGACGCTCAGGTCGGCGAACACGTCCAGCTCCAGCTCTGCGCCGCTGATGACGAAGAACAGCACGTACAGGGGCGCCGTCCACGCGTCGGCCTTTTCCATCAGGTCGCCGGAAAGAATACAGCGGTTGCAGAAGATCGTGCCCAGCATCATGCACACGAGCAGCGAGGAAAAGCCGATGGTGACCTGTCCAATATGGAACTCTGCCTTGGAAATAGCCACGGTCAGCAGCACGAATACAATCGTCATGGAAAGGCGGTTGCTGTTGGAATTGAATAGCTTTTCCATCTGCGTGAGCACCTCGCCCATCAGGGCGCCCAGCGCCAGAGACAGAACGATTTCCAGCGCGGGATTGACCAGCACGGAAATAAGGTCGATCGTGCCGCTGCCCAGCGCGCGCGCCACGCCGAAGGACACGGCGAACACAACCAGACCTACGGCGTCGTCCAGCGCGACGACGGGCAGCAGGATATCAGTCAGCCGGCCCTTTGCCTTGTACTGGCGCACGACCATCAGCGTCGCGGCCGGAGCTGTGGCCGTGGCAATCGCGCCCAGCGTGATGGCAGTGGAGATGGGCAGCTTGTCGCCCAGAAGGAAATGCAGGCCGATCAGCGCCGCGTCCACAAACAGCGCGGCGACCAGACCCTGCACGATGCCCACGATCGTGGCCTGTCTTCCGGTTTTCTTCAGCGCGGAAAGGCGGAATTCGTTGCCGATGGCAAAGGCAATAAAGCCCAGTGCCACGTCGGACATCAGGCTCAGCTCCTCAACGGCCTTAAGCGTGTGGAAGCCCACCGGCAGGTTCAGGCGGCCGAGGGCGTAGGGGCCGATCAGAACGCCTGCGATCAGATAGGCGGTTACATCCGGAAGCCCCAGCTTTTTTACGACGCGGGTCATCATCAGCCCCGCGAGCACGGCAAAGGCAATGGATAAAAGCATGTTCATACGTTTCTTCTTCTTTCTAAGCAAAATACCATGGCATATTAGCAGAAGCTGTGTTAACGATCAACCTTGGACGCATTGTTTTTTGTGTCTCTTGACGCATTCTAAGCGCCATCTGACAGATTGATGCAAAAAGGCGCGCGTTTCTTTCATTGACAAACACGCCATTCTATGAAATAATGCCCCTGTACGGCTGCAGATGGCCAAGGAAAAAACGACGTCACGAAGGGAGATATCGCTATGAGGTGGGCATTGATCGGCTACGGTGGAATGGGACATTGGCATGTAAACAAGCTCAGCACCATGAGCGAAATTGAAATTGCGGGCATTTACGACATTTTGCCGGAGCGCCGCAGAGAAGCAGAGGAAAAGGGGCTTCACGCCTATGAATCGCTGGAGGCGCTGCTGGCGGACGAGGACGTTGAGCTGGTCACGATTGCCACGCCCAACGATTTCCATAAGCCCATCGCCATACAGGCAATGCAGGCAGGCAAGCATGTGATCTCGGAGAAGCCCGTTGCGCTGTCATCGGACGAGCTTCAGGCGATGATCGATGCGTCGCGCGAATACGGCCGCATCTTTTCCGTGCACCAGAACCGCCGCTGGGACGAGGACTTCCTCGTGATGAAGCGCATTTACGATGAAAACCGGCTCGGCCGCGTGTTCAATATCGAATCGCGCGTGCACGGCTCGCGCGGCGTGCCCGGCGACTGGCGTAATCGCAGGCTCAAGGGCGGCGGAATGATTCTGGACTGGGGCGTGCACATGCTCGATCAGCTGCTTCTGATGGTGGATCAGCCGATCGTGTCCACGTATTGCACCGTGTCGCACGTGACGAACGACGAGGTGGACGACGGCTTCAAGGCCATTCTCACCTTTGGCAACGGCCTCACCGCGCAGGTGGAGGTGGGCACCAGCAACTTTATCAATCTGCCGCGCTGGTACATGCAGGGCGAAAATGGCACTGCCGTCATTAACGACTGGGAGCTGAACGGCAAAATCGTGAAGGTGTTCGACTGGGAGAAGCGCGACGCCGTGCCCGTCGTCACGGCCGCAGGCCTGACCAAGACCATGGCGCCCCGTACGCCGGAGACCATTCGGGAGGAGAAGCTTCCGGAGGTCACGTCCGACGTGCGCGACTATTACCGCAACATCGTAAGGGCCGTGCGCGGCGAGGAAAAGCCGCTGGTCACGCATGCGCAGATGCTGCGCGTGATGAGGCTGATGGAGGCGCTGAACGCATCCGCAGAGGAAAACCGCGTAATCTACACGCGAATTTAGAAGGGAGTGCGCACAATGAAAACGGCATGGATATTTCAGGGCGGCTGGGACGGACACGAGCCGAAATTGGTCAGCCGGCGCTTTCAGCGTCTTCTGGAAAAAAACGGATACAGGGCTGAAATCTTCGATACGCTGGAGCCGATGGCCGATCTTGAGGCGCTGAAGGCGCTGGATCTCATCGTTCCCTGCTGGACGATGGGCACGATTGCGCCGGAGTACACGCAGAACGTTTCCGTTGCGGTCGGCGCAGGCGTGGGCCTTGCGGGCTGCCACGGCGGCATGTGCGACAGCTTCCGGCAGGATACTCAGTGGCAGTTTATCACCGGCGGGCAGTGGGTCTCCCACCCCGGCGGAGACGGCATTCATTATACCGTGAACATCCGTAAGGGCTCCTCGCCCATCGTCGAGGGGCTGGAGGATTTCGAGGTGGACAGCGAGCACTACTATCTGCACGTCGACCCCGCAATTGAGGTGCTGGCGACCACGCGCTTCCCGGTGGTGCCGTATTACCACATTTCCAACAAGCCCGTGGACATGCCGGTTGCGTGGACGAAGTTCTGGGGCAACGGGCGCGTGTTCTACTGCTCGCTGGGACATCACGACGACGTGTTCGACAAAGCGCCCGCCGCCGAGGTGCTGATGGAGCGCGGCCTCGTGTGGGCGGGCGAGGGCAAGGCGTACGCCGCGGCGCATGGCCTGACGACCGATAAATTCGAAAACACCGCAAAAATGTACTGAGGGAGGAAACCGCACATGAGACCTGTGAAGGTAGCCATGATCGGCGTGGGCTGCATCAGCGGCATTTATCTTACAAACCTCACGACGCAATTTAAGGATGTCGAGCTGATCGGCGTGTGCGACCTCGTGCGCGAGCGCGCCGAAAACGCGCAGCGCGATTACCATATTCCGAAAATCTACGAAACCATGCACGATGCGTTTCGCGACCCGGAGGTTGAAATCGTTCTGAACCTCACCCGCCCCTATGAGCATTTCGAGGTTTCAAAGGCTGCGCTGCTTGCCGGAAAGCACGTATACAGTGAAAAGCCGCTGGGCGCTTCGCTGGAGGAGGGCAGGGAGCTCGTGCGCATCGCCGAGGAAAAGGGACTGATGCTGGGCGGCGCGCCGGATACCTTTCTGGGAGCGGGCATTCAGACGGCGCGCAGGCTGATTGACGCGGGCTTCATCGGCGACGTGGTCGGCACGGCGGCGTTCATGATCTGCCGCGGCCATGAAACGTGGCATCCCGACCCGGACTTTTACTACCAGTACGGCGGCGGCCCGATGATGGACATGGGGCCATACTACCTCACGGCGATGATCAACCTTGCGGGCGGCATTGACAGCGTGATGAGCGCCTCAAAAATCACCTTTCCGCACCGCATGATTACCAGCCAGCCCTTAAGCGGTACGCCCATCGATGTGCACGTGAATACCTACGTTGCCGGCACCGTGAAATACACATCCGGCGCGATTGGCACGCTTTTCACTACCTTCGACGCATATTATCCCAATCAGGCGCGCTTTGAGGTTTACGGCAGCGAGGGTACCCTCTTCGTGCCCGATCCCAATACCTTCGGCGGCCCCGTGAGGCTGTTCCGCCCGGAGGATAAGGAGGTTCGCGAAATCCCGCTGATGTACGGCTATGCCGAAAACAGCCGCGGCCTCGGCCTGAACGACTTCGCCGTCGCTCTGTGCACCGGCCGCCCGGCCCGCGCCGATTACCGCCAGACCTTCCACGTTCTCGACGCCATCACGGCCTTCGATCGCAGCGCCGAATCCGGCCAGTGGGTTTCCCTCTCCACCCATTTTGAGCGCCGACCGCCGATGGGCGAGTGACATTGAAGCCTGCGCCGGTTCCTTCCGGACATTCCTCGTTTTTCTGTCATGACCGGTTTTGGCCGCAGCGCCGAATCTGGCCAGTGGGTTTCCCTCTCTACCCATTTTGAGCGCCGACCGCGCCAATGGGCGAGGGACCATGAAGCCGCTGTCTGTGAAAGATAGCAATTGCAAAAATATGAAAATAAACAGGTGCTGATCGCCCGTATCAGCACCTGTTTTGCGTTCCCTACTGGGAGTGAAGCGCGTTCTGTACGCCGATTTTTCCCTGCGGCGCGCTTAGGAAACAGCGCGTTACGAATCGTAGGAAGCTCCGTCTGCAAGCGTGCGTGTTCTGTGTAAGGAATCCTCCGCAAACGCAGAATTGACACCGGCGCACGCTGCTATGCCACTGCGGTACAACCGGCGCTTCGCGCTGCAAATCGGCACTCCGTCCACAAGCGTTTGCGTTTGGAGTGCGGTGTCCTCCGCAGACGCAGGGTTGGCAACGGCGTACGCCGCTATGCCGCCATGTCGCAGCAGGCGCTTCGTGCAGCAAATCGGAAGGAGGCCCCGTCCGCGTTCAGAGTGCGGTGTCCTCTGCAAATGCGGGATTTGCAAGCAGTGTACGCAGGCTTTTTGCAGCGGCGTCTTCAAGGGGTGTGAGCGGCAGGCGCAGCTCGTTGCGAATCAGGCCAAGCTCGGATAGCGCGGCCTTAACGGGAATGGGGCTTACGTCGGCGAACAGCGCGCGGTTCAGCGGCGCGAGGGTACGGAAGCATTCGCGTGCTTCGGCAAGCTCTCCGTTCATGGCTGCGCGTACCATGCGCCCATAGAGCTTCGGTACGACGTTCGCCGTCACGGAAATCATTCCGCTCGCGCCCAGAGCCAGCGCCGGAAGCGCCATATCGTCGTTCCCGCCGTACACATGGCAGCCGTCTCCGGCCAGACGCAGAAGCTCCGCCAGCTGCCGAATGTCGGACGACGCTTCCTTTACACCCCGAATCAGCGGATGCCTGAGCAGCTCCGTTACCGTTTCCGGCAGAAGGTTTACTGCCGTGCGGGACGGCACATTGTACAGAATCAGCGGCACGCGCGACGCGTCGGCCACCGCCTGAAAGTGCCGGAGTAACCCATCTTGATTGGCGCGGTTGTAATAGGGCGTGACGCATAAAAGCGCGTCTGCGCCCGTGGCGGACAGAAGCGAGGCGCGCCGAGCTGCCGTGCGCGTGCAGTTCGCGCCTGCGCCTGCAATTACCCTCGCGCGTCCTGCGGCGCGCTCCACAGCAAAACGCACCAGATCCAGCGCCTCGCCGTCGGTCAGCGTGGACGGCTCCCCCGTCGTTCCACAGATGATCAGCGCCTCCGTGCCTGCGGCAAGCTGCCGCTCAATCAGCGCCTCAAACGCGGGGAAATCCACCCTCCCGTTGCAAAACGGCGTTACCATTGCACAGCCGACGCCGCAGAACATGGCGCTCTCCATAAAGCATCCCTCCCCGGCAATCAATGCACACGGGAGGAGGATCATGCATGCGGAATAGCGCGCGAGGGATCTGTCGTTTGAAAGCCTCGGAACGCCGCACGGGCGGCGCCGTTTTTCGGAAGCGCCCGGAATGCTGCGGAGTGCTATCGCTTTCGGAAAGCGCTGAAAAAGCGGTTCGGAAGGCAATGGCGCGATTGTTGGCTTCCGCAGTGTGCGATGAACCAGCGGTATTTTGTCTCATGCGACTGATTGAGCGCGGCGCGGAACGCTTCAAAGCGGTCGGGGTCAAGCGGAAGCGCCTTGCCTCCGGGAGGAATCAGCTCAACCGGCCCCAGCGTCATCAGAAGAACGGCGATTTCGAACAGGTAGCGGAGGCTGTTTTCGTAGTCGGCAAAGCAGGCTTCAAACGTAAGGCGCGCGCATTCGTTCGTGCAGGAAATTTCAACAACCGTCCGATTGTCCAGTGACAGCGGGGCATTTTCGCGCCTTCTGCGCCGAATTCCGCGCAGGGTGGAGTACGTGCGAATCCTGCTATGGCGCGCAAGCAGCGCCTCTACATCCCCTCTGGCAAGCGGCGCATGGACGTTCAGCGAATAGAAAAAGCTTTCCATGCCCATAGTCAGTCCTCCTCGGATAGGAATTCCTCAATCTGCGCGCAGGCCTCCGCGTATGGGTCGCCGGTCATGTTTAGCCAGTGAATATCGGGGTCGCGGCGGAACCACGTCATCTGCCGCTTGGCGAATTTCTTGATGGCGGCGGACAGCTCCTCGGTCATTTCCGATTCGCTGGCAAATTCGCCGTCCAGATAGCGGGTGAGGAAGCGGTATTCCAGCCCCAGCTTCATCAGAAATTCGTGGCTGGCACCGTTCTGGATCAGCCCTCGCACCTCGTCCACCATGCCCGCATTCATGCGGCGCTCCAGACGCTCGTCGATGCGCCTTTTCAGCGTTTCCCGCTCCCACGACACGCCCAGCTTCAGCACGCGGTACCTTGTCTTGCGAGACGGCGGCTGCGTGTCGCCGCTTTCCAGCTTTTCCAGCGCGCGCATCACGCGGTTGCGGTTGCTGCGGTCAATTTCTATGTCCGGTACGGCGGAAACGAGCATTTCGTATAGCTCCGGTGTGGTTTTCGTTTCCAGCTCCTCGCGGTAGGCGAGATTCGGCATGCGGTCGGATAGCTGATAGCCCTCCGTGACCGATGCGACATACAGACCCGTGCCGCCCACCAAAAACGGAATGCTGCCGCGCGCGAGGATGTCGTCAATGGCGCGGTAGGCCAGCGCCTGAAAGTCCGCCATTGAGAAAAAATCGTTCGGCTCGCAAACGTCCAGCAGGTGATGCGGAACCCCGCGCATCTCCTCCTTCGAAATCTTTCCGCTGCCCAGATCAAGCCCGCGGAAAACCTGCCGCGAATCGGCGGACACGATTTCGCCCCCGAAGCGCTGCGCGAGGCGCACGCCAAGCGAGCTCTTTCCTGAGGCGTTTGTGCCGACCACGGCCACGATGCGCGGAAGCTCCGGCATAAAAAATCCCTCCATTGCAGCTCTGTTACCGAAAGTATTCCACATATGCGCCCGTTTGTCAAGTATTTTGATGGAGGCGGCGCTTTCCCGCGCCGGATTTCATCGCATGGGAAGGGAAACAAACGGCGCGGCTTTGCGCCGGATCTCATTGACGAGGACAGAAAACCGCGGTATAATCAAAAGCGAACAGAATAGGCTTTTCAGTGCCGTGCAGCCTTCAAAGGCCAGTGCGGGTAAAAGGGAATCGGGTGAGAGGCCCGGACGATCCGGTCACTGTGAGCGGGGTCAAAGGACGCCATTGCGCATGCGCGAGAAGGCTTGACCTGGGCGAGGATCCGTAAGTCAGGAAACCTGCTGAAAAGGCCGGCGCATAGCTTCCGAGGAAAGCGGGCGGCCCAAAGCGACGGTTTTGCCGGACAGGCAAAGGCGCTGCTTGTGCTTGTCAGAAAATGGGCGAAGCCCTTCCTCCGGCGGAAAAAACGGATGAAACGGAGAGAGCCTTATGGAGGAAACGCGGCGCGAGGCGCATTACAAGTTTTTCTGCAATACTGAATGCGAATATTTTCCCTGCCACGAGACGGACGACCGGGAAAACTTCAACTGCCTGTTCTGCTATTGTCCGCTATACGCGCTCGGGAAGCGGTGCGGCGGGAATTTCCGCTATACCGAAAAAAACTACAAGGATTGCTCGGCCTGTCTGCTTCCGCACCGGCGGGAAAATTTCGATTACATCCTGTCGCGCTACGGAGAAATTGCGGAGCTCGTTCGTGAGAACGATAAAAAGGCTTAGGGCCTTGCCGTATTCAAGCGGTGCCTGCGCATTTTTCTGTAACAGAGAACCTCCTGCCGTTTTTGCAGCAGGAGGTTTCAGCTTGTAAAAAAGTCTTTTTGCCAAGTGAACGGCCGGGAACAGCTCGCCTGATGGGACGCGGAAAAACTG
>CAZKQB010000062.1:0-8777 GCA_964554795.1 uncultured Oscillospiraceae bacterium | reverse complement strand
AAACGATTTCCGCAGGAAATCGTATCCTCCTCCCGAGGGGGTGGCAGGGCCGCCAGGCCCGGCGGCGGGGGAGCAAGCTCCCCCGTCCGCACTCTCGCCCCATTATACCCTCCCGCCCCAAAACTTTCAACCCTTCCTCCGCAAATCCCGCTTATCCCTTCACATTCCACATGCGCGCCCCATCTTATCCAACGTTTTCCACCATTTATCCACAACCCAAAATGTGGAAAATTCTGAAAACATGCCGTTTAACCCTTGAATAATCGCGAATAATCTGCTAAGATATAGGCACTTATCCACAAGCTGGTCTTTTTGCACCGCTGATTGTGGATAAAAATTTCGAAGGGAGCCATTTCATGAATTACGCGGATGCATTCCCGCTATGGCAGAAGGCGCTCAATCTCCTGCGCGAAAGCATGAACGAGACCCGCTACCGCACGTGGTTCGAGGGTCTGAAGTTGCATTCCGCAGAGAACGGGCGCATCGTGATCTTCTGTGACGACGCGTTTATCGTGCGCAACATCCGAGAGCGCTATCAGACCCAGCTTTCCATGGTCATCGGTCAGGCGTTTGGCGAGACGTATAATCTGGAGGTTGTCACGACGGACGAGCTTTCCCGCTTCGAGAAGGAAATGGCGTCCTCTCCGCTGAACCCGAAATACACCTTTGAAACCTTCGTCGTCGGCTCCGGCAATCGCTTCGCGTATTCAGCCAGCATGGCCGTAGCGGAGGATCCGGGGCATGCCTACAACCCGCTGTTCATCTACGGCGGCGTAGGCCTCGGAAAAACGCACCTGATGAACGCCATTGCGCACTATATCGTGGACGAAAACCAAAGCTGCAAGATTCTGTTCACCACCAGCGAAAACTTCACCAATGAGGTGGTTGAGGCCATCGCGCGCAAGAAAACGCTGGAATTGCGCAACCGCATGCGCTCGGTGGACGTGCTTCTGATCGACGACGTTCAGTTTCTTTCCAATAAGCAGGCCACGCAGGAGGAATTCTTTCACACGTTCAACGCGCTGTTTGAAAACGGCAAGCAGATCGTTCTTTCCTCCGACCGCCCGCCGCACGAAATCGCCACGCTTGAGGATCGCATGCGCTCCCGCTTCATGAGCGGCCTTGTGGTGGACGTGCAGAAGCCGGACTATGAAACCCGCATGGCCATTCTGAAGCGCATGTCGGAGGTCAACGGCATTGCCATCGGCGCGGGCGCAATCTCCTACATCGCGGAGCAGATCGATTCAAACATCCGCGAGCTGGAGGGCAGCCTGATTCGCGTAAACGCGCTGGCGCAGCTGGAGGGCACGCCGATCACCGAGGAGCTGGCGCAGCGGGCGCTGAAAACCATCATTAAAAAGGAAAAAACCGCTATCTCGCCCGAGAAGGTTATGGACGAGGTCGCCGCGCGATACGGCATCCGGCGCGACGACATCCTGTCTGCCCGCCGCAACCGCGACGTTGCCGTGCCCAGGCAGCTGGCCATCTACCTCACGCGCGAGCTGGCGCAGCTTTCCACCACGCGCATCGGCGACGCCTTCGGGCGGGATCACTCCACCATCATGCACGCCTGCCGCAAGACGGCGGATTCCATCGCAGGCGATAAGGAATTTGCGCGCATCGTGGACGAAATCACCCGCGCAATCATGGAAAAATAGCCTCCAGCCACCCGGAGTTTTGGCGCCCAGTTTTGGCGTCTGCCGGACTTATCCATCCTCTGTCCCGGCTTGTCCCCAAAACAATCCACCCCAAAATGGGTAGGCGAAGACTGATAAATTTTGAGTTATCCACATTATCCACGTCTCTACTTCTTCTACTAAGAATATTCTATAGAAATAGAATAAGATGAATCGAGGAGGCCCGCATGAAATTCAGATGTTCTTCCAACGATTTGCTTTCTGCGCTGCAGGTTGCCATCCGCGCACTTTCCGTCCGTTCGCCTCAGCCCATCCTTGAGGGCGTGCTGATCGAGGCCCTTGACGACGAGGTTCGCCTGACCGCCTCAGACGGAACCTTCACCATCATTACGACCCTGCCTGCCACCGTCGAGGACGAGGGCGACGCAGTTATGCCCGGCCGCCTGTTCAACGAGGTCGTGCGCAAGATGCCCTCGGGCGAGGTTTCTGCCAATCTTTCTCATTCCTACGTGCTTTCCCTGCGCTGCGTAGGCTCACGCACCAACATCTCCGGCCAAAATGCTGACGCATATCCGCGCGTGGAGGTCTCCGCGAACGATACCTGCATCGAGCTTCCGCAGAGCCTTGTAAAGGACATGATCACCCGCACCTCCTTCGCCGTGCCCATGGAGGATGATCGAGAGGTGCTCACCGGCGGCTTCTTCAACATGCAGAACGGTCAGATTGACATGGTGGGTCTAGACGGCTTCCGCATGGCGATGCGCACTGCGCGCGTGTCTGATACCGAGCACACGGTCAAGGCAATTATCCCGCTCAAGGCGCTGGAGGAGATTGCCAAGCTCATGGCCGACGACGAGGAAAGCCGCGTCGAAATGCGCTTTGGCAGCAACCAGCTTTACGTGAAGCTGGGCAGCACCCGCCTGATCACCAGTCTTAAGGAGGGTGAATACATCGACTACCGCCGCGTGATTCCCAAATCCTTCAACACGGAGCTGACCGTCGACCGCGAGGAATTCGCCCGCTGCGTCGACCGCGCGTCGCTGATGGCGCGCGAGGGCAAGAACAACCGCATCAAGTTCACCGTCGAGGGCGACAAGCTGTTCATCACCTCCAATTCCGAAATCGGCGACGTGTTTGAGGAAATGAGCGTCAAAAACAGCGGTGGAGATATTGTCATCGCCTTCAACGTCAAGTATATGATGGAATTGATCCGCGTAGTCAACGGAGACGAAATGACCGTGAAATTTGGCACGCCCGTCAGCCCCTGCGTCATTGCGCCCGTCAGCGGAGACGACTACACCTACCTGGTGCTTCCGGTGCGTCTCAATGCATAACGAAAGAAATAACGATACGATTGCCGCCATCGCCACTCCGCCCGGCGAGGGCGGCATCGCCATTGTAAGGATCAGCGGCACGCGCGCAGGGGATGTTCTGCGCGCCGCATTCCGCCCCGCCCACAGGGGCGAAATGAAGCACGGACAGATGCGCTACGGCACATTGACCGACCGGGACGGCGCGCCGATTGACGAGGTGATGGCGGTTTTCTTCCGCGCACCTCGTTCGTACACGCGCGAGGACGTGGCGGAAATCCACCTGCACGGCGGAACGATGTGCGCCAGGGCGGCAATGGAGCGTCTGCTTTCGCTGGGTGCGCGCGCGGCGGAGCCGGGCGAGTTCACCTATCGCGCGTTCATGAACGGCCGGGTCGACCTCAGCGAGGCTGAAGCGATCATGGGTCTGATCGGCGCGCGCTCGCAGGCTGCCCGCCGCGCGTCCGTCAGGCAGCTGCGCGGCGGCGTGTCCGCTCCCATCGGCCGCATGCGCGGGGAGCTTACGGGTCTCCTTGCGAAAATCGAGGCTGCCACCGACTTCCCGGACGAAATCGACGAGGATGTGACCGCACGCGACGTGGCGGATGGCGCCTCGCGCATTTGCGACGAGCTCTCCCGTGCGGCGGATGCACGCCGAGCCCGCATCGTGCGCGACGGCGCGTCGGTGGTGCTCTGCGGAAGCCCTAACGTGGGCAAGTCCAGCCTTATGAACGCCCTGCTCTCCGCCGACCGCGCCATTGTTACCGACATTCCGGGCACAACCCGCGACGTGCTCACCGAAAGCTTCGAAATCGGCGGCGTGCGCTACCAGCTTTCCGATACCGCAGGCCTGCGCGAAACCTCCGACGCCGTTGAAAAAATCGGCGTGGAGCGTGCCCGCGACGCTTTGCGCGACGCCGACTGCGTCCTCCTGGTTCTGGACGCATCCTCTCCCCTTTCCGAGCCCGAGCGGGCCATGCTCGCCGACCGCGACGAGCGCTATGTCACCGTGCTCAATAAATGCGATCTTCTCCTCGAAATGCAAAACCCGGAGCCTGCGCGTCAGTCTCCCGGCGGAAATCCGTCCCTTTCAGATGCAAGGCCCGCCGCGCCCTGCACAGCGAGCGGTACGCCCTGCGTTTCGAGTGGAACATCTTCCGCTTCGGACGGTACGTCCCCCGTTACGGACGCTATGTTTCCCGCTTCAAACAGCGTATCCCCCGCTGCGGGCGGCGCGTTATGCGCTACGGACGCTATGTTTCCCGCTTCAAACGGCGTATCCCCCGCTGTGGGCGGCGCGTTATGCGCTACGGACGCTGCGTTTCCCGCTTCAAACGGCGTATCCCCCGTTACGGACGCTGCGTTTCCCGCTTCAAACGGCGTATCCCCCGCTTTGGACGACGCGTCCTCCGTTTCAAACGGCGTATCACCCGCTACGGACGGTATGCCCCATGCTTTGCGCGGCGTATCTCTCGCTTCGGGCGGCGTATCCTGCGGCGCGGATGATCTTCAGCTGCGCGATGCAATCCATGCAAGCGCAAAAACCGGCGCGGGCGTGGACGAAATCCTGCGCGCGATCGAGCGCGTGTGCAGTCAGGGCAGCGCCTCAGAGGAGCCGATGACGCTTCCGAGGCACATTGAGTGCACCCACAACGCCATGCAGGCGCTCGAACGGGCCATTCAGTCGATCCGCGACGGTATGCCTCTGGATTTCTGCGCCGCCGATCTGCGAGAGGCCCTTGACCACCTCGGAGATATTACCGGCGAAACCATGAACGAACAGGTTATCGACCGCGTATTCTCCGATTTCTGCGTAGGCAAATAACGCCGCGCAAAATTCATGAAAAGCGCGCGCTCGTTGCTTCACAGGCAAATGGCCTTCCTGCTGCCGTGAGCGACTGAAGCGCTGTCGCAAAGGGCGCAGTCGAGCGCTTCTGGCTGCAAGCTTTCCCGAAGCGGAGGTCTGTGGGCGAATGCGGGGAAAACAGGCTCAGCGAGGGGAAGACTTTTGCAAAAGCATGTCCCGCGCTCTTTCAACGTTCGGGAAAAGGATTCACGGAGGAAGACATGAAGGATGAAAGCATGCGTCCGCCTTCGGATGCACATGCCGGTCACCGCGAGCGCCTGAAAAGGCGGGTGCTTGAGACGGGGCTTTCCGCGCTCTCACCGCACGAGGTGATTGAGCTTCTGCTGTTTTATGCAGTGCCGCGGCAGGATGTGAACGAGCTGGCGCACGCGCTGATCGACCGGTTCGGAACGGTCACGGGCGTGCTCTCCGCCGGCGAAGCGCAGCTGATGACCGTGCCGGGCGTGGGCTTCCGCGCAGCCGAGACGCTTACCGCCTTCTTTCGCGCCGCAAATGCCTACCGGCAGCTGCCTGCGCAGAAGCGAACCGTCATTCGCGCCCGCGGACAGGCAGCCAGCTACGCGAAGGCGCTGTTTGGCGACGACGTGCGCGCGCAGACGTGGCTCGTGCTCTCCAACGCCGGAGGCGAGGTTCTGTTCTCTGGACGTATGCTGGTTGGCACCCTGTGGCTCAACGATCAGTCGCGCCTGTTCATTGCCGAGCGCGCGCTGCGATGCGGCGCGCACTTTGTCATGCTGCTGGCGCGCCGCGGCTTTCGAACCAACGGCATCTCGCAGAGCGACCGGAAGATGATTTCCGAGCTGTCCGTTTACCTTGAGTCCGTCGGCGTGTGCGTGATGGATTACCTCGTCGTGTGCCCGGATCGCGTCGTGAGCCTGAAAAGCCTTATTGAAGCCCCGCCCGTGCGTTCTCGTCCGTCTTCTGACGGCCCCCAGATCAACGAAACGTGGAAGTGCGACCCGGACGACGTGTGGGAGGCGGAGGAGATATACGATCTTTCTGAGCCAGACGCCGGTCTTTAGCAGCCGCCCGACGCCGCATGCAAAGGGCATTTTTCGTTCAGAGGTATTGCTTGCCATTCGGACAACGTGTGAGGCGGAGGTTGTTCTTCGATGACTCCCCTGCCGTTCTCGTCCGGCGTCAGACGGCCGCCAGATCAACGAACCGTTGAATGAAGTACGACTCGGACGACGTGTGGGAGGGGAGGAAAGTCTTTAACAGCTGCTTCCCTGCCGTTTCAATCGATGCATGCGGCGGACACGGCTGCTTTTTTCCGTTTACGGCCGGAGAGGGAGGCTCCTTCGAGTCAACTGCAGCTTCTGCGTGGTTTGCATGGGTGTGGAGCAAAGGGCTCTGCGCCCATTTTATGTTCAGGCAGACGGAAAGCGCCGGAAGCGCCTGCAGCGTCCGGCGGCCGGCAAGGGGCAGGAAAGGGAAAGGAAGGAGTGAGAGAAGCCGGTCGGAAGCGCCGAACCCTCCTGTTTTATCCCGAAAACGCCAAAGCAGATGCTTGATAAAATCGGCAGGCAGCAAAAAAAGAGCGGCGCGTTTGTCGGTGAAAATCGATCAATTTTCACTGAGGCGCGTTAAAACGCCGGTTTTTCCTATCATTCCGGGCAAAAAAGAGATATAATGTGAACCGTTGACAGAAAAAAAGCGCCCCTCTTCCCCATTGGAGGCAAAGCCTTCGGAGGCATGAACCGGGAGGGCGGCGGCTCAATCAGACCTGAAAGAAAAGGATTTCCGCAGGAAACCGTTCGTTTTCCAAGGGGCGGCAGCGGCGGGAGGGATCGTCTCCATGCCGCATGAACCAAGAAAGGCGGCCGAAAAGAAAATGTCGTATCGAACTGAAATGCTTGAAAAATGTCGCGCATGGCTGGACGCGCACCAGAATGAAATGCTCGAGGATCTGAAGTCCTTTGTGTCCTGTCGCTCCGTGAGCCGGGCGGATCTGGCTGCGCCGGGCGCGCCCTTCGGCCCGGAAAACGCCGAAATGCTCAACCGCATCCTGTGGCGCGCGGCGCGCTTCGGCTTTGAAACGAAAAACGGAAACGGCTATTACGGCACGGTCACCCTGGGCAAGGGCGATGACGCCATCGGCATCATTGCGCATGCGGACGTGGTTCCCGAGGGCGAAAACTGGATTCATGAGCCGTATAGCCCCGTGCAGGAGGGAGATTTTCTGTTTGGCCGCGGAAGCAGCGACAACAAGTCCGCGTGCGTGTCGGCGCTGTACCTGATGCGCATGATTAAGGAATTGAACCTTCCCGTGCGCCACGGCGTGAAGCTGATCGTCGGCCTGTCCGAGGAAACTGGCATGCAGGACATGGTCGCCTACAACCTTGCGGAGAAGCCCTGCCGGGTCACGCTGGTGCCCGACGCCTGCTTCCCGGTTTGCTACGCGCAGAAGGGCACGCTGAGCGCCCGCGTAAAAATCGCGCGCGGCGAGGAGCTTGTGCGCTTTGAGGGCGGCGAGGTCGACAACATGGTTCCGCCGCAGGCAGAGTGCGTCGTGCGCGCAAGCGCAGAGAGGGTCAGGGAGGCGCTGAACGCCGCAGGCTTCCGCGCGCCCGAATTCGAGGTATTCTCCGATGCTGCGGGCGCGAAAATCGTCGCGCACGGCGTCGCCTCGCATGCCGCCGCACCTGAGCATGGCAAAAGCGCGATTCTCATGCTGGCGGGCGCGTTGGAGGATGCGGGTCTCGCTGCGGGCGCGTCGCTTAAGGCGGCTCAGGCCATTCGCTTCTTCGCGCAGGGCTTCTATGGCGAGCACATGGGCCTTGCCTGCGAGGACCCCGATACCGGAAAGACCACGATGACCGTCGGCATCGCACGCACGCATGCAGACGAAATCGAGCTTCACGCCGACTGCCGCCTGTCCGTAGCGGAGAACCCTGCACGGGCAGCGGAACGCTTTACTGAGGCGGCGAGAGGCGCGGGCTTTGAGGTGCTGGAAACGAAAACCACCGAGCCCGTGCACATCGATAAGGCCGACCCGCGCGTGCAGGCGCTTCAGAAGGCCTATTCCGAAATCACCGGCGACGACGCGAAGCCCTACACGATGGGCGGCGGCACCTATTCCCGCTGCATGGAAAACGCCATCACCTACGGCCTCAGCCTCCGTGAGGGCGTGCGCCCGGAGGGCCTGCCGCAGGGACACGGCGGCGTGCATGCGCCCGATGAATTCCTCTATATCCCCCATTGGCTCACAGGCACGATGATTCTTTTAAACGCCGTTCTGGCGCTGGACGAAATCGTGTAAGCAAGACTGACGCCGCAGCGGACGCTTCTTTGTCCGCAGCGGCGTTTTTTTGTCTTGCGGCGCATTCCCCTCTCGCCCGCTGCAAAACGGATTTCAGAGGAATCCTTGCCGCGCGCGGGCAAACGTGGTATACTGAATGCATAGCAGACCTTGCTGCAGGGAGGGATGAACAGATGCTCACGAAAAAGCTGCCGGTAGGCATAGACAGCTTCGAAAAGTTGCGCCATGAGAATTTCTATTATGTGGACAAAACAAAGCTGATTGTCGAGCTCATGGACGGCTGGGGCGAGGTGAATCTGTTTACGCGTCCGCGCCGGTTCGGGAAGACGCTTAATATGAGCATGCTCAAAAGCTTCTTCGAAATTGGAACGGACAAGAGCCTCTTTGACGGACTGGCGGTTTCCGAGGAGAAGGCGCTTTGCGAGACGTACATGGGCAAATATCCCGTGGTGTTCGTGTCGCTCAAGGGCGTGGATGGGCTGACGTTTGACATGGCGTATCAGTCGCTGTGCCGGATTCTCGTGGATGAAGCAAACCGTCTCGGCTTTTTGCAGGAGAGCGACCGCCTGACAGCGGGCGAGAAGGCGTTTATCAGCCGAATCGTCAATGAGCAATATACGGAAATCGATATTCGCAGCAGTCTAAAAATGCTTTGCACGCTGCTTGAAAAGCACTACGGCCAGAAGGCGATACTTTTAATT
>CAZKQB010000061.1:0-9950 GCA_964554795.1 uncultured Oscillospiraceae bacterium | reverse complement strand
ACCAAGGGAACGGCTCTCACGGGTTGGTGTACAAAATGTTTGACAAACCTACACGTTTGAAGCTTCCTGCGAAGCTGCTTCTGAAAGGAGGATTGTTTTATGGATCTATCGGGAATTTATCAGAATGCGTCGTCGGTTGCGACGGTAATCATTTCCGTGGCGGTTATGCTGTTCGCGGGCTTTGCCATGACGCGCATTACCCACCTTTTGCGTTTGCCGAATGTGACGGCGTATATTGTAGCGGGCATTGTGCTTGGACCGTTCTGTCTGCATCTGGTGCCCGAAAACGTGATTGAGGGAATGGATTTCCTTTCCGATATTGCGCTTGCGTTTATCGCGTTTTCGACGGGTGAATTTTTCAAGCTTGAAACGCTGAAGCGAAACGGCATGAAGGTCGTGCTTGTTACAGTTGCGGAGGCGCTAATGGCCTCCGTGTTCGTGTTTATTCTGGCCTATTTTATCCTGGACATTGATTTGGCGTTTTCCATCGTGCTGGCGGCGCTTGCGTCGGCGACTGCGCCTGCGTCCACGATGATGACCATTCGCCAGACGGGCGCGAAGGGCGATTTCGTCGACACGCTTTTGCAGGTGGTGGCGCTGGACGACGTGGTGGGCTTGATTGCCTATTCAATCGCGATCGCTGTGGCGCTTGCCTCGGCTATGGGCAGCATGAGCGTCGGACAGATTGCAAAGCCCATTGCGCTCAACATGGCGGCGCTGGTTCTGGGCGGCATATTCGGCGGGGTTCTGAAAATGTTTATCACCCGCAAGCGCTCCACCGACAATCGCCTGATCATCTCAATTGCGCTTCTGTTCACCTTCTGCGGCTTGTGCGCGCTGGTGGACGTATCGCCGCTGCTGGGCTGCATGGCGATGGGCACGGTGTATGCAAACATCAGCGGCGACGACAAGCTGTTCAAGCAGCTGAATTACTTTAGCCCGCCCATCCTGCTTTTGTTCTTTGTTCGCTCCGGCCTTTCGTTCCAGCTGGATTCTCTGGTGTCTACCTCCGGCGCGGTGGGGAAGGCGCCGCTGCTCGTCGTGGGCGTGGGCTACTTCTTTGTGCGCATTCTGGGCAAGTACGCGGGCGCGTTCCTCGGCTGCTGGGCGGTGAAGAAGGATAAGCTGGTGCGCAATTATCTGGGACTGGCACTGATTCCGCAGGCAGGCGTGGCCATCGGCCTTGCGGCGCTGGGCGCGCGTACGCTGGGCGGACAGGAGGGCGAGGCGCTGGAAACGATCATTCTGGCGTCGAGCGTTTTATATGAGCTGATCGGCCCGGCATGTGCCAAGCTTTCGCTGTACCTATCCAAATCGTATTCCGTCGACGGGCAGGCAGCGGCGGGCGAAGCGCCTGCGCCGGAGGCACCTGAGCTTTCGCCAGTTGACCAGCTGGTGCTGGAGATACAGCAGATTCAGGCGTCGCTGCCGCCGCGCATCTCCCCGCCGAGCGAGGAGGAGGCTGCATTCACGGAGGCAGCGGAGGAACAGTACGATGCCATTGGAAGCATCAATCGTCGTCATCGATTTGCAAGGAGGTTCTGATTCATGAATTCCGAATATGTTGACGTAATCGCCAAGCTGCTGGGTGAATGGTCGACCACCGTAAACGGCTATTCCATTCTTTTCCGCGTGCTGCTTTCGGCACTCTTCGCCGCGATCATAGGCTGGGAGCGCTCCACCAAGCGCCATTCGGCGGGTCTTAGAACGTTCATCCTCGTGTCGCTGGCATCCACCATTGCCATGCTGATCGACCTGAGCCTGATGAGTGCAGGCAGCTTGAGCTTTGCCGCCATCTCCGCTGCCACCGTGGTAGGCGGCGCAATGATCAGCGGCAACTCCATCCTGTTCAATTCCAAAAGCCAGATTCGCGGCCTTACCACGTCCGCCGGTCTGTGGGCAAGCAGCCTGATCGGCCTTGCTGCCGGCGCGGGCTATTACACGCTTACGGTCGCATCGTTTTTGCTGCTTCTGTGCATCATCTCGCTGCTCCCGTCCTTGGAAAAGTATCTCAAGGATCATTCCAACCACTTCGAGGTGCACCTTGAGCTCAAGAACCGCGCGAATCTGCAGGATTTCGTGACTACCGTTCGCAAGCTGGACATTCGCATCGACGATATCGAGCTGAACCCTGCCTACGCAAATTCCGGCCTGAGCGTGTATTCCATTTCGCTGTCCATCAACAATGAGACGCTGAAGAAGTACCGCAGCCATGCCGAAATTATCGAGGCGCTGAAATCGCTGGACTACATATCGCATATCGAGGAAATGAACTGACAGATATCAAACAGAATGGGCGCTTCCGCACCGAAAATGAGGCGGAAGCGCCCGTTTTATTCAGGCAGGATTCGCTTCAGCTCGCTCTGCGCGAGGTCAAGCAGGCGCGGCAGCTCGTCGCTCCATGCGGCATCCTCGCTGATGTAGACCTCTGGGCGCGTTCGTATGGCGAGCGCCTCTTGTGCCATGAAGGCGGCTCCGGCAAATTCGCCGTCTGTCAGAAGCAGGCGCGCCATTTCAAAATATGGTTCCCGCAGCCATGGTGCTTCGGCAATGGCGCGAAACAGCGCGGTCCGCGCTTCCCTGCGTTCGCCCAGATTGACATGGGCGCGCGCGATGAACCGATAGGAAGCGCAGCGCTCCTCGCGCCAGATCGCACCGGGCATATTCAGGTGCATCGTGAGCATCTCAATGCATTTGCGCCACTGGCGGTGGAACATATATTCCCGCCCCAGATAGTGCACGGTGCGCGCGTCGTCCGGGTTTTCCAACACGGAAAGCTCCAGAAGCGGCAGATACTGCGCTCGCGATTTTGTGGGGTCGGGACGGTGGTTCAGCTGTACGTCACGAAGCACAACAATCTCGTCGGCTGATTCACTTCGGCCGTCCTCGCGCGCAAGCACCTCGTGCACAGGATAGACCCACTTGTAGCCGTTTCGGGCGTGAATTTTATCCGGCCACAGCACGGTGCCCTCGCTGCCATCGGGATTGAAGCTCCATGTGTAGCGGTAACGGCCGCGCTGCGCGCCGGGGCGCCACTGTGCCTCCAGCGCCGCGCGCCAGCCGGGCGCGAATTCCTCGTCCAGATCCGTGCAGACGCAGACATCCGCGTCTGCCGGAATCAGCTTCATCGATTCGTTTCGCGCCACGTCGAAGCGCCACGGTGAAATTACCTGTTCACGGACGAGTACGCCCTGCGCCTGCAGAGCTTCGACGGTTCCGTCGTCGGAGCCAGTGTCGAGCGCGGCCACATAGTCTGCCTCGCGCATTGAGCGAACCCAGCGCTCGACGAACAGCCGCTCGTTTTTACAGATTGCGTATACGCAGATTTTCATAGCGCCGTTTTCTCCTCCTCAAACGGGCGGAAGACGCGGCTTCCGCCCTCGGGTTTTGCAGCTTCCGCTTTTTAGCGGAGAAATCTGCGATTTACGAAACGCGCATGACCGTCAGGTTCCCGGCTATGCTCACGGACGCGCTGCTGGCGGCGTTGAAGTGAACGGCGTGGCCGGAGCGATTGCGCAGTACAAAGGTGTCGCCTGCGCGAGCCTCCAGAAGTGCTGTGCCGACGATTACGGCATCGGGATTATCGGTCACGGTGTGCGCGCCGGAGAGCGCGTACTGATTGCCTCCTGCACTGTCCTCCAGCGCCACGACGACATTGGTATCGGCATCGTTGTCGTTTCTAAGCAGAAAAGACCAGCTGAAAAGATACAGACCGTCGTTTTGAAGGGTGATTGCACCGGTGTCCGGGGCATATTCCATACCCGTGCCGACGAGCGCGGAGAACATCTGACTAGAGAGAACATCGCCGTCGTTGTGCACAGTGTCGTCCGAGGCCTTTCGCGCCGTTACCGCTGCGCGGACGACCTCGCCCTCGGGGCCTGTCGGACCGGTAGGGCCGGTAGGTCCGGTCGCACCGGTTTCGCCCGTTTCACCCTGTGCGCCGGTAGCACCCGCCGGGCCGGTAGGACCAGTCGCACCAGCAAGACCGACGGCACCGGCAGCGCCCGTCGGTCCGGTAGGCCCGGTTGCGCCGGTAAGGCCAACAGCGCCGGCAGCACCCGTCGGTCCGGTGGGGCCAGTCGCGCCGGTAAGGCCAACAGCGCCGGTAGCGCCCGTCGGTCCGGTAGGCCCGGTTGCGCCGGTAAGGCCAACAGCGCCGGTAGCGCCCGTCGGTCCGGTAGGCCCGGTTGCGCCGGTAAGGCCAACAGCGCCGGTAGCGCCCGTCGGTCCGGTGGGCCCGGTTGCGCCGGTAAGGCCAACAGCGCCGGTTGCACCCGCTGGGCCGGTGGGTCCGGTCGCGCCGGTAAGGCCGATAGCGCCGGCAGCACCCGTCGGTCCGGTGGGCCCGGTCGCACCGGTAAGGCCGATAGCGCCGGTTGCGCCCGTCGGGCCGACAGCGCCGGTTGCACCGCGGGGGCCGGTGGGACCGGTCGGGCCGATGCAGGGCGGATAGGGCCAATATCCGCAGGTGTTTCCACATGGGTTGCAGGAGGGCCGGTAGCGATTTTCGCTTTCCCCCAGCAGCCGCTCGCCGTGAAGATCCGTGTCGTTATCAAGAATCGCGGAACGAATTCCGCGTCTGCAATTTTTACAGCTCATGCAATCCCTCCGGGGGTTTCATTCGGCAAAGTCGCGCTTCACCGTTTCAATGTATGCTCTCCGTTCTGCTCGGGTTCGAGCGCGTATGCGTTAATAATCGCTCATTATCCGTTTTTACCTTGACAATTGAGGCCTGTCGCGGTATAATGAGCGCGTTCGGGCAGACGGGAACATCGCAGGTGCGGTGTTCCTTCTCTTGCGTGCCGAACGATTTTGCATATTTGTGCCCACCGGGGCACCGGAGGAGAGATATTATGCCTGAGAACATGCAGGACGGCGTTGTGCTTACCCCTGACGGAAAACGCAAGCTTGAAGACGAACTGAATGAACTGAAGGTTGTCAAGCGCGCGCAGGTCGTCAAGGACATCGCAGAGGCGCGTGCGCACGGCGATCTGAGCGAGAATGCCGAGTACGACGAAGCGAAAAACGAGGAAGCTCGCGTCAATGGCCGCATCGCACAGCTGGAGGAGCTGCTGGCGAAGGCGATCATCGTCGACGAGACGGGCGTGAGCACGGACGCCGTTTCCGTTGGCACGATCGTGAAGGTTTTTGACGAGGAATACGAAGAGGAAGACGAATACACCATCGTCGGCTATACCGAGGCAGATCCGGCGAAGCTGTTCATTTCGGCGGAATCGCCCATTGGCGCGGCGCTGGTTGGCAAGCACGTGGGCGAGGTCGCAGAGGCGCATACGCCCGGCGGCATCATCCGACTGGTTATTCGTGAAATCAAACGCAGATAAGCAAGCAGGCGAATTTGCATTGGCCTGCCTTTTCGGCAGGCTTTTTTTCTACCGGAATCGGAGAGGAGAGTACCTATGGCGGAAAACACCGTTGGCACCATGACCCAAGAAAACATGTCCGAGCAGACGGAAATCCGACTGAACAAGCTGCGCGCCCTTCAGGAGGCGGGCTGCAATCCCTATGCCATCACACATTTTGAGCTGACGCATGCGTCAGACGAGATTCTGAGCGACTACGACGCGCTCGAGAACACAGAGGTGGTCATCGCCGGGCGTCTGATGAGCCGCCGCGTGATGGGCAAGGCTTCGTTTGCCCATCTTCTTGACCGCGCGGGAGAAATTCAGATTTACGTCAAGCGCGACGACGTAGGCGAGGAAGAATACAAGAGCTTCAAGGACTGGGACATCGGCGACATCATCGGCGTGAAGGGCTTCGTGTTCAAGACGAAGACGGGCGAGATTTCCGTACATGCGAAGGAGCTTACGCTTCTGACCAAGTCCCTCCATCCGCTGCCGGAGAAGTTCCATGGCCTCACGAATACCGACACGCGCTATCGTCAGCGCTATCTGGATCTGATCGTGAACCCCGAGGTGAAGGATACGTTTGTGAAGCGCAGCCAGATTCTGCGCGAGCTGCGCGCATTCCTTGATAACCGCGGCTTCCTTGAGGTGGATACGCCCATCCTCACGCCGTTTGAAATTGGCGCGTCGGCTCGTCCGTTCTATACCCACCACAACGCACTGGATATGGACATGGTGCTGCGCATCGAGACCGAGCTGTATCTGAAGCGCCTGATCGTGGGCGGAATGGATCGCGTGTACGAGGTTGGCCGTATCTTCCGCAACGAGGGTATGGACACCAAGCACAATCCTGAGTTCACGACTATCGAGCTGTATCAGGCCTACACCGACTTCCACGGTATGATGGAACTGGTGGAGGACATGATGAAGACCGTTGCACAGAAGGTGTGCGGCTCGCTGGTAATTCCCTATCAGGGCAACCAGATCGATCTGGGAAGCTGGCAGCGCCTGACGATGGTCGAAGCTGTGAAGAAGTATTCCGGCGTGGACTATTACGATTGGAAGAGCGACGAGGATGCGATTGCGTGTGCCAAGGCGCACGGCGTGGAGCTTCCGGAGGTGCCTACGAGGGGCGCGATTCTGGCCGAGTTCTTCGATGCGTTCGTTGAGGAAAAGCTGATTCAGCCTACCTTCATCTACGACTATCCGGTGGAGATCAGTCCGTTGGCCAAGAGAAAGCCCGACGATCCCGCGTTCACCGAGCGCTTTGAATATTTCATTAACGCCACCGAATTCGGCAATGCCTTCTCCGAGCTGAACGACCCCATTGATCAGCGCGGCCGCTTTGAGCGCCAGGTGGCCGAGCGCCGCGCGCAGGAGCCTGATACCCGCGCGCAGGTGGATTACGACTTCGTCAACGCGCTGGAATACGGTATGCCCCCGACCGGCGGCCTCGGATTCGGCGTGGATCGTCTGGTGATGCTGCTCACCGATTCCGGCAGCATTCGCGATGTTCTGCTGTTCCCCACGATGAAGCCGTTGGACAAGTAAAACCCTTGTAAATACAGTGTTTTCGGGCTTTACAAACGGTGAAAAAGTACGGTTTGACACCACTTTGACACCAAATGAATTTGAACTCAACATGGCTACCAAGAAACACCTTGCTTCGGCAGGGTGCTTTCTTTTGCCATTATACATATAAACTTATTACTGCAAAACTTTACAAACAAGTTGGGGCGGGTGTGGGAGTATATCTCTCATTCCCGCCCTTTCTTTTTTTCGCGCAAAAAAATGAGAGCATATCACCAAAGTGATAGCTCTCATAAATCATACTGGATCATATCCAGGTCGTGTAAAAAGAACGGTGGATTTTTCTCCAACGATTTTTATTTTTTGCAGAATAGTCATGGAAGATTGATTTTCTGCATAGTCGATAAATTCTTTCTTGAATGCGGACTTACAGTAATATCTACCGGATTCTTCATCCAGAAAAACGAAGAATACATCACCTGACACTGTGTTTTTGATGGCAAACTTGGCGTCTATTCGGCAAAAGCCTTTGACCTTTTCTTTACTAAAAGAAACAACAATAAACTCGTTATCCAAGGTGTTTTGCAAATTGGCAATAGCTGTTAATCTGCCTGAGATTCGTTCCCAATTTCTGCTTGTTTCTATCTTGCTGTCGTCCATATACTTGCTAAGGAGCGCAGGAACCAGCTTCTCTCCATAATACTCAGCTTGTCTGAGTCCGAAATCAACATCTTTGGCATATTGCATTCCAGCAAGACGTGGGAAATCTTCATTCAGAAAGGAAAGTTCTATTCTATTAAGTTTTCCTTTTCGTGCGAGGTCAAATATGTAGTGAGTATCACATAAATCGTGCCAAGCAACTGCTGCATCCAAAAATAGACCCATATCGACAATCCTTTGCAAAAAAAGAAGAGAGACCCTGTAAAACAGAGCCTCTCCCTTAAGACATTTTCGTTCGGCCTAAGCCTAAGTCAGTCTGTGGAAACTGTCCTAAACCCTCGTTCAAAGCTCCACGGATGTACGGAAACTGACCCCATCATCCGCTTCAACGCTACGATAGACAGTCAAGCTGCTATCTGCTGTTTATATTGTAGTTGAATTTAGACGATTTGTCAAGTCCCAAGTTGGGCACCAGATCAATTCACAAACTCAACTACAGTATTATTATATGCATCGAACCTCAAAAAAGTCAATTACTTTTTGCCGTGCAATTCTCTGCAAAGAGCGTATATCACCGCAATGATATCCCGCCTTTGCACATGACTGATTTTTCTGTTGTCTGCCAACTCGCGGCTCCGTCATCCGTTTGAACGGATTTCTGCCGGATCAATATCTTGCTGCCTCACGGCTTTTAATGTGCAAGCCCACGAGCTGCGTTTACGCTATTCGCAGCGAGCGTCAGATTGATATGGTGTCAGCCCACCGGTTTCTTGAAAACCTGTTGCCTGTATGATATAGTATGCATGGACAGCCTGAGCGCTTTCATAGCAGAATCCTTCCACCTCTCTTTTGAGAATAACGGTTTATCTAACTTTGGTAGAATAATCCCCCAATATGCTATATGCAAATGCATAAGCACCAATGTCTTCAACTTCTCCAAAATGGTCATTGAAAGAAAATGTATAGTCCCCATATGAGTCATGTTTAGGAAAGAGGTGAGCATATTGAAAGGCATATTCGCCGATTGATTCTACTCCAAGGGGAAATTCTGCAATTCTTCGCGTATATCCACTAATACTGCTATCTTTGCTACCGAATGTCCAATCAGGTATGCTATTAATTCTACTATTCGCATCGAAGTATAATTCAAAACCACTGGCTTCCTTAAAGGCACCTTCTCCAATTTCTGTAATTGTCGATGGGAAATCAATGTAAGTGAGTCCCATTGTTTTACCGCCGTCACCATTAACACGACTAAATGCATAACTACCAATTGAGGTAATTCCTTCTGGAATCTTACAGAATTCGGAACTTGTGCTTTCAGTATAACGCCACGACAACAATTCTTTTTTGTTTTTGTTATAGAGCGTTCCATCAATGAGAGCGAAATAAGGATGATTATTTGAAATTCGAAATTGAATTTCACTGGCACATCCATTGAAAGCACCATATCCGATGTATTCTAAGGAATCCGGCAAGTTGATTGAGCGAACATTGCGATTATAGAATGCCATTTCTTCAATCGCTGTAATTGTTTCAGGGAGTGTTACAGAGATTTCTGTTGCATACTTATCATATGTGAATGCATTTGACCCGATGGTTGTAATAGGATATCCGTCAATCAAATTCGGAAGGATAATGTCAGCGTGTTTTCCAGTATATCCAACAATCGTTGCTGTGCCGTTTCCTTTGATGGTATATAGGAAATTACCGCTTGTCCGCACATCAGCCATCGCTGGCAATGCTGTCAGAAAGAGCATACACGCGAGCACAAAAGTCACAATCTTCTTCATTTTATCTGTTCCTCCTGTTTTTTCCAAGTGTCTAAAATTACCTTTTCACGCCAACAGAGACATTCTTCACACCACTTGAATGACAAGCCAGCATGAGCAAGCACTTGATTTTCAGTATCGAAATACCGTACATGACCACCAAGTCCGCTCTTGCTACTTTTACAGCATCCGCTTATGTGAAGCGTCTTTGCATTCTCGTTGTAGTAATAGATTTTTTCATTTGTCAGAGTGCCTCCTTTCGTCCCTTCGCATCACACTCTTGCTCTCTCACCATGCATAAGCAAGGATATTTTGCTTCATAATGAATTATAGCAAATAATCTTTGATATTTCAACCGCAAACAACAATAAATCTTCGGCTTTTGACATCTTCCGATGGTCTATCATTATCTTTGAGGTGATATTGATGGACGAGAACTTCATTCGCGACAGAATCACGCAGTTACGCCTGCGCAAAGGTGTATCAGAATACCAGATGAGTTATGATCTCGGTCACAGCCGGGGCTATGTTTATAATATTTCTTCCGGCAAAGCACTTCCGCCAATGAAAGAGTTTCTCGCCATCTGCGAATACTTTGAACTCACACCTCAACAGTTTTTCGATG
>CAZKQB010000060.1:0-10977 GCA_964554795.1 uncultured Oscillospiraceae bacterium | reverse complement strand
CTGACCAAGGTGTAGAAGCCGGACAACAGCATGAAGAAGTCATAATCCTGGAAGGTGATGGAGTTCAGGTACAGACCGCCCACGCCGTTAATAGCGAACATTTTTTCAATGATCAGCGAACCCGACAGAACGGAAATGAACTCGCTCAGAATCGAGGGGAAAATGACAACCATGGAGTTGCGCATCGCGTGCCGGTAAATGGCCTGCCGCTTGGTAAGGCCCTTGGTTCTCGCAAGCAGCATGAATTCGCCGGTCAGAACCTCGGACAGCTCCGCTCGGGTGTAGCGTGCATAACCGGCAATGGAGCCCAGGCACAGCGCAAATACGGCCGGCAGCATGGAACGGAACACCGGCCATGAGAAGTAATCATTACTGACGGACATGGTTAACGGGAACCAGCCCAGCTTAAAGCAGAACACGTACTGAATCAGCAGTGCCAGCACGATGGAGGGGAAGGAAATCAGCAGAATGATGACGATATTGATCAGCTGATCCTGCCACTTGTTCTTCTTTAGGGCGGCAATGATACCCAAAGCCAGGCCGATCGGCACGCCGATCAGGGTGGAGTAAATATTGATCAGAATCGTGGGAGGCAGATGCGTTACAAATACATTCCAGATGTTCTTGTTGAGGTATTCGCCATAGGTGGTAGCGATACCGAAATCGCCCTGGGTCACGATTCGCTTGATGTAAATACCGAACTGGTACATGATCGGCACTCTGTCGTATTTCCACACGCCATTGGCGCCCTCTCGGATGTTGGTAATCCATCCGCGGCCCTCCAGCGTTTTCATCACGATCTCCGGGTCTTGCCCGGGCAGCGCGGTTGTCGGAATGGGCAGAAGCTTGATCAGTACAAAGCACATCGTAAAGATGATGCTAAACGTGAGCAGCATCAAACCCAAGCGCTTCGACACATATTTAAACATATACATAGGTTTTTCTCCTCTGTTGTGTTGTTTTCTATTCTATAGTGTCTGAGCCAAATAGCAGCTGATTGCGGGCTCTGCGTGAAGAGTAAATCTGTGCGCCGCCGTTAACCTGATGCTTGAAGCATCCAAAAGCTGCCATTGCAGCCTTGATAGAATCGGTCGCTTGGATTATTCATCTTCGTAACAGTCCAGTTCGTAATTGCTACAATCGGTGGCACCGATTTGTCACAATGGAAGATACCTGATTGAGAAATTCAACCGCTTATGCTGCAAACAAGCGGTGAGCGCCTGGGCTCACCGCCGTTCGCAGTCATCTAATCCAGGGGACTAAGGAATCCTGAATTATTCGGACTTCTTGTACTCGGAGGACAGATCGTTGTTGTTGGCAGCAACGAAATCAGTCCACTCCTCGTCGGTGTAGTTGACTTCCATGTACTGGAATCCGCCGAAGCCCATGAAGTAGTTCTCTTCCTCGGTGAAGTTGGAGAACTTGGCGCTCAGGAAGGATCCGCCGCTCTCAGCGATCAGCATGACGGAACGGGACTCCTTGATGGCCATCTCTTCAAGAGCGGAGAGGATCATCAGGCGCGCCTCGGTGGGAGCAAAGCCGGCATCCCAGTTGTAGTTCTGCACGGCGCCCTTGACCTCGGCCCAGCCATTCAGGCAGTAATACCAGTCGCGAACGCTCATGGTGATGGTCTCGCCAGCGCCCTGATATTCGCCCTCCGGCATGGTGAGCGTCATATCGACGGCGGTGGTGTCCCAATACTGGTGGTAGTTCAGATCCTCAGCGGGATCAACGAAGGCACCAACCATATTGTAGGGGTTGAACGGGTTGCCGGAGAAGCCGTAGCCGAAGCCGATCTGAGTCGAGCCACTGCGGAAGGCTTCCGCCCACTGAGCGCCAGCGGAGGCGTCGAACACGATGTCGATCTTGCCTTCCAGCTCGGTGCCTTCGGTCAGGCCATCCAGAACCTCCTGCACGTAGTCGGCACGGAAGCGCTGCTTGTCGTTGTCAACGGAGGAGCCGTAAACCAGCGTGATGTTCTTGGTGGAATCATAGCCATACTTCTCGGGATCCGCGTTCAGGATGGCGATGGCTTCCTTCATCTTTTCCTTGGCAACGATGGGGTTGTAGCCGGTCAGGGTCTCGTAGGCCTCGTCCGTATCCATGCCGGACAGATCGCCGGTGGCCCAGAAGCCGTCCTCGTCCTGAGTGTAGCCGTAGGCGCGCAGGATGCCTTCCTTGGCGATGGTGGAGTTGCGGTACTGGCCGCCGTCCTCGAGGTCAGCGGAGTTCTCGATGTCGTAGTAGTAGGCAACGTTCAGCAGGCCGAAGCAGGGGATCGTGGTGCCGGGCCAGATCTTCTCAACAACGTCGCTGCGGTTCAGAGCCAGGTTGAACGCCTGACGGAATTCCTGAATGGCGAGAATGCCGTTGTTGTTGGCGCTGTTCTTGAGAACCTTCAGGTCGGAGAACAGCTGCATGCCGAAGGTACCGGTCGAGGAGGACGTGAAGGAAACGTACTTGGAATCAATGTAGTCCGCAACGTTCTCAGACTGCAGGGAAGCGTCGTCATAGGTTCCGTTCAGGAAGCCCATCCACTTGGTGGCGAACTCTTCAACCTTGCGAACGTTCATCGCGGTGATGTTGTACTGGTTCTTGTACTCTTCCATGTTCCAGCCGAACCAGTTCTCGTTCTTGACGAGCTTGTAGTGAGAGCCAGCTTCGAACTCAGCCAGCTTGTAGGGGCCCCAGCTGGCAGTGGATTCGAGAGAGGAGTTGTAGGTGGAGGTCCACAGCGTAGCACCGCCAGCGGGCTCAACCTTGTTTTCCTCGTACTTTACCTTCTCAACCAGCGGCAGGCTGCCCAGGTAGTAGGGAGCCCAAACGGACAGGCTGCCATCCTCCTTCAGGAAGGAGTAGGCCTTGTCCAGGCACACAACAATTGCGTTTTCCTCGGGAATGGCGTAAACGCCGACCTTATCCCAAGCGACATCGCGCTCCGTGTTTTCGGAGTAGATGGTGGCATCGTGGCCAGTGCCGGGCTCAAGGTAAGCAGCATAGTTGTCATACAGGTACTTGCCGGAGAAGGCGTCGTTACCTTCCGCGTCGCTGTACTCGGTTTCATCGGTGATGGCTACGTACTCGGGGCACTCGTTGCCCTCTGCATCGGTGTAGCCGCTGGCACCCCAGAGATTCCAGCAGTTGACATACAGCGTTTCGCCGGCGTCAATCGCTGCCTGAACGGAGGCATAGCCCTTGGAGCCGAGGGTATCATAGATGCCTTCCATGTTCTGGTTGAAGTAGTTCTTGGAATTCTTGATCATCAGGGTATCGTAGTAGCTATTGGCGCGGAAGTTCATGAAGTCAGGATTCAGAATCTCCTTCATGGAATACTCGAAATCCTCCGCGGTGATGGCGGTGCCGTCATCCCACTTCAGGTCGTCGCGCAGGGTGATCTTCCAGGCGTAGCCGCCGGATTCCTTCTGCTCATCGGTGTAGCCCCACTTGGCGTCAACGGTAGCAGTCACGTCCTCCAGCTTCGTGGCGGCGTTGTATTTGACGGAGAAAGCACCGGGAACGATGCCATCCTTATTGATGGAGCCGTCCTCGTTGAACTTCTTGTCATCCTCGAACTTGTAGTCGTAGGTCCAGAAGCTCGAGGTGATGTAGTTGATGATATTGGTGTCGTTGTTGTCCGTATAGGTGAACTCATTCCAGTTGCTGGGCATGGTCGTAATGGTGGTATTGTACTCTGCCTGCTTGGGGGCAGCGGACTCGGCAGAAGCGGTGACGAGCATGCTCATGCCAAGCACCAAGCACAAAACGACCGAGAGAACGGACTTCAGGGTTTTGTTCATGATGATCTCCTCCACTTTTTTTCTAAACCTTCAGCGGGCTTTTTGCAATTCACAATGCCAGAAATTGCATTGTCACGCGAAAAACCGCATAGATTTAAAGACTGTACAATGATAGCATGATTTTTATTCGCTGTCAACCGTTTGACGTAAAAAGAGTTCGACGGCACACAAAAGAATGGCACGGACGAGCCTTCACCGAGCTTCAGACCGCCCCCTGCTCCTTCTCCCCGGCAGCGGAACATGAAGGGACGAAGCTCGGCGCTTGCACGCGGCGCCCCCCGGAAGGACGCCTCCCGCAGACAAGCCTGTTAAGGAAACCGCGCACCGTACAGGAACGGTTGCGCGCGTGCGACGAAATTGCAAATTCGTTGGAACAAAGAAATGGAAGAATGCGTCAATATTGTGTAAGGCTCCCCGTGAGGCACTGCTCATGGGCCGGGGAACACAGAAAAGAACGGGAGGAACTACACATGAAAAAATGGACGGCTCTTATGCTGGCGCTTTTGACGCTCTGCACCTGCCTGTCACCCGCGCTTGCTGAAACGCTGGAGGCGGGCGACGAAATGCTGGTAGGAAACTGCTACGCCGCGCCGCTGTATGCATCCTACGAGCGCGGGGGCGGATACGTTCTGACCTACGTGCCTGCGGGCGAGGTTGTTTTGTACATTGCCACGATGGATCTATACACCTGCGTGGCGTACGACAATCACCTTGGCTACATGAGCGAGGAGTATCTTTCAAAGCTGCCCCGCTACAGCAGCAAGTACTTCTGCTTCCCGAACGGGCGGGGCTCGTCCTCCTGGGAGGATTCCTCATCCTCGTGGGAGCCGTCGTACACATCCGGCGAGAATCCCTTTACCTTCAGCGCAAAAACCGCCGACCCGAACCAGAGAATCTCCACTCGCTCCGGCCCCGGCCTGAGTTACGTCAATGTATCCTCCTTCCCGCAGTCGATCGACCCGGTGGCGTATTACCAGACGTTTGAAAAGAACTCCGTGTACTGGGCGTATATCGAATTTTCATACAAAAACAGCCTCTACCGCCTGTACACCCCAACCAAGCGCCTGACGCTGTACGACGACCTGCCTGCCTGCAAGGAGAGTTCCTTCCAGGCGACCATCACGGAGAGTCTGTGTGTGTATTACGGCCCGGGCTACAACTACGCGCGCTCCGAATACGAGGCCGTTCCTTCGGGCTCCAGCGTAAAGGGCTTCTTTACGGAAAACGGCTGGCTGCTGTTTGACTATACGCTCTCAAACGGCTCCATGCACCGCGGCTGGGCTCCGCCGGAATACTGGCGCTGAGCCGCACAGCCCCCTCGAAGCCCGCCTGCCGATGAATGGCAAAAGCGGACCGGCAAATCCCAATCGGGAATGCCGGCCCGCTTTTTGTGCACCCTGCCTTCGGTCTCCCCCTCCATACGTCTGCACCGGGAGGGGAAAGTAGCCTGCTTTATCCGCGCGGCCGATTATTCGTGCACGCGGGTACCGATGGGTTCGCCGTCGGCGACCCTCAGGATGTTGTCGAGATTTTCCATCGAAAACACGCGAATCTCGGGCACGTGCTGCTCCTGACAGAGCACAAAGGCGGTAGTATCCATCACGTGTAGCCGCTTTGCAACGGCCTCAGCGTAGGAAACGTCCTTCAGAAGCTTTGCGTCGGGATTCGTACGGGGATCGGAATCATACACGCCCTCGACCGTGGTGCCCTTGAAAATCGCGTCCGCGTCCAGCTCGGCGGCGCGCAGCGCGGCGCCGGTGTCGGTGGTGAAGAAGGGATTGCCGGTGCCGCCGGACAGAAGCGCGACACAGCCGTCGTTCATCGCCTCCAGCGCGGCGGAGCGGGTATACAGGTGCGTGAAGCGGTTCATCTCCTGCGCGGAGAAAACCACGGCCTTGCCGCCCTTGCGGGTGATGGCGTCCTGCACGCACAGCGCGTTGATGATCGTGGCGAGCATGCCCATCTGATCGGCATTTGCGCCGTTCATTTCCTGCGTGAAGCGGCCGCGCCAGATGTTGCCGCCGCCAATGACCACGCCCACCTGAATGCCGCGCGCCTGCAGCTTTAAAATCATTTCGGCCGCCGCATCCACGCGCTGCGCGTCAAACACGCCGCGGGGCGCGTCGGGCTTCGCCGCGTCGGGCGCAAGGGTTTCGCCGGAGAGCTTCAGAATAATGCGCTTATACATCGTTTGTCCTCCCATCGTATTCCGGGCATACGAAGAGGGTGCTGCAACTTTGCAACACCCTCGAAAAAACGCGTCTTACAGACCCATCTTCGCGGCCTGCTCGGCAACCTCGGCAGCCAGATCGTTGACCTTCTTCTCGAGACCGTCGCCCATCTTATAGCGGGTGAAGCGAACGACGTTGAGACCCTTGGCCTTCTGGTTGATCATGGTTTCGACGCTGATCTCGCCGTCCTTGACGAACAGCTGATCCAGCAGGCAGACTTCCTGATAGAACTTCTTGATGCGGCCCTCGACCATCTTCTCGATGATCTTCTCGGGCTTGCCTTCGTTGCGGGCCTGAGCGACGAGGATTTCCTTCTCGTGCTCGAGGTGATCGGCGCGAACCTCCTCGCGGCGCACGTATTCGGGCGCAACGGGAGAAGCGGCAGCGATCTGCAGCGCGCAATCGTGAATAACCTCGGCAGCGTTCTCGCCATCGGCGCCTTCGGCCTCGATGAGCACGCCAACCTTACCGCCCATGTGGATGTAGCTGTCCACAACGCCATTATCGGAATGATAGCGGGCGAAGCGACGGACGCTGATCTTCTCGCCGATTTCGGCGGTAGCGGAGGTCACGAGGTCGCTGATCGTGCGGGTTTCGTCAGCATAGTACTTCTGAGCCAGGAGCGCGTCCACGTCGGCGGGATCGTTCTTCACGATCTGCACGGCGATTTCGTGCACGAGGTTCTTGAACTTGTCAGTCTTGGCGACGAAGTCGGTCTCACAGTTAACCTCGACGAGCGCGCCGGTCATGCACTTGGTGCAGACGAAGCAATCCACGAGGCCTTCGGCGGCAATGCGGCTCTGCTTCTTGGCGGCGGCGGCAAGGCCCTTCTCGCGCAGGAAGTCAATCGCCTTTTCCATATCGCCATCGGTGGCGGCGAGCGCCTTTTTGCAATCCATCATGCCCGCGCCGGTACGGCCGCGGAGCTCCATAACCACTTTTGCGGTGATTTCAGCCATGTTGCATTCCTCCTGAAACGTGTTGTCGCGGGATGATTATTCAGCGGCTTCCTCGGCTGCGGGGGCTTCGACGGTCTCCTCGACCTGCTCGCCCTGCTTGCCTTCCAGAACGGCGTCGGCCATCTTGCCGGCGATCAGCTTGACCGCGCGGATGGCGTCGTCGTTGCCGGGGATGACGTAGTCGATCTCATCGGGGTCACAGTTGGTGTCCACGATGCCGACGATCGGGATATTCAGCGCGCGGGCTTCCGCCACGGCGATGTGCTCCTTGCGGGGGTCGACGACGAACAGAGCGCCGGGGAGCTTCTTCATTTCGCGGATGCCGCCCAGGTTCTTTTCCAGCTTTTCGCGCTCGGCGAGCAGCTTGATGACTTCCTTCTTGGGGAGCAGCTCGAACTGGCCTTCCTTTTCCATCTTATCGATGCTGTTCAGGCGGTCAATACGGGTGCGGATGGTGCGGAAGTTGGTGAGCGTGCCGCCCAGCCAGCGGTTGTTCACAAAGTACATGCCGCAGCGCTTTGCCTCGGTCTCGATGGACTCCTGCGCCTGCTTCTTGGTACCGACGAACAGGATGGTCTTGCCGTCCAGCGCCAGGTCGCGCACGAACATATAGGCCTCGTCGATCTTGCGAACGGTCTTCTGCAGGTCGATGATGTAGATACCGTTGCGCTCGGTGAAGATGTACTGCGCCATCTTGGGGTTCCAGCGGCGGGTCTGATGGCCGAAATGTACGCCGGCCTCGAGCAGCTGCTTCATGGAAATGACTGCCATAGTAGGGTTCCTCCTTGCTTGTTTTTTCCGCCTTTCGCTTCGTCTTCGAGCGGCACCGAGGGTCGGCAACCGCCGCGCGAATCCACGAAAGTGAGAAATAGGCCCTTCTGGGCACCATGACATTATAACACAGACTGCGCCCCTTCGCAACAAGGGAAGCCGCCAGCGTCTGTCAAATTTTCGTTATAACACAGGAATTTCGTCATCAAAAGCCCTTCGCACGTTTCTCTGGCGCGCGGCAGGATTTTTTTCCGCGCGCGGCGAATCCTGAAGTTATAAACGCCAAAAGGAGGAACACAGCATGAACGAATACGCCATGCCCGCGCCGGCCTACGACCGTCTGCCCACGTGGGAGCTGTATTGCAGCGAAATGGCAACCGAAAAGCAGCAGACGATCGAAGAGGGCAAGGACATTCGCAGCTTCGAAGCGCTTTTTGACGCGATTGAGGCCCTGCCGCGCGGCGAGGAAAAGGTGCGTCTGGCAAATCTTCTATATGAGCTGATCGTGAAGGCGCCGCAGCAGAAGGACTATCCCTACGATGAGCCCAGCGAGCTGGAGGCCATCCGCACGCTGCGTCCGGTCGGCGCAGGCGGGAAAAAGCCGCTCCCGGCGCCCGGCGTGCTTAAGGATAGGATTGCCGGCGCGTGGTACGGCCGCATCGCGGGCTGCTCACTCGGAAAGCCCGTGGAGGGCATTCGCACAAATGAATTCGAGCCCTTTCTGAAGGAAACCGGCAACTGGCCGATGCACCGCTTCATCCTGAGCACCGACGTGACGGATGAAATGAAGGACAAATACCGCTTCCCGCTGCGCGAGCGCACACGGTGGATGGCCGATCAAATCTCCGGCGCTCCGGCGGACGACGACACCAACTACACCGCGGTCGCTCAGCTGCTGATCGACCGCTTCGGCCGCGATTTCACGCCCGCGAACGTGGCTCAGTTCTGGCTGGAGATGCAGCCCAAGAACGCCTACTGCACCGCCGAGCGCGTAGCCTTCATCAATACCGTGAAGGGCTACCTGCCGCCGGACACCGCCCGCTTCCAGAACCCGTACCGCGAATGGATCGGCGCGCAGATTCGCGGCGACTACTTCGGCTACATTAACCCCGGCAACCCCGAGGCCGCTGCCGACATGGCGTGGCGCGACGCAAGCATCTCCCATATCAAAAATGGAATCTACGGCGAAATGTTCATCGCCGCCATGCTCGCCGAAGCCGCCGTAACAACGGACGGCAGCGTGGAAGACGTGATCGAGACCGGCCTTAAGGAAATCCCCGCGACCTCCCGCCTGTACGAATCTGTCCGCAGCGTAATCGACGGCTTCCACGCGGGCGCTTCACAGGAGGACGCATTCAAGCGCATCCACGAGCTGTGGAACGAATACACCGACCACGGCTGGTGTCATACCATCTCCAACGCCATGATCGTGACCGCGGCCCTGCTCTATGGCCAGGGCGACTACGGCAAATCCGTCTGCATGGCCGTTCAGACCGGCTTCGATACCGACTGCAACGGCGCGACCGTCGGCTCCATCGTCGGCATGCTCCGCGGCCTTTCTGCCATCCCTGAATACTGGACGAAGCCGTTTAACGATACCCTTCATACCTCCCTGTTCGGCTTCACCCTCTCCTCTATCTCCAATATGGCCGAGAAAACCCTGTCCCATATCCCCGGCCTCGCCTGATCTCCTTCTCTCCACGCCTCTGCCGCGGTGCAAAACCGCGGCATTTTTGTTCGCATTCGTTCGTAAAAGCCGGCTTCCTGGCTTTTACGCGCTTCCTTTCCTTCCGCAGAGAGTCTCATTCCCTCGCCGCAGACACCGGCGCGCCGAAAAACGCGCGCTCCATGACATATATCGGAAACGCCGTACATTCCCTCGCGCCGTCCGGCTGAGCCATGAAAAATCCAATGGAATTTTTCACAAGACTCGTCTTGTCCGAAACGCCCATTCTACCGTCTGTGACTGCCTCCCTCATCGCGATACGCTCGCCGCGCTTCCTTCTTTTCCGCGAAAAGTCTCATTCTCCCGCCGCAGCCACCGACGCGCCGAAAAACGCGCGCCAGAGCGCCCGCACTGCAACGTATATCGGGAGCGCCAAAAACATTCCCCACACGCCGCCCAGAGCCGACCCGGCGGAGACGGCTAACAGCACCGTCGCAGGGCTCGCCCCCGCCGCGGCGCTCATTACGCGCGGCGAAATGCCGTAGTTGTCGATCTGCTGCACGAGCAGCAGTAGTCCAAGCGTCAGAAGCGCGCGCCGCCAGCCCCCGGCCAGCGCCGCCACAACGGGCGGAATCGTGCCGATCAGCGGCCCGAAATATGGAATCGCGTTCAGCATACCATATAAAACGCCAAGCGCAGCCGCCAGCGGCGTACGCGCAGCGTACAGCACGGATACCGCCAGCACGGATACCGACGCCATTACCATAAGCTGTCCGCGCAGATACGTTCCCAGCTCGCGCCGCACGCTTCGCACCGCGTGAATGGCCCGCGCCCGCCAGACCGACGGCACAAAAAGCGCCAGCCGTATGGACATCCTTTTCCAGTCCAGAAGGTAAAAAAACGCCAAAACGGCGGAGACGGCAATTTCCGACAGCGCCGAAAGAAAGCGCGCCGCGCCGGACGCCAGCGCCGAGGTAAGCTGCCGGGCGACGCGGCTCAGCGTCTCCGCGCCGGGCAGAACGGCCTGCGGAAGATGAACCGAAAGCCGCGCAATCGTCCCGCGCGCCTCCTCCAACACGGCGGAAATCCCCGCGGGAAGGTACAGAAGCTGCCTGCACGCCGGAAGAATCAGCACCGCTAAAAGGCCCGCCGCTATAAGCCCGCCGCCGACAAACACGATCAGCGCCGCGCCGACGCGTCCTGCCCCGCCCGAAAGCCGCTCCACCGCAGGCTCCGCCAGATACGCCAGCGCTAACGCCCCAAGCGCCACCCGCACCACCGTCCCTGCCCGCAGGCAAAGCACTGCCGCCCCCGCCAGCATCGCCAAGCCCGCCAGCCAGCTCCGCCAAGCCCGCACCCTTGCCCGCATTCTGCCGCCTCCCTTCCAATTTAACAATTTATGTAAGCACCCGTTCAATCCCCGTAAATCGAAAGCTGCTTCGCCAGACGCATCCAATGAGAACTCTACACGCCCGCGCCGCCAGAAACTAAATACATCACGAAACCATCCCCGGGAGAGCGCGAGAGGGCCAAAGCCCCTCTCGCACCCCGTC
>CAZKQB010000059.1:0-13761 GCA_964554795.1 uncultured Oscillospiraceae bacterium | reverse complement strand
CATGTCTCACTTCTTTTTTGGCAGCGGGTGTGCAAGATGTATTGTAGCGCTACAGCCTGAATTTGCGCAACTTATTGTACCTTATCACAAATCCATTTAAAAGCATATAAATGAAAGAGCCTGCCGCAGAATTTTTTCTGAAGCAGACCCTTTTCTCATATGACAGCTAAAAATCTATGAATCAGCCGACGAACGCGCCTTGGCGGATCAGCTGCTCACGCAACGCCTGAACGTCCACATGCTTGACGTCTACCCCTGCCTTACAAGCCAACGCAGTCGCAGTGCCGGCTGCTTCGCCCAAGGTGGTCACGATGGGCATGATGCGGACGGATGCCTGCGCCTCATGCGTAGTCGAGATACAGCGTCCAGCAACCAGCAGGTTACTGGCGTTCTTGGGCTGCAGACAGCGATATGGAATCGTATACCATGTACCCTCTTCGAAGTAATAATGGCTTGTGCCGCTTCCATCCGGACTGTGAATGTCAATATCGTAGTTTCCGGCGGCAATGCCATCCTCAAACTTGATGCAATCCTTCAGCTCCTCCTGCGTGAGAACATGCTCACCCACGATCATTCGGCTTTCACGGGCACCGATTTCACCAGCAGAATAGAGCAGCTGACTATGCTCAAAGCCAGGGATGTTGTCATGCAGGAAGTTGTACATTTCAAGCATCTGCTCACGTGCAATCATCTCAGCGCGGGTAACATCCAGCGGGTCCGTGGGGTTATGCTTCACCACACGAGTGGTATTGAAGTGCAGCATACCATCCACAAGCGTGTTGAAAACCAACACGTTTTCGCGCGGATTGGTAATTTTTCCTTCCTCTTGGAACTTTTTGTACAAATCCTGCATCAGCTGGCGATTCTGGCGATACTTTTCCATATCCACGTTACCAATGCGGAAGCACAGAGTCATAGGCTGGCACAAGCCGTCATCGCGCCCCAGACGGAACGGACAACCCGCCAGCGCCGCCAGATCTGCATCACCGGTACAATCGATAAAATAGCGCGCCTTAAAGGTCAGGATGCCCGCTTTGGTGGCCGCCTGCACAGCCGTCAGCGTTTCACCATCCTTTTCAACGCCACACAGCATGGCATGGAAAAGCACGTCCACTCCCTCGCGGGTCACCAAGCGATCCATTGCCAGCTTCAGATATTCCTCATGGATGTGCTCGCCGTGCCCCTCTTTCAGGCTGCCGACCTCACTCATAAGGTTGTGCAATTCAGTAAAAAAGCCGCGTGACAAGTCAAAGCGCTTGTCATCCACCGTGGTAGAGTAGCGCATGAATGGATTAATTAGGCAGGTGCTCGCCGCGCCGCCCAGAAAGCCAGCCTTTTCCAGAATCAGGACACTCAGTCCCAGTCGCTTAGCCGAAACGGCTGCCGCAACGCCGGTCATGCCGCCGCCCAGTACAATCAGATCCCATTGCCTGTCCGTATAAGCGGAAACTCCCATGTGAATTCCTCCTATCACTCAATAACGTCAGCACAGGCCTTCGCCATCTCAAATGAGTAAAATGTGCTGTCGCCCTGTATGCAAACGGATCGCTACAGCAAACGGAACCCACCGCGAAAAGCGATGGGTTCCGCAGTGCAACCCTATTTCAACAGGTCACAAATTAACCAATGGTGTAGCCAAACACTTCGTTGTAGGGAGAGGTGCTCTTGCGGGCAGCGTCCACCAGATCGGGATTGGCATGATACCACTCGGTCGCAGCATCTTCCAGTTCCTTGCCGCCAGCAGCTTCCCACTCAGCTACGAAATCATCATAGGTGTCCAGCGATTCGGTGCCGGCGATCACCTGAATGAAGTAATCGTTGCAAAGGGTGGTCAGCGCAGTGGAATACTTGGTGTACTCGTTGAACTGTGCAAAGGTCAGCGGCTTGCCTTCAAAGCCATACTTCGCGGCCTTGCTGTTAGAGTCATAGAAGGTATCCCACTGAACCTGCGTTTTGTGAACGCGAGCCATCCAGGAGATCGGATGCACGTCCTTGTTGCGGCCGAGCTGGAAGTCGGAGCCATGCTGCAGGTCATCATTGAAGATGGGCAGCACCGGGATCGGAAGGCCATTCTCGTCAAAGTTATAGTGAGTGCCCTTGATGCCGTCGTTGAACAGCCAGTAGTTGTCGGGCTCCAGACGGGAGGCGATCATGCCCAGAGTGTAGGAAGCGTTCTCATCAGAGGCGGTTACCGGGATAGCCCAGACCTTGGAAATACCGTTGGAAACCGCGATGTGGCGCTTGCCGTCGGAATCCTCCAGCGGAACGATGGACTTGAAGTATGCGTCCTCGTCACCGCTCTCTACGAGCGCATTCACCCAGGAAAGCGTAGACCAGTGAGCAGCGTAGGTCATCACGGCCTTGCCGGAACCCATCTTTTCGTTGATGGTGTCGCCGGTGTTGACGGGCCAATCGACGTCGATCAGGCCCTCCGTGTAGGCCTTATTCATCCACGCAAGGTATTCCTTCATGCCATCCTGACGCAGCCAGGACTTAATGGTATCGGTTTCCTCATCCACGACGAAGTCATAGGACAGACCGAAAGCGGAAGCGATTACAGCCTCTACAGCGGATCTTCCGGTCAGCGGGATCAGTCCGGTGTCGTTCTTGATGTCTACCAGCAGCTGATAGAGCTCGTCGATGGTGCTCGGCTCATTGTAGCCATACTCTTCGAAAATATCCTGGCGATAGCCAATGCCGCCGGCATACACAGCGTCGTCAACCATCGGGATGCCATAGATGCCACCCTCATGGGAAACGTAGGTCCAGCCCAGATCAGCAATCTGAGTCTTCATATCCGGATAGTCTTCCAGCAGTCCGGAAATGTTCTTCAGGGCGCCCTGAGAGAGCAGCGTCTGATACATGTTGGTGCCCAGACCGATCAGGTCGAAGGTGGTTCCGGAAGAAACTTCCATCGCCAGTTGGTTGTCGTCAGAGTAGTACTCATACTCCACGTGATAGCCGGTCGCGTCCTCGAGCAGCTTCGCAACGTAGTCGCTGTTCATGTCGTAGGAGTGGCTGCCGTCCAGAATCCGAATGGTCTTGGACTTGTCCACATCCTCGGCGGAGACGCACAGGCCAAGAGTCAGAAGGGCCAGCGCAAGCAGAACCGAAAGGATCCGTTTAGTCATGGGGATTTCCTCCTTCATATTTTCTTCACCCACCTTACCGGCAGGAAAAGATCAAACCGAATCAGCCCTTGACGGAGCCGACGCGCATACCCTTGACAAAGTACTTCTGCAGGAAAGGATATACGCACATAATTGGCACACAGGCCAGCATGATGGTAGCAGAACGTATCGCATCCGTATTCAGTGCTGCGTTCTCCTGCGCGTCCATCGAAAGGGTTTCGTCAACCGTAATGGACTCCTTTACGATCTCATAGAGGTACTGCTGCAAGGGCTTGCACTTCGGATTGGTTACGTAAAGCAGGCCGCTCATGTAGTTGTCCCAGAATCCCACGGCGTAGAACAAACCAATGGTTGCAATTGCCGGCAACGACATGGGAAGCACGATCGATACCAGAATGCGCAGACTGCCCGCTCCGTCCAGCTCAGCAGATTCCTCTACCGACTCAGGAATATCCTCGAAGAAGTTTTTCAGCAGGATCATGTTGTACACACTGAGCATGCTCGGCACAAATAGTACCCAAATCGTATTGATCAAATTCAGTGAACGCATCAGCAGGTAGCTCGGAACCATGCCTCCTCCAAACAGCATGGTAAACACAAACACAAGCATCAGCGTTTTGCGGCCATACAGCCAGCGCTTGGACAGCGGATAGGCTGTCAGGCAGCTGACAATCATGGCGCCAGCCGTACCCATGACTGTGATTAACACAGAAACCTTAAAGGAATTCCAGAACTGCGCCTGATGCATCACGAACTTGTATGTACCTGTCTGAAAGCCTACAGGCCAGAAGAGCACACTTCCCGTTAAGATGGCAGTTTCGCTGGAAAAAGACTTAGCAACCATATTGAGAAACGGAAACAGCATCAGCGCGCCGATAAAAACCAGCAGAATCAGGTTCAGAGTTTCGAACACACGCTCGCCAGTCGTTAATCCGAAGGCTTTCTTTTTCTTGCTCATACGTTGATTCGCTCCTTCCTTACCAGATACTGCGCTCGGTTAGCTTGCGACTGATGTAGTTGCCTCCAAGCATCAGGATCATGTTAATGACCGAGTTAAAGAAGCCGACAATTGTTCCCTGACTCCAGTTGAGCTTACCCAAGCCCTCGCGGTAGACAAAGGTGCCAATAATATCGCCGGATTTATAGACCGTAGAGTTATACATAACCAGAATCTGACTGAATCCGGCATCCATGATACCACCCAGTCGTAGAATCAACATCATTACAACTGTGCCTGCGATGCCAGGCAGAGTAATGTACCAAATCTGCTGGAAGCGATTCGCACGATCGATTCTTGCTGCCTCGTAAAGAGCCGGATCAATTCCGGTAATGGCTGCGAGATACACGATCGTACCCCACCCGGATTCCTTCCAAACGCTGGTTAAAAGGAGAACCCATCTGAACCAGCGATTGTCCATAAAGAATTTCTGAGTTTCGCCGCCCAAAGAAGTAATCCAACTGTTTACGATCCCTGTGGTACCCAGTATATTCATAAACAGCGCGCCGACGACAACCCAACTGATAAAGTGCGGCAGATACATTACGGTTTGCAGCACGCGCTTGGTGACAGTGCCGCGTACCTCGTTAATCATCAGCGCAAGCAACACCGGAATCGGGAATCCGATTACGATTTTCATTGCGCTAATGACAAAGGTATTGATAATCGTCTGGCGGAATTTACTCTGAATCATTAGCTTGCTCAAGTTTTCGAGTCCAACCCATGAGCTCAGATGAATCGCGTCAAACGGACTGTTTCCCTGGAAAATATTGTAGTCTTTAAATCCGATCAGCAGGCCGTACATGGGCACATAGCTGAACAGGATGATCATGAACAGACCCGGAATTAACAGTGCATACAGGCTGAGACTCTTGCGAAAGCGGTTTCTTGCCGTTTTTCTGCCACTCAGCTTAGCAATACGCCTTACGTCCGCAGCTGACATGACGCCGGATGTTTGCATCCTCTCCTGGGTCATTGTTCATAACTCCTTCCACTTTTCCGAACGTAATGCTGACAATCAGCAAATGGACTTTTGTTTGAATTAATTTCGTAGATACAAAACTGCATTCTGAGAACGGTCGATTCATTCGAATAATTGCACTACTCTGAGAGCTACATGCTTATTTGCCTCTGCTTGGCATTTTCAATACTACATGCTTTTATTCTAATTTGAAAAATTCGAAGCTGTATTTTCGCTCACTAGACACAGCATAACTGCACGCATCGTTTTCTGATCCCAGCGTGTAGAGCCTATCCTCTTCCTCCTATATCAGCGGTGCGATATTCCCTACTGACGGCCGCATCATCAGGTTGAGCAGCAATTTCATTCGCTGTCCATTCCTGACGATACGGCCGCGAGTTTCAGGAATCAGTCGTTAGATTGGTTCGACTATGTTGATTAAATCAGGCCTTCTTCGCCTTCTTTGCGGAAAGAACAATGTGCAACACGGCGACCACGAAGATCACAGCGTACAGAACAATGTGCACGGTGTACTTGTCGCCCAGCTTGAGGAAGTCGCTGGTCAGGTAGCCAATCACGCCCACGACGCCCAGAACGGCGGGCACGATGCCGGCAGAGAGCTTATCCTTCTTCATTACGCACATTACGATGCCGAGGATGCACAGAACCAGCAGGATGATCGGAACCAGCACCACATCGTTGATGTAGAAGTTTTCGATGCGGTAGGTCATTTCCTCGCTGAAGTCCTCAACTTCGTAGGGGAAACCGACGTAGCCCAGAATGGAGAGCTTCTTGATCTCATTATAGCCAAAGCTGGCGCCGAAGCTGGTATCAATCTTCTGGCCGTTGGCAAAAGTGAGAGAAAGGGTGCTCTTCTTCTCGTTATACTTGGCCTTGCCTTCCGTTTCCATCATGGTCTTCTCAGAGGATTTTTTGTCATAGTCTTCAAACTGAAGTGCAGCAACCTCTGCGGCCTTATAGTCGTCAGCAAGCTCTTCAAACACGGTCTCCGGGAGCAGTTCAAGCGCAGTCTTCTTCAGCTTTTCCAGTTCCTTTGCGGAATCGGTGGCAGCCTTCTCAGCCTTCTTCTGATAGGTCTTCTCGCCTTCCTTGGCGGCATCTTCAGCCTTGTTCATGGCGTCGATAGCAGCCTTCGCGCCCTCGGCAGCCACAGCTTTGTTAGCGTTCAGCTTGTCGTACAGCGCGCCGTCCTTCTTCTCGCCCAGCATGTTGGCGATGTAGTCGCTGTACTGCTTCTCAACTTCTTCGTTAACTGCGCCGTCGGTGATGGTGGCAGCGATTTCGGCTTTCTTCTCAGCGGTGAGAGCGACCTCTGCCAGCTTCTTGTCAACTTCCTTGGCATCAACGATACCGTCGGCCTTGAGCTCTGCCTTGCGGGTCTTCTTCTGAGCGGCAAGCTCCTTTTCCTCGGCGGCGGCAATCAGTTCGTCGCGCACACGGTCGGTGTTTCCGGAAACGTAGTCAGCCTTGAACGCCTCGTCAACGGCGTTGTTATAGGCTTCCTCGGTCTCGGTGATCCATGCATAGGAGGCATCGGCTTCGTAGGTCTTAACGGCGCCATCGCGGGCAGCATTGACGGCTTCCTGCGCGATTACGAGGGCTTCCTGCGCCTTAGCGAGGTTTTCCTTCGCATCGTTGACGGCCTTAACCATCTTCTTCAGGCTGTTCTCAGCATCCGTCAGCTGCTTCGGCTTTTCTTCGGCAGCAACCTCCGCATTTTCGGCAGTAGCATTTGCTGCCTGCGCCTCTTCCTTCTCGAACTCGTCAGCCGTCTCGCCAGAGCCGAGCTGCTTGGAAATCATATTGAAGACCTTCTCGCCTTCGGCCTGCAGTGCAACTGCCTTCTGAACGGCGATGTCTGCGGCCTCCACGTTTTTCGCGATCTTCTCATAGTCCGCCTTGGCAGTCTCAACGGCCTTGTCGGCGTCAACCTGGTTTACACGAATGATATTGGTCGTCCGAACGGTCATTTTTCCATTGTTGATTACGATTTCCTTGTAGCCGTCCTGCGTCTCATCAGAGCCGCTGAGCTTCCACGTGCCGTTCAGAATCTGCTCGTTGCCACCCTCCGGCGGAACGAAGGAGAGCGTCTGCTTGCCGTAGGTAAAGTACGGCGCACACAGTTCGACGATCATGACGATCATCAGAACGGCCAGCAGCAGGCTGAACCAACGGGAACGGGACATTTTGATTTCGTAGGTTTTCATTCGTCTATCCCCTCACTTCTAATTATAGAGCGCGGCATTGCCGCTTCTACTGTCATATATTTTAACAGACGGTCGTGCTTCTGTCAATGCATTTCCGGCATATATGCAAAATTTTTGCCTATGTACCGCAAAATGTGCGGGATTTTAGGTTATTTCCTTCAATTCATAAGCCTTAGAGCCCAGTCCGATCTTCTCCGCCTGCTCGATTCCGGCCTCCCAGTCAGTATCCGGATGCAGCGCATGGAAGAAATCCATCCCGGGAGCCGGATGCTTTTCACCCAGCAGACTGTCCGCAAACGGTTTTTTGCGATTGCACAAATCGGCGCATGCCTGATCAATGGCAACGGGATCAAAGGATGCAAACATGCCGACGTCCGGCAGAATGGGCGCATCGTTGTTTCCATAGCAGTCGCAGAATGGCGAAATATCTATCGCCAGCGAAATATGGAAATTCGGCTTGTCCTTCACTGCAGCGTAGGCGTACTCGGCAACCCTTCGCGAGAGCATCTCACAGCCCTTTTCCTGACCTGGGCGCATTGCCTTCGTCGGGCACACGCCAATGCAGCGGCCGCAGCCCTTGCACTTTGCATAATCGATATTCGCCTTCTTCTCATTCACGCAAATCGCGTCATGCGCGCAGTTGCGCGCACACACACCGCAACCCACACAGGCATCCTTGTTTACGGCAGGCTTCTCGGTTTCGTGCATCTCCGCCTTTCCGGCGCTTGAACCGCACCCCATGCCCAGATTCTTCAGCGCGCCGCCAAAGCCGGTTCCTTCATGCCCCTTGAAATGCGTAAGTGAAATTATGATGTCTGCATCGACAATCTCCCGGCCAATCAACGCGTTTTTGACGTATTCTCCGGGAATCGGCACGGCGACCTCGTTCGTACCCTTCAGACCATCGCCAATCAGCACATGGCAGCCGAGACTGAACGGATTAAAGCCATGCTCATAGGCTACCTCAAGATGATCCAGCGCGTTTTTGCGTGCACCGACGTACAACGTGGAGCAGTCCGTCACAAACGGCTTGCCACCCAATTCCTTCACCACATCCACTATCGCCTTGGCATAATTGGGGCGGAGATAGGCAAGGTTGCCCTCCTCGCCGAAGTGAACCTTGATCGCCACAAACTTGTCCTTGAAATCGATCTGCTCGATTCCAGCCTCCCTCACCAGCCTCTTGAGCTTGTCCGTAATGCTCTCAAAGCCCTTTACGCGCATGTTTGCAAAATACACCTTCGATGCCACTGTTTTCCCTCCTATGCATTTTCCCAAACGGTTCGATTTACCTCCCGGAATGTAAGCTCCGGGCTTTTCACGCTTACACGCGTGTGCGGCGGCACCGACGATGTAACAAAGGCATTGCCGCCGATCACGCAGTCGTCGCCGATCACGGTTTCGCCGCCAAGCACCGACGCGCCGGAATACACGGTCACGCGGCTGCCCAGCGTGGGATGACGCTTGACGCCAGCCAGCTTCTGACCGAGTCGCGTAGAGAGCGCGCCGAGCGTCACGCCCTGGTACAGCTTCACGAAATCTCCGATGACCGCCGTTTCGCCGATAACCACGCCCGTACCGTGATCAATGAAAAAATATCGGCCGATTTCCGCCCCGGCATTGATGTCAATACCGGTCAGGCTATGCGCATACTCCGTCATGATGCGTGGAATGAACGGCACCTCTTCCTTATAGAGAACGTGTGCCAGACGATATACCGTAATCGCATGCAGACCCGGGTAGGAAAACACCACCCCCGCGCGCGATTTTGCCGCCGGATCCCCGTCAAACGCCGCCTCCACATCGCATAGAAGCAGCCGTTGAACCGAAGGAAGCGACGCTATGAACGCCTTCAGCACGCTCTCGCTTCTTTCCTCTACGTCGATTTCTCCGTTTCCCGCATAGCAGAACGCCGCCTCCAGCTGCACGCGCAGCCGAGCACAGATGTCCGTCAGCGCATAGCCCGCGGCATACTCACTGCGCGCCGTAGTCGCATCGCCGAAAAAGCCGGGAAACAGAAGCGCGCGCAGCCTTTCAGTGATATCCACCACCTCCGCACGCTCCGGAAGCGCACATCCATGGGCACGGAACAGCTCCTCTTCACCGCAGGTCGCGGTAATCCTTGCAGCGCTTTCGCGAATGATCGATCTCATTTCATCCGTCATATTTTCTTTCCATTGCTCCTTTGAGGCGTCGTCTTCTTTGACATCTGTCTTGCTTCCTCCGGGAACCGGGCAGCGGGCGCTTTGTGAATTGCAAAGTCAACCAGATACGTACTGAACCGGCGAATGCTATCCATGAAGCGCTCTTCCCGGGCATTCATCTCGTCCGCAGCAGTCAGTCTCGCCATCTTTGAAAGCGCGCGTTCCCACTTACCCGTTGTAACCGCGCTGGTCATTTCCTCTGGCGCGATCCTCACGAGCGTACGCCCCTTTTCGGTCGACCGCAACGTTTTTCCCTTTCGCTCGGCATAGCCCACGTCGATCAGGCGAGTGAGAATCGCGGCGCGCGTTGCAGGCGTTCCAAGGCCTGCGTCCTTCATCTTCTCTCGCAGCTCCTCATCCTCAATGGTCTTGCCGGCGTCCTCCATTGATTTTAGAAGCGTATCGTCAGTATACGGCAACGGCGGCTTTGTCTTGCTCGCCTTGATGCTTGCCTTCACAACCTCGCGCATATCACCCGGCTTAAGCAGCGGCAGTTCCTTAGCGTCCGCCTTCGCATCCTTCTTATCATCCCGATAAAGCGCGCGCCAGCCTTCTTCGATGGTTATGCTTCCGTTGGTCTTGAAACGCTCGCCCTCCACGTCGGTGAAGATACGCGTGGCCATTGCACGCTGATCGGGATAGTGCGCAGCGACCAGCCTGCGCGCGACCATGTCATAGATATTGCGCTCGTCTGCCGTAAGGCCCTCCAGCTTCGCCGCTCGGTCGGTAGGTACTATGGCGTGATGGTCGGATATCTTCGCGTCATCGTAAATGCGCTCCGCCTTCTTGACCGGCGCAATCCTTTTTACAAACGACGCATACGGCTCCGGCAGCAACTGCATCGTCCGGGCAATCTTTGATACCATGTCATTGGGCAGGTAGCGGCTGTCCGTACGCGGATAGGTAAGTAGCTTGTGCGTTTCATATAGCGACTGCGCAAGCTTCAGCGTCTTATCCGCTGAGTAGCCGTATTTGCGGTTGGCCTCGCGCTGCAGCGTTGTCAGGTCATACAGGCGCTCCGGCGGCGTGCGTTTTTCCTCGCGCGTGCATTCAGCAACCACGCCAGTCCTTCCGTTTACCTTTTTCTTCAGCGCCTCCGCTTTTTCCTTCGACGAAATGTGCGTGTCCTTTTTTTCCGGATCAATCCACACTCCCTTATAATCGCCGAAATCAGCCGTCAGCTCCCAGTAATCGTCCGGAACGAAGGCATCGATCTCGCGGTCACGCTTCACAATCAGCGCCAGCGTAGGTGTCTGAACGCGGCCAACAGAAAGATGCGCGTTGTATTTGAGCGAAAACGCGCGAGAAGCATTCATGCCAACCAACCAGTCGGCCTCCGAGCGGCAACGCGCCGACAGATACAGTGCATTGTAATCCGAATCGGGCTTCATCGATGCAAAACCGGCGCGAATGGCCGCATCGGTCATCGACGAAATCCACAGCCGCATGACTGGCTTCGTGCAGCCCGCCATCTCATATATGTAGCGAAAAATCAACTCGCCTTCGCGCCCGGAGTCCGTTGCACACACGATTTTCTCCGTCTCCGCGTCGTTCATCAGCCTTTTGATAACCTCAAACTGATCCTTCGTTGCCGGAAGCACCTTTAAAGGAATGTCCTCCGGCAGCATCGGCAGACACGCCATCGACCATTTCCGGTAGCGCTCGTCAACCTCGCCCGGCTCCTTCAGGGAAACCAGATGCCCAACCGCCCACGTGACAGTGTAATCCTTTCCCGTCATGCAGCCGGTTCCCCGGCCGGTTACGCCGAGAACGCGCGCAATATCCCGACCGACCGACGGCTTTTCCGCCACAACCAGTGTTTTCATGCGCGCGCCCTCCCGCTTCGTCCGTTACGTTTCTTCATTTATATGAAGTCTTGCAAATTCCATGTATTTCAACCAATCCGTGCGGCTGAGAAAATGCGTGCCCTCGCGCAGCTGATAGCCTACGCTTCCAGTCAGGAAGCTCTCGCCGGGAACAGCCATGCGGTCGGGCATTTCCAGCCCGCGACGGCCAAGCAGCTCCCATACCTCGCCCGCCGCGCGGCAGGACAGGCATTCGCCCTCCGGCTCTGCCCATGCGTCCTCCTCCGCGCTGCCAACGCACACCAGCCTAGGCGCAATCATCGCCACTGCGAAGTGCATGTCAAACGGCATCTCCGCCTCCCGGTTCTCCCACTGGCGGTAATTGTCTGCAAACCAGTCCCATAGGCCATTTTTCACGATGTCGTGAATCGTCTCGCCGGTCTTCTTGTGCCGCGCAATGGACGCGCCGCCCGCGCCGGAATCGTTCACAAACGTTGCCCAAATGCGCTCGTCAGACATGCCCGCATACAGCGCCGTCTTTCCCAGGCGGGAATGACCAATCACCATGATATGCGCCCTGTCTGCCTCCTCGCGGGTATACAACCAGTCAATGACACGGGACGCAGCATACGCCCACATGCCAATCTTTCCCCACTCGTTCGGTTTGCGGGCACGGCCTCCGTAGTACGCCTCACCCAAGCCATCCGCGAAATCGCCGTGATAACGATCGTTCACGACGTCCGTATAGCAGATCTGCGCATAACCGTAACCTCCGTCGAGGATTTCCTCCGCAGGCAAATACAGATCAGGAACCTCTGGCCTGAAATTCAAAACGACAAACACCGGTGCGGGGCGCTTTGCCTTCGGAAACGCATAGCGCACCGGAAAGGAAAATGCACTCTCGCCAAATCGCACCTTCAAAACGACGTTTCCCAGCTTCGCCTTTCCCGCAAAGCACGGCTTTTCCTCTTCATTTTCTACGGTAACCTCCGGCGTTTCCTCCGGGAAAAAGCCGTAAACCTGCTCACGCAGAAGCGTCATCAGCTCTGCCCTGCGCTCCGGCCAGCTTTCCGCCGTTTCACCCTCTCTCAGAATGGGCGGAAGCGCCCGACCATACCCGTTCAACTTCATGCGTTCTCGCTCTCCTTCCTTTCCTTCCTTCGATACAGCTTGCGTTCCAGCGACCAGATGCGCTCTGTAAACGCGCCCGGATTCACGCGCGCCAGCTCCGTCTGCATCTCAAACATGCGTGCATCCAGAATGTCCAGCGTGTGCAACACCTCGGCCTCCGGGAACATCGGCGGCTTCGGGGAGCCGTACTCAGGAAGATCATGATGCGAGAGAATCATGTGCTCCAGCATAGTGAGCAGTTCCTCATTCATGCCCATTTCCCGTCCGCAGCGATCCAGCTTGCTCACGCCCAACACCAAATGGCCCAACAGATTGCCCTCTATAGTGTAATCGGTCACCAGTCCCAGTTCGTCGCTCTTCATTTCCTCGATCTTGCACAGGTCATGCAGAATCACGCCCGCTGCCAGCAGGTCGGCGTCGAGGAACGGATACAGTTCGCACACCATATCTGCACCGCGAAGCATTGTGGAAGTATGGTGCAAAAGACCGCTCCGCTCGGCATGGTGCAGCTTAAGCGCCGCAGGCATGTAATTCAGCCGGTCACCACATTCCTCTAGACGCTTAAGCACGAGCTGCCTTAGCTCATGATTCCGCATTGCATCCACGCGGTTCAGAATTTCCTCCAGCATATCGTCTGCCGGGCGAGGCGCGCAGGGGATCAGCTTGGCCATCTCCACATCATCCTCCGGCGTAGAAAGGCGCATCTTGTCCACGCGCAGCTGGGCGTGGCCGTTGTATTCCTGCATCATACCCCGCACGCGGATTACCGAAGACGCCGGCGGCGGCGCAACCGTTCCATCCCACATCTTGGCATTCACGTCGCCGGAAATATCAGTAAGCGTCATATCCAGGTACTTTCCGCCATTGGACGAGGTTCGCTGCTGCGACGCGCGCACCAGCAAAAAGCCGTCGAACATGGTGTTCTTTATCATATCAGTCAACCTTGGCTGTTCCCTCATACTTCGTTCCCCCGTCCTGTGATTTCCTACCTATATAATACTTCAAAATGCCGTTTTTGGCAAGAGAAAGCCGCTTTTCAGCCGCATTTTTCACTCGCGCAGAAGTGTAGGTTTGTCAAACATTTTGTACACCAACCCGTGAGAGCCGTTCCTTTGGTGACAGCCATTGCAGAGGTCGCATGGGTCGGGCGTTGCTGCGACTTTGGTGGGCAGCGAGCTGCCCACCAAAGTCGGCGAGGGAGTAGAAACGGTGGGCGGCGTAGAAGCGTTTTTGGTCTTCGCGGTGGCTGCGTTCAACCTTGCCGTTGTGCCTGGGTGTGTATGGACGAATGAGCTTGTGGCGGA
>CAZKQB010000058.1:0-14517 GCA_964554795.1 uncultured Oscillospiraceae bacterium | reverse complement strand
ACGGGATTATAGGATTCGGAGATTCATTTTAGAAAAGCCGTACCCGCACACACGGACGGACAGCACTGCTACTGCCGTTGACACGGTTGCCGTGGTTGCCAATGGAGCCGACGCCGTAGACGTAAGCGGCATAGTTGCTAGAGTCGCCGAGCGAACGCAGCCACCACCAGCAGGCCCCTCTGCCATCTACCGTGTAGTAGCTGTCTGCATATGCGCCCTGCTGAATTGCGTAATCCGTAGCTGCACACATTCTTGCTTCGTTGCTTGCAAAGTACTTATTCGCTTCCACGATGCTCAGAAGGAACACATTGTCCTTTGTGGCACTGCCTGGATTCGTGCTGTAGTTCGGATTGCTGTCCGCGCTGACACTGCTCTTGAGGATGCTCTGCTTCTCCTCATCACTGAACGCACGGTTATAGAATTCGTCGTTCAGCCAGCTGCGAAGCGTGCATTTCTCCCATGTGGTATCGACATATTCCGTATGATACGGCTGGCAGTCCAGTCCGTACCGGCTGATGAGCAGCGCCGTTTCGCCGTCGTTTTCCAGCACCAGCCACTCAATCGGCGTATCATCCGTGCCAGATTTCGTCTGCGGATAGGTACCGAATGTCACGTAGTTCCCGAGCTGATAGGCTGCTACCTTTGCAATACCAGCGTCATTCGTTATGATCTTGTCCACATCCCTGTAGCCCCGAATCGTCTCATAGATTGCGTACGCCTCGGCATATTTCCCGTTTTCACGAAGCCATTCGGCGGCTTGGTAGGCGCGCTCCTTCGCCTGCTCTTCCTCGTTCTTAAGCTGAACCCGCACGCACGGGCGCACGGCATTCGTATCGCCGCTGACATCGTCGCCACGGTCGACAACTGTGCCTCCGACGTAGACATTTGCAGCGTAGTCACCACGAGCGCCGGGTGAACGAAGCCACCACCAGCAGCCCTCCTTGCCGTCCACGATGTAGCTGACGCTTGTATCTGCACCCTGTTTGCTTGCGTATTCCGTAGCGGCGCACATTCTCGCTTCATCGTTTGCAAAATATTTTTCCACTTCCGCAATGCTTAGAAGAAACACATTATCCTTCGTAGCATTCCCGGGAGTCGTGCTGTAGGTTGGATTTTTGTCCGCGCTGACGTCGCTCTTAAGGATGATTTCATTTTCATCCTCATTAAACGCGCGATTGTAGAATTCATCGTTCAGCCAGCTGCGAAGCGTAGACTGCTCCCACGTGGCATCTGCATATTGGGAATTATACGGCTGACAGTCCAGCGCATAGCGGCTGATGAGCAGCGCCGTCTCGCCGTCGTTTTCCAACACCAGCCACTCGATCGGCGTATCATCTGTGCCGGATTTTGTCTGCGGATACGAGCCAAAGGTCACGTAATCGCCAACCTGATATTCCGGCGTCTGCGCCGCTTGTGCATTGCTGAGCAAGCATAAGCAAAGCCCCGCCAGCAGCAGGATGTACAGCCCTCTAAGCTTCATGAAGCTACCCCCGTTCTTTTGTTTCCGTCCTATTATATTCCAATATTTAACCATATGTCAATACACGTGGTGTAAAAAGATTGCCCTCAATTAAAATGAGGACAATCTTTAGGTTCATCTGCGGGATCCACTTTAGAAAAGCCGAACCCGTATGCACGGCACTGTCATTGCGGTTGACATCGTTGCCGTCGTCGAAAGCGGAGCCGACACCGCCGACGTCTGCGGCGTAATGGCTACCGCAGCCGGGCGAACGCAGCCACCCCCAGCAGGACAGTCTACTAATCTGCCTCGCAGCAGCTGTTTGTCCCTGCGCCCAGCTGGATTGCGTAGTCCGCGGGTGCGCATTCTCGTTTCCTTGCTCGCAAAATACTGACCCGCTTCTACGATGCGCAGGAGGAAGAACATTGCATACTTGCGCGAGTTCTTTTCATCCTTCGTCCTTCTCGTTCGCAAGCAGCCATTCGCAGCTTCCTCTATTCATGGTTTCGCGAAGGTTTTCGAGAAAGGCAAAGGTGAGCTTGAAGGCAGGCCCGGCAAGGGTTTGGGCATGGAGGGTAAAGAAGGCGCCCGAAGCAAAGGCGAGGTCGTTTTCCACCTCCCGCAGCATTGTGCCGCCGTCGGGCGAGGGCTTCTGTGCGAGGTCGCGCGCGTCGTACATTGGTTCCCCTGCCGAAACGGCGTAGGCAATCGCGCGGCACAGGCCGATGCTGCCGATTATGTCCAGCTTATCGGCGTCAAACAGGATTTTCTCCTCAATTCCGCCGCATGCTGCCATTTCCCGCGAGCTATGCGCCGCAATAATCTGCGACACGCGCGCAGCAAAGGCCTCGCTCCAGCCGTTTTTCACAAGGAATGCCTGCGCCTTCTCCGCGCCAACCGCCGCATGCGGCCGAGATGGATCCTCTATCTGCTCCCTGCGCCCGATATCGTGCAGAAGGCAAGCGCAGAGGAGAGCTTCCTCGTCCACGTTCTTCTCCGTCCGGGCAATCTCGCGCGCAACGCCTGCAACGCGAAGAATGTGATCCTCCGCGTGCGTCGCGTCTCCTATGTTCGCCCGCATGTAGTTTAGAAGAAGACTTTTTTCCCTGTCTGTCATGTGCTTTCCACCTTTTCATGCAAAAGGGGGAACCCCGCAGGATTCCCCCCAGCTATTATTTGTGATAGAGCTTGCTGACCTCATAGACCGGCTCGCAGCTTACGTTTACGCCCAGCCGCTTGTAGATTTTTTCGTCTACCGCCGATGGAATCACGGAAAAGTGTGCGTTCAGGCCGCGCAGCTTTTCCAGCTGCTTCTGAGCGAGCGCGGCGTTCGGGTCGGACACGGCGCTCACGCACAGCGCCACAAGCATCTCATCGGAGTGCAGGCGCGGATTATGGTGGCCGAGGTTCTGCGTTTTCAGCTTCGTGATCGGCTCGATGACCGCCGGGGCAATGAGATCGATTTCCTTGTCGATTCCGGCCAGCGCCTTGAGCGCGTTCAGCATCAGCGCTGCGGAGGCGCCAAGAAGCGAGCTGGTCTTGCCCGTAATCACGCGGCCGTCCGGCAGTGTCATTGCGGCGGCAGGCGCGCCGGTCAGCTTTTCCTTCAGAAGCGCTGCGCCGATGGCCGGGTTGATCTCGGACGTAATGCCCGCCTGCTTCATAATCAGCTCCAGCTTGCGCACGACGTCCACGTCGCTACCGCCTTTTTTCAGCGCAACCTGTGCATCATAATACCGGCGTAGAATCTCGAGCCTGGACGCTTCACAGCAGACCTCGTCGTCCACAATGCTGAAGCCCACCATATTCACGCCCATGTCCGTTGGCGATTTATACGGCGACGTGCCCTGAATCATCTCGAACATGGTGTTCAGCACCGGGAAGATTTCAACGTCGCGATTGTAATTAACCGTCGTCTGGCCATATGCCTCCAGATGATACGGATCAATCATGTTCACGTCGTTCAGATCTGCCGTAGCAGCCTCGTAGGCAAGATTCACCGGGTGCTTAAGCGGCAAATTCCAAATTGGGAAGGTTTCAAATTTCGCGTAGCCGGAAGCTATGCCGCGGCGGTAGTCGTGATATAGCTGGCTCAGGCAGGTAGCCATTTTTCCGCTGCCGGGGCCGGGCGCCGTTACAACCACCAGCGGGCGCGTGGTTTCGATATAATCGTTGCGGCCATAGCCATCCTCGCACACGATGTTTTTCACGTCGGAAGGATAGCCCGCAATGGGATAATGGCGATAGCACCGAATACCCAGCGAAGACAGCTTTCTGCGGAAGCGATCCGCGCCCGGCTGCCCGGCATACTGCGTAATTACCACGCTGCCGACATACAGACCCGCGCCGTGGAACGCATCCGTCAGGCGCAGCACGTCGTCGTCATAGGAGATGCCCAAATCGCCGCGACGCTTGTTTTTCTCAATATCGTTCGCATTGATGACGATAATGATTTCCACCTGGCTTCCAAAGGAGCGCAGCATGCGCATCTTGCTGTCCGGTTCGAAGCCGGGCAGCACGCGGGAGGCATGGTAATCGTCAAACAGCTTTCCGCCAAACTCGAGATACAGCTTTCCGCCAAACTCGGCTATGCGCCTGCGAATGCGTTCGGACTGAAGCTCGATATACTTGTCGTTGTCAAAACCGATACGGGGCATGAGCCATCTCTCCGTTTCAATGATTCTCGCCGGTGTCCGCCCGGGTCAGGACGGATTATTTGTTAAAGAACAGGATGCCGAGGCAGCCGGGCCCGCAGTGGCTGGATATGGTGCAGCCCGCGGTGCTGAAAAGAACTTCCTTAAAAGGATAGCATTCCAGGACGGTCTGGCGCACGGCCTCTACCGTCTCCTCAGGAACGCCAGACGTCGTAATGAAGATTCGGTCCAGCTCTACGTCGGGCACCTCCTTCAGACGGTCGCGCACGTACTCGCACAGAACGGCCTTCATTTTTCCGCGGTACTTCTTGTGCACATCCATCTTGCCGTCCTTTACCTCAATGCACAGGCGAAGCTTCAGAAGCCCGGCTGCGAAGGCGACGACGGAGGAGCAGCGGCCACCCTTGGCCAGATACTCCATCGTGTCCAGCACGAAGGAAACGTTCAGGCGCTGTTTCTTCTCATCCAGAATCGCCTGAATTTCCGCGCCGCTCTTGCCCTCCTGCGCAAGTAGCGCTGCCTCAATAGCCAGATGGCCGGAGCCGGAGGACAGGTTCAGGCTGTCGACCGGGTACACATGCCCCAGCTCCTCAGCCGCCAGGCAGGCATTCTGATAGCATACGGAAAAGTGGTTGGAAATATTGATGTGCACAACCTCGCAGCCCTGCTCCACAAACGGCTTCCATAGATTCATGTAATCATCCATGGATACTGCGGCGGTCTTAGGCAGCTCGCCCGTTTCCTGCACCTTCTGAAACAGCGTCTTGGCATCAATGGTAACTCCGTCCTGATATTCGCCGTCCTTTACGCGAATATACAGGGGCGCAACGTGAATACCGTATTTCTGATAAAGCTCCGGCGTGAGATCGCAGGTGGAATCACAGGTTACGATTACTTTCCCCATAGCTGTTTCCCTTTCTCTTACGCATTTCTGACGGCAATGGCTTCAATTTCAATCTGCGCGCCCTTGGGCAGGCGAGAGACCTCACAGCACACGCGCGCAGGGTAATTGGGCGCAAAGTAGCCGTCATAAAGCGCATTCACGCAGCCAAAATCGTCCAGATTGGTCAGGTATACCGTCGTTTTGACGACGCTATCCATCGTGAGACCCAGCTCTTCCAAAACCGTCTGAAGATTCTTAAGCACCTGCACGGTCTGTTCCCCGATGCCGCCCTCGGCGAGCGCGCCCGTTTCGGGCACAATCGGAATCGTTCCGGATACGTACACGGTGTTCCCAACGGTCACGCAGGTGGAGTAGGGGCCCACGGCTGCGGGGCCCTTGCGGGTATTGAAGCATTCCTTCATGGCTGATGTACTTCCTTTCTAAATCAGGGCTCGTGAACGCCGACCCAGTAGGTGTCACGCTCACCGCTATAATAGTCCTCGGATACGAGCTCGCGCTTGATTTCTTCGCCCGTGTTCCAGTCGTAGAGCACGCGCTCCAGCTTGCTTCGGCGGCCCAGCTTGCCTTCCTTCTTGAGCTTATACTCGTCGGTATAGTAGGCATACGTGCCGCTTTCGTCCTTCTCATAGGTAACGGCGGTGTTCTTGATATCATTTTGCAGGATGGTGGACACCAGCTCGATGCGGTATTCCGGCCGCCTGCCATAGATCATCACCGTCGCTGCCTCTCTGGTAACGGAGGTATAGATGTAAATGGTATAGTCCGTGTCATTGCAGAACACGAAATCGTCGGCAGCATCCTCGCTGACGGCAGCATCCATGCTCGCCTCGCAATAGGCGACGACCATCGAGTGGTTATGCCTTTCCACAATGGTCATTCCCGCCTTTAGGAGCGGCGGATACAGCGTGCTCGAAGCCTGACACACGCCGCCGCCGACGCCGGTAGTGACGGACGCTCCGTAGTATACGGTCGTAGACGTATAGCCCTTCAGCTCGGTACGCGGCCCAACCACCTCGTTAAAGGAAACCGTTTCACCCGGCTTCACGGCAAAGCCATTGAAATTGTTCAGCGCTAGCCGCACGTTGCCGCAGCGAAGGGAGCTGCTGGTAGTCAGGTCGGTGGAATAGGTTACGATCAGCTGCAGACCATCCTCGGCGTTGGACGAGGAAACCGCCGCATGCTTTACATCCACGGGCAGCGGGATTGTTTCATTCCCACCGTACATCATGGCGTTGACCAGCGTCTGCTTCAGCTTCTCCGAGTCAAGCTCCCGGCCATCCTGCGAATCCGAAATCAGCACTGGCTTGGTGGCGGTGATTACTACGTCGGCATCCACCGGCGCAACATATATCTCGGCGGCGATGTCTGCAATAAATGCGTCCAGCTTCTCCTCACTGTAGGTATATTCGGTATACAGCTTCTGCGGCGAATAGCGCAGGGACAGCATCGTGTTGCTGCGGGTGCTGCTGCTTCCGGTATGGCCAAGATTCCACGCCTTTTCAAGCACCGTGTCAGCGTTGATCTTTGCGCCGACCTGCGTGGGCGTAAACGACCAGGCGCGGCCTTCGTAGGTCAGCGTATACTGGCGATCGGTCAGGCTTTGGGCATATTCCTTGAGCAGGCTCTCGCCCTCCTCACGCGTGTACACGGACATATCTACGTCGTTGATATATACGCCCTCGCAATAATAGCGGTCGCCCGTGCCGCCTCCGCGGCGCACAAGCACAAAAAGCACCACAATAGCCGCAATCAGCGCAACGGCGAAAAGCGGATTGCCAAACAGCTTCGACAAGCCGGAGGGCTCGCGCCTGTGCGGCGGCTGAGCCGGCGGCCTGCGCACAGGCTGAGCCGACGATCTGCGCACGGGCTGCGCCGGTCTGCGCGTCGGACTCTGCGGCTGGCGATATGGAGTTTGAGGACGCTGCCTTCTCATCTGTGACATATATTCTCCTCCATATTGAGCATTATACACGATTTCGCGCGAAAACAGAAGAGGAAATGCGCAATGGATAAGTTAAGAGTATGCGGGAAAACCGTGGCAGGACGTTTCATGTTAATTTTAGAATTCTATTTTAGATGAAACAGCATTTTCATTTTTTACTGGTATAATGGTTTTATACTAAGTCTCGGGAGTTGATTTCATTGGTTTTCTGGGATGGATCTCAAAGAATACTGAAGGGAAACCTGCATGTGCATACCACCCTTTCAGACGGAAAGCGCACGCCGGATGAAGTGCGGGCGCTGTATCGCTCGCACGGCTATGATTTTCTGGCCATCACCGATCACCGCAAGGTGACAACTGAAACCGTCATGGCGGACGGACTCCTCTCCATCCGCGGCACGGAGTTTGATTTTAACCTCACCGGACAGGTGATGCATATCGTCGCCATCGGCGTGCCGGAGGAAATCGCGCAGACCGTTCCGTACGGCATCGCACCGCAGCGCGCCATCGACGAAATCAATCGTCTGGGCGGCGTTCCGATTCTGGCGCATCCTGCCTGGTCACTGAATACGCCGGATGCAATCTGCGCCCTGCGCAACATTTCCATTTCCGAAATCTACAACACCGTTTCCGGTCTGCCGTGGAACGCCGATCGCGCCGATTCCTCCGGCATTCTGGATCTATGCGCTGCAATGGGACATGCGAAAAACCTGGTAGCCTCCGATGACGCGCATTTCTATAACGGCGATGCCTGCCAAAGCTGGACGATGGTCGCCAGCGAGGAAAACAGTGAAGAAGCCATCAAGGCCGCCCTGCGCCGAGGCGATTTCTACGCCACCCGCGGCCCGGAATTCAAGCGCATCGAGTTCGACGGTCACACTGTCTCCGTAGACTGCTCCGCCGTGCGCGCCGTGTGGTTCCCCTCCGAGCTTCCGTGGGGCTCCGGCCGCGTGTTCACCGGTGAGAATCTGACGCACGTGGAGTACACGGTCAGCGGCCTAAACCGCCGTTTCGTGCGCGTGGTGATTGAAGACGAAAACGGCAAGCGCGCCTGGTCCAACCCGATCATCTTGGAAAAATAACGCAGCTCCTTGCAAATGAGGCAGCCGGAAGATGGTTTTCGTTCGGCATACACGCAAGCCTGAGTGCTTCGCGGCTGCACGCGCGAATCTGCATTCCGCAGCTCGCAAAAGACGCTCAAAAATGTAGCACCGAATACCTCGGCGCCTATGTCCTCCTTTAAATGAATCGCGCCCCGCGGCAGGCGAAACCCTGTCGCCTCGGGGCGCGATTATGTATTTGAGCTTAAATCATTTGCCGCGAAAGCCTGCGTCGCCATGAAAGAACAGCGCCAACGTACCGGGTCCTACATGGGAACCGGTGACCGGCTCGTAAACCACAGTCATGACCTCGCGCGGAGGACGCGTCCTTTCAATCAGAGCCTTCAAAAACGCCGCATCCTCCGGACAGTCCGCGTGCGCAATGCCCACAGTCTGCGTTTCCGGTGCAAGAACGTACTCGGCATACTGCGCCGCCAATTCCCGAATGGACAGCTTCCGGCCGCGGGTACGCGCAAAGCATACGATTTTCCCCTCCATATCGCCCTTCAGAAGCGGCTTGATGCCCAGAACCGTGCCGATGATCGTTTTAATCGCAGACAAGCGGCCGGTGTGACGCAGGTACTTCAGATCGTCCACCGTAAAAACCTGACACATAGAATGCCGCCGCTCCATCAGATGCTCATAGCAGGCGTCAATGTCCATGCCGCTGTCCCGGCAATCGGCAGCATAAATTGCCTGAAGTCCCTCACCCAGAGATGCGCCCAGCGTGTCCACGAGACGAATTTTCCGCTCCGGGAAGCGCTCGCGAAGCGTCTGCGCCGCCATCTCGGCCGAAGCAAAGGAACCGCTGATGCCGGAGGACATGCCTACAAACAGCACGTCCTGCCCCTCCGAAAGCGGTTTCATCATGTGGTCAATGTATACCTGCGGCGGAATCTGCGCGGTTTGCATTCTTGCTCCCTCGCGCATGGCCTCATAAAAAGCGTGCGCATCAAATCCCTTCGCGTCTGCTGCGTACTCTACGCCATCCCTCGTATAGGTAAAGGAAACCGCTTCGATCTTTCGTGCGATCAGAGTCTCCCTCTTCAGGTTGGCGGACGTATCCGTAAGAATACAAAACATTGCATGCGCCTCCATGTAATCTTGTGTGCTATATTATATTATCACATACATCACGCCACGTCAACTGAAAGGGTTCAAAAGTTAACTTTCCTTCTCTGATTTTCGGTGCTATAATCAATGTGGAAGGGGGGATTTGTTGATGTCTTATGATAAAGAGCTGATTGCCGGAAAGCTCCGGCGCTGGGAAAAGTATCTGGAGCGCTTCTGGCTGCCGGAATGGAAGGAAATCCCCGATCTGGGTTTATATATGGATCAAGTAGTAAAGCTTTTGCAGAATTATCTTGACTACAAGCCGCCGGAGTTGAAGGATGGGCAAGCCATTACCGCCGCCACGATCAACAACTACGTGCGCATCAAGGTCATGCCGGAGCCTCAGAAGAAGCGCTACTACCGCGTGCATATCGCCTACCTGATCATCATCTGCACGCTGAAGCAGAGCCTCAGCATTGCTTTTATTCAGAAATTCATCCCCGTCGGGCTCAGCGAGGACGAGGTGCGCGCTCTCTACGAGAAGTACGCGCTTCAGCACCGGAAATCGGCTGAATTCTTCGTAAATCAGGTGCGGCTCGCCGCAGCCGACCTTCTCAATCATAGGCTGACGACGGAAATGGCCGTGAAGGAAACCGACGAGCTGATCGCCATGTCGGCCGTCATCAGCGGCTTTTCCGGCCTGCTGGCTGAAAAGCTTCTCATGCTGGAAGGGAAAACGCTGGAGGATGGCGGCAGCATCGAAACGGAACGAAGCGGCAAGTATTAGCGCAGGCATGCCGCCGCGGAAATTGCCTTCCGGAGCTCTCTCGAGAACTAACGCGTCTATCCTTTGCAGGCTGCAGAAGTTTGCCTCTGAAGAGGCGAAAAATATGAAGAAACGGCTTATGACGCTTCTTGTGCTGGCAATTGCGCTCGCATGCGTGTCTGTGCAACCGAAACGGTTCCGCAGTCCGATTGGTATTCGCTGAATGAGGACGATACGGTCGTTACCGTGTGCCTGCCCGCCAATGCAACGACCAGCTGCGCATGGAGCTATGAGATTTCCGATCCTTCGCTGCTGACGATCGTTTCCGCCGAATACATACCAAGCGAAGGCAGCGAGCCGCTGCTCGGCGCAGGCGGAGCCTACGTTTCCGCTTTCAGAGACGCATGCAAGGGCTCCGTATCCATTCAATTTGTTTATGCACGCCCCTTTGAAACGGACGACGACCGAATTTTTCGCACGCTACATCGGTTCGTATCCGAATACAATCAGCTTCATGCCGTTCCATGGTATAAGCTAAACAGCGGAAGCAGGGGCTCACCGTTCGTTTGAGCCGCACGCAGGGCGATAAGGGCGGCGACTGGCTGCTTTCCTGTCAAACATCCGTCTCGAGCTCCTGACGATGGAAACCATTGAAAATGCGAATCGCGAGCCGTGGGTAGCCAGCTTCGCCGCTCTCTCCGGGGGCCGGTGAAGTTTCCCTCCAAATTATCCACATCCTCGCTGCTCAGACCGTCCCTGATGACATACGCGAGCTGGAGCTAACTGTCAGCAACGGCGCCCTTCTGTCCGGGTTCTGCGATTGACAAGTGCACACCTTGCCGCCAACGCCCTCCGGCCGATCAGCACACGCTCCCCGGCTCTCCCCAAGCCGTCGCATCCCTGCCAGGTTATCGTCAGCTGAGGAGAATCATACTGACACCTCTGCACCGTCGCCGCTCCGCGGCCCTTTCGGCAAGGCCTTCTGCCTACCTCCGGCCGACCCAAAACCGAAGCGGGTTCCATCCACCTCAAATCAAAACCGGCGCATACGTCAAAGCGCGCTCCTGAAAGCCGCTTCGACGCATGCGCCGGTTCTCTGACTGGTTTTCTGTCGTTTCATCCTTCCGCGAAAGGAATCCGCGTTTTGAGTGCCTTATCTGCCGAAGGAGCTCTGAATGCCGTTCATGAGTCCCTGTGCAAGCTTCATCTGATATTCGTCCGTGTTCAGAAGCGGGTCCTCCACCTTACTGCTCAGATATCCCATCTCGATCATCAGTGCAGGCACCGTGCTGTAATTCAGGCTCATATAACCGTTGCTCTTATGAACACCCGCGTCCTTTGCTCCGGTTGCAGCAAGCATGCCATTTTGCAATTGGCGGGCAAATGCTGCGCTTTCGCTTACCCAGTTGCCCTTTCCACGGTAATATGTCGAAATTCCGCTGACATTCGAGCTTCCTGCGCCATTGCAATGCAGGTTCAGCGCGAGATCGCATTCTCCGTCGTTCATGATATTGGAGCGCTGGATATTCGTGAGCTTCACATCGTTGGAGCGCCGCACCATAACGACCTGCGCGCCGTTTTCCACCAACAGCTTTTCGAGCTTCAGCGAAATCTGCAGCGTAATCACATACTCCTCCGTTCGGGAGAATCTTCCGCGCGTACCGGCCTTGTTTCCGTCGCCTGTCTTTGAGCTGCCGGGCTCGATAGGATACTGCGTGCGATTCGGCTTCTTCTGGTGACCTGCATTTACGCCGATCACCAATCCGCTCAAGGGCTTCGTATTCTCTCCGACAACGTGAATCTTCGCAATTTCCTTCACGCTCGGCGTTCTTACGGACGTTGCCGTAATCACTGCGTCGCCGGACGCATGACAGACAAACGCGCCATTTTCGTCCACCGACACAATATCAGGCGCACTGCTCGAGTAGACCAGGCGCTTGTCGGACGTATTCGCCGGAGAAAGCGTGCATTCCAGCTGCCCTGCGTCGCCGGGCTTCAGAGTCCAATACCGCTTCTGAATCAGCACGCGCTTGGGCAGGTATTCGTTTACGGTAACGGTGCACTTGGCCGTTTTTCCGTTTTCGCTCTTCGCCGTGACCGTGCATTTTCCCTTGCTGACGGCGGTCACAAGGCCGTTTTCGTCCACCTCTGCAACCTTATTATTGGAGGACGACCATGTGATCTGCGTGTGCGCCGCATCCTTGGGCGAATAGGTCGCAGTCAATGCCTTCTGCTCATACAGGCTGAGTGTAAGCTTGCTGGAATTCAGCTTGACCTGCGTTACGGGTTTATACACGATAACCGTGCATTCTGCGACGACGCCGTTATCCGTTTTTGCGCGAATCACCGCTGTGCCTGCCTTCAGTCCTCTTACCACGCCGCCTGTGATCACGGATGCAACCTTCGGAGAAAGCGACGTCCACTTTACCTTTTTCTCCGTCGCATTCTCAGGCAGATATTCCGGCTTCAGCGTCAGCGTTTTTCCGCAGGCAAGCTCCGCGCTTTCTGGAATATGCACCTCCTCCACGGGAATGATAACCTTCACCGTGATGGTTGCCGTCTTCTTATTGTGAAGCTTTGCCGTGATCTTCGTCTTTCCAAGACAATGACCGCTGATAACGCCGTTTTCGTCCACCGTCGCAATGTCGGTATTCGCGCTTGTAAAGGTCACCGTCCAGCGATTGCTGCCCTTCGGGCCGAATGTCGGCTTCAACGTAGCCGTGCCGCCAATCGGCACCTTGATTTCCTTATCCTTGAAGGATATGGTGGTGGCCTTTTGCGTAACGGTTACCTGAACCGTAGCCGTAACGCCCCGGTCGGTCGTCAACGTAACGGTTCCGTCGCCGGCCTTCAGTCCCTGAACCAAACCCGACTTACTGACGGAAATGTTTTTCCCCGTCGCCTTCCATGTCAGCTTTTTTGCCTCGGCATTCTCCGGGAAAATCACCTGCTTCAGCTGAAGCTTGCCCCTGATTGGGATCTCAACCGATTCAGGAAGCGAAATCTGCTCAATTGGAACCAGAACCTTCACGGTACAGGATGCCTTCTTGCCTCCGATTGTCACCGCGGTAATCGTAGTCGTTCCCTTCTTCAGGCCGGTAACGTTTCCGTTCTGGTCCACACTGGCAATTTCTTCATCGGCACTGCTCCACTTAAGCCCTTCCAGTGAAGCCTTCGTCGGCTGCACCTTCAATTCGAGCGCTTGCGTTTCGCCCTCATACAGCGAGTACTTTGTCGCCTTGAAGGCGATGGACTTAACGTCCTCGGTAACGCAGATCAGGCACTGTGCCTCAAGGCCCTTATAGGTGACGGTGATTACCGCGTTCCCGGCCTTTGCCCCCTTGATCTTTCCATACGTATTCACCGTAGCCGCGCGAGAGCTGCTCTTGTATCGGGGCATCGTTACATTTACCTTTTTCCCCTTATAGGTAACTGCAAGCGTCTTCGAGCCGCCCGGCGCAAGACCGGCGCAGGAGAAGTTCAGCGCAAGCTCCTCGTCCGACGGAAAAAACACCACGGCCTTCGGCGCAACGCGGAAATGCTCCGCGATGTTGTCGATTGTCAGAGGTTCGCCATCCACGGTCACATTCACAAAAGTTACGTTTCCCGATATGATGCCAAGCTTTCCGGTAAAGCCATCCTGGCGCACATAGTCCACATCGGAGATCGTTCCGCTCTTCAAAATAAGAAGCGACGAAACCAGACATTCATTCTCGTTTTCGGGAAGCTCCTCCGCTTCGCCGGCGGTGGCCTCGCCGGGTGTAGCTGCCTCCCCGGATGTGGCCTCACCGGGCGTAGCTTCGCTGCCGGGCTTCACCGCTTCTTCGGGCGTAGCCTCGTCGCCGGGCTTCACCACTTCTCCGGGCGTAGCTTCGCCACCGGGCTTGACGGTTTCTCCGGGCGTAGCCGTCTCGCCGGGCTTCGCTACTTCTCCGGGCGTAGCTTCGCCACCGGGCTTGACGGTTTCTCCGGGCGTAGCCGTCTCGCCGGGCTTCACCACTTCTCCGGGCGTAGCTTCGCCGCCGGGCTTGACGGTTTCTCCGGGTGTAGCCTCACCGCTCGTTTTGTCAGCCTCGCCGGACGCAGTCTCGCTGCCGGGCTTCGCCGCTTCTCCGGACGCAGCCGTGCCGGGCTTGACGGTTTCTCCGGGTGTAGCCTCACCGCTCGTTTTGTCAGCCTCGCCGGACGCAGTCTCGCTGCCGGGCTTCGCCGCTTCTCCGGGCGCAGCTTCACTGTTTGTTTTATCAGTCTCTCCGGTCAAGCTTTCGCCACCGGACGTTTTTTCTTCGCCGGAAGCGCCTTTACCAGCATCGGAGTCTTCTCCACCGGAGGTGCCTTCCTTTCCAGACACGCTCGCATCCTGATACGATTCACCTGGCGCTCCATTCCCCTCTATCACGGCCCCCGAATCTGTACTCGCCGATTCAGCCAACGTCACGAAGCTCAATCCCATCTCGCACAGAACCAGCAGTGCGACGAGCAGGCATAATACACGCTTCACACACATTCCCCCTTATTAGCTTAAGTATAATGAAACAAATGCCCTCTGTCAATATCCACCATGAGAATTCGTCCGAAGGACATTGTAGCGCTACAATACATCTTGCACACCCGCTGCCAAAAAAGAAGTGAGACTTGA
>CAZKQB010000057.1:0-14630 GCA_964554795.1 uncultured Oscillospiraceae bacterium | reverse complement strand
TCATGTCTCACTTCTTTTTTGGCAGCGGGTGTGCAAGATGTATTGTAGCGCTACAGGAAAAACCAAAATGCAACACGATCGAGGGTTGCATTTTGGAAGGGAATGGAGTATAATAAAATGTGTTCTGCGCCCGTAGCTCAGTGGATAGAGTGTTCGACTCCGACTCGAAAGACCGTGGGTTCGAATCCCGCCGGGCGCGCGGCAAAGGCCTCGTGCTCTGTATTCGGGCATGGGGCCTTTCATTTGCCCAGTTCGAGGGCTGAGCCTTTGATTAAGGGCTCTTGCAGCGATGCCATCCGGAAATCCGTTACGATTGATGGTAGGGGCTTGCATGCGTCCATGTGCGGCAGAATAAATCGGAACACATTCCCTGAAGCACACCGCTATTCCCACAGGAACCGTAAGAGCTTGCTTGCCAGCATTTGACCGTCCGCATTATAGCAGATGGCGGCCTTGGGGTTTTCCGATGTAACCGTTAAAAACTCCAGTGTCTCGCCGTCTGTACCATAGCCTACGATTTCCACATAGGCGCTCTCAGCAGAAAGCATAAATTTCGGATAATCCTCTACCTGCTCAGGGGAGAATTATGCATTATCCAGCACGGTGCCGACCGCATTATACCGGATTATTCCAAATAGGGCCGCTGGCTGATGCACCCCGAACGTTACGGCACAGGGATACTTATCTCCGGTTGCAACTGCACCATCCGGCTGAATCTGATCGAAAGGCTTTGACGTATAAAAAACACGCCGTCATTATCCCGGAAAAGGTAGTAAGCCGTCAAGACGTTGGAGGTGTCTTCCTTGTAAAGCCATGCGGCGGTGCACTCTGCGCCTACATCCCCGTTGTCAAGATTGGCACCGAAGGTCATCGCGGAAAGTTCTGACCTCCGGCAAAAGCGGTTTCTGCATCAGAATTGAAAAAATAGACCCATGCGGCATCCAGATGGAAGGTATAGCGATTCCTATCAAAATCTGCGTAGATTTTGGTTTCAGGCAGGTCTTTCATTTCGTTGACGAAAATGGCACCCACGGCCTTATCAGAGCTTTGCGTGGTTTGGGAAGAGCTGTGGGAGGCAAGTCCGAGCAATGCGGCGACAATCAGTAAAAAAAGCAATGTATTTAGTCATGGTGAGAATTCTCCTCTGGCTTTTGCGTCTGCAATCCAGCGCCGTAGCGGCACAGAACGGATATGACAATAAACATTACGCCAAGGTCGCGCTGTCTCTACCGTCAATCTTCCTACTGTACAGCCGATTGCGCCAATAATGCAGCCTATGCAGATGATTCGGATGAGTATTTTTCCGATTCCGGAAAGGGGTTGCGCGGTGTTTAATGCTTTTATACGGATTCCTCTTCTGCGTTTTCACAGCGCATGATCCAGGCATCAAGAAACTTCATTTGCTCCGGCGTATGGAACCAATGCTCGCCGTCCTCCATAACGATCAACCTGGCATGCTGGGCGTCTGCAAAGGCAGAGATCGTTTCCTCGTCGGTCAAATTGTCCTGCCTACCATACAAAATCTCGGTCGCAACGGTCCAACTGAGGGGATGACGACGGACGTAGCAGAGGTATTCCCATGAGAGCGTTTCACCGAACGCTGTTTCAATCGTTTTCTTTTCCCGTAGATCATCCTCAGACACATTTGCCCATCTCATCATGCTGCCGATCAGCTTTTCCATATCCACGATGGGAGAAATGAAATAGGCTTTTTGGAGCTTTTCCTGCGGCAGGGCGCACATGGAGAAATATGCGCCGATGCTGTTGGCAAGTAAAATCACGCGGTCATAGCCTGAAGAAAGGCGTTGGAAGGCTGCCGGAAGCTCCGATTTTGCGTCCCACGGCGTTTCGGCTCTGTAGTTAAGCCCGATTACATCGCAGCCGGGGAAAAGCGGCTTGTAATGCTCGGCTTCATCCGCCGTGCCGCCCTTGCCGTGGATATATAAAACCAACGTGCTGTTTAGCATTTTTCAAACGTCACCTTCTGTTCCTTCATGGAAATTTTGCCGACAGCCCAACCGTACTCCGTCAGTTCCTTTTTGTAGCGCAGGAAGGAATGGTCGATGGGAACGCCGGCAATTTGTCCGATTTCTTCAAATGTCAGCGTGATCGTATTCACGCCGCAGGTTTTTATGTGGATCCAAAGCCGTTCGTATTTGCTCACTGCGCTTCACCGCTCCATATCTTTCGAGTGATGCCGTATACCGTTGTCCGCTCGCCCTCGCTGTCGGTATAGTCCTCGATAAATGTCATGCCATTTGCCTGAGCCGTGGCAATGGAGGGCAGGTTTGTGGCTTTCATATAGGAGTAGAGCGCATCAAAAGCGGTATTTTGAAAGGCCCAATCCCGAACTGCCTGCACGGCTTCTTTGGCGTAGCCCCTGCGCTGATGCGCTTTTGCAATGTGGTAGCCGATTTCCGGTTTTATTTGCCCGTTGATGCTTTGCAGAGTCAACCCGCAGTCACCGATCATTCTGCCGGTTTCCTTCAGGCATACCGCCCACAGGCCAAAGCCATTGGTTTTGTATCGCTCTATATTGCGGCTGATCCAGCGTCGCACACGGCTTTCATCAAAGGTATAGGGATAGTGCCGCATGATGTCGGAATCCGCAAGGACGGCGTAGAGAGCGGGAAAATCCTCCTGTGTCATTTCGCGAAGAAACAATCGCTCGGTTTCAATTCTCATAAATTTATTCATCCTTCTGGTTTTTGAAGCTCAAAACCGCAACCGGACAGCCATATGCGCCGATTCACACCAGTGCTGCATAGGTCCACTGCTGCACAAAACCAAAGATGCAGCCTGTCAGCAGCATCAGTACGCCGGCGGCAATCAACAGTCTGAGCGTGGCATGATGGTTCATTTCCGTTTTCCTTTCGTTCTCCAATTCTTGAGATTAAATGGCGCTCTCACCATTGCGATATGCGCGCAACCCTGATGCCGACAGCGCAATGAAAGCGATTTCGGTCACGCTATGGCTTCTCGTCGTTTCTTCCCTTCAGAAGCAGCATCATTGCCGTAAAGTCCTGCGTCAGCATGTGTGAAATTCCTTCCTGCGTAAAATCGCACATCTTGGTGGCGCACAGCGTGGCGATTCCGTAAGTGTGTATCCAGGAGTGCTCAAAAAGCGTCTTGGCGTCCTCGGGAGACAAGCCGTAATCCTTTTGAATCATATTCAGGCATTCGTCGGCAACGCTACCCAGATGAGCGTAAATATCCTCAAAGGATCTTACGTCCTTGTTTTGAGACATGAACATGAGCTGATAAAGCTGTGGCTCTTCCCTGGCAAACAGAATCATTTGCATTCCAATCTGCTTGAAGATCGGCATATCCCTCCCTGCTTTATGGGCGTAGGATTCAAACCGCTCCATGGCTGCAGCTTTTACCGCAGCCTGCACATCCTGCATGGAGTCGAACACGGTGAAAATCGGCGTGGCGGAGGTATTCAGCGCATGTCCCAGGGATTTAGCTGTTAAGGCGTCAAGTCCATTCTGCGATACGACGCCCAATGCGGCGGCAATGATTTCTTCTCTTGTGTATTTCGGTTTCGGCGGCATAGGAATCCTCCTTTGTTAGACACGCGTTCTAAAATATACGTTCTAAAATGATAATTCTATTATACTCGATCGCTGAATAAAGTCAATGGGTTTCAAAGAAAAGTTACCCAAAGCCCGTACAGGAGAATGAACGCATAGCTTCGTATGCATCCCGCAAACCGCAGGAATTGGCTCCTTATTCCTGTTGAGTCGAGGATAAGCCGTATTTTGCACTTTTGATCCATAGAATATAAAAAAGTTCCATATTTCGGAAGGAAAAGACTTGATTTATTTGCTGCGGCGCATTATACTGTAACTAAACCGAAATACATCGAAAAGAGGGCGAAATCTTTGAATATAAAACGATGGTCAGCGGTCTGTCTGGTGTTATTTCTGCTTGCGTGCAGTCTGCCTGCCTATGCGACGGACTGGGTGGCGAAGGTTACGCAGCAGTCCACGGTATATGCCAAGGCGAACACCTCCTCCAAGGTGCTGGGCAAGGTAAAGGCAAACACCATGCTTACGGTGGACGTCATCAAGGGCGGTTGGGCGCGCGTGACCATGAACGGCAAAACCGGCTTCATGAAGGCTGCAAATGTCAAGAAGACCACGAAGACGATGTATGTGAACGTCGCCTCAATGGCGGTGTACCAGTCCAACAGCACCTCATCCAAGAGGCTGGCAAGCATGGCCTACGGCGAGTCGGTGAAGGTGCAGGCGACGAACGGCGACTGGGCGCGCGTGGTGAACGGCAAGAAGGTTGGTTTCTGCAAAAAGAGCTCGCTCACTGTAAAGAACCCAAACACGATGAAGACCACCGTTTACACGCAGTCCGCGAACGTAAAGGTTTACAAGCAGCCGTCCACGTCTGCGGACGTGAAGACGACGCTGAAAAGCGTGAATACGAAGCTGACGGTTGTCGCCATGTTTGACGGACAGACGTGGTGCCGCGTGAAAAACGGCAACCAGTACGGCTTTATAAAAAAGAGCGATTTGGACACAAAGAAATATGATGGCTATTCCACTGCCAAGTGCGCCTCCGGAAAGGCCATTTCGATGGATTGGTGGAAGAGCAGCATTCAGTCGCTCTTCCCTCGCGGCGGTACGGCGATTGTGACGGACGTAAAGACCGGTATTACATGGAAGGTCTACCGCGGAGGCGGCACCAATCATGCCGACGTGCAGCCGAAGACCGCGGCGGACACCCGCGCCATGAAGAAGGCGTGCGGCAGCGATTATATGACGTGGCATCGCCGGGCTATCTGGGTGTCGATTGACGGGAAGCGCTACGCAGCCTCAATGAACTGCATGGCGCATGGCGATGGCTCCATTTCCGGCAATAACTATGATGGACATTTTTGCATTCACTTTGTGAACAGCCGCACCCACGGCGGAAACGCCGTGTGTCCGCTGCATCAGGCGGCCATCAAGACTGCGCTGAGCGCGAGCTGATCGGGAATTTCTTCACTTCATCGACATAATTTCGTTTCAACGCTCCGCTTGTCAATCTGGCCATTGCGCGTTATAATAGAGGCATGATTGAAAAGGCGGAGCGTGAATTCTATGCCCAACACTCGGATTACTCGTCAAAAGTGGAAGGATCACTTTTCCTACGCGAAAAAAGCGTATATCATCGGAATTCTTATTGCGATGGGCGTTGCCAGCCTGATTTATTCCGTCACGCGATATCAGGCGCCCAATGAGCGCGCGGTGCAGATTGCGCTGGTTGACAGCTATACCGCACCCGAGAAGTTAGACGAAATCGTGCCTGCGCTTCTGAAGGCCGGGCAGGCCTTTGACGATACGCTGGAGGAGGTTCAGTTCCTCTCCATTACGTACAGCGGAGACGGAAACACAGACTACGAGGGTGCGCAGGTATACATGGTGCAGGTATACGCCGGAGACAATGATATTTTCATCGAAAATGAAACGATGATGAACGAACTGATCGACCAGAGCTACTGTGTGCCGCTGGATACGTTCGAGGGCTTTGAGAGCTTCATGAGTCGCCATCCCGAGGTGAAGGTGCTCTATGCTGTTCCAGGCGCAAATCAGGAGGATGGAGACGAAGACGTGAACGAGGACGAGAAAATGCCCGCCCAGGAGCCGCGTCCCTATGCGCTGGATGTATCTACGCTGACGGGCTTTGCCGAGCGCGGCGCGCTGAACATGAAGGACAAGTATGCCGCCGTCGTTATTATGAGCAAAAATCAGGAAACGAGCTTTGAGGTGCTTTCCGCGATGTTTGACGCGTTGGCGCCGTCTGAGGAGGCAATACAGTGACGATTTCCCAATTTTCGGGCAAAAACCGTCTGAAGCCCGGTTATGGAGTGCTTCTGATTCTTGCACTTGTGGCGGCTGTATTTCTCATGAATCTGCTGCTGGGCGGGTTCATGGCTGTGGGCCTTCCGTTTACCTATGCCTCCATTCTGTTCTGGGTATTCTGCGTGGCGCTGCTTGTGCTGGTGTTTCAGCGCTTCGGGCTGGTGTATCGGTATGACATAGACGGCGTAAAGATGATCATCTCCCGCATTTACCTTCGCAACCCCCGGTTTTATGAGCAGGTTCTGCTGCGCGAAATCGTGTTTGTGGGCAGCGAGGAGGAAGCGCGCCGCCGCAATCCGGACGCGAGCGTGAAGCGTGCCTATGCGCACCGCGATAGAAATGGCCCGGTGACGGCCGTGACGCTTCGAAAGGACGGGGAAGGCAAGACGTTTCTTCTTCGCCTGAATGATGAGGCAGCGGAGTTTCTGAAAAACGCGGTAAAGAACCGCTGACGTTCCTTCCCGGCCTCGCGGCTTTCTGCGAGACCGGGATTTTTATGCCAAAGGCGGCGTGGAATTTGTCTATCATGGCCGATGAGAAAAGACGTCGCTGCGCCGATATGCGGCGGAGCTCGAAGGAAGCAGGAGAACGCGTGCGTGATTGAAACGCTCTTGCATAAAACGCCGCTGGGCGAGATCGTGCTTGGCGCGAAGGACGATGCGCTGGTCGGTCTGTGGTTCCGGGGGCAGAAATACGAATTCGGTGTGTGGAAGGAGCAGCGGATCGAAAATCCAGACTCCGTGCTTCTGCAGGAGGCGGCCCAATGGGTGGATGCGTACTTTGAAGGCCGCCGTCCGGAGCCCTGCGCACTGACGCTGTATCCCCACGGAACGCCGTTTTGTGAAAGAGTGTGGAAGCAGCTTTTGTGCATTCCCTATGGAACCACGACGACCTATGGCGAACTCGCGCGTGTGCTTGGCATGACCGGCGGCGCACAGGCCGTAGGCGGAGCGGTGGGACATAACCCGATCTCGATCATCATTCCCTGCCATCGGGTGCTGGCTGTAGATGGGTCGCTGACCGGCTATGCCGGAGGACTTGCGCGCAAACAGGCGCTGCTTCGGCTGGAACGGACGACTGACGAGGAAAGGTAGGTACCGAACTAGAGAAAAAGGCTGAGTTGATCCAGTGGAGCCGGAGTTGCCGGGCGGGTTCGGCGTGGCGGAGGAGGACATCAACTGCCGCTGCGCAATCCTTCAGCGGGCAAGATGGGCGCTGGACGAGGCGGAGCTGCAGACGCTGAAGGACAGGGCGGCGTATTACGGGCTGGATAAGGCGGATGGCTTCGAGGATTTCAAGAAGAAATATATTGCAGCTGAAAAGAAAACGGAGTATAATAACAACGTCACAAGTGACAGTAGCGTATTTGATGGGATTATCAGCAAGCAAACCGGCATGAATCAATCCTATCAAGACGTTCTGAACAAGCGCTATTCCAACGGGAAAACAGAAGCGAAAAAAGCGTTTAATAAATATGTGTCTTCTGATTCCGTTGTGGATTCTGCATACGCAGGAACAGCCCATTTTTTGCCGACCACGCAGAAAATCAGCATGAATTTTGCCGATGATCTTACAAATAAGCGCGGTGCGGGTGCCACATTCTTTCACGAACATGGGCATTTTATTGATTTTATGGCAGCTGGTTCCGCAAATTACGACTACATGTCTGTCACAGACCAAGCATTCGGGAATTTGCTTCAGACAGATTTCAAGGACTATGTGAAAGCATATAAAAAGCAGCATAATATGAAAGCTGCTGATGCGTACAGGGCAATTTCTTTCGAACTGATGGGGCATGAAAAGCATTCGCTGTCTGATTTGCTTGATGGTATCTCAAAGGGTAAATGCAGCGGCATGTATGGGCATCCGCGAAGTTACTGGACGCGCCCGGGAGCACTGGAAAAAGAAGCATTTGCGCATATGTTTGAAGCGTCGTTTGACAGCAATAAATATGCGCTAATGAAACAATACTTCCCGAATGCACTTGCTGAATTCGAACGCTTGCTGAAAGGAATGGTTTGATGGTTACGGATTTTATTTTTTCTGCTGACGGCTTTTCGCTACTGCAACAGTATAAAGACAAATTCAACTGTTCAATCAGGATCGATGAACCGTCTGGAGAATCGTTGATTCTGGATGCCGGCAACAAGTCTTTCCGCATTGACGGCAGCAATGTTGGCGATTTCAGAGAAGCAATCGTTCGAAGTTTGGAATCCGGGGAAAATCTTCTGTTTGAAAAAAATAAGGGGAACGAAATCAAATACGAAGATGACGTAGATTATTAAAAGAGCGCCGAGCAAGCGCTCTTTTCTTATGCGGCGAAAGGAGGCTGACCATTGATTACGGCGACATTTACGCAGGGGCTGGACGAGGTGACGGCGTTCGGGCTTACGCAGTGGGATTATGGGCAGAGGCTCGAAATTCGCGGCCTGGCGCTTCCGGCGACGTTTCAGGTGCACTTCGCCTGCAAGCGGGCAAAGGAAGCCATTGTGCGGCTGGGCGCGAACAGCGAGGGCGTGGGCACGGCGGCGATTCCAGACGGGCTCTTGGAGCAGGACACGCCCATTACGGCATGGGTTTACGAGGTGGGCGAGGGCAGCGGCGAGACAATCAAGGTCATTCGCCTGCCGGTTACGGCGCGGCAGAAGCCGCAGGATTTCATCAGCGCCATCACGCCGAGCGAACAGACTCTGCTGGAGGAATTCCTCGCGGACGTGAACGAGGCCATGCATGCGCGGTGACCGGCTTGCGCTTTGCGTTTCCTAAACGATATGCGTCGAAACTCGAAAAACGGGGATTGGATCCATTCCACTCGCGAGACGCGTGATCTCTGGGGAATTCGGCCGAAAGTTCAATCCGGCAGGAAAGGCAAGCTGTGCAAGCAGGTTTAAACGGTAAATGCGCGCATGGTAGGAAGAGGCGGGAATGGCGGAGGGCCGAGCGTCATACGGGCCTTGGCGGGGCTCGGGTGCGCTATGGTTTCCGCTGAAGACGATGATTGCGGTCGATAGGCAAGGAAATGGGCATCTGGCGAGCGAACGGGTGCAACGTTCACGCTCTGCTTACATTCTTTTTGTTGAAAAGCATAGGCTCCTATGATACAATTACGTGGGAGCCTATGCTTATCCTTTGCAGCGAAAGGAGCGAAGACGTTGTCTTCTGATAAGGTCGCTATTTTGATCAAAAAGGCTGCGCTGGTGATTGAGAAACTGTCCAACCATGAGCTTACGCCGTATGAACTGACGCATACGCAGTACAAGATTCTCATGCTGCTGTACCGCCATCAGGATTGCCCGCTTCGCCAGATCGATATTGAAACGCATTTTGCCATGACCAACCCAACTGTGACCGGCATCGTCCAGAACCTTGAAAAGAAGGGACTGGTGCAGCGCATTTCGAACCCCGATGACAGGCGCAGTAAGCTGCTGACGCTGACGGAGCGTGCGAGCGCGATGCAAAAGGAACTGCATGCCATCGGCGAAGAGCTTGAGCATCAGGTAACGGCCAATCTATCGGAGGATGAGAGCCGACAGCTGATTGAGCTATTGAAAAAAATTCTGTCAGACGAATGACTAAAATAAGGATGCAGCAAAAAGGAGGAAAAACAATGATTGAACGGAACCGACTCGGACTTGGCACCATGGGCATGAATCTTCACAGCAACCGCGAAACCTCTATTAAGACCATCCATGCTGCGCTGGATGCGGGGCTTACGCTGTTCAACACGGGCGAATTTTATCAGGCCAGCGAGAGCGAAATGGTGGTTGGTCAGGCGCTTAGGGGCGTGAACCGCGACAGCTATTTCCTGTCTGTCAAATTTGGAGTGCTGCCGTCGCCGGAGGGCGGTATTTACGGTCTGGACGTAAAGCCCTACAACGTGAAGGGACATCTGACGTATTCTCTTCGCCGCCTCGGGCTAGATTACATTGATCTGTATCAGCCGGCCCGACAGGATACCGTCGTGCCGGTGGAGGATCTGGTAGGTGCGATTGCCGATCAGGTGCAGGCAGGCTATGTGAAGCACATCGGGCTTTCTATGGTGGATGCGGAAACGCTGCGCCGCGCCTGCAGGGTGCATCCCATCCACACGGTGGAAATGGCCTATTCGCTGATTGACCGTAGCATTGAAAGGGAACTGATCTCCGCGGCGAAGGAGCTGGGCGTGAAGGTGCTGGCCTTTGGCACGGTGGGACATGGTCTTCTTACGGATCGTGCGCTGAATATGCCTGCCGCGCCGAATGCCCGCGGACTGCTTTCGCCGGAAAACCGAGAGGCAAATCTTGCCATGCTCCGCGAGGTGAAGAAAATCGCCGACGAAAAGGGGGTTACGCTCTCCCAGCTGGCGCTGGCATGGTCGCTGGCGAAATACGACCATGTACAGAGCTTGGTTGGAACCACCAGCCCGGAGCATTTGCAGGAATCCATCGATGCCCTCAAGCTTACGCTGACAGACGAGGATATCCGCGCCATTGAGGCCGCCATTCCTGAGGAGAAGGTCAGGGGGCGCGGCATGCGCAACTTCGTATTCACCGACGGCAGAATGGCACTGGCGAAATAATCGCACAGCAGGGAGATGAGACCTTGGAAAAACTGAATTACAAACGCACGAAATACGCTTGCTATTTTACGTACCTCGCTATGTCGTCCGTCTTCGCCTTACCGCCGCTGCTGTTTGCAACCTTCCGCGAGCTGTACGGAATCTCTTATACGCTTCTGGGGACGCTTGTCCTTGTTAATTTCTGTACGCAGTTGGGGGTTGACCTGCTTTTCAGCTTCTTTAGCCGGTACTTCAATATTCACCGCACCATTCGTCTGATGCCGTTGGTGACGGCGCTGGGCTTGTGCGTATACGCCTTCGTTCCCATGCTCCTTCCGCAGTACGCCTATGCGGGACTTGTAGTCGGAACCTTCATCTTTTCCGTTGCAGCGGGTCTGTGTGAGGTGCTGGTCAGCCCAACGATCGCGGCTTTGCCCTTTGAGGGCTCTGACAAGGACATGAGCACGCTGCATTCATTGTATGGCTACGGCTTTGTGGGCGTCGTTTTGGCCAGCACGCTGTATCTTCGGCTTGTTGGCAATGCGGCATGGATGTACCTTGTTTTCTTCTGGGCGCTGCTTCCTGTGATTGCATCGTTTGTGCTGATGGGTTCCCCACTTCCGAAAATGGACGCTGAACAGGAAAGCGCGAAGGCGCGCGGGGATTCGCAGCGAACCAAGGGCTTGCTGCTGTGCATGGCATGCATCTTTTTGGGTGCATGCGCCGAAAACACCATGAGCAACTGGATATCCGTGTATGCAGAGACTGCATTGGGCATCCCGAAGGTTTGGGGCGACATTTTCGGTATGTCGTTGTTTGCCATTCTGCTTGCAATGACAAGAACGGCCTATGCCAGGCGAGGCAGAAACATTCATAAGGTTTTGCTGCTCAGCATGACCGGCGCGGTCGTTTGCTATCTGGCGATTGCGCTTTCGCCAAGCGCCGTTCTCTCCCTGCTTGCCTGCGTTGCGCTGGGCATTTGCACCTCAATGCTCTGGCCCGGAACGCTGATTTTGATGGAGGAGAGAATTCCCTTCGTTGGCGTTGCTGCCTATGCGCTGATGGCTGCCGGCGGAGACTTTGGCGCTTCCGTCGCGCCTCAGGCACTGGGAATCATGGTGGACAGGATTGCGCTCGCGCCATGGTCGCAGTCGCTGGGCAGCATCATGGGATTGTCTCCGGAGCAGGTCGGGTTTAAATTTGGCATGCTGGCAGCGGCAATTTTTCCACTCGCAGGGCTGGCTTTGCTGCTCTACATGAAGAAGTTTTTCCGGCGGCAGAAGGAGCTGCATTGATGCCCCGGATTCTTATTGACAGGAAGCGACAGAACAATCGGGAGGTAACAGACGATGGAAAGGGTATGCGAATTTCTGCAGAAGGCAAACGTGTTTTATGTTGCGACTGTTGACGGCGATCAGCCGCGCGTACGCCCCTTTGGAATTGCCCATATTATCGATGGAAGGCTGTGCATCATGACCGGTAAGCGAAAGCCCGTCTCTCACCAGATCGCGGCGAATCCCAAGGTGGAGGTTTGCGCCTGTGTGAATGGGGATTGGATACGTATCACCGGTGAGCTGGCGGAGGACGACCGCATGGAAAGCCGTCAGGCGATGCTGGATGCGTATCCCTTTATGAAGAAGACCTATGCTGCCGATGATGGAAACATGCAGCTGCTGTATTTCAGGAACGCTACCGCGACCTTTGATTCCTTCAGCGGCAAGCATGAGGTTGTGACCTTTGGCGGAGGCAAACCGTATGACGCGTGAACAGATCTATGAATTCATTGCTCGTCAGAAAACGAGTCTGATTTCCTCCGTGGATGAGGAAGGCTATCCTGCTACCCGCGCGCTGATTCAGCCGGTGCTGATTGACGGGAATGATATCTACTTTGCTACCTACACCTCATCCCGGAAGGTGCGGCATTACAGGGGTAACCCGAAGGCGTGTGTGTACTTCTACGAAAAGGGACGCAGCTTTCAGGGTGCAGAGCTCAAGGGAAGCATGGAGGTCTGCACGGATCAGGAGACGAAGCGGCGCTTCTGGAAGCCGTTTTTCAGTCGCTTCTATCGCGGGGGCGTGACCGATCCGGATTATTGCATTCTGAAATTCACCGGATTTGAAGCCCAGTGGTTCAACAGTCAGCGCACGGAAACCGTGAAGCTGTAAGGATGGCAAAAAAAGGAGAGTGTGATCATGAAGCAGGAAAAGCTTGCGTTCTACCCGGTGCACCCGTCGAACGAAAAGACCCGTCTGATCGAAACCACACCTATGCCCATCAAGGAGCAGAGCGCGCCCTATGCGGTGAAGGAGCTTGCGGACGAATTTCGCGCCGATCTAAATGCGGCGCTTGCCGAATATCTGGACAAGCGCTTTGAGGTGACTGGCGTGGCCGTCAAGGTTGGCTCGGATATTCACCATAAGCCGTCCATCGAGCTTTCCGACTGCGCGGAGGGGACGTGCCAGGCGCTGTGTATTTTCCCGACGGAGGATCATTATAAAAGGGTCGCTGTGGGCGATACCGTCACCGTGCGCGCCAACTATCTGGTTATGAGCAACCAGTTTGGCGTTGTAATGAAGTTCAGCGAGCTGGTGGATGTGCGGGAGGGCGAGTGATCTCATGGGCGAGAAAGTGACGCTGAATTATCCCGTTTTTGACGGCGAGCGAGTGTGGGAGAACGCTTCGGTCGTCATCGAAAACGGCGTCGTTTCCGCCGAAACCGTGCTGGGCGTGGGTGAAGTGGACAGCCGATATCTCTGCTCATGCCCGGCTTGATCGACGCGCACACACATATGGGAACCATGACGCAGGTAGAGACGATGCTCAGGTACGGCATCACGGCGACCTGCGACGTGAGCGCTCCGCCCAGTCTCGTTGCCGCATCGGGTCGGCTGACGATCCATTCCTCTGCCGGCATGGCGATGGGCGTTGTGCTCAGCGGCAGGAGCTATGTTGAGAAGGCAGTCAAAAACGGCGCAAGGTATATCAAGGTGCTGCTGTTTAACACGCATTCTATCGGAAAACGGGCGCTGTGCAACGTCGTCGAAGCTGCGCATGAAAAGGGGCTGAAGGTCGCTGTCCATGCAACGGAAATCGCCACCGTGCTTGAGGCTGTGGACGCGGGCGCGGATATTCTGCTGCATGTGCCGATGCAGGAGGCATTTCCGGAGGCGCTGGCGCGTGCGATTGCAGAAAATAGTATCGCCGTTGCGCCGACGCTGATCATGATGGAGACCTTTGCGAATTCCGGGAGGAATGGCTATCAGCCCTCCAATTATGCCCATGCCGAGGCGGCCGTCCGGCTGCTGCGGGACAGCGGCGCGAGGATTTTGGCGGCGACGGACGCCAACCCGGGCAGCTTCGCGCCGGGCGTTGCCTATGGAAGCACCCTGCACAGGGAGATGAAATTGCTGGTTGATGCCGGCCTGTCTCCGCTGGAGGCGCTGCAGGGAGCAACGTCAAAAAACGCACAGGCGTTTGCTTTGAATGGTCTCGGATCGATTGCGCCGGGGAAGAGGGCGAACCTGCTTCTTGTCGAAGGCCGTCCAGACAAGAACATAACGGACAGCACGAAGCTCGTGCAGGTTTGGGTCGATGGCGAGCCGATCATGAAATGAGGGGAAGCCTATGAGGATTATTACGGTTGAGGAGCATGCGCTCAGTCCTGCGCTGAATAAGGCTCTGGCGAAATATGGCAGGGGCAGCGCGCCCTATCAGGCGCTGGCACATGCCAAGGGATATCCATACGATGCCGATCCGGTGCTCTTTGCGGACATCGGCGAAAAGCGAATTGCCGATATGGATGCAGCGGGCATCGACATGCAGGTGCTTTCCTGCCCGGTTCAGCCGCAGCAGCTGCCGCCGGAAATAGCCGTTTCAGCTGTGAGGGATGCCAATGACGAATTGGCGGCTGCCCTCAGTCTGCATCCGGATCGATTCGCCGGCTTCTGTGCACTGCCGTGGCCGGATCCCGAAGCCGCCGCCAGAGAACTGGAGCGTTCTGCAAAGCTGGGCTATCGGGGCGTGCTCATCGGTGGCCGTGCCATTCTTGAGGGCGGCTTCCTGGATGATTCGCGCTTTACGCCCGTGCTGGAAGCTGCTGAGGCGCTGCACATGCCGATCTACGTGCATCCCGGCGCGCCCATGGATGCAGTGCAGCGGGCCTATTATGCCGGACTGGACGATCTGGTCAGCGCACGGCTGTCGCTGTTTGGCTGGGGCTGGCATCACGAGGCGG
>CAZKQB010000056.1:0-15560 GCA_964554795.1 uncultured Oscillospiraceae bacterium | reverse complement strand
TTTCCTGCGTCAATACCGCTAGATAGTTCAGCATTGCAATGGAATTGCGCTGAACTGCATCCAATTCGATTGTGCTTGTCGACTCTTTATCAGTCAGCGCAGCCGTCGAAGTTGGCGTCGCGGTTGTTTGAGATGAATCGGAAGCGTTTTGCGTACCGCACCCTGCCAACGTCATCAGGACAAGCATAACCATCAGCATCAGCGCACTGCCTCGCACAATCCGTTTCATCCGAATGTACCTCCATCGCAAAGCTTTTGAATATCAGTCGCGCCTGCGCGATTACAGCGCCCAGCCGTGTTCACTGCTCTGAGTCAGGGAATAACGCGTGCGGCAACCAGCATGTGTGATTCCTGACAAACTACAGACATTATAGCATATTATTCATTGTTAAGATGTTGAATTTCAGTTACAAGCCATAGAATCTTCACAAATCGGAAATAGCCCTGTCTCCGGCCACATTCAATCGCCACTCAAGCTCATTCGCCAGCTTTGTGAGGCTCTCAACAGCGGCGGAGGAAGCGGGTGGATCAAATACCAGCTTCACTCGTAGAAAAAGGTACGTCTGCACTCCACTCAATCGAGCGGCGTCGTCGCCGAGAAAGTCGTTCCATGTGGCGGTCTTATCACTGATGGTGAAACCGGAGGCAGGGCCAACGCCGATCTGGGCGAGTGTCATCAATGCCGTGTTTATGTGCATGAGGATGTCAGCGTCGAAATGCTCGTATTCCTCCGTGATTCCCAGTGCCTTTTTCACGCTTGCAAGAATACTATCCATCACTCGATCTCCTTTTGTCTGTATGCCGCAAGGGCGCGAATGTACTCCTCCGTATCGACGAATCCACAAGAATGAAATTCCGGACAGAACCCACGATACACGCATTCCGGAACCATGACAGAGGCCAGAATTGGGTCGGCAGTCTTAACTGCGTCTTTCACCTCGAGCCATGCAGCTCGGGTCTCTGCAGCTGCTTGCTGGCAAAGACGTTTCCGGCTGATCGTAATCAGAGCCTGAGCATTTGCGTCGCATTCGTGCGTAACGAGTGCATCCTGCGGAAGCTTGTCTCTCGGGACTCCTGTCCGATCACTGCGCTGAGTAGAGACCCAATGACAGATGCCGAGCCAATGTCTCACGAAATGCACCGAGACCCAGCTCTTCAGATTCTGCCATTTCCACGAAAACTGAATTCGGCGAATAGGAGAGTGCTCAGCCAGAAGAATCGTTTTCTTCCATGTACTCGTTGGGTACGCTCCGCTGCCTTCCTTGCTTACGGTGGTTCTCGCCGCACGCTTAACCTTCGACCACACGTCAACGTATTCGAACCATTTGATCATGCCTTTCCGTTTCCTCCCTTTCTCCATGGGCATGTGTCATACGGCGTGCGCTCGATCAACTCTGTTGGGAGAAGTGACGCGTCGCCGTAGTGAATCGCATTGTGGGTGTTGTGCGTTGTGCAAATAAGATACTCCGGGTTTGAAAGGTACTCCGTAGCCTTTCGAATATCGGTAGTCGTGATCGGGTTCATGTGATGAATGTAGACCTTTCCAAATATGCTGTAGCCGTCAACACCGAGGTCGCAGCCAAGATCGCGAGCGATCACAGTGTTTCGAATGGATTGCCACTCTGCCGAATGATAGAAACGCTGATTCAAATATCGCTCGAAGCCGAAGGTGTCCGCGCCGACCTGGCCGCCCAACCTCAAATATTCGAAGCGCTCACGAAAGGTCGCCCGCTTCACGAGCTCATGGTAGGTTCGAATAATCGGCGTATCCATCGTCATTGGCGTGTCCGCTGTAGCGGCTCATGGCTGCCATAGCGTCATTGTAGAGGGCTTCCATTCGTTCTGCCGAATAAATGGCTTGTTTCTTGGCTTCCTTTAGCTCGAGTTCCTTCTGCGCCAGCTGAAGATTGAGCTCGTCGATCTCTTTACTGGCTGCCAACTTCAAAAAATGCGTGGTTTCTTGAGAAGATGCGGATCCGTCGCGAAGTCGCTGCTCAACCAGATCCATAGCAAGCGCGATCATCTGGTTTTCGCGCGCCTCCGGCGTCAACGCAGGGCGCATCTTCGGCAGAACCCTGGAGGATTCCGCCACTTTTGCTCGTTTAGCCATGACTTTCTCCTCCCTACTATAATAAAGTCGTTACTACGCTAACCTTCCAAATCGCGCGGCGATTGCCGCACCACAGGGTATCGAAATCCGCTTCGGATTTTGATATAATCTTCTCGTGCGGACAGAGAATCACGGTTTTCTCCATGTGGTTGCTGTCCACTTTCTAAAGAGTGTGACCTCTGTCCCTGCGGGATTTCACTTATGAGCCGGATGTCGCAGCATTTCTGCTGTCTTCGCATGTCCAAGTAGGTTTTGACCCGCTTCGTTCAGAGGACTGTCCGCAACTTGAGTTTTCGAGGTGTTTTCTATGTTGTTCGTCGGTATTGACATTGCCAAGCGTAACCATGAAGCGTCCGTCATCGCTCAGGATGGGAGCGTCGTCCGCAAGGCCCTGCGCTTTGCCAATTCCCAATCGGGTTACAACAAATTCATGGACATGGTACGAAGCCTCAAGGAGCCCGTCGTGTTCGGCATGGAAGCGACGGGGCACTACTGGCTGACGCTCTACACCCATCTGCGCAACGATGGCTTCACGGTGCATGTCATCAACCCCATCCAGTCCGATGCGCTTCGCGGCATGTATATCCGCAAGACCAAGACGGATTCTGTTGACAGCGTCATTATCGCCGACGTCATCCGCTTTGGCAGGTATTGCGAAACCTCCGTAGAACCCGGCGATCTTCGGGCCATGCGCGAGCTCTGCCGCCAGCGGTTCTATGTCATCGACATGGCCTCCGATCTCAAACGCAAGGTCATTGCTTTGCTTGACCAGGTCTTCCCGGAATACGAGAATCTCTTTTCGAATACCTTTGGCGCATCCTCTATGGAGATTCTCTCCCAGTACACGACCCCAGAAGAAATGCTGTCTGTTTCCTCGCAGCAGCTTGCCGTGCTTCTGGAAAAGGCCAGCCGCGGCAGACTGGGCGCGGAAAAAGCCGTTGAAATCCAGACCGCAGCCAGAAATTCTTTCGGTATTGTGATGGCTTCCGGCAGTTTCTCGCTCATCATTCGCCAGTACATCGAGCAGATTCGCTCTCTGGAAGCATCTGTGGATGTTTTCGATGCCGAAATCGCCCGCCTGCTGTCCGGCTTTGATACACAGCTTACAACCATTACCGGCATCGGCCCCACGCTCGTTGCCGTCATCCTCTCTGAAATCGGCGGTGACATCAAGCGCTTCTCTTCGCCCGCAAAGCTCGCTGCTTATGCAGGCGTCGATCCTACCGTAAAGCAATCCGGCGACTTCTCCGGCACTCGAATGAAAATGTCAAAGCGCGGCTCGCCCTACCTGTGCCGAGCTATCTGGCTTTCTTCCACTGTCGCCGCCTTCAAAGACCCGGCAATTCATGCGCTTTATGAGCGCAAACGCGCCGAGGGCAAAGACCACATGACCGTGATCGGACATATCTGCCGCAAAATGATCTCCATCATCTTCGCTGTTCTCCGCGACAACTCCCCCTACGTCCCGGCTGTTATCTCTGATTAGCCTCTTGACTTTTCATAGCCGGTCTTTTCCATAAATATCGATCCTTCAAAGCTATTTACACCCCGCCCGTATTCACAAATACAGTTCCACACCCAGTCTGCATTCGCCAATACAGTTCCACACCCAGTCTGCATTCGCCAATACAGTTCCACACCTAGACCGTATTCACCAACATAGTTCCCTAACCCATCATGAATTCTGATGTTACCACATCTACATCTATTGCCACGCTCCGACACCTTAAAGGCATTCCCCTCAAATATCCCTCCGGAGCTTTTTCAAAGACAGCGGCGATGAGGGGGTGGGGTGAGGGGCGAGCCCCCCCTATAGGGTGGTTTTTATAGGGTTTTTAAGTGGTAAAGAGGTGGTTTAGGGGTTGGAATAGTGTTTTTCTGGATGAATGACGCGTTTTTCAGCGTTAGAGCAATAGAATCCCGCGGCAATCCTGCCGTTTTAGGGCAAAGAGTGCTTGAATTGCCGCGCAAAAACGCCGAAAAACGCCGAAAACCACCTTGAATCGCGTGTCGTCAGCTCGGCCGTGTCACCTTTTTATAGAGATTCATGAAATCATAGCGTATAATCTCATCAATCGCCCGCTCGATTGCCCGGTTGTATTCCTCCTCGCTGAACTCATCGCTGACGAGCGCCACTCGGCTCAGATACGCGCAGCTATTATAGCCCTTATCGACATCGAACCGATACCAGCGATCGAACTGGGTGAACGGATCATACGGATTATCAAAGGTTGTCAGCATTGCCGTCTGGTTCATAAGCTCGTTCACCCCTTTCATTTCAGATATTTGGTAACGGTCGAGGTAGAGACATCCAATGCGGCGGCGATTTCGCTGGTAGTGTAGCCGGAGGCGCGCATGGCGCTGATTTTCGCCTGCTTGGCGGAGGAGAGCGCCGTCGAGACTCTCGGAGTCGCGTAAGCGCGCACCTGATCGATATCCGCGAAGCGCAGAATCTGTGTAAGCTTGTTCTCGCTAACGGCTCCCGCCTGAATCGCCTGCCATTCCTTGGCCGAAATATCTATCGGGTGGCGCTGAGCCCCGAATCGAGTGCGCGCCCGGACGAGCGCCAGCTGCCCAAGCTTCTTAATCTCCTTCTTTGTAAGCCCCGGATTCGCCCGCTTCAGCGCATCCAGCTCACTGTTGGCCGCCAACTGCGCCTGGCGCTCGCGAGGGGCGTTCAAGAGTGCGATTTCGAGCTTCGCGTCCAGGTCTCCCACCTCTGTGCGGTAAACCTCCTTCGCCGCCGCACTGTATTTGATTCGCCCCGTAGCGACCAGCTCCTTGCGGGCATCGTTCGCCAGCGCCTTCAGATGGTTCGCGTAGTCGGCATAGGCCTCCTCCTGCGGTGTGCCGGAGGATATGCTGTGCGCGTCCTTCACCTCAGCCATAAGAGTAGATTGCTGCGTGCGCCGCTTGAGCTTTCCCGTCTTTAGGTCAATCCACGTTTTGTCGTCGGTCTTATACACAACCTCTCCCGTATCCGGATCGATTCGTCCGGCACCCTCGCGCCGGGGAATATCGTAACGGGATTTTGCGCGGCTAAGCAAAGTGGAAGCCCCTGTGCTGACGCTTCCGTCCTCGTTGACGCGAAGCTGATACTTCTGCTTCAGCTGCGGAATGTCGTTGTCCGTCTCGCTCTGCCGCCAATCCAGCTTGTGCTTTTCCGCGTCAATGACCACCATGCTGTGGCGAACCGCACGAATCAGCTCCTCCGTCGTGGCTCCCTTCAGGGTCATGTCCGTAATCAGATTGGAGATTTTTCCCATCTCAATCTGGGTCTGGTATGAGGTCATGCGCTTGTATTCGCGCCTGTTCCGGAAATAATGCTCCTCGCCGTTTTTATCGGTGGTCACGCTTGCGGGGCCGTATTCCATCTTGTTGTCGAAATCCTGCAGCTCCTTAAACGGTTCCCGGGATATGATTTTTACTCCGCTCTTCGACGAATTACAGGGGATTACCATAACCGTGTCGCCGTCAAAGTCCGCGCCGGAAAGCTGTGCCGCAACCTTTGTGTTGATGCCCACCGCATCCAGCGGATTCGTGCCCAGCATTCTCCGAGCGTCGGGCTGCTTGTTGTTTACCTTCAATACGGGAATCTCAAACGTTCCCGCGTGGGGAAAACGAATCAGCGCCACCGTCTCGCCGTCCTCATAGTTGGGCGCGTATACCTCGTTGTCCTTCATCGTGCTGACGGGCAGAATCACCTGATACCGCTGCCGCGGAAGCGCGGCGGCCTTCAGATGAACGGCTCCGGAATCACAGTCGTTGGCGAATGTTTCCAGCAGATGCTTCTTCACCGTCGGGTTCGTCAGCTGACAAATCGCATCAAACTCGGCATATTTGTCCGCCAGGGAAAGCTTCAGCTGTTTGTCAATCAGCTGCTGACTCTGCTTTTCCAGAAACTGATGAGGCAGGTTCTTTCCCCAGTCGCCCCAGTCGCCCTCCTGCCGGGTTTTGTTAATCAAACCCAGCTTGCGCTCTCCGTTCTCGTCAATATAATGATACTGCCCGCCCTCCTCTCGCAGAAGCGAATTGAAGGGGTTGTTCGGATCCTTCGCGCTGATGGGCTTCAGCGCTTCCTTGCCGCGCGGCTTGTTCGTGTTGAACGCTACGTCCACGCCGTCCGGCAACTCGTCGCTGTAATACGCCATCCCTTTAATATATTTGTCCCCATCCACCAGAATGCGCACCTGTGCGTAATGGCAGTTTCCAAGGTCTAAATCGGCCACGCCGCGGCGAATCTCAATCGTGCCATCCTTCTCCACGGCGGGGTGTCCGTTCGGCAGAGGATCGTCATGATAGCGAATCAACAGCCGCTTGGAATCCATCGACGCCGGGTATTCAAATCCTTTGTCGAAATGCTCCGTGCCGTCTACATCCTCCCGACACTTGTACTCGGTGATTGTGTGGATGTTCTCCAGCTGGTAAATATCCTTGTGCGCCGTTCCGGGCGGGCAAAGCACCAGCATGTGCGTCTGCTTGCCCGGATTCGTCACCTGCTCTACACCGCCGCCGTAAACCGTGTAGCCATCCTTCTGCAGAATGGCCAGCGCCTGCGTCATCTTCTCGCGGGATATGCCTAATTCACGCTCTACGCCGGTACCAACGTCAATCATGCCCTTCTCCGTTACCTGAGAGCGAAGAAAATCCGCCGTGTTTTTCGCGGCGGATGTGCGTGCGGCGGCTCGTTCGTTTAATAGCGAACGCAGAGTCGATTCGTTGATTCCCATTTCCCGAGCAACCTCGGCGTGGCTCTTGCCCGATTCCAGCAGGGCACGCGCCCGACTGATGCGAGCCGCACGGCGGTTGTTCACGGCAGTGGAGTATTCGGCGCGAAGCTGCGTCGTGCTTCGAAGATTCAGCGCCGTAACAATATCCGAATCCGTCATGCCGCTTTTTCGCAGCTCCTGAACGCGGCTGGCAAAGTCGCCGCTGTGCTGGTTCGGATCCTTACCGCTTCCCAGCGGGTAGCGACCGGAGCCTCTTCCCGGCGCACCGTCCAGCGCGCTCACGCCGATGTGCATAAGAATCTCGTCGGCAACCCGTCCCATATCGATTAGCCCTCCTCCTCGCTGCGAATCTGTTTGATCACCTTGTCAAGGGCGAGAATCTTGTCAGCCACAAGCTGAATTTCCTCGGCCTCCGGTTTGTGATATAACACCTCGTCATTCTGGTAAATGCGAAGCTCGGTCTTGATTGCCTCCGGCTTCACTCGATATTCCATGCAGAACAGCGCGGCATACACCATCAGCTGCTCGATGTGCGCGGGAATCTCGCCTGTTTTCAAATCGTGTATGCGGAGCATGCCGTTCCGGTAGGAAATGGCATCTGCCGTACCAAAGCAGTTAGGCGAGTAATATAACAGCACCTCCGGCGTCATGCGGTAGGCAAGGGCGTCGTTCACGTAGGTGTTCAGCGTTTTCGTGCTTTTCGGCAGCTTCTGTCCCAGCCGAATGCAGCTCTCCGCAAAAGCGTGCAGCTCTGTGCCTCGCGCGATTGCCATCCTGCGCCGGTATACATCGGCCATCTTCGCATCGTCGTATCCCAGCCAGTGATAGCTACTCGGAGAGAGAGTCGCGTGCATTCCCTCCAGCTCTGAATGCCTGTTCCAGTTCATCAAGAACCTCCTCCTTGTTTTCGGGAAATATGAAGCGCGCAAAGGACATTCCGTTCAGCTTTTTCACATAGTGCATTTGGTTTGGCTGTCGAGGCGCGCGCGCGTCGCGCTTGACCTCCAGCGCCGCCCAATGCGCCCCGTGCAGAATCAGCAGATCGGGAATGCCCTGTATGTGCGCGGAATCCAGCTTCGTAACCATGCAGCCGGGGAAGCGCGCCTTCAGCTCGCGGATGAGTCCGCTTTGAAAGCGGGATTCAGATGTCGCCATGCTTGCAGCCCTTTCTTGACAAATCGCGCCGTTTCGAATATACTGAAAAAGGGGATGCAACTTCCTCGCCGCTCTTTGTCATGTTGGTGTAGGGAACTACTTTTGGCAGAGGAGGTGAGAATATGAAGAAGCATCCCATCCGGGTTACCGTATCGGTGCGTAAGGATGGCAAGGTGATCGTTCGTTCGTGTAACGGCGTAGCCACAACCACAAAGCGCATCCGGGCGAAGTAACACCGGAACCGGGAATTGTGTTGGCAGCTCCCGGTTCTTTTCAGTAAAAAGAAGAGAGAAGGGGCAACTTGTCCCTTCTCTTCATAAAAGCCTATGCGATTTTCGCGGGGCTATCGGTTCGTCAAATATCGTGTGCAGCACTTTCGGCAGAAGGGGTAATTCTCTGAGCAGCCCCAAATGCATATGGCACTCGGCGGATCCGCGCCAATATAATTGAACCATTCATCTCGGTGAAGCGTCTGCCCGCAGTCGGGGCAGTACCATTGCCCGTCTGTAGAACTCCAGCGCAGGCCGGTTCCGCACCGGTCGCAGTAAGCACTGTTTCCGTCCTCATCGTATCCGCTGTTCCCCCATAGGTCGCTTGCGTCCACCGGCTGAAAGATACTCTGTTTTCGTTTCATTCGCACCGCCTCCATCCAGAATATCAGGATGGTTCATTCTATGCCTCCCGATGCTGGATTACGGCGGTCTCACAACGCTTGGCTTTGGCTTTCCGCATGCCTCCTTTTGCCTGCAAATTGGCATGTTTCGCCTCGTGGCCATTTACCCACTTTTTTTCGCTTACTTCTCTATATTTCTTTAATTTTTAATTTTATAAAAAATAGAAAGAAAAAGTGGGTTTTTGGCCACGAACGCTGAAAACCGCTCAAAAAGACCTCAAAAAGGCCGAAAAACGCTGCTTTTTGCCCGTTTTTGAGGTCTTTTTGCCCGTTTTCTCTGCCCACTTTTCTTTTCAAAAGTGGCCATTTGCCCACTTTTTTTGGCCACAAGCCCACTTTTCAGACCGTACAAACCCGCGTCCGTCCAAAGGAAAGTGGGCACAGCCCGGTTTTGCGCATAAAAGTGGGCACATCCCTCACACGTCTCCGTCGGCTCGCCGCACCGATTTGCTCGGATCGAAGCCGTCCGGATACCGCGCCCGCAGCTTGTCAATATTTTGCTGGAAAATATCATCCAGCGTAAGCCCCATCGCATCCGCGCTGAGAGCAAGATACCAGGCGACGTCGCCAAGCTCCTTTTCCAGGTGCGCCCGGTCGAGCTCGTGTCCTTGGAAAATATGCTTCTTCATAAGGTCGAGCGCCTCGCCTGCCTCCCCGCTCAACCCCATCAGGCCGTTGAGAAGACGCGCATTCTCTCCCTGTTCCATGCGCCACGCGACGCGGCTTGCGAACATCGGTCGTCCGACGCTCGGGTCCGTCCGCATGGCTTCCTTCTGATATTCTTTTGCCGTCATTTGGTTTCTCCTTTCCATTCGCGCAAAAACGAAGAGGAAATGCGCGTGGCAAATCCTCTTCACGGTCGGTAGTCTTTTTGTTTACCCTGCGGCGTTTTCGATGGAAGCGGCATAGTCGCAAACGTTCTTCCCCGTGAGCACAATCCAGTACAGCACAATCGCCTCCCACGCGGAATCTCCGCGCGCCAAAAGAATGGTGACAACTGCGGAGAGCAGAATCAAAAGGCAGATGACCAGCTGTGACATGCGGTACCATGTTTGTCTCATCGTGCGAACGCCTCCTCCGGATAGAGAATGCTGTCCATCTCCTGCGCGGCCTCCCCATATGTGTCAAAGTTGCCCTGAAACACACCGTCCAGATATAGCGCGTAATAGCCGTATTTCGTGCGGACGATGCGGGCGTTGTTAATCATTGCCATCCTCATCTTGTTTCCCCCCTTAAATAAAAAATTCCGAAGCCAAATCATTGACTTCGGATTCCGTGTTCCTTTGGTTTTCAGCTTTCCAAATATCCATGGCAGACCAGCCGCAGAACGGGCAGATCTTTCGCTGTCGTTGCCCAGATGACGTTCCAGTCCACGCTGACGTAGTCGTGGGCGAGAATGTTACGCATGCCGTGAATCATGTGCCACGATATAACGCTCATCTTCGCCTTTGCTTCGTCGCTCAGCTGTCTGGTCAGCTCACCAATCTGCATCAGACACATGGCTGTGGCATAGCGTCCGGTTCGGTTGGCAAGGAAACTGTCCTTTGAACCGCCGCATTCCGTAACAATCTCAGCCGCCTCATCGCAGTATTGGATGATTTTCTGCACGATTGCTCGGTCACGCTGTTCATCGCTCATACAGAATCACCTCGTCTTTCCGGATGTTCTCAAGAAACCGTGCGTCGTCAATCCCTGTCGTTACCAGATCGACCGGACAGGTCAGCGCACCCTCAATGTCGGCATAGAGTCCGCTCAGGGCGAATAACCCCCAGCCGTCCGGAACATCCGCCAGAAGGTCTACATCGCTTTTGCCTGTCGCTTCACCACGGGCGACACTGCCGAACACGGACAGCTTTTTTACGCCGTGGCGCTTTGCGATTGGCTCTAAAATGCTTTTCAGCGTTTCAATCGTATACATTCTTCGCACGCTCCTTCCGCCTTTATTATAACCGCTCTGACCGCCAAAAGCAACCGCGCGCCGCTAAAACCCATGCTTCACTCGGTCGCGTTCCTCCGCGCGCTTGGCGTCGTTCCATTTGTCCAGTGTGCCGACCAAATATCCGGTAATGCGCCGCACCCGTTCAAAGGGCGCGTTCGGCGTTTCCCTGCGTCCGCACTTGGGACAAATATCATTGATGATGCCGTTGTAGCCGCACACGGGGTCGCGATCCACCGGATGATTGACGCTGCCATAGCCGATGCCACATTGCTTCATGTACCGAATGATGGCCTCGAACGCCTCGGGATTTCGGCTGGCATCGCCGTCCATTTCCACGTAGGAAATATGTCCGGCGTTCGTCAGCGCGTGGTAGGGCGCTTCCAAACGGATTTTCTCAGCCGCGGAAATGGGGTAGTACACCGGAATATGAAAGCTGTTGGTGTAATACTCGCGGTCGGTCACGCCCTCAATCACGCCGTACTTCGCCCGATCCAGCTTCACAAACCGTCCGGACAGGCTTTCGGCAGGTGTGGCAAGGCAGGTGAAGTTCAGTCCATACCGCTCACTGGCGGAATCGCAGAAGGAACGAATATACCGAACGATCCTCAAGCCCAGCTCCTGCGCCTCTTCGCTTTCGCCGTGATGCTTGCCGCACAGCAGCTTCAGCGTCTCCGCCAGGCCGATGAATCCAATGGACAGCGTGCCATGCTTGAGCGCATCCTCCAGCGTATCATCCGTCCCCAGCTTGTCCGAACCCATCCATACGCCCTCACCCATCAGGAACGGGAAGTTGCGCACCGTGCGGTTTTTCTGCACCTCGTATCGGTCGAGAAGCTGTGCGCGGACATAGTTCAGAATCACTTCAAGATTTATCCAGAAATACTCCTCGTTTCCGCGCGCTTCGATGGCCAGCCTCGGCAGGTTGATGCTGGTGAAGCTCAGGTTTCCCCGCCCGGGCGCGATTTCTTCACCGCATACGTTGCCCATTACCCTGGTACGGCAGCCCATATATGCCACCTCCGTTTCGGGATGGCCGGGCTTGTAGTACTGCAGGTTGAACGGCGCGTCAAGGAAAGAGAAGTTCGGGAACAGCCGCTTGGCGCTCACGCGCATGGCCAGCTTGAATAGATCATAGTTCGGGTCATTTGGATAGTAGTTCACGCCCTCCTTCACGCGGAAAATCTGAATGGGGAAGATCGGCGTTTCGCCGTTGCCTAAGCCGGCCTCCGTCGCCAGCAGCAGCTGTTCAATCGCAAGCCGCCCCTCCCACAAAGTACAGGTGCCATAATTGATGGAGGAGAACGGAACCTGTGCACCCGCACGGGAATGCATGGTGTTCAGGTTGTGAATTAGTCCCTCCATTGCCTGATAGGTGTCACGGGTGGTCTTTTTCATCGCGTATTCCTTGACCCAACCCCATTCGTCAGCGCCTAATAACTCCGTTTTTTTGAGCTCTGCCAGCGTATCCTTCGCTTCCTGCACATATCGGTTATAGGTCAGATGCACGCCGTCCGCCATGGCATAATCAAAGTCTACGATGCTCTGCCCGCCGTGCTGGTCGTTTTGGTTGCTCTGGATGGCAATCGCTGCCAGTGCCGCGTAGCTGCCGATGGATTTCGGTTCGCGCAAATGCCCGTGACCGGTATCGAAGCCGCCCTTGAACAGCTTTCGCAGCTCAATCTGCGTGCAGGTGGTTGTCCAGCCGTAAAAGTCCAAATCGTGAATATGAATATCGCCGTTTCGGTGCAGCGCGGCAATTTCCGGGCGTACCATCGTATCCAGATAATATTCCTTGGCGGTGTTCGCGGCGTATTGCAGCATCGCACCCATGGCGGTATCGCCGTTGATGTTGGCATTGTCCCGCTTCAAATTGCAGTCCTTGGCGTCCATCCGATTAATCTCGTCGAAGATTCCTCGGACTTTTCCGCCGAATTCCTCATCGGTCATTCGCACTTTCCTCCTCCGGTCTTTCCTGCGGCGGACTCGACCGCCTTAGACGCGGCAAGAAGGATGCGCGCCATAAAATTGGACTTCGCCTTAAAGTACCAGTTGATGACCAGATTCGCGGCAATCGTCGCGCCTGCCAAAAGCGCGAGACCCGCCAGAATCAGGCAAATATAACCGTTCATTCGTTTCGCCTCCGTTACCATTTGATAAATCGATTTTCATTGAATGTCCTCTTCTCGCGAAGCGCGCGGCTGATCGCGATGTCAATTCCGCTGCGGCTCTTGAGATGATAGTAGTAAAGGTCATGATAAGGCGTGTTCAGCCGGTCGATTCGACCGCTTGCCTGTACCATGACCTTATAGCTGTAGTGCTGAGAATAAAACAGAATCGTATCCGTTTTCGTGCAGTTCCAGCCCTCCGCGCCCGCGCCGTAATTCACCAGATACACCCAGCGCTCGCTGTCCGGAATCGGCTCGTGCTTGTGTCCGTTCCATTCCGCAAGCGCGGTTCCCGGCATCCAGCCCAAACCCTTCAGCGCGTCCAGCTCATAATCGAAGCTGTAAAACACAATCATCCTCGGGTGTTTTTCCGCGATTTGCAGAACCATTTGCTGACGACTGGCGTCCAGATTCACGCATTTGCGCAGCGCATAGCACAGCCCGCCGGCGTTCTCAATCGGCTCGTTTTTCCAAATATCCCAGCGACTGCGCATGATTTCCCGATACTGCGCGGTATCGTAGGCGGTGTATACATCCTCGTGATGCTGCACGGTCGGCCGCCTGAAATCCATATCGACGAGAATGGAATCCCGAAGCCGCATTAGCTTCGGCTCGCCCAAATACCGCTCGACCTTGGGGAACTTTGCCGCTCGCGAATATACCACGTGGTCGCGGATGAACTGCGTGCGGTTTTTGTAGAATCCGTTGGCGACGAATACGGGAATGTATTCGCTCCACGTATCGCCTGGCGTGGCGGACAGCAGAATCCACTCGTTTTGCTCGGCGATTTTCAGAAAGCTTTTCACCCACACGCCGCTCCCCACCACACGCTGCTCGTCAAATATAAAGAAGGCATTCTCTGCTTCCGTATACTTGGCGATGTTGTTCCAGCTGTCAACCACCACGCGGTTCTGATAGAGGTTTGTCTCGTTGACTGGCGAGAGCAGAAAAGGCGCCATTTCCTTTTCCCATTCGAGGGTGTCCCGCTTGCGCGCCGTGGTGATGATGTATAAATCCTTGGGCGGATCATCCATTGGAAAATATTCGCCGCCGGATACGCTCTCCACCTCGCCGCCGTTGTGCAGATAATAGTAGCTGATCGCCGTCAGACTCTTGCCGCTGCCCACGCCCCCGCATAGGATGCAGCCGTTCTTCATTCGACGGATAGCATCCAGCTGATAACCAAAGAGACGAATTCCAGCCATGGCGTCTCCATTCCTTTCATTCGAGTAAAGTATCGAAGAGATTGTCTGGGGAGACCATCGCTTCGCTATCTACAATGATCTCCGGAAACGAAATTTCCGGTCCAAGCGGAATACGGATATTGATCGTCAGCTCTTTCAGGTTCGTTCTGGCTCCGACGATTTCTTCAGCGTTGTCGATCAGATCCTGTCCGCAGGCTTTTACGAGTTTGACCACATGTTCAACAGAAATGCTACGACTCATTTTCAAACACCTCCAAATATCCATAGGAAGGAAGTCCTTTCGAACCTCCTTCCAGAACTCCGCTTAGAACGGCTCCTCTTCGCTCTCATCCACTTCTTCCCGGCGACGGCGATACAGCGCGGCATCGTAATATATAAATCCCCCGACAGCGGCTGCGTTCCGACAAACTCCTCCGCGTTCTCCGCAATTGTGTACAGAGCGCTGATTAATTGACGCATGACGTATTCACTGGACACCATCGGCCGCACCTCTTATCTGATACCTTGATGAGATTGGATTCTGCGCGATATACGCGAGCATACCCGCGCCGTCCACCACGGTGGGATTCATCTGAACAAACCAGTCGCTCAGAAAGAACCGCCTGCATTCGTCATATACGCTCAAGCTGTGCTTATAGACGAGCGGGTCATCGCCTTCGTCGTGCTCGCGAATATACTCCAGCGCCTCGCTTGCGTCGAGAATGGCTCGAAGAATGACCGCGGAGCAAAGTCCGCGTACTGACTTTTCGTTCATGCTGCGTGCCTCCCGTATTTTTTTTTTTTCAGAACGGCGATTCCTCCGCGAGCGCTTCGCGCTGTCTGCGGTATCGCTCCGCATAGGGATCGTCATCAATGACCTGCTCTACGTAGAGTGTGCGAATATACAGATTCTTCTGATGCGTGATGGGATCGTATTCGCGCAGCGCAACGGAAACGTTCACATTCGCAACGCGAATATCGTCCAGGCAGGCCACCGTTACCTCGTTCAGCGGCACGATATCCACGCCGTCTTGAACCAGATAAACCTTCGGCAAATATCGAACGGGACTGCCGTCACGCTTGCGATACTTTAAATAGACCGGCACGAAGTATTCAGGGATAAACTCCTCGGGATTCTGATCCCTGAAGGGACGGGTTTCGCGAACGTTGACGCCTTCTTCTCTCAGTCTCTGCACCAGTGCGGGATCAGAAATCACAAGATTCGCCTTGCGCCGAATATCGCCGAAGCGATCCTTCTCCGGATCCCCCGCAAAATTGGTGTGATAGATGAATCGGGTATCGTCAATGTTGATTACCGAATCCGTAAACATGAAAAATCTCTCCTTTATTCGTTTCGTTTTTTTTTTTTTTTTGAGAAAAGAAAAGCGAAAGCGCCTTGTGATTGGCGCCCCCGCTTTCAGAATCGGTCAAGGTTCTGATACCGGTTCAGATAGCTCGTCAATTTGATTGGTCACGAATTTCATCGCGTCCGCTATCGCGTTTCGATCCGCATCGTCATCAATCGAACGGAGAAGTATATCTGCGTTCCTACTGGCAGTACAGTCGCGTCTGCTGTGCGGTCGGCGGTCAACGCCAATCTCAAT
>CAZKQB010000055.1:0-16779 GCA_964554795.1 uncultured Oscillospiraceae bacterium | reverse complement strand
TTGGCCCTCTCGAGCTCTCCCGGGGTTGTTCTGGTGAGGAATTTGGTTTCCGACGATGCAAGGTGTGGGGCGCTCCGCTCCCCTACACCCCCTCGGGTGACGGGTGCGAGAGGGTTTCGACCCTCTCACGCTCTCCCGGGGGCTGTTCTGACGGAGATTATTGGTTTCCGACGGAACGGGCGTGGGGCGCCTTGCTCCCCTACGTCCCCCTCGGGTGACGGGGTGAGAGAGGCTTCACACTATCTCGCGCTCTCCTGGGGGTGTTCTAGTGAGGATTTTGGTTTTGGCGATGAGGGCTGCTTTCGTTGCAATTATCACGTGACAGGGCGGACGGGATATGATATGATCGTGAATGTCAGGAGGGAAAGACATGTATTGCACGCGAAAGGTTACTGAGGATTTGATTTGGGTGGGCGCGAACGACCGAAGGTTAGCCATGTTTGAGGGCGTATACTCCGTGCCGGAGGGCGTTTCCTACAACGCATATATTCTGAAGGATGAGAAGACGGTATTGTTTGACACTGCGGACAAGGCGGTGGAAAAGGTATTTTTTGAGAATGTGACGCATGCGCTGGGCGGGCGGTCGCTGGATTACATTGTGATACAGCATGTAGAGCCAGATCATTCAGCGCTGCTTTCACAGCTGCTTCTGCGCTATCCGGAGGCACAGGTGATTGCCACGGCGCGGGCGCTGGACATGATTGCACGGTTCTATGGGCCTGTGGCGAATGCGCGTGCGGTCGGCGAGGGAGATGTGCTCGTGACCGGGCGGCACACGTTCCGCTTCCTTCTGGCGCCGATGGTGCACTGGCCGGAGGTTATGGTGACGTATGACGAAACGGATGGCATCCTGTTTTCTGCCGACGCGTTCGGCACCTTTGGCGCTCTGAACGGAGCGCTGTTTGCCGACGAGGTGGATTTCTTCCGCGACTATCTGGACGAGGCGCGGCGGTATTACACCAATATCGTGGGCAAGTACGGAATGCAGGTGCAGGCACTTTTAAAGAAGGCGGCCTCGGTGAAGATTTCCATGCTTTGCCCGCTGCACGGCTTCGTCTGGCGCAAAAATCTGGGCGCGTATATTGAGAAGTACGACCTCTGGAGCCGCTATGAGCCGGAGAAGGTCGGCGTGATGATCGCATACGCCTCCGTTTACGGCAATACTGAAAATACGGCGGAGATTCTGGCCTGCCGTCTGCGCGATGCAGGCATTGAAACGGACATGTACGACGTATCCGTGCGGCCGGGCAGCGACATCGTTTCTGCGGCGTTCAAATGGAGTCATCTGGTGTTCGCCTCCACTACCTACAACGGCGGCATTTTCATTCGCATGGAGGAGGCGCTGCGCGATCTGGCGGCGCACAACATCCAGAACCGCACCGTGGCGCTGATCGAGAACGGTTCATGGGCGCCGGTGAGTGGAAACCAGATGCGCGCCATTCTGGAAAAGTGCAAAAATCTCACGATTCTGGAGGAGAGGGTCACGATTCGCTCGGCGCTGGCAGACGGCCAGCTGTCAGAGGTTGACCGCATGGTGGAGGCCATTCGCGCCACGATGCCGGCTACGGCTGCGGTGACGGCTGCGGAGAAAATCGAGGGTGAAACGGAGCCTGCGGCGATGTTCCGGCTGACCTACGGCCTGTTTGCGCTGTCTGCTCGCGAGGAGGGAAGGGACAACGCCTGCATTATCAACACCTGCATGCAGGTGGAGGAGCATCCCGGTCGTTTGGCCGTCGCCGTGCATAAGAGCGGCCTGACGCATGACATGATTGCGAAAACCGGGCGCTTCGCCGTTTCGGTGCTCACCGAGGAAGCGCCGTTGGCGCTGTTCGAGCGCTTCGGCTTCCGTTCCGGGCGCGACGCGGACAAGCTTTCTGATTTCACGGCCTTCGCGCGCGGTGCGGACGGGCTGATTTACCTGACGGAAGCTGCTAACGCCCGCTTCCATTGCCGCGTGACGCAGGCGATGGACTGTGGCGACCACACGCTGTTCATCGGCGACGTGGAGGAGAGCGAGGTATTGAGCGACGCGTCGTCGATGAGCTACGGCTATTATCGAGAGCATGTGAAGCCGGCTGCGCCGACCGCGGAGAGGAAGACCGGCTGGGTATGCAGTGTGTGCGGCTATGTATACGAGGGCGAAACGCTCCCGGAGGATTTCGTCTGCCCGCTTTGCAAGCATGGGGCGGCGGATTTTGAGCGGCTTTCGTAACTCTCGAAGACGGCACAGGATGAATATGGAGCCTGCGGTAGAAACGAAATTCTGCCGCAGGCTACTTCGTATGGCGGAGGCAAAGCAGATGGCTATTTGGGGCACAATTGCACTCTTGGCAAGTAATTGCATGCCCAAAGCATAAACAATCGGGGGCGCGTCGTTTCCTGTGCACGCCTCCTACGGAAGAGAGATCGGCATATTATCTTTTGCGAAAGTTGAGACTGAACGTATGGATGAGCGTCATTGCCGTGGTTCCGCTTGCGCTCGTTTTGCTTTGTCAGGCACTTTCCGTGAACGGGAGCTATACGATGCGGGGCGGCAGCATTGATTGAATTCCGAGCGAGCCTCCGCTTTGTCCGCAGCCTCCTGCGTTTCCTATCTGCGAATCGCCCCTTGAGCCTTTTACAAGCACGTTTCGGCATTAAATGCATGTAATCACTGTTATTTCACACATAATCTGCATATTTTGCATAAAGATGCAGATAAAGCGCTGACAAACACCTCGTTGCGATATATAATAGGCGATAGAGGTGGATAAAATGCTTAAAACGATCAAAGAACGCGCAGGCGATTACAATGCAAATAGCTTTCTGAACGAGCTATTCGAAGCCTCCAAATTGTTGGGAATATTGGAGGCAAAGATTGATGGGTACCAGTTCAATGGCATATTGATACCGATGTTTCGAAATAAGGAAGCCATCTCCTCCATGTTAATTGAAGGGACTCAAACGACCATCACAGATGTCTTCGCGGACAATCTCGCTGCTTCACGCAATGAAAACGATAAGGTTATGAAGGAGTATCGCGGCCATACAAAGGCTCTGCTTCACGGTACTGAACACCTGCGAACCTCGGGCTTCACTGACGAACTGATGCATATGCTTCATCGGTTGATGATGGAAGGAATCCTACCTCCCTCCAAAGCGAATTGCATTGGTCGCTATAAGCAGCAGGACAACTATATTGTCAACAGCGCAGGCACGGTTGTCTTTACCCCGCCATCTCATACGGAGACGGGGCGATATATGCGGGAATTGCTTGCCTACATGAACGACATAAATGACGGCATCAATCCTTTGATTAAGGCTGCTATCATTCACTCGCAGTTTGAGTCAATTCATCCGTTTGAAGACGGAAATGGGCGTGTCGGTCGATTGCTGGTTAGCTTGTACTTGTACAAGGCGAAGGTTATCAACTTCCCGTTTTTCTATATTAGTGAGTCCATCTCTCAAGACAAGGCTGTTTATTACAAAATGCTGTCCGACTCCCGCGTCAACAGCTACAACGAATGGATTCGCTACTTTATCAAGAAATGCACGATGCAGGCGAAAAGCCTGATTGGCTACATTGACGGCCTTAATGCACTATACCAACAAACAAAGGCCGTTGTTCAGGAAGGCATAAACAGCCCGCGCTTCGATAAGATCATCGAGTGCATTTTTACCCAGCCCATCATCACCGTCTCGTACCTTGCTGAGCAGCTTTCCGTAACGCCCGGTCAAGCGAAGCGTTATCTTGATAAGCTGGAGGAAATGCATGTTCTGCTGGGTGACGACCGGCAGCGTGGAAGAAAGTACTACTTCATCGATCTTCTGGATTTGTCGAGGAGATCATGAACGATTTCATTGAAAGGGGTGATGCCTATTGAACGCAGCGAAATTGCACAGAAAGGCGCATTGAGAAAGTTGTTCCCGCAACTCACTTAATGCGCTCAGGGGCAGGATCGTGGTAACAATCCCACATAGAGTTTAGAAAGTGTACCACATCTGGATTCTGACTGCAAGCAAGCTTTTGCATTTTGGCAGTTTTTTGTGCGTGAACAGACGTTGTATTTTGCACAAAACGATCACTTTCTTTGAGTGAGAAAGGTACAGGTGACTTTTGGATAAATTGGACGACGGTTATTGTTCGTGGCTCGTAAAGGCAGCCAACTTTGATGAAGTGCTGAATATCCCCATCGTGACCACGCCTAAGCGAGTGGAAATTCCTGAAAATCTGATTCCCTTCTCGAAGCTGGCTTATTCGGCAGACTGCACGGAATACGTTCATTTTTATGAATGTGACATGGTTTTCAGAGACTTCCTGCACAATCCTGAGCCGTATATTGAGTGCCTTTACAGATTCCCCGGCATTATCACGCCGGACTGCTCGCTATATCGCGATATGCCATTGGTTCTTCAAATGGCAAATACATATAAGAGCCGAGCAATCGGGTGCTATCTGCAGGAGCAGGGCTTGAACGTGATCCCGAACGTGAGATGGGGTGATGAGCGAAGCTATTTACCGGGGATAACTGACATTCCCTTTGCCTTTTTGGGTATTGAGAAGCATGGTATCGTGTCAGTCAGCACCTACGGTTGCATTTGCGGTAAAGAAAATAAACGGCATTTTCATGATGGTTTTCACTCTATGCTTACGTTTCTTGAGCCGGAAATCGTTCTGATTCATGGTGCAATGCCTTCCGATGTGTTTTCTGACATTCCGACCGACCTTCACTGCGTCCACTATAATGACTGGATTACGCAGAAGCGAAGGAGGGTGAATTGATGGGAACCGGCGACTCCGGACGGTATTATACATCGCACGGCAGCAAGCGAGTGCATCACGGCGCATTAATCCATTCCTTCGATGGACGCTTCACTCGCAATCCGCGCACAGGGAAAATTCAGAACATCAAGAGCGGCGGTCATGGGCAAAGCGGGCTTGATATTTTGGATAAAAACGGGATCAAGTATAACATCGTCAAGACGTATTCTAATGGTGTCAGAGCCGGAAACATTCCATCGACGCATTCCAAGTTTAAGAAAACCGGAACAGGAATGGCATGGTTTCCAAAGTCGTGGAGCCAGCGAGACATGGTTCGCGCTGGTGAACACGTTAGTGGGCTTAAACACAATCGCGGCGTGAAAGACGGTGTTACCATATGGGGTGTGTATAAAAGCGTGAAAGTTGGCGTAAAAAAGACTAATGGACAAATTGCCACAATTTTTCCGGAAAATATTCAGCCAAGAAGAAAGAAGTGATGGTATGGACAATATTGCAGCGCTGAAGGATGCGCTCCACCTGAGAATACACGGCAACCCGGACGAATATTACGAGGTAAGCTTATGGCAATCCGAGGTCGACGCGATTTGCGCAGACATGCCAGCCGCCATTGACTTTATCCTGAACGAATGCACGGACGAGGAGCTTTACTGGCTGAGCGAGGTGTTTGAAGATATTGCCGATCGCACGCGAAGCGTGGAGTTTGTAAGCTGTCTTCAAAAGCGCGTTCAGCGTGTTGAAAACCCCGAATGGAAGCAAGCCATTCTCGATGAAATTCGTTGGACGCTTGACTATGTGGATGCTTCGGAATAACGGGATTCGGAGAGACCTCATGGAGAAGACCCGCAACGCCGCATTTTTCAGCCATCTTCGGAAAAGGGTGCAGTCTGTAGAGAACCCCGAATGGAAGCAAGCCATTCCCGAGGGCATTCTTACAGCGGCCGAATACGCAGACGCATAAAGCGGGGTCTGTCGTTTGATCTGCGCCAGAACACCGTTTAGGAAAACCGGGCGAGCCTTCGCGCGCAGGCTCGCCTTTTTCTATAAAAACAGCGGCGCGAGCATGCGCCGCCGGAAATTTGGTCAGCCTTGCGTGAGGTAAACGATTACGTTCATGCCGAGGCGGGTGTCGGCGTCGGGCGTGAAGGCGGCGCGGGCTTCATAGGTGGTTTCTCCGGAGGAGGAATCGCTGATGTGCGAAAGCCATGTGATCGTGGCGGGAATGCGGGCGGTTTCGTCGTCCCTCCACACGAATTCCAGCTCGACCGAATCGCCCTCATGCACGCTGCCAAGGTCGGTTTCCGGCACGGAAAAGGAAACGTACAGGCTGCCGTCGGGATGAATGACGGCCAGCGTGTCGCCCTTCTTTACGGTGTCGCCTGCGGAGACGGACATACTTTCCACAATGCCGGAGGACGTGGCTACAACATCGGCGCCGGCGGCGTACAGGCCGTCCCACGTGCCGTCCAGCGTTTCAAACAGCACATCCCCAACGCGCACGATGTCGCCGTTCTGTACGCACATTTTCAAAACGCTGCCCGTGGCCGTAACGGCGACCGGATCCACGCGTGCGACGCTGCCGGTGCCCAACCGGGAGGTGGACGTCAGCGTTTCCTCGCGGTATATGCGTACGCTCTCGCTCAGCTGGAAGTCGCCCTCGCGAATCTCCACGGTGTAGCTTGTGCCGCTTACGGCGGTGATAATGCCGTTTCCACGCAGCTTTGTGGAGGCTGCGCTGGAAAGATACACCGTTTCACCGATGTGCACCAGCCGGGTGTCGGCGCTGTCATAGGCCTTGTCGGTGGTGGCGGAGACGGTGAAGCTGTATTCCGGTTCGATGTACAGCGCCGCGCCGTAGCGGGACGCAATGGAATCCAGATCATCTCCGGCTGCAGCAAATACGCCGGTTACGGTACCGCTCTGCGTGGCGTAGACCCTTGCGCCCTCGAGTGAAAGCAGCGGGTCGCCCGCGGCAACGCGCTGCCCGGCAATCAGGCTCACGTCGGCAACCGAGCCGCCGATGGGAGCCGTCACGCGTACGGATGCATCGGAAGCAACGACTCCCTCGAAGGAAACCTCTCCGGCAGCGAGCGCGGGGGCGGCGGTCAGGCACAGAATCAGCAGAAGCGCAAACGCGCGAAGCATCGTTTTCATGGGAAATCCTCCTTATTATGGTTTATGGGAAGTAAACGGTGGCATTCATGCCCAGCCGCAGCTCGTCCGGGCGGGAGAGTAGGCGAAGCCGAGCCTCGTAGCGCGGGCCGTCGTCCGCTGGCGCGGCGGCCGAGGAGACGGAGAGGACGACTGCGTCATAGGGAAGTTCGTCTGCATCAAAGGTGAATATGACCTGCGCCGAATTGCCGACGGAGAGAGACGCGGCGTCGGCCTCTGTGAGCGAGCAGGTGAGGATGAAGTCATCCTCGGGCGCGAGATAGAACAGAAGCTCGCCCTCTGAGACGGTTTCGCCGGGCGTCTTCAGAACCTCGGTGACGATTCCGTCCACAGGACAGACGGTTTCAGGCGTTCCGCTTTGCGAGGACACGGTTTCAAACAGAGCCTGTCCCTTCATTACGCGTGCGCCGTCCGCGATGAGCAGACGGGTGACTGTGCCTTCGCCGGTCACCTTTACCGGCTCCGCGCGAGCTACAGTCGCGCGGCCAATGCGGGCGGTGCCGCTCTCCGCTTCCGCGTATACGTTCACGGCCTCGCCGATAAAGAATTCACCCGCTGTGGGAAGCACGGAGAAGGTGCCGCCGTCCACCGCAAGCAGGATTCCCGCTCCGATGTGCGTGGAGTCGCGCGTGCAGGACAGGGTGACTGCGCTTCCGATTTGCAGCCATGCGTTCTTCCCTGCCGAGTCGGCGTAGGACGTGGAGCCGTTCATCGTGTATGTTTCCTTCGGTTCCAGGTACAGCCCGGACGAGGCGTCTGCGCCCACCTTGAGAAACAGGCCGTTCACCGTGCCGTCGATCGGCGCGTATACCCGCGTGGTTTCGACCTGCGCCGCGCAGTCCCCCGCACGAACCGACTGCCCGACCTGTACGGAAACGCTTTCCAGCACGCCGCCCGCTGCGGCGAAAACGGGAACGAGCGTTCCGGCCGTTACGGCTGCATCGTTGGCGACGGCTTCGGCGCAGGCAGTGATGAGGAGCAGGAGAGAAGCAAGGGACAGCGCAAGAATGCGCCCGGGATTCAGAATACGCCTCCTTTTCTCGTGCCTGCCTGTCGGCGGGAGCCGCTTTGGCGTGCGGATGGGTGCAGTGTTCACCGTGCGCGAGCCTTCATCGGCAGTCGTTGGCGCGGGGCGCTTCGTACATTTCATGGCGCGCTTCCTCCTTTCGTGAGCGTCAGGCTCCGACCGTCCACCGGAAGGGTCTCCTCGCCGGTGCGAAGGGTTAGACTCGGGGCAGCAGCCTCGAAGGCGACGTCCAGCGTCAGAAGATTTGGCGTTACGCCGCGGGCGCGGAGCCGATCGTAGGCGCTGCCGGAAAGCCATTCCGACGTGAGCACGGTGAGCGAGCCGTCGGCATGCTCGATATGCAGGACATGGATGCCGCTTTCGAAAAGCGTTTCCAGCGCATCGCCGCCGATGGAGAGCGCGGATGCGTTGCCTGTCAGCGTGAGCGTGAGCGTGCCGTCCGAAAGAACCGCCGTGAAGGTACCCTCCTCCGAGAGAACGGTCAGGTTCAGCGCTTCGCCGCCAAGGGTAAGCGCACGGGTTTCTGCGTCGTCCGTTTCAAGGGAAACGCCCCAGTACGGGGTGTCGTTCAGACTGCCGCGCCCATGGCTGGATGTGGTGGCCTGTCCGGGCTGTACACCGCCGCCATGGCCTCCGCCGCGTCCTCCGCCGCCCCAGCCGCCGGAGGGACGCTCCTGCCCGCCCGGCGCAAGCACGACGTCCTCCAGCGGAAGGGCGCTTTCGCCGTTAGGGTCGATGCTCGCGGCGTATGCCTGCCCATCCTCCGCCGACATCACGGTCAGTCCGTCGGCGTGAAGCCAGCCGGTCATGACCTGCCCGTTTACGGAGAAGGCTATGCGCAGCACCGTTGTATCTTCAGATTTACTTTTCCTCGACGCATACACCACGCCGCCATCCATCAGCACGCCGAGCGTGTTTTTCAAATTCTCGTCGGAATAGATTCTCGTGCCTCCTGCCAGCCGCACGTAGCCGGGAGTGAACTCCGTCTCATCCTCAGCTTCGCCCGGCGTCGCTTCGCCCGAAACGGGCGCGTCGGTGGAAGCAGGCGCGTCAGTGGAAGCAGGCGCATCGGTGGAAGCGGGCGCGTCGGTTGGAGCGGGCGCGTCGGTTGGAGCAGGCGCGTCGGTTGGAGCGGGCGCGTCGGTTGGAGCGGGCGCGTCGGTTGGAGCAGGCGCGTCGGTGGAAGCAGGTGTATCGGTTGAGGTGGGCGCGTCGGTGGAAGCGGGCGCGTCGGTTGGAGCAGGCGCGTCGGTTGGAGTGGGCGCGTCGGTTGGAGCAGGCGCGTCGGTGGAAGCAGGTGTATCGGTTGAGGTGGGAGAGCGGGTCGCTGCGGGCGCTTCAGCGGGCGTGGCGCCAGCCTCAGCGTGCGCCGCAAACAGCGCCATAAGGGCGACCAGCGTCCATGCAAGGATGCGTTTCATGGCGGGTTCCTCCCTTCTTACATGCTTCTGAGTGCGTCGATGGGGTTCAGGCGGCTCGCCTTGCGCGCGGGAGCCCAGCCGAACAGTATGCCGACCGCGGCGGAGAAGCCCGTGCCCAGCGCGATTGCGCCATAGGATAAATGAAAGCCGATGCTCATGTACTCACACATGACAAGGCTGAGAAGCAGACCCAGCGCCACGCCCATCAGGCCGCCCAGCATTGACAACAGGAACGATTCCAGCAAAAATTGCAGCTGAATATGCCACGACTGTGCGCCGAGCGCCTTTTTCAGGCCGATTTCGCGCGTGCGCTCGGTCACGGAGGTAAGCATCATGTTCATGATGCCGATGCCGCCGACGACCAGTGCGATGGAGGCGATGCCGGCCAGCAGCGCGCTCATCATGCCGAGCAGCTCGTCCATGGTGCTTTCCAGCGCCTTCATTTCGGTGATTTCGTAGCAATCATCCTCGTAGGAAAACATTTCGTCCAGCGCGGCGGTTAGAAGCGTCTGCGTGCTTTCTGAGTTGGCCGCATCATCCAGATAGACGGTAAAGCGCGTAACGACGGATTCGCTGTTCATCTTGAGCGCCGTGGAATAGGGAACGATCACGTCGGCGTCCTCAAATTCCTCGTCCAGAAGCCCCACGACGGTGAACTCCAGTCCGCTCAGCCAGATGGTTTCGCCCAGCGGGTTCACGCCGTAGAAGAATTCATCCAGTACATCCTGCCCGATCAGGCACACGCGGCTTTTGCGCTGAATGTCCAGCCGGTTCACGGCGCGGCCGCGGCGCACCAGCTCCTCCTCGGCGGCAAACCAGTATTCGTTGCGGCCGGAGACCGAAATGCCGGTTTCGCGCTTTCCGCCGCGCACCAGATGCGTGCTCAGCGACACGGTGGGCGCGATGCCGTCCACATGTTCAAGCGCCTCCAGCGTCTCAAGGTTTTCGTCGGTCAGGCCACTTTTCAGATCGCTGCCGGTGATCGACACGGTCAGCTGTCCCGCGCCCATTCCGGCGAAGGAATCCGAGATCGACGAGGACACGCCGGAGATCGTGGTGATCAGCGCAATAACCGCCGTTACGCCGATCATAATGCCGAGAATGGTAAGAAACGAGCGCATGCGGTTTTTGAGAATGTCAGACAGTGCCATGCGCGCGCATTCAAAGGGCATGAGAAGCCCAGTCATCCAGGTATGCTGTTTCATGACGCCGCCTCGCTTTGCTCCGCGCCGCGATTCGATGAAGGGACTGCGGCGCGGTTTTCGCCGGACATGGGCCCGGGCTGTGCTTCGGACGCGCCGTCTGCCTTAGAGGAGGCGGAAGCGTCGGCACGATCCTCGCTTTGTACGGTGCGCGCGTCGCCGCCTTCGGTCAGCACGCCGTCGACAATGTGCACTACGCGCCGGGCATAGCGGGCGATGGAAAGATCGTGCGTAATCATCAGGATTGTGCGTCCCTCGTCGTTCAGCGCACGGAACAGCGCCATAACCTGCTTGCCGGTATTCTGATCCAGCGCGCCGGTAGGCTCGTCTGCCAGCAGGATGCGAGGGTCGGTTACCAGAGCCCGCGCAATGGCGACGCGCTGCTGCTGCCCGCCGGAAAGCTGCGACGGAAAATGCCGCATGCGATCCGAAAGCCCCACGCGGTCGAGCATTTCCTTCGCTCTTCGCGCCCGCTCGGAGGGCCGCACACCCGCGTAAATTAGCGGAAGCTCCACGTTCTTCTGTGCGTCCAGCCGCGGAAGCAGCTGCGATGACTGAAAGATAAACCCGATTTCACGGCTGCGCGCCAGTGCCAGCGCATGCGCGTCCATTTCATCCACATGCGCGCCGTTCAGCACGTATTCGCCTTCGCTGGGCGTGTCCAGACAGCCCGCAATGTTCATCAGCGTGGATTTTCCGCTGCCGGACGGGCCAAGCACGCTCAGATACTCGCCCGGCTCCACGGTCAGGTTTACGTCCTTTAATACGGTCAGCGCCTCGTCGCCGGTCTGATAGCGCTTATAGATGTGATTCATCCGGAAAAAATCGCTCATGCTTTCTCTCCTGCCTACGGCTGTCTTCCGCCCGTCTCGCTGCGGTTGCCGCGGCCGCCGGAATTGCCATTGCTGCCGCCAAAGCCGACACCGCCGAAGCCGCCGCCACCGCCAAAGCTGCTGATGTCCGGCATGCCGCCGCTCTGCGGGTTAAACTGTTGCTGATTGCCGCCCATAAGGCCGGACAGCAGACCGGAGAGACCGCCGGAGGCGTCTTCGTCCGCCTCGGCCTCCACATAAACCGTGTCGCCCTCGTTCAGGCCGGACTTGATTTCCACATAGTTCCCGTTGTCTACGCCCACCTCGACCGGTGTTTTCTGAAGCTCGCCCGCATTGTCCTTGGTGTACACGTAGGCGCTGTTGTCGCGTTCAAAGCTGAGCGCGTCCATCTTCAGAAGCACTACGTCCGTGGCCTCCTCCCGGGGAATCCGCACGGAAACCTGCATGCCCGGCAGCACGTCGTCCGTTACCTCGACGGATGCGGTGACCGTGTAGTAGGCCACGGAGCCTGCCGACTGGGACAGGCGATTGATGTGGGTGATGGTGGAATCGAATGTCTTTTCCAGCGCCGTGAACGTGACCTGACAGGATTGCCCGACGTATACGTCCGATATGTCGTATTCGTCCACGCGCATCGTGACCTTCATATTGGTGAAGTCCACCAGCTGCACGAGCTGCGAGCCCGAGCGCACCTCGTCGCCCGCCTCCACCAACACGTCGTTTACCGTGCCTGCAAACTCGGCCTTCACCGTTTCGCCGCTGGACAGTCGCGCGAGTCGGTCGCCCTTTTCCACGCGGTCGCCGTCCTGCACATACACGGCGCGCACCGTGCCGTCGCCTTCGGCCGTCATGTAGCCGGACGAAACCACGCTTACAGAGCCGGAAAAGCTGAGGGCGTTGGAAATGCTGCCGCGCGCGGCGGTATAGGTATCGTAGGTTGTGGTGATGGACTGCCTCAGCTTCGGAATCCAGATGACCCACGCAAGAAGCGCCAATATACCCAGCAGAAGCAGCAGAACCAGCCAGCGAAGGATGCGCACGACCAGTCGACGTTTTTTCTTAGCCATAGAAAAAATCCCCCCGTTTGTTTTACGGGGAGATTTTACCAGAAAAATTTGGCTTCCGCGGAAAGGCCTTCCGGCGAATCCGGGGCGAATTCGAAAGAGTTCTTAAGATGTCAGACGTACGGAACGCCGAAGATCGTCTCGTAGCCGAGCTTGCGGATGGGGTACATGGCGTCGTTGTCGCGCGACGGATGCACGCGGTTGGCAAGCAGCACCACATACAGGCCAGTGGCGCTGTCCAGCCACAAACTGGTGCCGGTAAAGCCGGTGTGCCCCACGATGTTGCCCTCCGGGCGCTCGGTGTAAGCAATCCAGCCGAGACCGCGGTCGCTGCCGAGGGCGGCGGTCTGGTTGGCAAACGAGCGCTTTACCCATTCCGGGTCAAAAAGCGGGCTGGGCGTAGGCGGCAGAAGGGCTGCGCAGAATTTTGCCAGGTCGCGCGCCGTGGAGAACACGCCCGCGTGCCCGGCTACGCCGCCCAGCTGGTCGGCGCGTTCGTCATGCACTGTGCCGCGCACGGGCAGCGTTTCGCCCACGCGAATCTCTGTCGCCGCGCAATAGGCGCCCTTCGGGGGATTAAAGCAGGTGTCGTTCATGCCCAGCGCACGCCACGTGTCCGCTGCGGCCGCCTCCAGCGGCTTTCCGGCCAGACGCGCCAGAATTTCGCCTAAGAAGATGAAGCTGAGGTCGGAATATACGACCTCCTTGCCCGGCTCCGCCACCGGCGCGAGGTCTAAAAGCCCCTGAATGCGCGCATCACGCGTGTCGCCGAATTCGAATGTGTCGTGAAACGGTGTAAGCCCCGCTGTGTGCGTGAGCAGGTTCCACACCGTTACGCCTTTGAGCGCCTCGTGTGTATGGCGACCGATCGCCTCAGGGAGAGTCGTGTCCAGCGAAAGCTGTCCGTTCGCCAGATACTGAACGATGCCCGACCACACGCCCACCAGCTTGCTCAGCGACGCTACGTCAAAAAGCGTGTCCTCGGTCATTGGCTCTACGATTGGCGTGATGATGGCGTTTCCGTAGGCCTTCAGCGCGTACAACTCATCGCCTCGGCCAATCGCCGCGACGGCGCCGGGAATCTGCTTTTCGCGCACGGCCGTTTCCAGCTGCGTCAGAAAATCCTGAAATCGTTTTTCCATTGGTCAGAGCTCCTTTCCTTCGTTTCCGAGCTTTCCCTGCGCCCAGTGCTTTCGGCACAGGGCGACATAGCTTTCGTTTCCGCCGAGCATAATCTGCTCGCCGGCCTTGACCACGCGGCCGTTTGAAATGCGGGCGTTGCAGGTTGCCTTGCGGCCGCACCAGCACACGGTTTTGATCTCTTCAATGGTATCCGCCCATGCCAGCAGCCAGCGGCTGCCCTCAAACAGGTTGCCCTGAAAGTCGGCGCGCAGACCGTAGCAGATTACCGGCACGTCCAGCTCGTCTACGATGGCCACAAGCCGTTCCACCTGCGCACGGGTGAGGAACTGCGCCTCGTCCACGATCAGGCAGTCGTAATCGGCGGGGTTTACGGTATCCAGCTCCTCTATATACAGGCAGTCAGCCCGCAGTCCGCTGCGCGAGGCCACGACGCGCAGACCGTCGCGCGTGTCCAGCCGGGGCTTCAGAATCAACGCCCTTTGTCCGCGCTCCATATAATTGTATTGAACCATGATGGCGTTCGCCGTCTTCGACGAGCCCATCGCGCCGTACCGGTAGTAAAGCTTTGCCATGGAAACCTTCCTTTTCTGAATGGATTTTGGGAGTCAGGGTTCGATGTATTGCTCAATGTAGCGAATCTGCGTGCCGAAGGTGAGGTAATAGTTTTTCACGTAGCCCTCCGTGCCGTTCAGCGAAATGCGGCTCCACGTCTCGCCCTTTTCGAGCACGTCCGCGGTTTCGCCGCGCTTGAGGTAGCAGTTCAGCGCAGCGGATGCGGAGGTGCCGCGCTCGCGAAGCTGAAGCGATTTTGCACCGGTCAGCGTGGCCACGGTTGCGGAGGTCATGGACAGCACGAGCTTCGTTCCATCCGGATAGCTGTACGCCTTGGCAGCGGCCAGCGCCTCAGCCTGCGTTTGCGAATCCGCGCTTGCCGCGTCGCCAAGCCCATGCGCCAGCCGGAACAGGCGCACAGCCTGCGCGAGTGCGTCGGAATACTCGCCGTCAGCCGTGCCGGGGAAGTAGCCGATGCGGCTTAGCGCCGCCTGAAGCGCCTGCACGGCGGGGCCCGTCATGCCCGGCTCGAGCGTGGTGCGTGTGGATGGCGGCAGGGTCTCCTCTGCCAGCGCGAGAAGCAGCGCGTCGCTTGCCAGCCCGTTCGCCGCCTCGCCCATCGTGGTCTGCGCCGCGCTCACGGCGAGGATTGTTTCTGTGGAGTACGCGCCGTCGAGCGCACCGTCATAATAGCCGTAGGCCTTAAGAAGCGTTTGAAGCGCGAGAATTTCCTCTGCTCCGGACGCACGGCTCACGCCGCTTTCGCCCCAGCCGAGAAATTCACGGTAGGTCTTCCATGGGCCGTCGACGGTGTAGGTGTTTCCCAGCAGGCGCTCGCGCAGCTCGTCGTCGCGCGTGCCGCCCGTGTAAATGCGGCATACGGTGCCGTCGCCGCAGTTTTCGGCGATCCACCTTGCGTCCTCGCTGTACAGGCGAATGCAGCCGTGCGAGGCGGCGTCACCCAGCTGTGCCAGCGCCGTCTGATCGAGCGTGGTCGGATCCTTCTCGCTGTAGGGCAGCGAATGGAACAGAATGTCGTTGTAGATGCGCGTGGGGTATTGCACAAAGCAGCGGTACTTGCTGATGTAATACCATTCCTTGCGGTCGACGCTCTTGCGCGTGAACAGCTTGAACGTGCCCCGGGGCGTGCTGTTCGAGCGACCGGTGGAGCAGATCATCTGCCGGACGATGCCATCCTCGCTGTCATCATCCGCGCGGTACACGGTGACAATCTGGTTTTCAATGTCCACGCCGATTTTATAGGCTGTTTCCGCGCGCGCGGCGCAGAACAGCGGCAGAAGGCACAGAAGTGCCAGAAGCGCTTTTTTCATGGAGCCCGCCTTTCGTGCGTTTCGTTTCACGTTCCAGTATAGCAGATAATCGAAAAATGTTCAACGTCCGCAAAACAAAAAACGCAGGGGAATCTGCGTGAGTGTCCGGAACAAAGGGCAGGATGACCTTGTCTGCTTAAAGAACAGGAGCCTTCATGCCGAGCCACGGAAAACAAATCTTTTTTCGGCGGATGAACCTTTTGCCTTTGGAAAACGACTTTATAGGTGAAAGCCGGTTTTCAAGCGCAAGGGAAGGAGGGTACGCCCATGGATGAGTTTGAAACGCTGCTTGCATCCAGCAAAACAGCGGTGGAGCGATGGATCAAGGCGCATATCGGAAATTGTGCAGACGCGGAGGATGTGCTGCAGGAGACGTGCCTTGCCGCATTCCGGGGCTTTGCAGGCCTGCAAAGCAATGCATTCTTCCTCCCGTGGATTGGCATTGCAAGACGGAAATGCGCGGATTGGTATCGTGCACAGGCGAAGAACCGAACGGTGCTTATGGATACCCTGCCAGATCAGGCGGAGGCCGCATCGGTGGACTCGGCTGTGAATGAGACGCTGGACGGCTTGCCTGAGAAGGATCGGCTGATGCTTCGCCTGTTTTATCAGGAACGATTGTCGCAGAAGCAGATTTCGGATCGGCTGCGTATTCCGGAAGGCACGGTCAAAAGTCGTATGAATGCGGCAAGAACAAGATTTCGTGCCGCATACCCGTATCCGCCCAAAGGAGGAATTATTATGGAGCATGCAGAAAAACGGTCGTTGCCGACGCACTTGCCGGACTATTCGATTGCATGGAAGGAGGAGGCACCCTTTCGCGTTCTGTGTGAGGAGATGACTGGATGGTTCATCGTTCCGCATATTGGCGAGAGCCTTGTCTGGGGCATGTACGATATGCCATCGCGAAAGCTTGATGTATCCTACGAAATGACCGTCACAGGCCCAGCGAGCGTACATGGGCTAGATGGCGTGGCCATCAGGGCAAAGGTATTGCCGCCGCAGGCTTCGATTGCGGAGGGAGACCCGATGAAGGACGCGGTTGCCGCTTCCACCGGAGGTCAGGAGGAATGGTCGTTCATTGCGCAGGAGAAGGACGGATTTACTCGTTTCCTTTCCGCGGAGCATGTTGAAAATGGCGTCCGAACGCTGACAACCTTCCTTGACGGAAAGGAATTCATGGACAATTGGGGGTTTGGTGAAGAGAATGTTGGAACGCCGATAACCTTGTTCATATTCATCCTCCTTGCCGCCATTCGGCAGTTCAAGTTTTGC
>CAZKQB010000054.1:0-16917 GCA_964554795.1 uncultured Oscillospiraceae bacterium | reverse complement strand
TCTCAAGGGGGTGGCAGGGCCGTCAGGCCCGGCGGCGGGGGAGCTTGCTCCCCCGCCCGCACGCTCCAGCGCGTCCATCTCCCCATACACCCTCGACTCCACATCCACCAACGCCGAAAAATCCATCCGCGGTATGTATCGCGACTCCGTCTCGTCGTGCAATGCCTTTGCTGCACGCAAACAGCCATACGCGCGGTTCAGCACGGCCTCATATTCCGGCGGCGCGCACGGCGAATCGTCAAACAATCCGTCATACACCCTCGCTGCCGGCACGCGCTCGCCGGTTATGAACAGCGGCAGCTGGGGAAGATACAGCTGTGCATACGTTTCCGGCGAAAGCGGATCCAGAAAATACACTGCATCCAGCCCGCGTGCCCGCGCCTCCGCGCCTAGCGCGCGCAAAAGCGCATGCAGCTCGCCGCCAAACGGGCACTCCACTCGCACGGTGATCTCGCGCGCAAAATCCCCCGCAAAGCTCACGTAGCCCTTGCACGTGTGCGCGCCCAAGAAAAACCGCCTCTCGCGCCCGCCGGGACGTTCTTCGTCCGGCAGCAGTGCCTTCAGATCGTTTTCAAGCTTTCGAAAATCGCCCACCGAACGCGCCGCCGAACGAATCGCCTCGGCGGCAGTCAGGTATGCGTAGGCATTCCGGAAGCATTCCGCCGTGCGCGTTCGCAGCTCCTCCAGCCGTGCGGTATCGCCGGACAGCGCGTCGCAATCTAAAAACTCCCCCAGATTCAGCAGGATATCCCGCGCGCCGGGCAGCAGCGGATCGTATGCATGCGGGCTGGTCGCGTCCAGCATAGCCACATCCAACGTCTCATCCACGATGCCGTCCAGGCTATCCGGGTCGGACGAACAGGAAAACAGGCTCACCGTATGCCCTGCGGCGCTCTGCCGCCCAGCCACACGGCGCATCAGCCCGCTCTTCCCAACGCCCGGCGCTCCCTTGATATAGAATACCCGTCTCCGCCCGGAAAACACGCCGTCAAAGCCTGAAACGAAGCCGCGCGCCGTATTCGCGCCCGCAAAGCATCGAATGCCCGATTGCATGCGCTCACCCCACATAAAAAACTTCCCAGTATCGTATGCACGCGCGGGCGCATACTGAACCGGGAAAGGGAGGTTTTTGCAAATGAAACAAAACGAAACCCTGCTGTGCGAGCTGGCGCGGGCTGCAAAGATGGGAAAGGACAGCGTGTCCATGCTGATGAAGAAGACCGACGACGCGCCGATGCGCCGCGAGCTTCTGCGCGAAATGACGGACTACGCCGCATCCGAGGCCAAGGCAAAGCGCATGCTCCTTGAAACCTGCGGAAAGCGCGGGCCGGTGCATCCAATCGCACAGGCAGGCGCTTGGCTGGGCATTCAGATGGAGACCCTGCGCGACCGCTCGCCCTCACATCTGGCAGACACGCTGATTCAGGGCTCCACAATGGGCGTGATCGACATGACCCGCGCACGCGCGCGCTGCCCGGAGGCCGATCCGGGCGCACATCAGCTGGCAAATGAATTTCTCAAAAACGAGCAGGACTCCATCGAGCGCCTCAAGCGCTTTTTGTGAATTCACCCGCACCGTTTAAGAGGACAGAATCCTTCAAACAAAACGGGAGCTTCCCGAGATTAGGCAAAGGAGAAGGCGCAGACTTCGCCGGGGCGCAAAACCAGTAAAGAGCCTGTCGCAGAATCAAAAAATCTGCTCCAGGCCCTTTTGTCCGTATGACAGACTCAGAAAGACGGGCTTGCTGACTATGGCCACGCACATGCGAAAAGTGAATGGAGGCACGCCCTTAAATCACAAGATCTCTCATGCTTTAAAGAATCGAATCGGCTATGCCATCGCATTGGCAACATCGTTGTACCTTTACGGTACGTCTATCGTTCTCCGGTAGCTCTTCAAAAACAAGCGGCACCCGATTCGATTTCGAGTGCCGCTATAGCGGTTTTATGAATACACAGCATTTCCCGCCGCCTTTTTATTTCCGGTCGCGCCGCTTGCCCGTCAGCTGTTCAATGTCCAGCCGCAGAATAACGACGGCGCGCAGATGCCTTTCGTCAAATTCGTGCGTACGCTCGGGATCGTAATGGCGCATGATCGCCTTGAGCGCCTCGATTCCCTCCGACGGTTCGTCCACCACCGAAATTTTTCCCCGGCCAAGCACGCTTTCATACTTCCACGTCGTCGCGCAGGCAACCTTTGCAAGCTCCAGCACATGCCCGCGACTCATGGAAAACGCGCATCGGCCGTCCCGGGCAATCAGGTCGAGCTTCTTGCCCTCGCGCGCACCGTGAAAATACAGCGCGGGCTTTTCATCCCTCATGACCAGCGCAAAGTTCATCGGCAGCACATAGGGATAGCCGTCCGCATCGTTCAGCGCAAGCTCGCAGATGTCGCAGCCGCGCATGATTTCCAGAATCTGATCAAAGTCCTTTACTTCCCGGTCGGCGCGCCGCACGGAAAATCCCTCCCGTCAGAAAAGTCCGCCCACAAGCGTGATTGCAAGCCCTGCCGCAACGCTCAGGCCATACAGCGTAGAGGTAATCACGAGGTTTTCCTTCAGGTTCTTGTTCGTTCGAAGCAGCACCAGAAGCCCGATGCCCGCATTGGAAAGAAGCCCCGCGAACAATCCGCCCAGCCCAATCAATCCGCTCAGGTACGATTCCGTGATAACCACGGACACAGAGCAATTAGGAATCAGCCCCACCAGCGCCAGCAGAATTTCGCCGATCACCGGCCGATTCAGCACAGAGCCGGACAGCCGCTCAATGCCGATTGCGCCCAGCACAAAGTTCAGCACCACGTTCACGGCAATCAGCATCACCGCAATTTTCAGCGTGTGCTTCAGCGCGGAAACAAATACGTTTCCCTCCTCCTCGTCGCACGCGCAGTGCTCGCGCTCGCAAAAGCCGTGAATATCCTTCCGGCTGCGAATGGATTTTGTCAAAAGCCAATCGGCCAGATAGCCCAGCGCAATGCCCAGCGCCGCCTTGCCCAGCACGATCAGCAGAATGGAGGACAGCCGGATATCCCCGTCCGCCATGGACGAGAGCATAATCGGCAGCATTTCGTCGGACGTGGCAAAGAACACGGCCAGCATCGTGCCCACGGTAACGGAGCCGGTGGAAAACAGCGTCGCCGCCGCGCCCGAAATGCCGCACTGCGGCACAACGCCCAGAAGACCGCCCAGAAGCGGCCCGGCCTTGTGGCTGTAGCCGTGCAGAATCTCCTCGTTCAGCTTCTGGCTGCGCTCCAAAAGCTCCATCAGCAGGTAGGCGACAAACAGGATCGGCAGGCTCCACGCGCCGTCCTTCAGACCGTCCTTCAGGGAGTCGATAAACAGATCAAACATCAAAATGCTCCTTTGCGTATTCGGATGAGCCTCCGGAGGCGTACTCCGGGAATTTTCGCCATGCGCCCTCAAGCGGAGGCAGGGATTCAATCGCAACCGGCGTTTTCAGCGTGGGGTGCTCAAGGGTCAGTCTGTGCGCCCACAGCGCAATCTGCTGTCCTGGCCTTCCCCCGCCGTAGCGTGCGTCGCCCCATAGCGGAAGCCCGGCCAAAAGGTGCTGCACGCGAATCTGATGCTTGCGCCCGGTTTCCAGCTGTACGTCCGCCAGCGTCAGCCCGTCTCGCACGAGCAGGGGCACGGATACCAACGCCGCCCTCCTTGCGCCCGCCTCGCCCGGCCTTGCCTCGCGCGTCATGCCGGTACGCTCGTCGCTCACCAGAAGGTTCTCAAGGCGCGTTTCCGCGTGAAGCTCGCCCTGAAGCACCGCGTAATACCGCTTCTGAACGGTATGCGCAGCAAACTGCGCGCTCAGCCGCGCGGCAGCCTTGGACGTTCGGGCAAATACCATCGCGCCGCCCACGGGTCGGTCGAGCCGATGCACAAGCCCCAGATACACCCTTCCGGGCTTTTCGTACTTCCGGCCGATATAGTCACGCAGGATGGAGAGAAGGTCGCGGTCACGCGACGAATCCGCCTGCACCGGCAGGTTCGCCGGCTTCTCGACGCAGAGCAGATGGTTGTCCTCATAAAGAACCGGAATCGTCCAGCCCGCGTCCCTCACGCAATCCGTCATATTCCGCCCTTCTCTCTGCATACGATTTCCCAAGGGATAAGATACATGCCCCTCGTTTTCCTGTCAACGCAATTTTATTCTCCGGAGGCAAATTTCTTGAAACGAAAGTGTACTTTTTGCGCAAACACAGCCGTCTACCCGATCTATCGTTCGTTCCGACTGTGTCCAAGCTGCCTGAACGCGCTTTTGCGCGTCCATCCAGCCAGCCGGGAATACGCATGGTTCCTGTCCTCCGTCCGACGCGCACTGTTCATCCGCGCGGGATAAAGGCCAATTTCTTCCTTCCTCTGCAGCCGCCTCCCGCCCGGCCAGCGCAGCCTGCCGCGCCGCGAAAATACTTGCGGTAAAAGACGGCCCGGGAAGGCTCTCATCCCCGGCATCTATGCCGTCGGTTCCTCTTTGGCGCCGTCCGTTGTCCGCGAAGCCGACTTAGCCAAAATCTCCACGGCGACGCTTTCCTCCGGAACGCTCTCGCCTTCGGCAGCCGGTTCACTTGCGGCGCTACCCGTTGCCCGCGAATCCGACTTAGCCAAAATCTCCATGGCGGCGCTTTCCTCCGAAACGCCCTCGCGCACGGTGATCGGCTCACTTGCGGCGCTGCCCGCTGCCTGCGAAGCCGGCGCGGCCGAAATTTTCACGGTGACGCTTTCCTCCGAAACGCTCTCGCTCACGGTGATCGGCTCACTTGCGGCGCTGCCCGTTGCCCGCGAAGCCGACTTAGCCAAAATCTTCACGGCGACGCTTTCCTCCGGAACGCTCTCGCCCTCGGCGGCCGTCGCGTCTGCGCCGGAGGCCGGCTGACCGTCCACCAGCATGCGATGCGCAAAGAACCAGCGCATGATCGGCCGCGGGTCGGCAAAAACAAATCGATACGCGCCGTTCACAGCGTTAATATGCAGAAAATCCACATCGTTCATGACCAGATACTGGAAATCGGCAAACGTCCACGAAAGCGTCTGCGTTTTCGACGCAAAGCACAGCTCCGTTTTTGTGAGACGCAGCTCGCCCTCGTCCACCGTTTCGTAGCCGGGCGCCTTTACGCGCGGACGCTTCAGCGTGACCGGCGCATACAGCGCGAAATTCTCCGCCGCAAGCTCCTGACGCAGCTTGTCCAGCTCCATGTTCACCCATTTATCCATCCGCCGCGTGCAGGTGTTCCGGGTAGCGCGGAAAAAGCCGTATTCGTCCACCTCGGCACGCATGCCGCAAATCGCGCACGATACGGCGTTCGTCTGCTCGCGCATGCCGCCGTACATGCCACAGTGCGGGCACATGTACAACACGCGCGTCACGCCCCTGGCGCGGTTCATCGCATGAAAGCGCACGTGCTCCTTTGCCTGCCACTGCCATTCGTCGAAGGCCAGCGCCTTCTCCACCGCCGCCTGAATTTCCTCCGGCGGCGTTTTTCGCGCCTCCTCGGCGGTAAACAGCCGCTGAATGTGCACGTCCACGCGCCCCCGGTGAATCGCATGCGCATAGCGCGGATGGCTCAGAAACGAGCCGCATGGCGTGGCTACGTATACCGACGCGCCCATCAGCCGCGCCAGCTTCCCGGTTCCAGGCTGCATCTTCCACGCAGGGCGGCCGTCGCAGCTGGTCATTCCCGCGGGATACACGGCGACTACGTCGCCCTCCTTCGCCGCGCGCACCATCTGCCGAACGCAGGAAATATCCGTCGCGCCCTGCTTTTTCTGAATCACGCCCAGCGACGTAAGCAGCCACGCGGAGAACCGGCTCTTTTCAAACTCGATGCTCGTAGCCACAAAGCGCACGCGGCGCGGCCGAAGCGCATAGATGAGAAACGCAAAATCCCATATAGACTCATGCGCGCACAGAAACAGCGCATTGTCATCGATCGCCCCGCTGTCCGTGCATACCCGTGCGCCGAACAGCACGCGCGCCAGCGCGGAGAGCACCCCAACCGCCGCCGCGCGAAAGACCTTCTGAAACGCGCCCCTCATCCGTTCCCTCATGCCGCTCACTCCCGTAAAAACATAAAAAATAGTATACCATACCTGTGAAAAGAACGCTATCAACAAACCGAAAATTTCCCCTTTCCGCGAAAATTTCATGCGCGCATGCTTTTGCCCGGCACGAAAACGCGGTAGAATGGTAGAAAACGGTCGTTTGGAGGAAGCGTATGGACTTGTATATGATCCGTCACGGGGAAAGCACGGCGAATTTTACGGGCACGCACGCAGGCTGGGCGCCCGTGCCGCTCACGGAAGAGGGCGAGGCGCAGGCCGCCGCGGCGCGCAGGCACGTGCAGGGCCTGACGTTTGACCGGCTGTACGTCAGCGACGTGCGCCGCGCACAGCAGACGGCGGACATTCTGTTTCCCGGCGTTCCGCGCACGTTCAACACCGTCATTCGCGAAATCAACAATACCGCAATGCGCGGAAAGAGCCGCGACGACATGACGGCCCTGTACGGCGAGCGCTACCTTGCCTGTCGCAGAAACTTCGATTACTCTCCGCTGGGCATCGACTGCGAAAGCGGCGCGCATATGCTCGGCCGCGCGCAGGAATTTCTCGACCTCGTCGCCGCCGAGGAGAACCTCTCGCGCGTTGCCGCTGTCGCCCACGCCGGCTTCATCACCGCCATGGCCGAGGTTGTGCTGGGCGCAAGAGTCGGCCACCGGATGTCCTGCGGCAACGCCTCCGTCAGCATCTTCCGCTACGAAAACGGCCTCTGGCGCCTTCGTCTCTGGAACCTCACTCCGGACATGGACTGACGCATCCGGCCCCGGCAAGACGCATGCAAACGGCTTTCCTTCCGCCTGAATTGCGCATTTCATTCATGCGGCGGCTCGATGCAATGGTGCAGACCGTCCGGCCCTCATCGATCCGCCCGTCGCATCCACCCCGGCAGGGAGCAGCCTGCAGCCCCGCTCTGCACGCGCAAAAGGCAGCCACAAAATCCCGAAAAGACCGAATTGCGCGGCTTAGAGTGCCGGCAAGACCCTTAAACGCAAAAATTCCAACCGAAAATACCATCGGTTGGAATTTTTGCTTCTTTCATCCACCTACACCCGGGCAGGCTCCCCTGTCTACAGGTTTGATTTCTTCTTCCTGTAGGCCTTCTCGTCGCCCGACAAGGTTCCGAAAGGTCGGGCTTGCGCGGCCATTTTATTATAAAACGCTCAAAGTGCTGTTCCATGCATATACAGGATGGCGGCAGCGCCGACGGAGACGGCAGCCAGTGCCCAGACATACCCGTAGGCACGGCGGCGGGAGGGCTTCGCAGTGAGAAGGACGATCAGGACAACGAGGCTCAGCGCAATTGTGGCAAGGAGAGCATAGCGCAGGGCAAGCACGCGCCACACCTGCGCGGCAAACAGCCAGCCAAGCGCCAGCGCAGGCACGCAGAAATCGGCTGCGGTCGGCGCATTGTACACGCAATCCACCGCCGCGCCGATCAGCAGGGCCATGCCGGTCAGCAGCATATCGTCGATGCACGCCTCCGCCGACGCGCGCCCCAAAAGCGTCACGTAGCCGACGCGCGCCAGCAGCGCCACGGCAATCAGCGACTTCTCCCATTCGCGCCGGCGCGGCCCGCGCACCATCATCAACCCCCACAGCGCCGGAAGCGCCGCGCTCGCAATGGTCAACGGCCGCGAGAGCTCCACCTCGCCCACGGCGCGCGCGCCGCCCTGCACGGCGTGAAACTGAAGAAACCCGTGCATCCACACCGGGCAGGTGAGCAGAAGCAGCCCAGCGCCCAGCGGCAGCCGCCGACCCGGCGCAGCAAACAGCACCAGCAGAAAGCCAAGAAGACACACGGCCAGCAGCAGATAGTTGCGCCCATAGGTCAGAAGCGGCGCATCCGGCAATTGAAACACAAAATCCAGTGAAGGATAGTCCAGAAACGTAAGAAGTCTCAAATACCCATACAACATGGGCAGCAGAAGCAAGCGGAAAATCCACGGCGCTTCACCCCGCGCTCTCTTTCGTGCCATATTCATCCCTCCGACATAGCTCTTTCCTTATAAGACGCGGCGCGCCCGGCATTCTTTCCATGCGTAACCGAAAATAAACCTGCGCCGCGGACATTTTCCTATTGACAGAAACGCCCAACGGTGGTATTATATATCTTGCCGTTGCGAAATGCAATGGGAAATTTCATCGCGGGGTAGAGCAGTCCGGTAGCTCGTCGGGCTCATAACCCGGAGGTCGAGGGTTCAAATCCCTCCCCCGCAACCATCTGCCGGCGTAGCTCAGTTGGCCAGAGCATTCGGTTCATACCCGAAGTGTCATTGGTTCGAATCCGATCGCCGGTATTCATAAAAGCACTGAAGAAAGCTTCAGTGCTTTTTCTTCTGCTCTGAATGACGCTGTCGGATGCACGCCCGCAAGGGATTGCGTTTTTTATGCACATATGTTTACTTGAAATTCTTTTTCTGTAAAAATCAATAATTCACCCGCTAGTGCATTGACATTTGTGTCTATCCCTGCTATAATTCGCTTGTTAAGATGCCGCTTCGAAATTAGGGCGGTTGTGTGGCGGAAATCGATTGCCAAACGCGCCACCAGATTGTGCGGCGGTCACTCTAATGTGCATTCGTGAATGGGAGGGTTTGCCCGTGAAGCAAGCAGAGGCGACTGCGAAGGCGCTTTCCATGGCCAGAAGGCATGGCCGCCGGAAATGGTCTCGCGAGGATACGGAGCTGGGCCTGCTGGGTCTACCAGCGCTGATTTGGTATATTTTGTTTTGCTATCTGCCCATGTTCGGGCTGATGATCGCCTTTATTCAGTACGAAATCTTCCCGCAGCAGAGCTTCCTTTATAATCTGCTGCACAGTGAGTTTGTTGGCTTTAAGAACTTCAGCTTCTTTATCAACAACAACGCCTTCACGATGCTTCTGCGCAACACGCTTCTGTACAACATCGTGTTTATCATTCTGGGCATCGTCATTCCGGTGACGCTGGCCATCATGATCAACGAATTGTATTCCAAGCGCCTGTCCAAGACGTATCAGACGTTGATGTTCTTCCCGCACTTCCTGTCGTGGGTCGTTGTAAGCTATTTCGTGTTCGCATTTCTGAATGCGGACTACGGCGTGCTCAACCGCATCGTGACCTTCTTCGGCGGAGAGAACCATCGCTGGTATTCCGAGCCTGCCTATTGGCCCGCGTTCTTCATCGTGCTCAAGGTGTGGAAGGGCACCGGCTACGGCATGGTCGTGTATCTGGCCAGCATAACCGGTATCGACGGCTCGCTGTACGAGGCCGCCATGCTGGACGGCGCCACCAAGTGGCAGCAGGCGCGGCATATTACCCTGCCGCTGCTCAAGACCGTGATCGTGATGATGTTCATCCTGTCTGTGGGCGGCATCTTCGCCTCGGACTTCGGCCTCTTCTATCAGGTCACGCAGGGCGTGCCCAATTCCCTGTATAAGGTAGCTTCCACCTTCGACACCTACGTATACGCGGCTCTGCAGGGCAACGCACCCATCGGAAAGACGGCGGCCGCATCCACGTTCCAGTCCGTGGCCTGCTGCATCACGATTCTGCTGGCGAACTTCATTGTCTCCAAGATCGATGAAGACAGCGCCGTGTTTTAAAGGAGGTACGAACAAACATGAAAGCCAAATCCTCCTTCCGCATGAACCGCATTCATCCCGCATCGAACGCAGCGTTCAACCTGTTGTTTGCGCTTCTGGCCGCCTGCGCCATCCTGCCGGTGGTGCTGGTGTTCATGATCTCCGTCTCTTCGGAGGAGTCCATCCGGCTGGTCGGCTATTCCTTCTTCCCGGTGCAGTTCTCCGGCAAGGCCTACCAGTTCCTGTGGAATGAGCGCGATACGATTTTCAACGCCTTCTTCGTCTCCGTGTTCGTCACGTGCGTGGGCACGGTGCTGGGCCTGACGATCACCACCGCCATGGGCTACTCGCTGTCCCGCCCGTACTTCAAGCTCAAGGGCTTCTATACCACCGTTATTTTCATTCCCATGCTCTTTGGCGGCGGCATGGTGGCCAGCTACGTAGTTAACGCCAACATTCTTGGTCTGCGCAACAAAGTCTGGGCGCTGATTCTTCCGCTGATGGTCAGCTCCTACAACATCGTCATCTGCAAAACCTTCTTCAAGACCTCGATTCCGGACAGCATCATTGAGTCGGCCAAGATCGACGGTGCCTCGCAAATGCGCACCTTCCTGAGCATCGTCATTCCGATTTCCAAGCCGCTGTTCGCCACCATCGCGCTGTTTTTGAGCTTCGGCTACTGGAACGATTGGTTCCTGTCCTCGCTGTACATCTCGGACAGCAATCTCATTTCCCTGCAGGCTCTTTTGAACAACATCATGCGCTCGCTGGAATACATGGCCAACAACCCCTCCGCCGGCGTTTCCCTGCAGCAGTATAAGGCACAGATGCCCGGCGAATCCGTCCGCATGGCCATTGCGATTGTAATCGTAATCCCGATTGCCTGCGCTTATCCGTTCTTCCAGAAGTACTTCATTTCTGGTCTGACGATCGGCGCAGTGAAGGGTTAACGAAAATAAAAAAAGGAGAGACCAAACTATGAAGAAGATCCTGTCCCTGGTTCTGGCGCTGTGCATGGCTCTGTGCATGGTCAGCTTCGCCTCTGCTGAGGATGAAGTGCCCACCATCAAGGTTATCACGCTGGGCAACGGTCAGCCGGATAACTACGACGCATGGATTGCCAAGCTTAACGAGTACGTCGTTGAAAAGATCGGCGCGAAGCTGGAAGTTGAATGCATCGGCTGGGGCGACTGGGGTTCCCGCCGCAGCGTCATCATCAACACCAACGAAAGCTATGACGTCATCTTCGGCGACAGCGGTAACCTGCGCCAGGACGTTGCCGTCGGCGCTTACCTGGACATCACCGACCTGCTGGCCGAGAATGCTCCTGGTCTGCTTGAGCTGATCCCCGCCGGCTACTGGGATGCCTGCCGCGTGAACGGTCGCATCTACGGCGTGCCCACCTATAAGGATTCCTCCATCACTCAGTACTTCGTATGGGATGTGGAAGTCCTCAAGGAGCTTGGTCTCGAAGAGGAAGCCGCGAACTGCCACACCCTCGCGGATGCCACCCCCATCCTGCAGAAGATCAAGGACGCCAAGGGCGAAGCTTCCTTCCCCGTAACCAAGGACGGCGTTTCTCAGATCCCCTTCATCTTTGACAGCTTTGGCGCCGGCCTGCGCGGCATTGGCGTTCGCTACAACGACAAGGACGCTCAGATCGTGAAGATCTTCGAAGAAGAAGACATCATGGATCAGCTGAAGGAAATCCGCGGCTGGTACGAGAACGGCATCATCAACTCCGACGCTCCCAACCTGGCTGAAGGTCAGACCTACAAGGCCTGCTTCCTGGCGCAGGGCTGGTCCGGCGCTGCCGTAACCACCTGGGGCCCCAACATGGGCAAGGAACTGGTTGCCTATACCTATGGTCCCACCATCCTGTCCAACGACTCCGTTCTGGGTTCCGTGAACTTCGTGTCCGTGAACTCCAAGAACCCCGATAAGGCTCTGGCCTACCTGAACCTGATCAACACCGATTCCAAGGTTCGCGACGCGTTCTACTATGGTCTGGAAGGCGAAAACTTCACCTACACCGAGAATGGCCGCGTGCACAAGAACAACGATAAGGGCTGGGGCATGGCTGGCTACACCCAGGCTACCTTCTTCAACGTGACCCCCACCGACGATGTGGAATTCAACCAGTGGGACGAGGTCAAGGAGCTGAACGACGTCGCGGAGCCCTCCGTGCTGCTCGGCTTTGCCTTTGATTCCTCCAAGGTCGAAGACCAGATCTCCAACTGCAAGACCATCTGGGATCGCTATCATCCCGAGCTGCTCACCGGCTCCGTTGATCCGGAGACCACCGTCGCCGCGATGTACGCCGAGATGGAAGCCGAAGGCCTGAGCGAAATCATGGCCGAGGCGCAGGCGCAGATCGACGCGTTCCTGGGCAAGTAATCCACGACGAATACACCCTACATTCGCCCGCGCCATCGGGCAGGGTCGGAGCTTCCCTCCGGCCCCTCCCGGGGCGCGGGCCCTTTTTATCCCACAAAAAGCCCGGCTCCCCCTGAGCCGGGCTTCGCCTCCACCTCTTCCGGAGCACATACCCTTATTTTGCCTCCCTTCGAAAATAAGGGAAGCATCAAGGAAGTAAGAAAAACCCTCACAGCTCCTGCGAGTCATGAGGGGGGATCTTACTGGTTGGTCTCGTCAGCCGAGGCTTTTTCTGCCTTATAGGTTTCCACGATGAACCGCGGGCGGCGCTTGACCTCCATATAGATTTTGCCGATGTATTCGCCAATCATGCCCAGCGCCATCAGCTGCACGCCGCCGATGAGCCAGATGGAGAGCATGGTGCTCGTCCAACCCGCAACGGCATGACCGGCGATATGGGAAATCAGGGCGTACAGCGCGGCGACGATGGCAGCGGCAGCAAACACGAAGCCTACCACCGCCACCATGCGGATCGGCTTGATGGAGAACGACGTAATGCCCTGCACGGCGAAGGCAAGCATCTTCTTGAGCGGATACTTACTCTCGCCCGCCAGCCGCTCGCCGCGCTCGTAGGAAACCCTTGCGGTTTTAAAGCCCAGCGTGGGCACCATGCCGCGAAGAAACAGGTTGACCTCGGTATACTTCAAAAGCTCGTTCAGCGCGCGGCTGGACAGCAGGCGATAGTCCGCATGGTTAAACACCGTCTCCACACCCATCCTTGCCATGCCCTTATAAAACGCCTCCGCGGTGAAGCGCTTGAAGAAGGTGTCCTTCTCGCGCTTGCTGCGCACGCCGTACACGATGTCCGCGCCCGCGTAATATTCCTTCAAAAAGCCGCGCATAGCGTTTATGTCGTCCTGCAAATCGGCGTCAATGGAGACCAGCGCGTCGCATTTGTCTGCCGCTTCGGTCATGCCTGCCCACAGCGCGTTCTGGTGCCCGGCGTTGTGCGCCAGCTTCAGCCCCTCAAAGCGCTCGTTTTCGTCGCACAGCGCATCGATCTGCGCCCACGTGCGGTCGCGACTGCCGTCGTCCACCCACAGCACACGGCTGTTCGGCGCAATTTCGCCCTCCGCAATCAGCGCGTCCAGAAACGCGCCCAGCCGCCTTGACGTTTCCGGCAGCACGGCCTCCTCGTTGTAGCAGGGTACGACCACATACAGCCGCGCAGGTTTGCTATTCATGCCTATCTCCTTTCATTGCTTCAATACCACGCTGCCCTTCCCGAGCAGCGCCTCCAGCCCTTCCCGGTCAAAGTCCTCGCCCACCCACAAACTGGCGGGTGCAAGGAAGGTTTTCTGTTCGTCGGTAAAATAGAAATACACGCGCATGTCTCCTGGCGTAGTTTCCAGAATGAACGAAACTGCATCCAGCTGCGCGCGCGCAAGGCGCAGGTACAGCCTTGACGCAGGGCTCGCCTTCACGGCGGGCGCGAGCTTCGGCATGGACGCAAGCTCGCGGTCGGTGCGCATCGGCACAACGGCGTCCAGAATCAGCTTGGGGCTCTCATCCTCCCTCGCCGACAGTCGGCCGGACAGAACCGCCACGGTGCCTGCCTCCAGCTGGCCTGAAAGCCGCTCGTACACCTTCGGGAATGCCAGCACCTCGGTGGATCCGTACAAATCCTCCAGCGTCAAAATTGCCATCATGCCGCCCGCCTTCGTGGCCTTAGCGCGCTTTTCGGTGATAATGCCGCCCATTTTCACGCGCATCTGATCGATGGACATATCCCCCTCCTGATGCTCCTCGGCATAGGAGGCAAGGTACTGCGAGTTAATATCCAGCTGCGACAGCTGCTGCTTGTAATCCTGAAGCGGATGGCCGGACAGGTAGATGCCTGTCATTTCCTTTTCCATGTTCAGCCGCACGCGCAGCGGAAAATCCTCCATCAGCGGATAATTTGCCGTCGCGACCGGCTCCTCGTCGCCAAACAGCGACAGCTGGCCCTCCAGAATCGAATGCGCCTTCTTCTGCGCGCCGTCCATCAGCTTCTCATAGACGCAGAGCTTCTGCGCGCGGTTCCCGGAAAGCAAATCAAACGCGCCCGCCCTGATCAGCGATTCCACGGCCTTTTTATTGATCTGCCCGGACGCATTGCGCGCAATAAAGCCGGAAAGCTCACGGTACGGCCCGTTTTTCTCGCGCTCGGCAATCAGCGCCGCAATGGCGTTGTGGCCGACGTTCTTCACAGCGTTCAGGCCGAAGCGAATCGCCTTTTCCGCGCCGGAAAAGTCCACGGAAAACTTTTCCTCCGAGCGATTTACATCCGGCGGCAGCACACGAATGCCGTTGCGACGGCAATATTCGATATAATAGGCCACCTTTTCACTGACGCCCGCCACGGAATTGATCAACGCCGCCATGAATTCGGTGGGATAGTGCCGTTTGAGCCACGCCGTCTGCACAGCGACCACGCCGTAGGCCGCAGCATGGGATTTGTTGAACGCATAGGATGCGAAGGCCGTCATTTCGTCAAACAGCTTCTCGGCAGCCTCCTCGCTCACACCCATGCGCACCGCGCCGGGCACATCAATCGTGCCATCGTCGTTCAGCTTCCCGTGAATGAAATATTCCTTCTCCTTGGCCATCACATCGTGCTTTTTCTTGGCCATCGCGCGGCGCACAAGGTCGCTTCGCCCCATGGAATACCCGGCCAGGTCGCGCACAATCTGCATGACCTGCTCCTGATACACCATGCAGCCGTAGGTAACGTTCAGAATCGGTTCCAGCTTCGGCGTGAGATATTTGACCGACGATGGATTCTGCTTGCCCTGAATGAAGCGCGGAATCGACTCCATCGGGCCGGGGCGATACAGCGAAATGGCGGCCACGATATCCTCAAAGTTCTGCGGCTTCATGTTCATAAGGAAGCTCGTCATGCCGCCGGATTCCAGCTGGAACACGCCCACCGTGTCGCCCGCCGAAATCATCTGGTACACGCTCTCGTCGTCCATGGGAATGTCCGTGCTCTGCATGTCCGGCCCGCCGCCGGCCTTGATCAGCGCCAGGCTGTCGCCCACGACGTTCAGCGTGCGCAGCCCCAGAAAGTCCATCTTCAAAAGCCCCAGCGCCTCCAGCGTCGTCATGGGGAACTGCGTGGTGACCACGTCGTCATTCGTCTGAAGCGGCACGTATTCGCTCACGGGCTTGGCGGTAATCAGCACGCCCGCCGCGTGCGTGGAAGCGTGACGCGGCATGCCCTCCAGCTTGCGCGCCGTGTCGATAAGGCTTTTCACCTGCTCGTCCGAGTCATAGCTCGCCTTCAGCTCGGGATTGAGCTTCAGCGCCTTGTCAAGCGTCATGTTCAGCTCCATCGGCACCATCTTCGCCACTGCGTCCGTCTGCGCGTAGCTCAGGCCCATCACGCGCCCCACGTCGCGCAGCACCAGACGCGCGGCCATCGTGCCGAAGGTGATGATCTGGGATACGTGGTCGTGCCCATACTTGCGGCTGACGTATTCGATGACCTCCGGACGGCGTTCGTAATCGAAGTCGATGTCCAGATCGGGCATGCTCACGCGCTCCGGGTTCAGAAATCGTTCAAACAACAACTGATACTTCAGCGGGTCGATCAGCGTAATATCCAGCGTATACGCCACAATAGAGCCCGCGCCGCTGCCGCGGCCGGGGCCCACCAGAATGCCGTTGGAACGCGCATAGTGGATGAAATCCCACACGATCAGGAAGTAATCCACGTAGCCCATCTTCTCGATGACGCTCAGCTCGTATTCCAGCCGCTCGCGCGCGTCGGCGCGATCCTCGCCGTACTTGCGCCGAAGCCCCTCGCCGCACAGGCGGCGCAGCATGCCCTCCGCCGTTTCTCCCTCCGGCAGCGGATAGCTGGGCAGGTGCTTGGTTTTAAAATCGAAATCCACATGACAGCGCATGGCGATTTCGTGCGTGCGGTCGAGCGCATCCTGAAATTCTGGGAACGCGCGCAGCATTTCCTGCTCGCTCTTGATGTACATCTGATCGGTATGCATGCGCATGCGGTTTTCGTCCGAAAGCGTCTTGCCGGTCTGAATACACATCAGAATTTCCTGCGCCCGGCTGTCCTCCTGCGTAAGGTAGTGGCAGTCGTTAGTGCAAACAAGGGGAATATTCATTTCGTCCGCCAGCCGAATCAGCCCCGGCAGCACCTGCTTTTGCTCCGCAAGGCCGTGATCCTGAAGCTCGATATAGAAATGATCCTTCCCAAAAATATCCAGATACATGCGCGCCCGCTCGGCCGCCAGCGCCGGACGCCCTTCGAGCAGCGCCTTCGGAATATCGCCGGACAGGCACGCTGACAACGCAATCAGCCCGCCGGAATAGCGGCGCAGCGCGTCGTAGTCCACGCGCGGCTTGTAATAAAAGCCCCGTGTGAAGCCCTCGCTCACCAGCTTGATCAGGTTCTGATAGCCCTCCTGCGTTTCGCACAGCAGAACCAGATGGCTGTACTCGCGCGCGGCGCTGGACTTGTCATCCATGCTCGGGCATACGTACACCTCGCAGCCGATCACCGGGTGAATGCCTCGCTTGAGCGCCTGCTGATAAAAATCCACCACGCCGTACATTACGCCGTGGTCGGTAATGGCGCAGGCATCCATGCCCAGCGCCTGAACGCGATCGAGCAAATCGCCGATGCGGTTCGCGCCGTCCAGCAGGCTGTATTCGGTGTGCATATGAAGATGTGCAAACATGGCGCCCGTCCTTCCCGCATGCCGCCGCTCCAGCGCCGCCATGCAGCAGCGTATTTTGCTTTATTATATCACAGATGTTCGCTTTGGGAAAGTGCATTCAGCGCGCCCGGCGGCAGTTTCGTGTAGCACTACAATACATCTTGCACACCCGCTGCCAAAAAAGAAGTGAGACTT
>CAZKQB010000053.1:0-18534 GCA_964554795.1 uncultured Oscillospiraceae bacterium | reverse complement strand
TATAAATAGCTGCATAAGCGGACTGACCCATTTGTTTTTATGATAGCCACAGACTGCCGTAATTGTAGTGTCTGAAAGTTCTGTTGGAATTTCAGATAATGTTCCTTGTTTCAACTCTTGCTCCACTGCGAATTTAGGAAGATAAGTAATTCCCACATCATTTTGCACCAACTGCTTGATCGTTTGGATGCTCCATAACTCAATGGTGTGATCCATTAAGATGGATTTTTCGCGAAGATATTGTTCAAAAATCTGCCGGAAAATGCAGTTTGGTTCATTGATAAGAAAAGGAATGGGTATTTTCTGATTTGGTGTTATGAAGTCTGAAAAACTCTCTTTTATTGTCGGAGATGCAATTAAAGCCATCTTGTATGCCTTGAGCGGCTTTGTTACCAAATTCGTTCCAACGCCGCCAATATCATGATAGAAAACACCCATGTCAAGCGATCCGGCAATCAATTCATCACGAATATCATAACAGTTCATTGAGCGCAGGAACAAGCGCGCATTGGGTGCTTGTTCGTGGAAGGCTTTGAGGATAGGGGGGATTTTATAAGACAGCAATGTTTCACCTACGCCGATTTTCAAATCTCCTTTCAAAGAAGCCAAATCCGCCTCAAAGTTTTGCAAGCGGTCTACGGAGTTTAATACATCTTCCACATAGGGGATTAGCCGCTCACCGGCCTTTGTTAATACCATTCTCCGTCCAATTCGTTCAAAAAGTTTTGCAGAGAGTTCTTGTTCCAACTGTCCAATTTGAAATGTAATCGTTGATTGTGTGTAGTTCAAACGCTCTGCGGCTTTTGTAAAACCGCCTTCATCTACGATTGTTTTGAAAGTTGTCAAGTATTTTAGTTCCATTTTTCACGCCTCAACACTTCAAAGATATAGAAGTTAAAGTTTAAAAGTTTCAATTTGATTGCATCAAACACTGGTGTTATTATATACATACAAGTTGCAATATACAAGCCTAATTTACATGGGAGGTCAAAATGTTTAACTGGTTTAATTTTCTATCTTATGCTGTGGTAACAGCTGTGACGCCCGGCCCGAATAACATTATGTCGATGTCCAACGCCGGGCGAGTTGGCTTTCGCAAGTCATTCCCATTCAATTTAGGAATTTGGGCCGGTTTTTCAGTTGTCATGCTGATTTGTACTTTTTTCTGCAATATGCTGTCGGAAATCATCCCCAAAATAAAAACACCGATGCTCATAATCGGTGCACTCTATATGCTGTGGCTGGCATGGAATACACTGAAAGATTCTTATGCGCTTGAAGAAAAACACGCAAAGAGCACTTTCCTTTCTGGTGCTTTATTGCAGTTTATAAACCCCAAAATTTACATTTACTGTATGGTTTCTATGGAGGCCTATATACTTCCGTATTATCAAGACGATTGGATCGCATTGATACTTTTTTCGCTGCTTCTTGCTTTTATTGGATTTGCATTTACTCTATGCTGGTCGATATTTGGTTCTGTGTTCAAACTTCTTTTTTCAAAGTATGCAAAGGTCACAAATCTCATTATGGCCGGACTTCTTGTGTATTGTGCCATTTCGCTATTCCTATGAAAAAAAGTACGAGTCATTTGCACCCAAAAATAAAACGAAAGGGCTATTGTTCAAACGATAGCCCCTATTGTCAAAACGAAAGCTCAGCTATCGTTTTGTTATGCACCCAACAAGAGGAAGTGGGTGCATTTTTCTATGCGGTTTTTCTGCGTTTTTTTGCGGTGAGAACAGCGGCGACGGAAAGGACGGACAAAACTGCATATTTCCGGGTGCATTTGCCGTTTTGCATTAGATTTTTGCAAGAACATAAAAAAAGGACTGAAACCATATATCAAAGTTTCAGTCCTTTTGTGATGGAGCATAGGGGATTCGAACCCCTGACCTCAACGATGCGAACGTTGCGCGCTACCAACTGTGCTAATGCCCCAAACGCTTGGCTGGTTTTTATGTGAGATTATCAATGCGAAGCTACTGAGGAAATGCGATATCTCGGTATAAGTGTCTCGCTATAACCCGCTTCAGAACGTAAATTAGTATAGCATCAAAGAGGAGAATGCGCAAGGGAAAAGTATGTTAATTTTCAAAAGGGTGAAAGGCGGCAGGAAATGTCGGGGTCGGCGGTGAATCAGTTAGGTTGGATGACGGATGGGAGGATATTGTGGATGAAGCGGTTTATTGGGTTGGACATTGGAGGAACAAAGTGCGCGATTGTATTGGCGAATGTGGATCGCGGAATTCATATTTTGGACAAGCTGCGGTTCCCTTCTTTGGCGGAGCGTGGCTGCGAGGACATGCTGAAACGCATTTTTGCGGCAGTAGATGAGGTTTTAGAGCGAAACGGCATGAAGACTACTGATGTGGAAGCCATCGGCGTCAGTTGCGGAGGGCCTTTGGACAGCCGTCGGGGGCTTGTGCTTGAACCGCCGAATTTGCCCGGGTGGGTGAATGTACCGCTGGTAGAAAAGCTTGAAAAGCGCTTTGGCGTGCCTGCGTTTTTGCAGAATGACGCCAATGCCTGTGCTCTCGTGGAATGGAAGCTGGGCGCGGGACGCGGCGCAGAAAACATGATCTTCCTCACGATGGGAACCGGTATGGGCGGCGGCGTCATTGCGGAGGGGCGACTCATGCGAGGCGCTTCGGATATGGGCGGCGAAATCGGGCATTTGCGGCTTTCGGAGGAGGGCCCGGTCGGCTTCGGGAAGGCCGGTTCGTTTGAGGGCTTTACCAGCGGCGGCGGCATCGGTCGGCAGGCGCAAGCGCTCACGAGGAGGCTTACGGAGGAAGGCCGTGCACCGCAATGGATTCTGGATGGACACGCGGTGGAGGAGGTGGACGCGAAGCTGATGGCGGACTACGCGCATGCCGGGAATGCCGATGCGCAGGCTTTCTATGCGTCGATTGGGCGTATGCTTGGAAGGGGTATTTCGCTGCTGGTGGATGCGTTCAATCCAGAGATCATCGTGATCGGCAGCATCTTCGTGCGCGCGGAGGCGCTTCTGCGCCCCGCCATGGAGGAGGAGATGCGTAGGGAATGCATCCCCTATTCGCTGAATGCGGTGCAGGTACGTCCGGCTGAGACCGGCGAGGCCATCGGCGATTTGGCAAGCATTCTGACGGCACTGTATGCACTGGACATTGATCCGATGTATGAGGCGGAGGAAACGGATCCGCGCGTTCTGGCGCGCTACGAGCATTTATTTGAAAAATATCCCGCGCTCGAAGGCATTCGCGGGCCAGTGATGGACGCATATCGAATGCTTCGTGATTGCTATATGGGAGGCGGAAAGCTGCTTCTGTGCGGAAACGGAGGAAGCTGCGCAGACTGCGAGCACATCGTAGGCGAACTGATGAAGGGCTTCTGGCTGAAGCGTCCGAGGACGGAGGGCGACGCGTGCGCGCGGCTTCAGGGAGCGCTTCCAGCAATTGCACTTACCGGACACGCGGCGCTCTCGTCCGCGTTCAACAACGACGTCGATCCTGAATACGTCTATGCGCAGCAGGCAGCGGGCTACGGCCGTGCCGGAGACGTGCTTCTGGGAATTTCCACCAGTGGGAACGCCAAAAACGTGTTGCGCGCAGTGGAGGCGGCAAAGCAGCTCGGCCTGAAAACGCTGGGGCTGGCGGGCGGTAGCGGCGGAAAGCTGAAGGAGGCGTGCGATGCGTGCATTGTCGTTCCGGGTAATTGCCCGGCGGACGTGCAGGAATATCATCTGCCCGTCTACCATGCGCTCTGCGGCATGCTGGAAGCCAGATTTTTTGAGGAATAGGCAAAAAGCCTTTCGGAGATGTTATTTTCTGGCGCGTGGCGCGGTTTTGACAGGAAAAACGGCGCCGCGCATGGAATTCTCTGGCGATGCCCCAACGAAACGGGGCGCGCTACCAAAGAGGTGTTAGAAAGCAATGCTGAAGCTTGATCATATTTCATGGCACACTCCCGACGGCCGAGAGGTGCTGGAGGACGTAAGTCTGACGGTTCCCGATAAAAAGCTGGTGGTGATTACCGGCCCAAACGGCGGCGGAAAGACCACCATTGCGCGGCTGATCGCCGGCATTAACCAGCCGGACAGCGGCCGCATATGGATGGACGATACGGACATCACCGACCTTGACGTGACCGAGCGCGCCCGCATGGGCATTGGCTATGCATTTCAGCAGCCGGTTCGGTTCAAGGGGCTGACGGTGCGTATGCTGCTGGAAACCGCTGCAGGCGCGCAAATGAGCTACGGGCAGATGTGCGAGTATCTGGCGAGCGTCGGCCTGTGCGCGCGCGATTATCTGGATAGAGAGGTAAACGCCACGCTGTCTGGCGGCGAAATGAAGCGCATTGAGATTGCTACGGTGCTTGCGCGCCAGGCACGGCTTTCCGTGTTTGATGAGCCGGAGGCCGGCATCGATCTGTGGTCGTTCGCTGGGCTGATTAAAACGTTTACGTCCATCCGCCAGAGCATGACGGGCAGCCTCGTGATTGTGTCCCATCAGGAGCGCATTTTGCGCATTGCCGATGAAATCGTGCTGCTGTCGGGCGGGCGCGTGGCACGGCAGGGCCCGGGCGAGGAAATGGTGGAATACCTGCTTGCGTCCGGTGACGCGGGCAGAACCTGCGTGAAGGGGGAGGCGGCGTTTCAATGAATGAGATTACGAGGAATCTGCTCGAGCGCATCTCCGACTTCAAGGGCTCGTTTGAGGGCGCATACAATCTTCGAGTAGATGGAACCTGCGCGGGCAGGCAGTCGAGCGAGAACATCCGCATCGACTCCAAGACGGATAACCCCGGCCTTGAAATTCACATTAAGCCAGGCACGAAGGGCGAGCGTGTGTCCATTCCCGCATGCGTAACCCACGGCGATGTGAATGACCTCGTGTACAATGACTTCTTTGTCGGCGCGGGCGCGGACGTCACTATCGTGGCGGGCTGCGGCGTGCACACCGAAACCGGCGAACCGGCGCGTCATAATGGCATTCATCGCTTTTTCCTTGAGGAGGGCGCGCATGTTTTGTATCTGGAAAAGCATATCGGCACCGGAAAGGGCGAGGGCGTGCGCTCCATCGACCCCGTGACCGAGGTCACGCTTGAGAAGGACGCAGTGCTCACGATGGACACCGCGCAGATTGGCGGCGTGGATCACACTGTGCGCACAACCTCTGCTGTGCTGGGCGAGAACGCGAAGCTGATCATCCGCGAACGCATCTTCACAAGCGGCAGTCAGACCGCAGAAACCAATTTTCACGTGGCGCTGAACGGTGCGGGTTCTGGTGCGGACGTCGTGTCGCGCTCCGTGGCAAGGGAGCATTCGCGCCAGAATTACATTTCCGTCGTGGAGGGCAACGCGCCGTGCACCGGTCATACGGAATGCGATGCGATTATCGACGGCGGCGCGCGTGTGGACGCATCTCCGAGGCTCAGCGCCAATCACCCCGACGCTGCGCTGATTCATGAGGCTGCCATCGGCAAAATTGCCGGAGAACAGATTCTCAAGCTGCGTACGCTTGGCCTGACCGAGCAGGAAGCGGAGGAAAAAATCATTCAGGGCTTCCTTGCCTGATTTCTCGGCATCCATAAAAAACGATTTCGGCATGGAAGCTTTCCTGCTATGCCGAAATCGTTTTTTTTGACGGGCGATTTTTCTTCCCTGCGGTTTGATCTGAGAGGTTAATCCTCAAGGATCATCGATTTCGCCGTTTTCAGAAACGCCTCCGCCTCGCGGCGGGAGGTGAGGATGCGGCAGGGCTTTCCGGAGGCGCGAATGGTTTCAAGAAGACCGGGGCGCTTTATGCGCCGAAAGGTGAGAATCCATTTGAGGAACTCCGGATCGAATCGCTCCGGGCAGTTTGCACCCATGTCAGGACGGGTTTTACCGTAGTTTTGGAGGATGCGGCGGATTGCGCCCCACAGGCATACGCGGGTTGGGTAGTCTAAATACACAACAAGGTCGCAGACCTCCAGGCGGCGCGGCAGCGTGCGCGCGAAGTTTCCGTCGATAATCCATTCCGGCTTTTTCAGCTCTGCTTCAAGGGCGCGGTCGAAAGCGTCCTTATCCAGATGCTTCCATTCGTCTGTCCAGTACAGCTTGTCCAGATGCACGACGGGCAGCCCGGTTTCTTCGCCCAGCCTGCGGGCGAGCGTGCTCTTGCCGGCTCCGCCGCAGCCGATCAGCAGGATCCGCTTTGCGCTCATTTGCTTTTTACCCCCGCAAGCTCACAAAGGATTTCGCCCGCCAGCGCAAGCCCTGCTGCGCCGGGCACGAACGAGATGGAGCCCGGCGCACCGGGCGCCGTGCGGTAGGGCAGCTCATGGGAGAACACAGCCTTCACGCCGTGCACGCCGCGCTTTCGAAGCTGCTGGCGCACGGTGCGTGCCAGCGGGCAGATGCTGGTTTTTTCGATGTCGGCAATTTCGAAGGCGGTGGGGTCAAGCTTGTTGCCTGCGCCCATGGCGCATACTACGCGGCAGCCCGCGCTCTTTGCGCGCTCGATCAGAAGCAGCTTGGATGGTACCGAGTCAATGCAGTCGGCTACGAAGTCATACCGGCTCAGGTCGATTTTGTCAGCGGTGGTTTCGTCGTAAAACAGGTTGAGTGCGGTAATATCTGCGTCCGGATTGATGGAAAGGGCGCGCGCTCGGGCTGCCTCTGCCTTGGGCATACCCAGATTCTCGCGCGTAGCGATTAGCTGGCGGTTTAGGTTTGTTTCCTCCACGCAGTCGCCATCCACAAATAAGAGTGTGCCCACACCCGCGCGCACGAGTGCTTCCGCAACAAAGGAGCCCACACCGCCTACGCCGAACACGGCCACGCGCGCGCGATTCAGTTTTTCTACCGCTTCCTCGCCAATCAGGCGTGCGGTTCTGTCCTGCCAGAGCATGTTGATCGCCTCCGTATCCGATAATTATGCCCTACGGCCGCCTTTTTGTCAATGGATTGATTGACATGCGCGCCCTGTTCGTTGTAAAATGATTGCAGAAACACAAAAGAGAATCAGGAGGCATGATCGATATGGATCGCACGACCGCCCGGGCGCTGGCTGAAAAGCTTGTGGCGCAGATGACCATTGAGGAGAAGGCTTCGCAGCTGCGTTATGATGCACCTGCCATTGAACGGCTGGGCATTCCCGCATACAACTGGTGGAACGAGGCGCTGCATGGCGTCGCCCGTGCGGGCACGGCTACAGTGTTTCCGCAGGCCATCGGCCTTGCAGCAATTTTTGACGAGGACCTGATGGAGGAAATTGCAGACGTGATCTCCACCGAGGCGCGTGCCAAGTACAATGCGCAATCCGCGCATGGGGATCGCGGCATCTATAAGGGGCTGACCTTCTGGTCGCCAAACATCAATATTTACCGCGACCCGCGCTGGGGGCGCGGACAGGAAACCTATGGAGAGGATCCGTATCTCACCTCGCGCATGGGTGTTCGCTTTGTCAAGGGCATTCAGGGACATGGGGATTATATGAAGGCGGCGGCGTGTGCCAAGCATTTCGCCGTGCATTCCGGCCCGGAGAGCGTGCGCCATGGCTTTAATGCGGAGGTATCCGACTACGACCTGTGGGATACCTATCTGCCTGCATTTGAGGCCTGCGTGAAGGAGGGCGGCGTAGAGGCCGTGATGGGTGCGTACAATGCCGTAAACGGCGAGCCGAGCTGCGCTTCCCCGCGCCTGATGAGCGACATTCTGCGCGGTCAGTGGGGGTTTGAAGGGCATTATGTGTCCGACTGCGGCGCAATTTCGGACTTCCATCAGTTCCATAAAACTACCGACACCGCGCCGGAAAGCGCGGCATTGGCGCTGAAGAACGGCTGCGATATCAATTGCGGAAACACGTATCTGATGCTTTTACAGGCTCTGCAGGAGGGGCGCGTGACCGAGGAGGAGATCACCGGCGCATGCGTGCGTGCGTTCACGTGCCGTTATCTATTGGGACTGTTCAGTGACGACAATGAATACGACCAGATTCCTTATGAGGCCAATGATTGCGAGCGGCATGCGGAGGCGGCGTTGAACGCGGCGCGGCGCAGCATGGTGCTTCTGAAAAATGACGGCATCCTGCCGCTGAGCCTTTCGTCGCTCAAGTCTGTGGCTGTGATTGGCCCGAACGCCGACAGCATTCCGGCGCTTCATGGCAATTACAACGGAACCTCGTCCCGCTACATCACATACCTGGAGGGAATCCGCGCGGCCTGCCGCGAGGCAAACGTGCGCGTGAATTACTCCATGGGCTCGCATCTGTACAGGGAGAACTGCGAACCGTTGGCCGCAGCCGACGACCGCATCGCCGAGGCCGTGCAGGCTGCCGAGATGAGCGACGTGGCAATTCTCGTGCTGGGTCTGGATCCCACGATCGAGGGCGAGCAGGGAGATGCCAACAACGCATATTCCTCCGGCGACAAGGAAACGCTGGAGCTGCCGACATGCCAGCGCAGGCTTCTGGACGCAGTGCTTGCCACCGGTAAGCCCGTGGTCGTGCTTCTTGCCAGCGGCGGCGCGCTGCACGTGGAGGAGGGCAACGCCATCCTTCAGGTGTGGTATGCGGGTCAGGCGGGCGGCACGGCGGCGGCGGATATCCTTTTTGGCAAGGCTTGCCCGTCGGGTCGTCTGCCGGTAACCTTTTACCACGATGCAGAGGAGCTTCCGGCCTTTACCGATTATAGCATGGAGGGGCGCACCTACCGCTATTTCAAGGGACAGGCACTGTATCCGTTCGGCTTCGGCCTGAGCTATACTGCCTTCCGTTATTCCGATCCCATGTATTCGGCGGAAAAGGGCTCGGTCAGCGTGCGCATCCGAAACGACGGCGAGGTGGATGCCGAGGAGGTCGTTCAGGCCTATGTGAAGCCGCTGGAATTCGACAGCCACGGACTGAATTGGAGCCTGTGCGCGTTCGGCCGCGTGTTCTTGCATGCAGGAGAGGAAAAGCGCGTGCGCCTGCCGATTCCCGCCCGCGCCTTTGAGTGCGTCACCGACGACGGCCGCCGTATCAAGGCGGGGCGTCATTTCCGTCTGTACGTGGGAGGCAGCCAGCCCGATGCCGTCAGCTGCGAAAAACTGGGCGTGAAGCCTGTGGAACTGGATGTGATTGTCTGATGGGGGAAATGCGGATGCGGGGCGCGTCTGTCCGCCTTCGCGCGGAGGCCATGCGCATGCTGCATCCCGAAAAGGACGCGCGCACGCTGCGGCTGAACGGAGATACCGGTCTGATCAAGGTGATTGCTTGCCTGTGCATGTTGTGCGACCACCTTGGCAAGATGATTTTTCCGAACGCGCTGTATGTTTCGGTCAGCGGTCCATGGGCGTTTCTTTTGCCGTCGGGAAGTCTTTTTCGCATCGTCGGCCGACTGGCCATGCCAATGTTCTGTTATTGCATTGCTGTGGGCTGTGCCTATTCCCGCAGCGTATGGAGGTATGCGCTGCGGCTGCTTCTGATGGGCGTGCTCGTGCATCCGCTGTATATGGCCGCGATGGGGCATGTAAAGCTGGGAACGTTCGACTGGGCGCATGATTTCTGGAGGATAGGAGAAATCTACAGCTTCTATTATGCCCGCAAGCTCAATATCTTCTTCACGCTTGCCATGGGCACACTACTGCTTGCCAGCGTGCGCGCGCGAGCCTATGTGCTTACCACGCTTTTTGCCGTGCTTACGTGGCGTCTTTCGGGACGCATCGATTACGGATGGCAGGGCGTGGCGCTGATCTGCCTGTTCTACGCATTTCTGGATCGTCCGGCGGCGTCGCTTACGGCGGTGGCGGCGTTCATGTGGTACTGGGCCATGCCGGGCTTTTTTACTGCGGGCAGAACGCAGACGAATCTTCAGTGGTACGCGCTCGCTGCGCTGCCGCTGATTTACCTACCGCTCCCGCGCAGGCTGAAGCTGCCCAAATGGGTGTTCTATGGCTTCTATCCTGCGCACCTGCTCGTTATTTACTGTCTTCAGCTATGAGAAAGGAAGAGAACTATGGTTCATGAGCTTACTGATTTCCTGTCCCGCACGCCGAGTGCTTTCCATGCCATTGAGAACCTGTCCATTATGCTTTCCGGCGCGGGCTTTGTGCGTCTGACGGAGGGCGAAAGGTGGGACGTGCAGCGCGGCGGCTCGTATTTCGTTACCCGCAATCTGTCGTCGCTGATTGCGTTTCGCGTGCCGGAGGACGGCTTCACATCGGTGCGCATTGCCGCCAGTCATTCCGATTCCCCCGTGTTCAAAATCAAGGAGAACGCCGAACTGACCGTGGGCAATCGCTATGTGCAGCTGAACACGGAACGCTACGGCGGCATGATCTTTTCCACGTGGCTGGACAGACCTCTGTCCGTGGCCGGTCGCGCGCTGGTGCGCACGAGGAGTGGGCTTGAAACGCGTCTGGTCAATCTGGACGAGGACACGCTGGTCATTCCGAATGTGCCGATTCACATGAACCGCACGATCAACGACGGGTATAAGTACAACGCGCAGACGGATCTTGTGCCGCTGTTCGGTTCCATTGGTGCGAAGGATACCTTTAAGGCGCGTGTCGCCGCTGCCTGCGGCGCGAAGATGGAGGAGCTTCTGGGTACCGACCTGTTCCTGTATTCCCGCGTGCAGCCTGCCGTGTGGGGCAAGGACGGCGAGTTCGTGTCCGCCGGCCGTTTGGATGATCTGGAGTGCGCCTATACCACCACCCGCGCGATGATCGAATGCAAAGCGACGAAGGGTATGCCCGTTCTGGCCGTGTTTGACAACGAGGAGGTCGGTTCTACCACCAAGCAGGGTGCGGACTCCACGTTCTTGACGGACGTTCTGCGCCGTGCGGCGCTGTGTCTGGGCGTGGACGACGAGGCATTTTACCGCGCGCAGGCGTCTAGCGTCATGCTTTCCTGCGACAATGCGCATGCTGCGCATCCCAACCATCCGGAGCTGTTCGATGCATCCAATCGCGTATACATGAACGAGGGCATCGTTATCAAGGAAAGCGCTAACCAGAAATACACCTCCGACGGTGCGTCTAAGGCCATTCTGCGCGCCATCCTTGACAACGCCGGCGTGAAGTATCAGTTCTTTGCCAACCGTTCCGATATGCTCGGCGGCGGCACGCTGGGCAACATCTCCAACGCGCATTTCTCGCTGAACACGGTGGACATTGGCCTTGCGCAGCTGGCCATGCATTCCAGCTGGGAGACCGCCGGTTCCCGCGACGTGGAAGCCATGGCGAACGGCGTGCGCGCGTTCTTTGAAACGCCCATCGCCATGCCTGCCGACGGCGTTTTTGCGCTGAACTAACTTCATTCTCATGCGGCAGCCTCCGGGAAGTAATCCTCGGGGGCTGCTTTTGCTTCCATATTTTGGACAAAAAGTCTGTAACGTTTCGTGCTGATCTGTGTCTAATGGGCGAGGAGGTGAGAGGAGTGGAATCGTTTGAGGCGCTGTTCGCGCGTTACTTTTCAAGGGTGTATCGCTTTGCGTACTCGCTTATGCAAAGCGAGGCGGCTGCGGAGGAGCTGACGCAGCAAACGTTTTATAAGGCGCTGAAGAACATCGACTCGTTCGAGGGACGCAGCGACCCCGGCACGTGGCTATGCAGCATTGCCAAGCACGCATATTTTTCCTGCGCGCGCGACCGCGAACGCTCATATCCGCCGGACAGCGCCGTATTCGACCGCGCGGAGCCGGGCGCGGAGGGTCAGGTTGAACGCACCGAGGACGCGATGCGGATTCATCGCCAGCTGCACGAGCTGGAGGAGCCGTATCGCGAGGTATTCATGCTTCGGGTGTTCGGCGAGCTGAAATACGCGCAGATAGCCTCTCTGTTTCGCAAAACCGAGGGCTGGGCGCGCGTGACCTACTATCGCGCAAAGCAGATGCTTTGTCAGGCAATGAAGGAGGAAGAGAATGGAGAAGGGGAACTGCGAGATCGTGCGGGATCTCATGCCGCTGGTGATTGATCAGGTTGCCAGCCCGGCGGCGACCGAGATGGTGGAGAAGCATATCGCCGAATGCGCGGAGTGCCGCGAGGTGATGGCGCAGATGCGCACGGAGCTTGCCACGAAGGTGCCCGAGACGGATACGGGCTTCATTCGCTTTTGCAAAAGGCTTGAAAGGGGCTTTCACTGGCGGCGTGTGCTGCTGGGCACGCTGGCGGCGCTTCTCGTGTGCGCGCTTCTCGGCGGCGGAATTTGCTTCGCCTACTGGAAGATGTACGTTTGGTGCGCAGACTATTCGCCGAATCTGGAGGACTGCACGGTGGAATTCCGCGCGGAGGACGATGGCTTCCTTCGAATTACGATGCCATTGTCGGGATATACATTCCAAGGCTGGAGAATGTCCTACAGCGATGACGGTACAGTGGTTTATCTTCATCCGCAGCGTTCACAGTGGAAAGCATTCTTTAGTAGGCAGAAGGATGAAGTTATATCGTATCAGGTTGATTGGATTCGCCTTGTCGATGGAGAGGTTTGCTACCACTTTGTGGAACATGACGTCCGGTACGATTCTGAAACCGGCGGATATGTCGATTTCTACAGCGTTAAGGATACCCCAATTCGAGGGCTTTATCTGGGCACGGAAAAATTGGACATTGACGCGCTTACCGGAAAAAATCCTCTTTAGGGTAAATGAATGCCCGACATGCGGCGTAAAGCTGCGTGTCGGGCATTCGTATGATCAGCCGATGCCACCCAGCAGCGCGCCCGCGACCAGCGCCACCAGCGCGCAGAGGCAGAAGACATATTTGCCTAAAGGATAGAACCACTTGCCGATGCCCTTACTGGCGCCCTCGTTCACAGCGTCCAGCGCCGTTTGCTTCTTCAGCACCCAGAAGAACATGATTGCGGCCAGCAGCGCGCCCGCCGGGCAGATGTAAATGGAAACCACGTCCATCCACTGCGACGTCCACGGTTGAATGAGAGAAGATACGGCCGCGCCGATCAGGCCGATTACGATTACGGCAGGCAGGCGCTTCAGACCGAAGCGCTCCTGCAGGTAGGCAATCGGCGCCTCGTACAGGTTGAGGATGGAGGTTAGCGCCGCGAACAGCACGCAGACAAAGAAGATCATGCCCACGATGCGCCCGCCGGCCATGTTATTCAGCACCCGCACCAGATAGATGAACATAAGCCCAGGGCCGCCCTGCTCCAGCTCCGCGCCGCCCACGGCCATCGCGGGGATGATCACAAATGCCGCCAGCGACGCAGCCAGCGTGTCAAACACGGCGACGTTGCGCGCGGATGAAATCACGTTCTCCTTCTTGCTTAGATAGGAGCCGTAAATCACCGAGCCGTTTCCGGCGACGGACAGAGAGAAGAATGCTTGTCCAAAAGCATAAATCCACACCTTTGGATTCAGAAGCCCCTTTGGATTCAGCGTGAAAATGTATCGATAGCCGTTTTCCGCGCCATTCAGCGTTGCCACATAAATACCCAGCGCAAGGAACAGACCGAACAGCAGCGGCATCATGATCTTGTTTGCCTTTTCAATGCCGCCGGATACGCCCAGCGCCATGATGACCAGCGATATGCCCAGACCGATCAGCTGCCACGCCGTGTTGCCAATATGAAACACGCCGCCCTGGAACATCGTGCGAATTGCTTCGCCCAGCGTTTTCGTTTCTGGCGCAGTTTGGCTGAACTCGCCGACGATACTTCCCATATCGGTTCCCAGCGCGAATAGGTCGCCGGAAATCCCCATAAAGCAGTATTTGAAAACCCAGCCCTGTACTACGGTGTAGCCAATGGCCAGCATCAGCGACCCAATCACAGGCAGAAAGCCGATGGCCATGCCTGTTTTGCGTTTTCCTCCGCGAGATTCCACACATTTCCCGAATGCGTCTACCGGCCCGGCACCCGCCCAGCGCCCCAGCGCGAATTCCTCAATTACGCCGGTTGAGCCGATCAGCGCGACAAACAGCACATAAGGAATCAGAAACGTTAGCCCGCCATAGGTCGACACCAGCACCGGAAAGCGCCATATGTTTCCCATGCCCACGGCTGACCCAATGCATGCCAGTATAAAGCCCCACCGACTGCGAAAACCGTCGCGAACCCTTCGTTCAGTTCCTGCCACTTGCCTCTCCTCCATTCGTGCCGTGCGTCGTTGTTAGATTTCTGTTCGATTTTAACATACATGCCTCTTTGTGTCAATCTTCCGACGAAAATCCGCCGAGGGAAGTTTGTAAGAGTGTCAAGCATAGGCGATACTCGTACAAATTTTGTTGCTCTCAAAAGCTGAGAGAGCTTGCGACAGAACCAGTTCATCGAAGTTGGAAGAAGAAATCCGTGCTGTTCTGAAAGATTTTTGTGAACGACATCAACTGTAAGTATGCTGCAATACATATTGACAGGCCGTTTGGTAATCCATTTGTTACAATTTCCAGAGCGCATGGAACACTGCGTAATTTCATGAGAATGAATGCATATATTGCCTGCAAGTAAATTGAGATTTTTTATTCAAAAGGCTTTGCAACGTCCCGTTTATCGCACCCAGCGTCCACCTCTGGGCTGGGTACCTTTTGTATCCGCTGAACCAAGGACGCCGGGCATGACCATTATGAATCTGGATGGATGATGTTGCGAAGGTGGTTATCAAGCTCAATTGGCGGTATCTGTAAAAAGCCTTGCTCTGCTTGATAAATCAAGGCTTTTATGGTAAGATAAAGCTGTGAAAGAAGGTGATTGCGATGGACGAAAAAGAATTTCTCAGGCAGCGTGAGGAAGATCTTCGGCGACTAAGAGGCTTTTGACTTCTGGACGATGACTTCAAGGCGAAGGTGTTTGAAGGTAAAGCGTGCGCCGAATTGCTCCTTCGCATCATCTTGTAAAAAAACGATCTGGTGGTCAAGGAGGTCTATGATCAGCTGGCACTCAAGAACCTTTAAGCGTGCTCGGCACGGCTGGACGTTTTTGCCACCGACAGCACCAGAAAGGTGTACAACATTGAGGTTCAGCGCAGCGACTGTGGCGCGGTGGTCAAGAGGGCGCGATACGATGCGGCGCTGATCGATATGAACATCACCGAACCGGGCGATGAATACGAGGCTCTCAACGGGTGCTACGTTGAACCATATAATCGCGTATCTGTCAGATCGCGCTAATCTTCATGAGATGGCTTCCAACTATCAGGAGCTTTTTGAATCGGTGGACAAACGTTGGGAAGGGAAAAGATGCTATGACAGATATACATGCGGAAATTTTGGGCGCAGCCTACGTTCGCGGCTATGCAGAGCGAACCGGCACGCCTGTGCTTCCCGAGTGGGCAAGGGAAAAGCGGCTTGACGAATTAACGGATGCGGAATTGGCACAGCTTTACGCTATCGGCAAAAGGGAAGGAATGAAGATGTACCGCTTCAAGAATCACGAGAATTTGCCACGTGTGCATAAGGCGCTTGGCTTTTTGCGCAGTATCTGGCCTGAAAACCTGCTGGATGTAGGCAGTGGGCGCGGCGTATTTCTGTTTCCATTTCTATGTGCGTTTCCGGCCACACCCGTAACCTCGGTCGATCTGCTGGAGCATCGTGTGGAATTTCTAAACGACATCCGTCGCGGAGGGGTTGACTGGCTGACTGCTTTGCAGATGGATATTTGCAGCGATGCGCTTCCGGAAAAGGCTTTTGATGTGGTCACGATGCTGGAGGTTCTGGAGCATATCCCCGATGTACAGGGAGCTGTTTGCAGTGCAGTGCGACTGGCAAAACGCTATGTTGTGGTCACTGTGCCGTCCAAGCTGGACGACAATCCGGAGCATATTCATCTGCTGACGAAGGAACGCCTGACAGAATTATTCAGCAACGCTGGATGTACAAAACTGCAATTTGACGCCGTTCCAGAGCACCTCTTCATGGTGGCAACCGTCAAATAAGCATATGATTCAACCATGCGATTCAATCGTCGCTTGCAGGATAATCTCGTTCAAAACAACATGGTAGCCTACCATTGGCGGGACATATAGCATATGGGAAAGACAGGTGAAACAGGTTGGATTTCAGCATTATAAAGTATCCCCGCACGCCCCACATCGAGGGTTCGCGGCTACAACCCGGGGACGAGGATCTTTCTCAGATCCCATTTGAGAATATCGCGGGCAAGCATCTGGTCGTTGAGGAGAAGATCGACGGTGCAAATTCCGCCGTTTCATTTGATGATCGGGGCAATCTGCTTTTGCAGAGCAGAGGGCACTATCTTCATGGCGGCTATAGTGAGAAGCATTACAACCTGCTCAAGCAGTGGGCCAACGTTCATCGTGATGCGCTGTGGCGTGTGCTGGGATGCCGCTATATCATGTACGGGGAATGGATGTACGCCAAGCATACGATCTACTACGATTGTCTGCCGCATTACTTTATGGAGTTTGATGTATTGGATCGGGAGACGGATCGTTTTCTGGATACTCCCAACCGACATGCATTGCTTTTAGAACTGCCCGTGGCCCATGTGCCAGTCCTGAAAGCGGGGGTTTTGAAAAGCAAGAACGACCTGCTCAAACTGTTAGGACCATCTCATTACATTTCGGACAGGCATATCGAGCATTTGCGCGAAGCTGCGCGTCGAGAAAAGCAGGACGAGGAGCGCATCTGTCGGGAAACGGACGCCAGCACCATCATGGAAGGCCTGTATATCAAGGTGGAGGAAAACGGCGCGGTAACGGAAAGAGTAAAGTATGTTCGCCAGAGCTTTTTGCAAACGGTGGAACAGTCCAACGTTCACTGGCTGGAGCGCCCCATCATCCCCAACGGCATCGCTTGTTCCGTAGCCGACCTGTTTGCTCCGACCCTATGTACCAAAGATGGTGAGTACGCATGTCAAAGCCGGAAAACTTACTGAATGCCTGTCCCCACGCGCCTGACTACGTCTGGAATTGGTCGAGCCTGATGCATACGCCGGTCGGAGCGTTGCTGTCAAGGATGAAAGAGGTCCCGCAGGACCCGACGTGGCACGGCGAGGGCGATGTTTATCAGCATACAAGGCTGGTCTGCGAGGCATTGGCGGCTGATCCTGCATTTCGCACGCTGCCTATTCGCAGTCAGCAGGAGCTTTCCGTGGCGGCGCTGCTGCACGACGTCGGGAAAATTCCAAACACGAAGCTGGAGGGCGATCAATGGGTCGCTCCCAACCACAGCGCTACGGGCGCTCGAATGGCGCGGGAAATGCTGTGGAAGGAATTTGATCTATGCGGAACGCCGGAGAAGCAATCTTTCCGCGAAACCGTTTGTCGGTTGATCCGCAATCACATGCTGCCCGGCCATATTCTCGATCAGGACGATCTCGAAAGGCGCTTGCTTCGAATGGCGGTGGACAAGGAATTGTGTCAGGATTTCTCCATTGCGCAGCTTTGTGTATTGGCTCAAGCCGATGTTCGGGGGCGGATCGCTCCGGATACAGAGGAACTGCTGGAAAAGGTGGATCTGTGCCGTCAGGAGGCAGATGCCGTCGCTTGTCTGCATGAACCCGCATTCTTCGCGGATGCCTACAGCCAGAGAGCGTATTTTCAGGGGCGCGGGGTATGGCGGGAGCAGAGCCTCTATGACGATACGTGGGGCGAGGTGATCTTGCTTTCGGGGCTTGCGGGAACGGGCAAGGACACGTGGATACGAGAGCATGCCGCCCATTTGCCGGTGGTCAGTCTGGATGCGCTTCGAAAGACTATGGGCGTATCGCCAACGGATAAGCAGGGAGGGGTTGCACAGGCCGCCAAGGAACAGGCGCGGAAGTATTTGCGCGCCAAGCAGCCATTTATATGGAATGCAACCAATCTGACGGAAGCGATGCGCAGCAAACTCGTGGGCTTATTTGAAGATTATAACGCTGCGGTGCGCATCGTGTATCTGGAAACCGGCTGGGAGGAAAATCTGCGCCGCAATGCAAACCGCGCAGATGCGGTGCCGGAACATGTCGTGGAGGATATGCTCGGCAAGCTGATTCCGCCACAACGCTGGGAGGCGCAGTACGTAGAATGGCGCTGTGTATAAGTGACAAGGAGAAGTGAAGCGCGATACAGGAAGCATTGCAGCAATATCGTGAACAAACAGGATTCATGTGGGGCTGTAGGTTTGTCAAATATTTTGTATAGGGAATGAAGAAAATTTGTATCTGGGAGAGGGCCAGTGCAGCGGTCGCATGGAACGTGAGTCGGCGCGGGACCAGAAACGGTGGGCGGCGTAGAAGCGTTTCTGGTCTTCGCGGTGGCTACGTTCAACCTTGCCGTTGTGCCTGGGTGTGTATGGACGAATGAGCTTGTGGCGGATGCCCAGTGTGCTTGCAGTGCTTTCGAACAGCGTTGGAATATTTCGTTCCGAGTTGGCAAAACGGTTGGTAAACTCAAAGCCGTTGTCGGTTTGGACACACTCCACTTTTACGCCTTTGCGGGCAAAAGCGGCAACTACCCTGCGCAGAAAATCCGCCGAGGAATAGGTGCTTTGCTCCGGGTAGGCGCCAAGAATGCGGTACCGCGAGTACTCGTCGATGGCGGTGTACTGGAACAGCCGCAGTTCCGGGTCTGCAATGCAGGCCCGTGGCACGACCTTCACGTCAATCTGGATGCGCTGTCCCGGGTACTGCATTTGCTCAT
>CAZKQB010000052.1:0-19001 GCA_964554795.1 uncultured Oscillospiraceae bacterium | reverse complement strand
AAGTCTCACTTCTTTTTTTGGCAGCGGGTGTGCAAGATGTATTGTAGCGCTACAGGCGGGAGGCATGATTTTTCAGAAACGCTCTTGACAAATATCGGAAGAGCCGATATAATCGCAGAGGAACAGGATATGGGCCTTGACCGGGAAGAGTACCCGTTTTCCCCGCCAAAGAGAGGGCGCGCATGGTGAAAGCGTCCGCGGCGGAAGCCGGCGAACGACGCCCCGCGAGCCTCCGCGGAAAACTGCGGCGCAGCCCGGCGATAATGGGATTGAGATGGACGGTTCTGCCGTCTAATCAGGGTGGCAACGCGAAACGGTCTTTCGCCCCTGCGCGGGGTGAAGGGCTTTATTTCTATCTTTGAGGAGGAACGAATCACATGCTTACACAGGCGCCAAAGGGAACGCAGGATATGCTTCCGAAAGACAGTCATCGCTGGCACAAAATCGAGGAAACCATGCGCAGCGTATGTCATCTGGCCGGATACCGTGAAATCCGTACGCCCGTGTTCGAGCATACGGAGCTGTTTCAGCGCGGCGTAGGCGACACGACGGACGTCGTTCAAAAGGAAATGTACACCTTTACCGACAAGGGCAATCGTTCCATCACGCTGAAGCCGGAGGGCACTGCCGGTGCGGCGCGCGCCATGATTGAAGCGCATCTGTATGCCGAGCCGCTGCCGCAAAAGATGTACTACGTCTCCTGCCCCGTGTTCCGCTATGAAAAGCCCCAGAACGGCCGTCTGCGCGAGCATCATCAGCTGGGCGTTGAGGTGTTTGGCGCAAAGGATGCCAGCGTCGATGCAGAGATCATCCGTCTGGCCATGGACGTGCTTGAGGGCGTAGGCGTGACGGGACTTTCCCTGAACATCAACTCCATCGGCTGCCCCACTTGCCGCAAGGCGTATAACGACGCTCTCAGGGCGTTCCTCGCCCCCATCCTGCCGGAGTTGTGCGAAACCTGCCGCGGTCGCTACGACCGCAATCCCATGCGCATTCTGGACTGCAAGGAGGCCAAGTGCAAGGCGCTTGTGAAGGACGCACCCGCAATGCTTGACATGCTGTGTGGCGACTGCAAGGCGCATTTCGAGTCTCTAAAGCAATATCTGACCGGTCTTGGGCTTGATTATACCGTGGACAAGGGCATTGTGCGTGGTCTGGATTACTATACTAAGACGGTCTTTGAGATCATCACCAAAACACCGGACGGCGGCGAGTTGACTGTGTGCGGCGGCGGCCGGTACGACGGCCTCGTACAGCAGCTGGGCGGCCCGGAAATGTGCGGCATCGGCTTCGGCATGGGCGTGGAACGAATCATCATGGTTCAGGACATGCTCGGCTGCAAAAACGACGCACCTGCGCTGGTAGACGCATTTGTCGTCACGATGGGCGACGAGGCCCGCATCGAGGGCGAAAAGGTTGTGCGCGAGCTGCGCCTTGCCGGGATTCCCGCCGACCTTGACCACTGTGCCCGCAGCATGAAGGCACAGTTCAAATATGCCGACAAGGTTGGCGCACGCCGCGTGCTGGTCATTGCAGGCGACGAGTTGGCTGCAGGCGTAGTAAAGATCCGCGATATGCAAAACAGCACAGAAACCACCGTGGCGCGAAACGACGTTGTGTCTTCAATCAAAGGATAATCATACAGGAGGAATCGACCATGTTTCAGTCCCGAACCCACACCTGCGGTGAACTGCGACTTGCGAACGCTGGAGAAAAGGTAACCATCGTCGGTTGGATGGAAAACGTGCGCGAGGTTGGCAGCACACTGGCCTTCGTGGTCCTTCGCGATTTCTACGGCACCACACAGGTTGTCGTGGAAAACAACGAGGAGGTCATGAAGACAATTAAATCACTGAACTGCGAGAGCACCATTTCCGTCACCGGCACGGTGCGCGAGCGTTCCAGCAAAAACACCAAAATCCCCACCGGCGAAATCGAAGTGGTTCCGGAATCGGTCGAGGTGCTTGGCCGTTGCATCCACAACGAGCTGCCATTTGAGATCAACCGTTCCCGCGAGGCCGACGAAAACGCCCGCCTGCGCTATCGCTTCCTTGACCTGCGCAACCCGGCCGTAAAAAAGAACATCGTGCTGCGCTGCCAGGTTGTCGCGGCGCTGCGCCGCTCGATGACTGAGCACGGCTTCCTTGAGATTACCACCCCCATCCTCACCTGCTCCTCGCCCGAGGGGGCGCGCGACTATCTGGTGCCCTCCCGCCTGAACCCGGGCAAATTCTACGCCCTTCCGCAGGCACCGCAGCAGTTCAAGCAGCTTTTGATGACTTCCGGCTTCGACCGCTATTTCCAGATCGCGCCGTGCTTCCGCGATGAGGATGCCCGCGCTGATCGCTCTCCCGGCGAATTCTATCAGCTGGATATGGAAATGGCCTTTGCCGGACAGGAGGACGTGTTCGCCGTAATCGAAGATGTGTTCCCGCCCATCTTCTCCCAGTACGGCAAGTATTCTGTCGCGTCAAAGGCGCCGTTCAAGCGCATCAAGTACAACGACGCCATGGAACGCTACGGTTCCGATAAGCCCGACCTGCGCATCAGCCTCGTCGTGGATGACGTAACCGCGCTCTCCCAGGGTCTCGGCTTTGAAGCCTTCGATGGCAACGTAGTCAAGGCCATCGTCGCGCCCGGCTTCGACAAGCCGCGTAAATTCATCGACGGCCTGTGCAACGACGTGCTCGCCGCCACCGAGAACAAGTGCTACTGGTTCAAGGTAAATGACGACATGTCCTTCGCAGGCGGCGTGGCGAAATTCTTCGCCGCGAAGCACGACGAGGTTGTGAGCGCGCTGAATCTGCAGCCCGGCGCGTGCGTATTCCTGTGCGCAGGCAAAAAGCTGGTTGCCCAGAAGACCGCGGGTGTCATCCGCAAGACCGTAGGCAACGCAGTCGAGCAATATATCGACCGCGAGCGCTACGAGTTCTGCTGGATCGTTGACTTCCCGATGTACGAAATCGGCGAGGAATCCGGCCAGCTGGAATTCTGCCACAACCCCTTCTCCATGCCCAACGGCGGCATAAAGGCACTGGAGGAAAAGGATCCGCTCGAAATTTCCGCCTTCCAGTACGATTTGGTATGCAACGGCGTAGAGCTTTCCTCCGGCGCTGTCCGCAACCACGATCCCGAAATCATGATCAAGGCCTTTGAGCTGGTGGGACTGGGCGAGGCCGACGTAAAAGCCAAGTTCCCGGCCATGTACAATGCATTCTGCTACGGCGCGCCGCCGCATGCCGGCATCGCCCCGGGCGTAGACCGCATGGTCATGCTGATGGCGGGCGAGGAGTCGATCCGCGAAATCATCCCCTTCCCCATGAACAAGAACGCGCAGGATCTGATGATGGGTGCACCGTCCGAGGTCGATCCGAAGCAGCTTTCGGACGTTCACATTGCCATCGTCAAGCCCGAGAAGTAATTCACGCTTCAGATGAAGCTGTTGCACAGGCCGTGCAGCAGCTTCATTCGCGCCTGCCCGGTCTCAGGTGCAGGCCTTCACCGAAAGGAGACATCCGCCGTGAGCGAACGAACCCGTGACTGGTGCAGAAAGTGCCTTACCATTGCGCTGGGCGTGCTTATCATGTCCGTTGCCTACAACATGTTCCTCGTTCCCGCGAAGATTGCGCCTGGCGGCGTATCCGGCGCGGCAACGATCGTTTATTACCTGACCGGTCTGCCCATCGGCGCAGTTTCGCTGGCCATGAACCTACCGCTGTTCTTTCTGGGCTGGCGGCAGGAGGGGCGCGATTTCATCATTCGCACCCTGATTTCCACGGTGCTTCTTTCCCTCGCTCTGGACACACTGAAGTTCCCGCGCATCACGGAGGATTCGATGCTTTCCGCCCTGTTCGGCGGGGTAACTCTGGGACTTGGTCTCGGCCTCGTATTCATGAGCGACGCCACGACCGGCGGAACCGATCTTGCGGCGAAAATGATTCAGCGCCACATGCCTCGCCTTTCGATGGCATGGGTGCTGTTCGGGCTGGACATGATCGTTACCATCGCCGCCATGATCGCGTTTTCACCGGAGGAAGGCCTGTATGCGCTGGTCACCATCTATGTGAGCACGAAAATTTCCGACTTCCTGCTGGAGGGCATGCGCAGCGCCCGCGCACTCACCGTCGTTTCCCCCCGCCACGAGGCGATTGCCAGACGCGTAATGGAGGAAATGGAGCGCGGCGTTACCTGCTGGCACGGCACAGGCATGTATTCCGGGCAAGACGTGACGGTGCTGTATTGCGTGGTTTCCAACCGCGAGGTCACGCGCGCAAAGCACATCATTCTTTCGGAGGATAAAAACGCATTCATCGTCATTGCCGATGCTCACGAGGTCGGCGGCGAGGGCTTCACCTATAACCGACCCACGATCCCCCTGCTGCCCCGCAAGCAAAAAACTCGGGCAGGCTCCTGACACCCTGTTTTTCCTCCCTGCGTCCGGCGCGTGTCGGACGCTTTCTCGATACAAAAGTTTTTCGCTCTGCACTGCATTCTCTAGCTTTTGAATGCCGCGCCGTACAAACGATATATCCCTCGTCAATGGCATATCGCCTGCGGAAAGGACTGAACCGTGCCTGTCCAGTAAATGAAACAGGGACTGGCTTCAAAGGATTTCCCGGATCCTTTGAAGCCAGTCCCTTCTTTACGTTTTAATCGTCATTCCTCTCGACCGCTTGGCGGTTATACAGGCACATTCTTCGCGGCTACGCCGATTTGCGAGGCATTGCGGCTACATCATCCTTCGTGCGCGCATCCCCCGGTCTTATTCCGCATAGACCGCATGCCACTTGCCCGCATTCTCGGGCTTAACCATCACGCAAAGCGCATCCTCCTTTGCGAGAACAGATACCGGCGTACCGATTGAGAAATAGTCGCGGTCGCATACCCCTGCCCCTGGCTTCTCAAAGCCGGGAAGTCGCGGAAGCGTGAACATGCCGGGGCAATCCGCCTTCAGGAGAATCAGATGCTTCACGCCGTCCGCCAGCCGGGAGGACTCCATTTCAGCAAAGCATATATCGGCCGGCTCGGAGAACAGCACATACCTGCGTCCATCCACCGTGATACCGTCTGTACCACTTCCAGCAAAGCCGTTCAGTATTCCCTCCGCGTTCACGCGGAAGCTTACGGCATCCGTGGCACGGCAGGTTACGCGATGCCCGTTCAGCAGCGCCTCCTCCAGCTCGATTTCAATCGGCGGCAGCTCTCGCCCTTCCAGCAGGCGCGCATCTCTTTCCTCATCGCGGAAAAAACTGCCATACCAATCCTCAGCAAAGGTTCGATAATGGTTTGCCACGGTGACGCAGCCGTTTTCGAACCGATTCATTACATATCGTGCCTCTGCTGGGCGGGACGCAGCCTCCAGACTGTCCGGCGCGTAGGCATTCATGCATGAGAGTATCTCAAACAACGTAGAAACGTCGCTTCCCGTGGACCGCGACTGGTCGTCGCGCGGACGGAAGCCCAGATAAACTGCCTCGCCCTTCCCCCGACGAATTCGCGCCCCAACAGGTCGGTCACCCAGCATGGCCACTACCTCGGCTTCCGCCGGTACGACCGGATAGAACGCATCCGGAAGCAGACCGGTACGCGTCTCCATGGGTGAAATCCCCTCGAACGAGCCGGTGAATGTAATCCTTGCCTCCTCGCTTCGTACGCCCGCATTGAGCGTGGCAACGGACGCAAGCCCAAATATCTGCTGAAACGCCCCCTTGGCGCTCGCTCCATCCTCGTAGCGCAGCGGCGCAGGACCTGTCCACAAAAGCTTTCCACCGCGAACAACGAAATCGGAGAGCAGTTCGACGGTTCTTCGATTTACAAACGGTTCAAACACGGCCACGACAGCACGGTACGCGCGGCCGCGCACGTGTAAGAGCGCATCGTCCGACGGAACCGCATAGGCAAGCAGCTTTTCCTGCGTGATATAATCGCAATAGCCGTACTGAACCATCCAGCTTCCGAATCGCTCCTCTGCATAGTTCAGCTGCGTTGGATACAATATAAGCACGTCAGACAGCCGGTGGTGCAGGTTCTGCACCATGGCGTGCTCAATGCTTCCCGTGCCATACGCCGCGCCAACGGCTGCGAAGCGCCGGGAAACGGGTGCAGGTGAGCCCCAGTTCGCGCAGTATGCGCGGTCAAACCGGTTCAGCGCGCCCAGCGAGCAGGCAAAGGCCTGCGCGTAGTAGTCTCGATCAATGTTTCCGCCCTCCGGATGGTCGGTGCCCGAGCCAGTCAGGTATTCGTTCCAACGGAAATAGTCTGCGCAAGCAGACTGATTCTCGCGGATGGTCGAGCTCCACACATAGGGCTTATCGTAGTCATAGCGACAGATTTCCCGGCGGTTATGCTCGGAAAACGCAAAGTCCTCAGCGAAATGATCGCACGTGGGTGACTCCTGCCACGTAGCGTGCGCACGCGTCATGATCGGCTTTTCAAAGATGGACTCCGCATACGCCTTTGCGTCCATTGACAGCCCGACGACGCGCTCCGACAGCATTTCAAAATACCGTTTGCGGAACAGCACCGTATCGTATGCACCTGCCGCGTCCGGCCCCATCATATGGTTGTGGAACTGGCCATCCTCGTGTTTCGTATATAGGAAGTACACCATGTGGCCGGCAAAATCACGGAATCGTTCGCCATAGCGCGCAACAAAGGTATCGATCAGCGAGTCCGTCACGTAGCGAGTCTGTATTTCCGTCGGGCCGAAATGCTCCGTCAGATCCCAGTCGAACTGGATGTGCATTTCATCGGAGTAAAAGCCCTGATAGGAAATGCCGTTTTTCGCGTGCTTGTCCAGCACCTCCTTCATGTAATCCAGCGCATCGGGAGCAAAATAGTCCTGCTCCGGCGTTTGATATTCCGCCAAAATCATCACGCGATCGCGACGTAGCTCCGTTTTTCCATGCACCGTCATGCGGTCATAGGCATAGCCCGCGCCCGTCAGATGATAAGAGTTTTCCTCCACGCGATACGCCGCAGTGTCTGAAATATCGATCACAGAGTCATACGGCACATAAAAATCCCGCCCGTTTTCCGCAGGACGCTCATTAAAGGCCAGCACACGAATACTGCGCAGCTTCAGTTCGATCGGTCCCTTGTTATTGTACCACTGGCGCTGCCGGCGCATTTCCACCGAATAGATGCCGTTCACCAGCGCACCCTCGGCCATTTGCCATGTACAGCCGGTATCCTGATGATTTTTCACGTAACCGCCGCCCAGATCCAGCGGTGAAACCACCGACGCGCCGAACGCCATGCCATAGCGCGCCGCATATTCGCTCATCACCTTATATGCCTTTATGGTCAGCGGACTATCCGGATAGTTTTCGCGCTTGCTTCCGCCAAAGAAAAAGTCATAGGAAACCTCCACACGCGTGACACCCTTGTCATGTGCGTCGCGCATAAAGGAGTCCAGCGTCGTCCCCGCGGGATATAACCCCTTCTTTTCGCCGGAAAAGCCTCGCTCCTCATCGTCAAACAACGGCATTTCCGGATGCTCGGCAATGCGCCGGAGTTGCTTTTCATCGGTCAGAATCAGCGTCGCCTGATGATCATACAGGCGAAAAACCCCTTCGTCCTTGATGATATTCATACGCGCCTCCATCGTTTTTTCTCAATTATACATGAAATATCATCAGAATTCAAGGCCGATAATGACATTCCTTGACCATATTGCATATATTTTTTATCAAGCAGACCTTCATTTCTCTCTTACGACTGCCGCCATCCACATGTGCTTGCGTCCACCGTATTTCCCCGTACTGTTTCGGCAGAGTCGCGCAACTCTGAAGCCGTAAAGAAGCGTCTGCAGCGCCTCCTGTGAAAAATACCGCCGGGCACAGCCGCGGGTTCTATAAAAGTCCGTCTCAATCTGGACATCCCCAGGTTCTGGCACATATTCCTCCCTCGCGTTCACTCGCAGGAACAGCCAGCCGCCCGGCACAAGCACGCGCCGAAGCTCTGCAAAAATCTCTCTCGTCTTCTGCGCAGAAAAATAGTGTAGGCATAAATCGGCAACGACCGCTTCGAAGACTTCATTCTCAAAGGGCATCGGCTCCAGCATATCGAGCCGCATCGTCTTTGCTCCGGGATAGCGCCTCTTCAGGCAATTCAGCGCAGCCTCCGAAAAATCGCAGGACAGGACGGATGAACACGTGCTTTGCAGAAAGCCGGTGTCTGCACCGTCGCCCGCGCCCAGTTCGAGCACATGCCCAATGTGTGCCAGCGTATCTCGAAAATCATCCAGCCAGCCGTCATACTCGGCGTCTGCATGCGCTTCATTCAAATAGAGCGCGTCCCAGTATCCGCCTGCGTTCTCCATCCTGCACTCTCCTTGCTGCTTTTTGCTTCAGTATACACTCGCCCGATAAATCCTCCGCGAATTTCGCGATATTTTTTCGCACAGTGGACGAAATCGCATGCCTATCATTATGATTCTTAACATTCTTTCTGTAGAATGTTGATAATCATACACAGGGAGGCTGTTTCATGAGCGCACACGCCGTTTTACAGAAATACATACTTGAGGAATTGACCATTCACAACGAAATGCCTGAACATCCGGGCGAGCCCTTGCAGCTAAAGCCGGAGATCCGTTTTCAGGTGTTCAATCAGCCGGAAGGAAAGCCCATCCCCACGGAGCTGATGCTGGAAATCGGCAGTATGGACGACAATTCCACTCTGTACATAAAAGTGAAGATGCGCGGGCTGTTCATCATCCTCGCTCGCAGCGAGGACGACCGGAAGCTGGACGCCGCCACTTTTCACAAGCAAGCGCTGATCATCCTGTTCAACTACGCACGGACGCTGATTGCCGGTGCCACGCAGTTGGGCGGCATGGCGCCGTTCAGCCTTCCACCCATGAATCCGGACAACATTAACGTACAGAAGCAGGAATAAGGAGGCTACACACATGGCAAGAGAGAATCGCTTTTCAAAGAAGGAATGGAGCTGGATCATGTACGATTGGGCCAACTCCGTTTATGCCACAAACATCATGGCTGCCATTTACCCCACCATCTTCGCATCCACCATCCCGGGCGGCGATATTCGCTGGGGCTACGGCACTTCCATTGCCACGTTCATCGTCGCCATTCTCGCGCCGTTCCTCGGCGCGGTGGCCGACTATAAGGGTATGAAAAAAAAGCTGTTCACTCTCTTCGCCCTGCTCGGAATCGTATTCACACCGCTGATGGCAGCACTGGGTAGCTGGAAGCTGTGCTTGGTGGGTTATGTGGTTTCACGCATCGGCTTTTCCGGCTCCTGCCTTTTCTACGATTCCTTCCTAACCGACGTCACCACCGACGAGCGCATGGATCATGTCTCCTCCTGGGGCTACGCCATGGGCTATATTGGCGGAAGCACCATTCCCTTCATTCTCTCCATTGCCATGCTTCTCTTCTTCGATTACAACCGCTTCTCGCAGGTCTTCTCCGTGCTGATTGTCAGCGTATGGTGGGCCGTGTTTTCGATTCCATTCTTCCGCAACGTGAAGCAGGAGCACTACGTGGAAAAAAACGAGCCTATCTCGCCCTCGCGCATTCTTCGAAGCGTAATTGGCACATTCAAGGAAATCTGCCTGCGCCGCGGCCTTCTGTTTTTCGTTATCGCGTACTTCTTCTATATCGACGGCGTCAATACCGTCATTTCCATTTCCACTGCCTACGGCTCGACGCTCGGTCTCGGCTCCACGGGCATGATTCTTGCGCTGCTCGTTACGCAGATCGTAGCCGTCCCCTGCTCAATCTGGTTTGCGAAGCTCTCCGCGCGTTTCTCCACGCGAAAAGCTCTGATGGGCGCCGTATTTATCTATGTAATCATCTGTCTGGTCGGCTTCTACATGGGCTTCTCAATGGAGCCGAGCCAGGAAGCCTACGAGGCCTCTATCCACGCAGCCGCTCAGCCATATGAAGACGCTAACCCGGAGCATTTCGAAGCGCTGGAAAGCTACATAACCCGCGCAGGCGCCGCTCTGCTTCGCGACAATCCGGAAGCGGAGCTTATGCAGATTGAATCCGAATGTGCAAGCCTTGAGCTTGACGGCGTCGCCCTTTCGGATGCGCTTTTGAACACCGTGCGCGAAAACGGCGCACTGGCAGCGGACTACAACGCATGCATTCGCGTTTCCACCATTCTCTTCTGGTGCATGGCCGTGCTCGTCGGAACGGTACAGGGCGGCATTCAGGCCGTTTCCCGCTCGTACTTCGGGAAGCTCGTTCCCAAGGAGCGCTCCAACGAATTCTTTGGCTTCTTTGACATCTTTGGCAAATGCGCCTGCGTCATCGGCCCCGCGCTCTACGCCCTGATTGCCGGAATCAGCGGCCGTTCAAGCTATGGCATCATCGGAATCGCCATCCTGTTCTTCCTGGGTCTTGTCACGCTGGTTCTTGGTCGAAAGGATCTGGATGCTCTGACGAAATAACGCTTCTTCATGCAATAGGCCGCGTGCGATTTTTCATCGCGCGCAGCCTACTGCTTTGCCATTTTTTCTCTTTCTCTCGTCCTCACCTGCTCCGGATCGTTCATCACCGGAAGACCTGCCGCCATCAGTGCGTATTTCCAGATGCGAAAGCGCGCCTTGATACGAGACGCCTCCGGAACCTCGCCCACCTTCGGCGAGCGTCCAAGCTCCCGCGCCCTCGCAATCAACGGTGCCAGAATCACTCGATCCTCATCAGACAGCGGCTGCCCGGGCTTCCATCGTCCATTCATAGACCCCTCCCCTTCCCGCTTACACCAACTCTGTTTACTCTTATTATAGCAGATGCCCTGTATGTGTCAAGCCTTTACGCCCTTGCCGCATACAGGGTGATTGATTGTTGACTCCTAAATTGCAATATCAAATGGGACAGAAGGCAGCTCGAGAATGGTGAAAACGTTGTCGGCCTTACCCATACTGACCATGCATCCAACGAGACCGATACGATGCACAGAATTGTGTAGCAAAAGTTAATTATAACGGAACCATCTATACTTATGTTCGCAATTTACAGGGAGATATCGTCGAATTGCTTGACAATGTGGGCGACTTTGTAGTATTTGTTGTAATATAAATATGATGTGTGTGGAAGGGAGATCGCCATTACGAGGGCACTTGCGACAGCATTGGGAAAGTACAATCCGCTTCGCTATCGTGAATATATCTACGATGAAGAGGTGAACTGTATTATCTTGAAAATCGATACTGCAACCCTCGATGGAATAGATTTGTCAATGCTGACAGTATTCTCGAGCAAATGGACTGCTTTAAAAATGCCTTTGCATACTGTGATAATAGGTGTATCATTAGCTGCGATGATAGCGGACAGGCATCTAAAAATATTTTTGCGAAAATTGGCAGCGCAGTTGTCAGTTTCTTTAGTAATGACGTTCCTTCATACGCTCAAGAGACTGCGGAATGGACGAAGAACGTGGCGTGCGATGCTTGGAATGGAACAAAATCTATATGCGATGATTATATTGCGCCGACAGTAAACAAAATTGGGAAATCCGTCGAAGCAATCGTGGGTGGACTCGGTGTCGATGCAGGTGTCGGGCTTGGCATAGGAGGAGAGATTGATTTAGCGTTTTCAGCATAGGGGCGCAGTTTCGAAATGACCTGGTTAGTTTCGGTGGATCCTTCAGAGATGGGGCGCGTTTTGGGGCATTGTATGAGTATAGTATGGGACTTACTGCGGGAATTCCTAATGTAGAGTCTGCAAGTATAGGAGGAAATATGACAGGAACACATTTCCATCCTGTCGGTGCGAACAATTGCAGATGCGGCAGTTTTCTTGAGTATTCGCCATCTTGCCCTGCCTCGGAGTATGAATTTTCGACGGATACTGTGTGGACGCTTGGAGCTTCATTCTATTGTCTTGTAGGTGGTACGCTTCAAGTTACGTATAACCAAAGCCAGGTTCAAAGAAATTTGGCAGAGATTTGGAGATAGAGGGAGGAACCGTATGTTTTTGCGCATAAAGAAGATGTATCAGTCGAACCCGATCTTGTTCGTCCACATTGCAGGGATTCTGCTTGCGTCGCTTGTGAATATTCTTCTGGAAGTTTTTTGAGTTGCGGTTGGCTGGGAGGCTATGCCACAGATTGTCCGAGATGTATTCATATTAGGTTGGACAAGTGGTTTTTTCATTTGGTTGGGAGTAGTGAGCCGGAAATGCTGCAAGAAGCATAAAGAAGACGAGGTGAAGCTTACATATATCGTTTTAAAGCTCTATTCTTTTGCTACAAGTGCAGCGGGCATAGCAATATTATCTGTTTGATTGTGATGCTTATTAGCGTAGAATAAATGGACTGGTTACAACTTATTATTCCATTAACAACCTGAAATCACTTTTCCCCACTGCATGATGTCGGTGGGAAATTTTGCGTGCTGATATTTTGTGGTAGCTAATAAGCAACAGGATGTACGTCTGGTACTGTCAAGAGTTATACGCAAAATAGTCAGCGTCACTTATGAAGTTGGTTAGGCAAGGGGCGTACAGGCCCCTTGCATGTTCGGCTTGTCCGCCGATCAGCGGGCCGCCAGTTGTCCGTCAGGGATGGCGAAGCCACTTGCGGAGCCCTTGACGGGCTGCTGGTGGTCTGCTGCCTACGCCAGACCTCGGTTCTCTGCTTCGTTTTTTCCCGCTCCAGCTGTTCCAGCACCTTCATGCTCATGTAGCATTTTTCGCCCCACTGCGTGCCGGTTACGTGCCGCAGTCTTGCACAAACCAGCATCAATGCCGATTTTCCATCTGGAAGGTTCCAACCACTCGCTTCCGTCTCCGTATTTCACGGTTCAGACATTCCAGCATGTTGTTGGTTCGGATCTTCAGCCAGTGCTCGGACGGAAATGCGTAGTGTCAGCGTTTCCTCAATGCCCTCCTCCACCTTTTTGCCGTTTCCTTTAACCGCATCTCGCGCAGTTCGGTGATGACGGCTCTGGCTTCTCGGTGGCAGCTTTCTTACTCTCCTGCGCGTGGAGCGCCTTGAGCATCCTGCCCACGTGCTTGACCTCGGAACGGGACACGACCAAACTTCTACGCTGTCTCGCACCAGTTCTTTGATTTGCCCATTGATCACTTTCTCGTTCGGTATTGCAATCTTCTCATACATAGTTCCTATGCTCCTTTCGAATGTGTCGTGTAGCAACTCCATTCTATCAGTCGCCTTCCATGCCTATTCCTTTTTACGCAACTTATTGTACCTTGTCTTTCGATTATACGAATGGAAAGGCAGAGACGACCAGGATTTTCATCCTGCCGTCTCTGCCTTGCTTTAACCCTTGATAAACCGCGCCAGAAAATCACGCGTTTCCGGCTTCTCCGGATGAGCGAAAATCTGCTCCGGCGTTCCGTCCTCACAGATTACGCCGCGGTTCATGTAGACCACGCGGTTGCTCACGTCGCGCGCGAAGGCCATCTCATGCGTAACTACCAGCATTGTCATGCCATCCTGTGCCAGTAGCCGCATCGCGTTTAATACCTCCCCCACCATTTCCGGGTCGAGCGCACTGGTCGGCTCATCAAACAACAAAATTTCAGGCTGCATGGCCAGCGCCCGGGCAATCGCTACGCGCTGCTTCTGTCCGCCGGAAATTTGCTGCGGGCGAGCGTTTGCATACGGCGCCATGCCCACGCGATCCAGGTAGTGCATGGCCGTTTCCCGCGCCTCTTCCTTCTTTTTTTTCAACACGCGAATCTGCCCCACCGTGCAGTTCTCAAGCACGCTCATGTTGTTAAACAAATTGAAGGACTGAAACACCATGCCCACCTTTGCTCGGTATGCAGCAACATTTTCGCGGCCGGACGTCATATCTTCATCATGAAACAGGATACGACCGGACGTAGGTAGCTCCAGCAGATTGATACAGCGAAGAAGCGTACTCTTTCCAGAGCCGGACGCACCAATGATCGACGTTACGTCTCCCGGGTGCACGGAAAAATCGATGTCGCGCAGAATTTCCCGCTTGCCGAAGGACTTGGACAGGTGCTCTACTCGCAAAATCGCTTCGCTCATCGTCTCTCCTCCCCCGTTTCGCATGCATTTTCCCGGCTCTGCTCGTCATATGGACTTCCCTTTCCGGGAAAATTGTAGGTTCCTGCCATCGAAATCAGCGGATCACCCTTCACAAGCTCGTAGCTGCCCTTGCCGTCCATGCGCTTTTCCATCGCGCGGAGCAGAAGCGAAGCCGTCAGCGTCACCGTAAGGTAACCCAGCATCTCAATCGCCGCCGACGGGAAATACTTGTACGTTGCGCCGGTAATGGCCTTGTGCACGGAGAAGAACTCCGTAAAGCCAATGATGAACATGACCGATGTATCCTTCACGTTAATGATGAAGTTATTTCCAATCTGCGGCATGATGTTTCGCAATGCCTGCGGCAGAATGACGCTGGTCATCGTCTGAAAGTGGTTCATGCCGATGGCCTTTGCCCCCTCCGCCTGCCCGCGGTCAACGGAAAGAATGCCGCCGCGCACTGATTCCGCCATATATGCGCCCGTGTTGATCGAAACAACCAGAATCGAAACCACCCACAGGTTGCGGAACCGCATTGCGTTATTCGTGAAATACGGAAGTCCGAAGTAAATGAACACCGCCTGCAGCATCATGGGCGTTCCGCGGAATACCTCAATGTACACGCGAATAATCGCCCGCAGGATCCCCAATAGCCCCTTCTTAATCGCCCTGTCGTTCTTCGCAACCGGAATGGTCTGAAGAATGCCGCACACGAAGCCGATCACGCAGCCCAGAAGCGTGCCGATTACGGCCAGCAGAAGCGTATTGCCCATGCCCGCGAAATACGTAGACGCGCTTTTGCTCCAGAGAGAAGCAATGTCGTCGATGAACTGAGACAGTCTGTCCATAGTGTACGTTCCCTTCCGTTTGTCTTCCGTCTGTTAACCGTTAATGGGCTGAATGGCCGTTGCCTGTGCCATCATAGCATTGAAGTCGTCTACTGTCATCGTAGAAAGCACTGCGTCGAGCGCGTCCTTAAGCACGGCATTGCCCTTCATCAGCGAAATGCCGATATTGATTTCCTCCTCTGAAACCACAAAATTGTCTTCGGTTCCGGAGAAGTCCAGAAGCACCATATCCGGATACACAGCCAACGCGCCCTGCGCCGTAGGAATGTCTGTGCAGATGAAATCCACCGCACCGGTTTCAAGCGCCATCAGCATAGCGGGGGCCGACTCAGCCGCAGACTGAATATCCGCCTTTGGAATCTGCGGAAGGCACACGCTGTACCAGATCGTTCCGAGCTGAGAGGTGCAATAGCCGCTCAGCTCGGAAATTCCCTTTGCTTCCGCCTGCGGCGTGCCCTTCTTTGCAAGACATACGATGCTGGCATACAGATACGGGCCTGCAAAGTCCACCATCTCCGCACGCGCAGCTGTCATGGACTGACCGGCAATTACTGCATCCACCGTGCCGGAGAGCACGGCCGGAACCAGCGAATCCCAGTCCAGACGCACGATCTCCAACTGCCAGCCATTCGCCTCGCACAGCTTCTTTGCCATCATCACGTCGTAGCCATTGGCGTATTCATTGCTGCCGGAAATCGGCACGGCGCCGTTGGAATCGTCGCTCTGCGACCAGTTGTACGGCGCGTAATTGCACTCCATTGCCACCGTGAGCACACCGTCCTCCACGCCAGAGGATACGCTCGCCTGCGCGCCGCAAAGCAGCGCCGTCATCATCAGGATTGTCAGTGCCATTGCAAACGTTCTTCTCATGTTCTTTTCCGCCTTTCCGTTGTTTCGCCGTTTCCGGCCTCATTGCAAAAAATGAACCGCTTTGTCAAGCGGTTCATGGAAAACGCGGAACCATCTGCGAAGAAACTTCACAAACTCCGTATCAACCCTTGATAGCGCTTCACAAAACATGTGACAGTCCGCCGCGTATTTCACGGCGACCCAGCCATCCGGGCTTCAGGCCAAACCCGAACGCTTCGGCGATGCTTCCTTTCCCTCCGGCAAATGACCCATTGACCCGGAGGTACTCTTAAACCTCGCGCCTCTATCCAAGCGATTCAATTTTTTTGTTATCATACCATCCTGCCGGCGGAATGTCAAGCCATTTTCCCGTTTCTCGTGTTAAATCAAAGCGTATTCTCATTCACTCTCCCTTGTCCATATGCATGCCTGTCGACGTAACAGATTGCGTATCCTCAAACGCAACCTCCTGCGGATGCGAATCCACCGCATCCAGCGTAAACGCCGACACCTCGAAGGCATTGCGCACGATGTATTCGCCGTTATCCATTAGCTTCTGATACTCGCGCGACTGTAAACGCCCGCCAATTCGCAGATGATCGCCTACGCGAAACCTTGAGGCATACTGCGCGTTTCTTCCCCATGCAATGCAAGGGATGTAGTCCGACTTACCGAACGCACGGTTGACTGCCAGCATCATGTCGCAGATTTCGCGGCCGAACGGCGTGGATCGGTAGACCGGCGGCTTGCACAGCGCGCCGCAAAGCTCCACACGGTTAAGTGTTTCATTGTCATTGGTCGGCGTCACGCTCTGCGCAAACAGCGTAATCATCAATCGCCCTGCACCTTCAACCACCTTGTTGTAGGATCGTACCTGCCCCGTCATCAGCAAAAGCGAATCAAGCGGCAGTCCGGTTTCGGCAATCAGCTTGCCCGGAAGGGTGACCGGCAAACGATCTACCGTGCCGGACAGCCGCTTTACCAGCAGCGTTCCCGTGTAAAACGGCTCGTTCATTACTTCATGAGACAGCTCCGGCGCGCGCTCCAGTCGCCCGCACGCCGTCATACGGTTGTTGGGATTTTCCATCGTACCACCTCGTATCCTGATGTTTCCCGTGTTCAGATACATCATATGAAGGTGTCTTCCGCTTTATGCCCTCACGCATGCTTCCCGCTCAATTTTCTTTTTCCGGCTTACAAGCCGCGCTTCAGACCCGAATTGCCCGACCGCATTTCGCATCCGGTAGGATCCGACCATCCTTCAAAAGCTCTTCGCCATTGACGAACACATCCTTGATACCGAAGGAATGCGCCTGATCCGGCACCGCATTCCTAAGCGCCGCTTCATCAAAAACCGTCACATCGGCGAAGCAACCCTCGCGCAGATAGCCACGGTCGCGAATGCCAAACCGCTCTGTGTTCGCGCCCGTCATGCGATGAATGATGTTCGGCATCGTATCTCCCAGCCCCAGCAGCGAATCCCGCAGGAACTTCGGAAAGCAGTCATAAATTGACGGATTCTGCACGCCGTAATCCTCTGCCCACGCGTTCGTCATATACAGCCATCGCTCATTTTTCTCAAACTCGTGAATAATCTCGTCCGTAGTGTACGGCCCCATGTTCACGCGTCCCTGATAATCTGATTCGCGGCAGAGCTTTAAGTGCATCTTCAAATCGCTCATGTGGTTTTCCCGCGCCAGCTGATGTACCGTCTTGCCCTCGTAGCACTCATAGCCGGGGCCGATATATGCAGCCTCGATACCGTTAAAGCCAAAGCCCAGCAGTTTCACCGTTGCTAACACCAGCACTGCCAGACGCAGCCGGTTTCATGGCTTTTGCCGCTGCGCATCCGTCATGCCGCGATACCATGCGGGCAGAACCACTGTGATAACCGATACGCCCTTCTTCTCGTTGTAAATATCAAACTGCGCCTGCACGCCCTCTTCACACATCCGATTTATGATGCTCAGTGCCTCATTCTTGTCTCCAAAGTTTCCTCTGCCGACAATTATCAGATGCGCTGCGCGCGAATGCACGGTCAGCGGCTTGTTGTACTTCACGCACAGCTCCGCAATCCTGCGAAGCTCCGCCTCGTCTACGAACATCCCCCGGACTATACATCAGCCCCAGCGAAACGCACGCCGCACCCATCTTCAGGTTTTCCTCCAGAATGGCAAGCATCCGTTCTACCTCATGCGCCGTCAGCTTCCGGTTCTCTTCTCCCGCCACACTAGCGCGCGCGGAGCAATGCCCTGCCAGCACAGCAATATTGTACGAGACCTTCCCATCCACCGCATCAAAAAAGCGTACCGCATCCGGATAAACACCCGTCGTCTGGCCGCGATAGCCACATTCCGCCGCCCAACCGTCCGACATTCGGCGTCCCATCCTCAAAGCCGATCGCCAAAAGTCCGCAGTTTCCCGTCACAAAGGACGTAATTCCCTGCCGTATAAAAGGCTCGAAGTACGGCTGTGGATTTTTTATGAATAGCGAACCAATCGTTATGCGAATGCACATCGATAAAACCCGCCGCAACGGACTTTCCCAGCAAATGACAAACCGCATCCACCTCAACGCAAATCTCCGGCGCAATCCTCGCAATTCTCTCTCCATCAATCAGAATATCTCCCATCTTCGGTTTTGCGCCCGTCCCATCGTAAATCAACCTGTTTTTTCAAAAGCATCCGCATCGTCATTTTCCTTTTTACGCAGGATTTAATCATCCGCCGTAGCTTTTAACCCTTTTCCGCCGTATTTAGCAGCACATCATACTCATCCGCATCCATCAAGACACCGCGCGCCTTCCTCCTCATGCATACATTCCGATAAATCCTTTCGGCAAATAGAGCAACTGCTCCCTCGCTTTTTTCAATATGGCTCAGGGCTGAAACGTACACCCATGCAATTTCGGAAAGAAAGGATAAATAACTGCGATACGCACTGCCCAGGGCTCCGCTGCAAACCGACGAAAATAGGAAAAGCTCGCATCAAAAACGATGGAAGCTATAGTGACACCGTCAAGGCGCCCCAACAAATTTCCTTTGGCTTCAAAAACTTTGATTCCTTTTGAACAAGGATTCTCCTCGCCGCATGGCAATACCCCTACGTTTGACAAGAAACCGAAATTCTTCTTGTAGCTCAGTTTATCCCTTAATTTTGATAGTGAACCCCAATGAGCCGCCCTCCCTGCGCAATCTCCTGTTCGCGATACAACAAAAAAGAGTCTGAAACATTCGTTCCAAACTCTTCCGTACACCTTCAGGGGCTCGAACCCTGGACACCCTGATTAAGAGTCAGGTGCTCTA
>CAZKQB010000051.1:6101-19494 GCA_964554795.1 uncultured Oscillospiraceae bacterium | reverse complement strand
CTATACCGTTTCTCTCTCGCCCTACAATGTTTTCTTATTAGGATTGCACATTAGCCCCTCGCAGTATAAGGAAAATCCATCGCCGGGCGGTTTGGTTAAATGACCTCCGCCTTCAGCATGTTCGTGTTGCCGCTGGTGCCGTTGGTCAAGCCGCCGGTGATGACAAGGCGGTCGCCCTTTTGAAGGTTGAACATTTGGCGCGCGAGATTTTTGGCGCTGAAAAACAGCACGTCCGTGGACTCATACTGTTCGCTGAGCGCGGGGGTCACGCCCCATGAAAGCGCCAGCTTACGCCATGTTTTTTCGTTTGTGGTAATGCCAAGAATGTCTGCGGGCGAGCGGAAGCGGGAAACCATACGCACCGTCTTGCCGGACAGCGAGCTGACCACGATCAGCCTTGCACCGATGTCGATAGACATGCCGCATACGGCGTGCGAGATGGCGTCTACCACGTCGTGAATCCGAAATTCGGATTTGTGGAACATATCCGAGTAGGCGACGTATTTTTCCGTTTCCATGGCGATGCGCGACATGGTTTCCACGGCCAGCACAGGGTATTTGCCTGCAGCGGTTTCGCCGGAGAGCATGATGGCGCTGGTGCCATCGTACACGGCGTTGGCAACATCCGAAATTTCTGCGCGGGTGGGGCGAATGTTGTTGATCATCGATTCCAGCATCTCAGTGGCGGTGATTACGCGCTTGCCGAGCAGACGGCACTTGGTGATCAGCTGCTTCTGAATGACGGGCAGCTCTTCAAACGGAATTTCCACACCCAGGTCGCCGCGCGCGACCATGATGCCGTCGCAGACGGTGCAGATGTCCTCGATGTTGTCCACGCCCGAGCGATTTTCAATTTTCGCGATCAGGTCAATATCGTGGATGTTGTGCGCGGACAGGAATTCGCGCACGCTTTCGAGATCCTCCCGGCGGGAGACAAACGAGCAGGCGATGAAGTCGACGTCGTTTTCCGCGCCAAAAAGAATGTCGGATTGATCCTGCTTGCTCAGGTATTCCTGATTGAACAGGCGGCCGGGAAAGCTCATGCTTTTCAGGCTGCTCAGCGTGCCGCCGGCGATTACGCGGCAGCGCGCTTCCGTGGGGCTTGATTCCTCTACCTGAAGCTCGATCAGGCCGTTATTGATCAGCACGCGGTTGCCGGGCTTCAGCTCGGCGCACAGCCCCGGATAGCTCACCGACACGCGCTCTTCGTTTCCGGTGATTTTTTCAGTGGTCAGCGTGAAGGCTGCGCCTTCCTTTAGCTCGATGCTGCCATTTTCGAACCGGCCGATGCGGTATTCGGGTCCCTTTGTGTCCAGCATGATGGCGATGGGCATGTGCAGCTCCTCGCGCACCTTGCGAATGGTCTGAATGTTTTTCAGATGATCCTCGTGTGTGCCGTGCGAAAAATTGAGACGGGCGACGTTCATTCCGGCCAGACACATCCGGCGGATGGTTTCCTCATCCGAGCAGGATGGGCCGATTGTGCAAATGATTTTGGTTTTTCTCATGTTGTGCTTCCTCCCGTGTACGTTGAATGAGAGGAATCTGTCAGGCTTGCGCGGAACCGTGATAAATGAAAGCGTTCGCTTTCATGACAGACTCCACCGCTTATACGGTTCCGAGGGAATAGTATAGTTTGCCGCCGTAAAGATTTCAACGGCGGCTCTGGAAATTGACGGTTTTTTAATCATTCGCAGGGCGCTTGCGCGAGGGCGCGGCGGTGTGCTATAATTCGTAGTAGGAAGCGAAGAGGAGCCGGGCAGAGGTGGAAAGATGGCGGTGAAAGCGATGCTGAAGCGGATTCGGATATATTTTCGAAGCACGTTTGTGCGGTACATGCTGTCGTACGTGCTGATTATGATGCTGCTGATGGGATGCGTGATGGGGTATGCATATTTTTATTGCCGAAAAACCATCTACCAGACCACGGAGACGGGCGAAATCAACCGCTTAGCCAGTGCGCGCTATCAGAGCGAAAGTCTGGCCGATACGCTGGATAACCTTGCGGCGCGGATGAATGCCTCGGTGTGGGCCGGGGATGAGGCGGCGCTTTCCCGTGCGCTGGTAACGGCCGGGGAAACGGGCGAGTGGTTTGACCGCGCGTTCGTGTACCTGCGCAGGGCAGCTGAGCTGACATCGGCGGACGGGCAGCTGCCGGTTCACGCGCTTCGCTACGAAAACGTGGAGGCGGAGCGGCTGGAAACGCTGCTACAGGAGAACGAAGCACAGGTAATTGCATGCCAGATGGTAGCGGTAAACGATGAGGAGCCGGCGCGGTACCTGACGTATCTTTTTCCGCTGGGCGCAGAGAACGGAACGCCGGCCGGCTGTGCGCTGTTTCTTTTGAGCGAGGAGCGCTTCCGCCCCCTGCTGGAGGACGAGGTGGGCGGCGGCTGCAACCGCTATGTGCTGCGAAACGGTGAGGCCGTGCTGGCGGGCGAAACGTTTTCGCTCAGCGAGCGCTATCTGCCCAGCGCGTTGCGTGAGGCGGAGGAAACGGAAACCTATGTGCACCGGATTGCCGGGCGCGATTATCTGTTCATTGCTATGCCGGGCAGCCGTCTCGGGCTTTCGTATTATTCGGTGATGTCGTTAAACGGCATTTATGCTGCGGCTGCGACCGGCTGGGTGAGCTTCGCGGCGATTCTGTTGATCTTCTTTGTGCCCAGCCTGATTTTCATGATTGTGATTTCCCGGCGCAACTATCGCCCCATCCGCGAGATGGGCGCGCAGTTTGCCGCCGGTGAGCAGGATGACGATCTGCACGCGATTCAGGCGGGGATTCACGACCTGCTTGGCCGAAACCGCGACCTCGATTCGCAGCTGGCGCACAGTCTGCCTGCGCGGCAGGCGTTGTTTGTGCAGAATCTGGTACGCGGGCGCTATGCGTCGGCTGAGGAAGCGCGCGCGGCGGCGCGAATGGCGGACGCAGATATAGATCATGCCTGCTTTGCCGTGATGCTGCTGGGCGAGCCGCGCGGCGCGAGCGTCGACCCGGCGAGGCTGGTTTCACTTGCCCCAGCGGGCGTGTTCCCGGCGGCGGCAGAGCTGATTGCGCACGAGCAGATGCTGCTGGTCGTCTTTGCGGATCACTCCGGGTTGATTCACGAATATGCGCTGGCGCTTACGCGCAGCGAGGCGGTACGCGCATCGCGCGTGCCTGTGGCGGTTTCCGACGTGCACGCCGACGTTTCCGAAATGTCCACGGCGTATCTGGAGGCCACGTCGGCCTACGAAAGCCGCTTTGTTATGGGCGATTCACGGCTTTTGAGCTTCCGCGATATTTCCCTGCCCGCGCGCAGCGTGCCGCCGCAGGCGCGCGTCTATGTGGACGCTGTGAAGCGGGCGCTGGAGGGCGGCGACGCCGGGGAGATCAACGGCAGGCTGGACGAGCTGGTGACGTATTTGCGCACGGCAGATATGTCGCTGTATGCCTTCCGGCAGGTTTATAATGAAGTGATTGTGGACGTGATGAGCCTGTGCGGCCTACCGGACGGCTCGGATTCGCTGAAATACTACGATTTGTTCTCGCTGTCTGACTGCCGCTCGATCGACGAGCTGGATACCATCCTGCGCCGCGTGTGCGCGGGAGCCATTCGCGAGAAACCGCGCGAGGAGCTGAGACCGCTGATTCACGACCTGATGAACGACATGCTCGCAAATTATGCCGATCCGGCGTTCACGTTGGCGGGACTGGCCGACCGCTTCAATATTTCCACCACGCGCCTGACCGTTGAATTCAAGGAGCACCTGAACATGACGCCGTCCGATTACCTGTCGTCGCTTCGAATGGAGCACGCAAAGCGGCTGCTCCGGCAGACCGACCGGCCGATCAAGGATGTTTGCGCCGAGGTCGGATATGGAGACGTATCCAGCTTCATCCGCCGCTTCAAGCAATATGCGGGCGCAACCCCGGCACAGTATCGGCAGGGCGCGCAGGGCGACGGCACAGAGAAGTGACGGCGCGAGAAGGGCTTCCTTTGCAGCTTGCGAAGGGAGCCTTTCCAGAAAAAAAGGAAGCCTATGGCGCGAACGCCGTAGGGCGCCGCAAAGTGATACGATTTTTAAATGCTCGCTGACGAAATATGCACAGACGGCCAGTTTTAGAGCCCTACGAAATTACACTACTCTCAAACCAACTCAAAGCCGCGAAGTAACAAAAAGGGAACCGTCTTACACACGGCTCCCGTCGGGAGAATCCCTGATGTATCCCGAAGTCCTTAACGCCCGGAGGTGGGTCGGTTTTAGACCCCTACGAAATTACACTACTCTCAAACTGACAAGCATTACAAGGCGCACAGAGCAAAGTTTTAGACCCCTACGAAATTACACTACTCTCAAACGGCCTACATCATGCAGTCGATCGATGAGCGGTTTTAGACCCCTACGAAATTACACTACTCTCAAACCCGTAGGCCTGCACAAAACACCAGTCCACGGTTTTAGACCCCTACGAAATTACACTACTCTCAAACGCTTATATCTCTTAAGTCGTGCTTTTCGAGGTTTTAGACCCCTACGAAATTACACTACTCTCAAACCCGAATGATTCGCGCTGCCGGTGGCCTTCAGTTTTAGACCCCTACGAAATTACACTACTCTCAAACACGCCTACCGAGATAGACGCTTTGCGTGCGGTTTTAGACCCCTACGAAATTACACTACTCTCAAACGTATCGCGTCCTGATCGTCTCGGCAATCGAGTTTTAGACCCCTACGAAATTACACTACTCTCAAACTGTCTGGAACAGCACACGCTCGCGTATTTCGTTTTAGACCCCTACGAAATTACACTACTCTCAAACACGTGTAGCACATCAATGCCGTCGCTTTAGGTTTTAGACCCCTACGAAATTACACTACTCTCAAACATAATGCACGCACTCGTCGCAGTATACAATGTTTTAGACCCCTACGAAATTACACTACTCTCAAACCTCAAATCCCAAATCCGAATTCGGGAAGACGGCCCTACAAGCCGCAGAGGCGAGAGTGGACGGGGCTAAAACAGCCGCTAAAACTCACAGAGATCGTCATCTACCGTCACGCGCCGCTCGTTTTTGAGTCGCGCGCGGGAAACGCTGTCTACCGGCAGAATCAACAATTCGTGAGCGATTACAGAGGCGAAAAACGCCTCCACCTCCGCATCTGAATAATAGCTGCGGAGATTGGCGAGGATAAAAACTCGTTCGTGATCCAGCTCTCTGGTAAGCTCCATGTAATCCAGAAGCCGCTCCAGATCGCTTTCCTGATCCTGCACGAATTCCACGCCGACGGCGCGCAATATCCCGCCGAAGTTTATTTTAGCACAGTAAACATCGCATGTCAAGTCCGACGCAAGCTCCATTATGTATTTTTCCAGCTCGGCGGTGAGGGCTGCCGTGCGAAGATAGGTATCCTCCTCCATGGCGCGCGTCTCCAGACGGTTCACAAGCCTTGTCAAGAGTGGCTTGCGGCTGAGCTGGAAGTGCAGAAAGCTGTCAATCAGCTCGGCGTGGCGGTCGAGGGGCAGGGGCGTGAAGTCCTTCGAAAGGACGACGCTTCCGCCTTCGCCGCTGATCTGCGCATCGATGTCCTGCAGGAAGGCGCGGAAGAAGGCGGGCTGCTCGATGACCAGCGTAGATACGAAGTCTCCGCCGATGGTCAGCACATGGTCAAGCTGAGGATGCGCGAGGTTCATAGTACAACAATCCTTTCGTCCGTGCTGATGACGTCCGTGTGGAACGTGCCGGTCAGATATTCGATTTTGGAAAACTGCTTTTCCGTAACCGTCATAATCTGCACAAGGCCGCGGGGCGGGCGAAGCTTGCGGAGATTCTCACGCGCCAGCTGATCGGCGGTGGAATTGAGCAGCAGCTTGCAGTATACGGACTCCTGCATCATGAGGAAGCCGCTTTTTATCAGTCCGTTTCGGAAGCTGCGGTAGGCGCGCCGATCCTCCGCCGTTTCCGTGGGCAGGTCAAAAAATACAATCATTCTCATAAATCGATAGCTCATTTTCGATAAAACTCAACCCGTGTTGGGTCGTCCTCGTTCAGTGCGTCAAACATGCTTTTCACATAGATGCCTATGGCGTTTGCCACCGTCTGCACGCTGCCGCGTATCGTCACCTCGTCGTTCAAAACGCCGATCAGCGCCAAACGCACCGTCTTATCCAACTCCGTGAATTCCAGCTCCAGTATTCGCCGGTCGATGAGAACGCGGAACGGCTCCATCAGGTCGCTGCTGAGATTGAAGGGATTGAACACATTGTCGTGGTGCAGCCCGAGCTGGGTCAGGTACCCGCAGGCCGCAACCTCGCGGTTGAACGCCGACAAAAGCAGGCTGTAGCCGTAATTCAGGGCGGCGTTGATTGGGCTATCGACGCGGCGGGAAAAGTCCATGCCGAAAAGCGCGTTGAAATAGACCTTTGCGGCAGGCCCCTCCCGGTTTGTGCGATCCTGAGGCTCGATCTGCGGGAGATAGGATTCCAGCAGCTGCGCCTCGCGCGTTTTGCGCCGCTCGGCGAGCAGCGCGGCCTGCTGGGCGATCTTCTCGGCGATGATGACGCGCCACAGCTCGGCCTTGGCCGTTTCCGTCCAGCCGAGCTGCAGGCGAAGCTTGCGCGCGCTGTCGTGGCTGCCGTGATAGGGTGTAAGCTCCGCCATGGGGGAGCGTCGGGCGTTGCAGAAGATTACGCGCACCTTTCGCTCCACCAGCGCCTCCAGCAGGCAGCCCGTGAGTGAGACGGCCGGATTCTCAATCAAAAGAATCGCAATCTCGTCTAGAAAGATTCGGCGCGTCTCCTCTCCGCGGATGACCATGTAGCCCATTTTCGTGTCCAGCTTGCAGCGGCTGGATATGACCACCGTTCGCCAGCTCATAGCAGCGTCAGAAGGTTCTCGCTGCGGGACTGATACAGTCCGGAGGCCGAGACGTCGATGATGCGCACGTCGGTGTAGGTCTTCTTCCAATTTGAAAGCTTGGCACTCGGAACCTTGGAACCAGTTTTCTTTGAACCGCCGATGCTCTCAAGATTGCAATTCGGTACATTGCCAAACCATGAGAGGATGTTCAGCAGACAGGAAATCTGCGCCTCCATCGTAAGCTTGGAGAATTTCTCCCGCCCATCCGTGACGGTTTTCGCGATGCTTCCGGGGCATTTGGCGAACACCGAATCGGTCAGCTTGTCGCAAAGCTGATCATAGAGCGCGAGGTTCTCCTCAGCAGTGATATGATCGTGTTCTGCGTCGGGCCGAATGTTTGCGCCATCCTTCCGCTTTTGGGCAAAGGATTCCAGTCGCTTGACGTAGCGCTCCATCTGCGCGCCAAGAATCAGAGGTATGCACGGAGCAATGATGATTTTTGCGCCTTTGTCGGATTTTCCCTTCAGCACCATGCGCATTCCGTCGGCTTCAATGACGGTATTGATTTTGATTTTTCGCCCGCCGAGCAGCAGCTTGACGTCCGTCACGGGCTTGCCGCCGTTGATGCCGGAAATTACGTTGGAGATATAGGCTGCGGCGAAGGCCTCGTCCTTCATCACGCGCTCGGCATACATTAGCTCAATCGGAACGAATATAACGTCCTTCTCGCGCTTGAGGGTGTAGGAAGCGAGAAGATAGAAGGATGCGGTGGTTTTGTTGTAGCCGCCGTAGTTCTCTGTTGGCAGATTTGCCTTGCGCGGCACGAGCCCACTCTTGGCCTTGACCGGCTGCTCGTCAAAAAGCCCGCCCTTGCGGCAGAAGGCATAGCGCGTGAGGTGAACGGCGTTCTTTTCCATCGTCTTCTTCACTGCGGCAATGTCCGCGCCGCCGCGCCAGATAGTTTTTCCGCCGTGCTCCACCGGGTGCCCGAAGAGCACCTTGGTCTTCAACGAATATTCCTGATGAACGTCGAACCAGCGCCTTGTAAAGCGCTCGTGGTACACGTTGCCGACGGCGATGTTCAGATATGCGTCCTTGGCGTGGTGCAGGTCGTTTACAGTGCGGCTTTTGAAAAGCTCAAATGCCTGCCGGAAGCGGGAAACGTGCCCGGCCTTGACATACACGATTTCCGTTTCGGGATACCGCTCCTTCAGCAGCTGTGCCACTGCCTTGGTAGATTGGCGCGTTTCGACCAGCTGGCGGTTGATGAACTCGTGCAGCTCATCATCCGTAAAGCCGGTTGCGCGGGTCAGACGCTTGTATTTTTCCACTCCAATTAGATTGTTTTTTCGAAGCTCATTCCACCATGGGCGCATTTTTTCGCGGGTAGCTGCGTCGATGGGATAGCTGTCTTTTTTCGTTGAGACATTGAAGGAAGAGAGACAGAGCACCTTATTGTTCAGTACGCTGTCATCCTGCACCTTCGACCGGGGGTAGATGTGGTCGATGTCATAAAGCTTGGTGCTGAGCTTGGATAGCTCGATAGGTTCCTCTGTGTACATGCAGCGTCCAAGCTGGGTGTAGTAGAGAAACAGCCTGTCGCTCTGCAGGCGGTTGTCAGTCATGTCGCCCATGGCGCGCAGCTCTGCTTCCAGCTCGCGCGCCTCCTCCGTTTTGATTTTCGCATAAAGCTCCAGAAGCTGCTCCCTGCGGGACTTCGTCCGTTTTCCACCCTTTTTACCCTTGCCGCCCTTATCGTCGCCGCTGTCGCGCGCCATTTCCACAAAGATTCTTTCCGGCGCACGCCCCATCACCTTGACAACCTCCTCCGTGATCTTCAGCGTGCGCAGGATGGGACGCTTGACGGCGTTGGAGATGTACATATCGTCCAACCGCTCCGAAAGCGTCTGCGGGTGGCTGGAATAGTAGTCTGCGGCGAGCTTCTCAATCTGCTCGCGGAAGGTATAGCGGTCGGACAAAAGCTGCATCAGATTCTCGTTCGTCTCCCAGAGCATTTCTATGATGCTGCGCATTTCGCCGGTTTCGGGGTCGGTGTGATAGACGTCTTTCAGAAACTGCTCGGAAAGCCGGCCGAAGCCCTTCAGCTTCAGGCGAATAATATAGTCCCGGTCATCCTTGGACAGTGTCGGATACTCGCGCGCGAGCCAGCGCTCCATACGGCCTTTATCCTCGGAATACGCGGCGTGGCGGATGATTTCCTCCACCTGTGTCTCCGTAAGGATGCTGCCCTTGAGCATGCGGCTGAAGCTATGGAGGGAGCGAAGGCTTGACTTGATAGTAACGTCAATGCCGCCAAGCTCGTCAGCTGCTTCGAGATACCCGTTTTTATGTAAAAAATCGCGAATGTCCTTTCGTGTGACCCTGCTGTGCTGCTCGAAGAGCTCGGTCACAAGCCTCTGCTTAACGGGCACAGGAATGCTGCTGCCGTTGACGGTCAGGTTATTGATTTCGTCGAGCACCATGTAGCGGCTGTATAAAAGCGAGTGGACGGGAAGTACCTCCTCGCCGGGAAGGTAGGTGCAGGTATTTGTCATTCGCCGGATAAACTCATCCTCGGTTTTGTCCAGATCGACCATCTTTTCGAAGTTCCACGGATAGATTTTTCCCTTCTTCCGCGCAAGCCACGCATGCTCCGACATGCAGTTCAGCGGGCCGACATAATAGGAAACGCGGAAACGGAAGATGGAGCGGATTTTGTCTGCAATGGAGATACCGTCTTCGTCGGTTTGCGAAAGCATGGGCAGATACGCCGAGGCGCTGTTCAGAAGACGATCCAGCTCGGCATAGTAAAGCTGCTGCGGGATGACGCGGTTGTCGGAATCGCGCTGCTTGGGAAGGAAGGTGCGCTGACGAAGCCGCTCCAGCATGGCTTCATAGGCCTCGCGGTCGCAGGTTTCGACGGGAAGCTCCTTCAGCTCCTTTAGAAGAAATTCGCTGAAATCGTCCTTCGTGGCGTGCTTGTCCTTCTTGTCTTCCCTGTTCTCCTTGATCTTCTTGACTTTCTTGCCGGAATAGGCGACGTAGTTGTTCTTTCCCTCCTCGCGGAAGATAAGCGTATATTTGTTCGGCGCGTATTTGTGCACAAGCGGCTTTAAATACTCAAGATCGCGTTTGTGTTGCTCATAAACCTCGACCTTTGCCTCGGAGATAAAGCTGCAGTTCAGGGTTCGCTGCAAAAGCGCGCAGTCGTACAGGTCGCGCAGATTCAGAATCAGCTCGTTGCCTTCGTCAAGCTTAGAGAGCTGCTCGTCCAATTTCTCCTCGTCCATGCCGAATTTGATCTTGTCATCCTTGCCATCATTTGAATACTTTGTCGTGCAGAAGAGATCATTTAGTTTGACCTCTCCGCCGCAGAGCAGCGTTACAATGGCGTCGCGGCTGTACGGAAACGCCTCGTCTGCCTCTTTGGACGGCTTTTTGCCGTGATAAACTTCCACCTTGAACCGGTCGTACTTGCGTTTTATGCCAATCGGATCCGTCAGAATGTCCAGCAGCGCCTTCGCCTGTACGTCCTCGTCCCACGGGAGGACGCCTGTGGCTTCGTACTTCAGATAATTGCAGAAGTCCTTGTAAACTTCATGAAAATCGGTCGCCGCATCCGCAGAGGTGTCGAGCAGGAAGTGCCCGCGATGCGCCACGAGCCATGCGCAGGCAAGGTACACCAGACGCACATCGTGCGGTTCGCGGCTTTCCATCAGATCAACGATCAGGTGATGGATGGTCGGATAGCAGCGATGATAGTCCTTGTCCGTGATTCCTCCGTCGAAGAGCTTTACGCCGGCCTGCGTATCCTCGGGAAACAGCGCGCTTTCGCGCCGACGCAGAAAGAAATTCGGGTCGATTTTTCCGATTTCCGGCGCAAACAGCTCTTCAAGCAGAGCGACGCGCTGCTGCGCCGGTCAATTCGCCGGCGCGCGGTTCGTTTTTCACGGCGTGTCTTGGCAAGCTCTGCCTTCTCAAAGAGCGTAACGCCCCAAAGCGGCTCGCCCTTGTGCTTGAGCAGCTGGTATTGGTCGTCCGTCACGGCGTAGCCGACGGAATCCGTTCCGATGTCCAGTCCGAGATAAAACGCGTTTTTTTCCATATTGACAGCCTCCGTATGCGTGTGCTATAATACAATTGATCGTTAGACCCCAACGATTACACTACAAAGTTCAAATAAAAGAATTCTCTCAAATCGCCGCCTATGGCGGCTGCACAGTGTGTGCACAAAGAGTCTCTTCGGAGTCTCTTTTTGTTTGTATACGGGTTTTGAACAAATTATACCATATGGACGGAAAAGCAGCAACGTGCTTTTGACGAGGTTTGCTCGTAGAAGGCGTAGCTACTAAGAAATTGCGGCGCGCAGGAAGGGCTTCATGCGGCGGGAGACGGGGTAGGCTCGTCCGTCATCCATGGTGAGCAGGTTTTCGCTCCAGTCCATGGTCTGAATATGGCGCACGTTTACGGCGCACGAACGGTTAATGCGAACAAAAAGGCGCGGTTCAAGCCGTTCGAGCACGGCGGAAAGGCTTTCGCGCCATGAATATTCGCCGTTTGTCATGCGGCAGCAGACGAGATTCCCGTGCGTGTGCAGCGAAACAACGTCGTTCTGATCGACCTGCAGGGTGTGATCGCCCAGAGGGATGGACATGGGCAGCCGCGTGCGGCGCACGGCCAGATCGTCCAGCACGCCGAGAACACTGGATTTTAGATCCTCATAGGTGAATGGCTTCAAGAGAAAATCAAATGCATGCGCGCGCAGGCAGGGCAGCGCAAAATGAGAATACGCCGACGTGAACACGCCGTACGCCGTAGGGCTGATGGTGCTGATCTCGTGCCACAGCGCAACGCCGTCGCACGACTGGGAAAGCTCAATGTCCAGGATGTACAGAGTGGCCTCCGGATGAGCGCGCGCGTGGGTGAGAAGCTCGTCGGCATTCGATGTGGAAAACATGACAAAGATACTCAGCGAGTCTTTTTCGCGCAGACGGTCAAGATAATCCGTCAGCAGGGAATTGCGAGGGGAGGCTTCTTCAAACAGTACGACAGGAAGCATATGATTCTCCTCTCTTTTGCGTTCGTCGGAGATGAACATCATCCGCCTCGGATCAGGCGTTGAATTTCTGCGGTGGGAGACTGTGCAGTTTCTTTACTCCTTTACTCATTAAAGTATTACAAATATATTATACAATCTTTTTACTGTCGCGTCAAGTAATTCCTGCTTTCAAGTCGAAAATTTTAGAAACGGCGTTTTCTGTGACGAACGGTTAGTTTGCTGTTTTCGGCGGTTTGACAGCAAAAGTGATGTATTCTATAATATTTAAATGGAGCGGGTTGTTTTTGTTTAAACGCGTGCTCAAAAACGTAAATGCGGAAAGAAGCTTGCTTACGATGAAACAAACAACGGAAGCCGTGGTTGATATCGCGGAGCGGGTGGTGGAGACGGCCGAGGATGCCATGCAGAGGTGCCGCGCGGCGACTGGAAGGCTTCTGGGCGAAACGATTTGCGCGATTATGGAGCAGGAAATCGTGCATCAGCTGCGCGAACGCAGAATGGCCGACGCGCATTACGTGAACGCGCGAAACGGATACAAGCACAAAACGCTCACAAGCAACTTCGGGCTGATTCAGGCGCGCGTGCCGCAGGATCGCAGCAGCGACTACGAGCCGCTTCTGATTGGCAAATACCGAAAGGATGTACGCGATATTGAGGGCGCGATCTTCCGGCTGTATGCCGGGGGAAGGGCGACGCGGCTGGAAGCTGCGAAGGCGCTGTATAGCACGCTGGGCAATCGTGAGCTGCCAGAGGCCATTGTGCGCGCCATTGAGCCAAAGGCCTGCGAAATCTGGAACTGCCCTGTTGAGCCGGAGCTGGCGCTTTTGTGCGTGCATACCGCCGCATACGAGGAGAAGAGCTCGAATGGAAAGGTTTCCGTGTTTACAGGCGTAGCCAGAGACGGAGGCGCGCGAGTTCTGGCGGTTTCGCCCGGCGCGGATCCACACAGCTGGAGAGCCGTGCTGGAAACGCTGAAGGAGCGCGGCCTGCGCGCAGCGGCTCAGATTGAAACGCGCGGAGCTGCAGGATTGGACGCATTGATTGACGAGATTTTCCCGAAAGAGATTGCCGAATCGTAGGGGCGCAGCCCAAATGTGAATGGTGCGATTGCCCGTGCAGCGAGATGCTTGCGTGAACGGAGCCGCAAGTGGCAGCTGCAAAAGAGCGCGACGACAGAATCAATCGGCAGGAATAAGGGCTGCTGTAGAGGAATGCTTCTGCAGCAGCTTTCGTATGCGAAAATGGCAGCGGCGAGGAGCCAATAAAGACGGCTTTGTCATTATGAAGCACGCGCCGCGGGACCCGGTTCGATGTGAAGCTACGGCGAAGGAATTCCAGTGGTGCCTGTTATAGCGACGATAAAGGCTATTTTTGCTGACAAAGGCGGTTTGTCCTTATGAAGCCTGCGATGCAGGGTCGGGTTCGGCGTGAATTTACGGCGAAGGAATTCCAGTGGTGCCTGTTATAGCGACGATAAAGGCTATTTTTG
>CAZKQB010000051.1:0-6001 GCA_964554795.1 uncultured Oscillospiraceae bacterium | reverse complement strand
ATGAAGCCTGCGATGCAGGGTCGGGTTCGGCGTGAATTTACGGCGAAGGAATTCCGGCGGTGCCTGTTATAGCGACGATAAAGGCTATTTTTGCTGACGAAGGCGGTTTTGTCCTTATGAAGCCTGCGCCGCGGGACACGGTTCGGCGTGAATTTACGGCGAAGGGATTCCAGCTGGGCCTATTATAGCGGCAGGAAAGCCTTCTTCCTCTTTACAATTTTCGCTGAGCGGTATAGAATGGTGATGGCGGGAGGGATTTTATGACCATTTCCGGGATCATCTGCGAATACAATCCGCTGCACGAGGGGCATGTGTATCACATGAATGAAACGCGGCGACGGACGGGCTGCGATTTCATCGTGTGCGTAATGGCAGGCGCGTTTGTGCAGCGCGGCGAGCCTGCATTTCTGGATAAATTTGTTCGCGCGGAGTGCGCGCTGCGCGCCGGGGCGGATGCGGTGCTTGAGCTTCCGGCCGTGTATGCCGTGCGCCCGGCAGAGCTGTATGCCCGCGGCGGGGTGGATATTCTGCGCGCGTTGGGCGTGGATTTTCTTTCCTTTGGAAGCGAAACGGATGATCTGGAGTTTCTCCTGTCGCTGTCCCGCGCGTTGCTGGACGAAAGCGGAGAGGTTTCCAGGCAGGTTCGCGAGGGCCTTTGCGAGGGAAAAACGCTAGCGCGCGCCCGCGGGGAAGCGCTGGCGGGGGTGCTGGGCATCGAGCCTGAGCGTCTGAACCAGCCGAATCTGGCGCTGGCGGTGGAATATCTGAAGCGAATTCTCGAAACGAATGCGCCCATGCGTCCGGTGTGCGTGAAGCGTACATCGCCCTATCATGCCGACGAGCCGTCTGCATCTGCATCCGCTCTGCGGCGGGCGTTTCTTTCGGGCGACACAGAGGCAGCGCTTGCGCGGCTTCCGGAGTGTACGCGGGAGCTTGTTCGGCGTGAGCTACCCCTTGTGCCCGACGTGCGCATGTGGGATGCGCTGGCGCTGTGGTCGATTCGTCGTCTTTCGCCCGAGGCAATGGACGCATTGCCCGATGCAGGCGAGGGGCTTGGCCGCCGCCTGTGGAACATGGCGCAGACGGCCGGGAGCGTGGAGGCGCTTACGGAGTTTGTGAAGTGCAAGCGCTATACCCGCGCGCGCATTTTGCGCCTGATTGCCGCGGCTGCGCTCGAGCTGCCTGCCGCCGTGCCGGCGACACCACCCTATCTGCGTCTGCTTGGCTTCCGCCGCGAGGCGTCCGGGCTGATTTCGGAGCTGAAGAAACGCTCAGCCGGTCGCCTGTGCGCCGACCCGGCCATGCTGGAAAATACGGAGGCGTTTCGTATCGAGCGTCGCGCGACCGATTTGCGCGGCCTGCTTACTGCGTCGAGTGCGTATCGCGCAACCGGGCGTGACCGCACGGCGAGGTTTCTGGTGGTATAATAGAAGGTGAGCAAATGGCGTCGAGCAAGGCGTATCTGGCGTTTATTTGGAGCAGTTTTCGGAGGTTTGGGAGGTCACGCATTGCGCGATGATGGGCGAGTTTCTTCTTTTATTACAGGGGAGGCTCTTTGGCGGCATTTATGGCGACCGTCTGCTCGTGAAGCCGGTGGAGGTGGCGCGGGCGTACATGCCGGAGGCGGAACTAAAAATCCCTATCCGGGTGCAAAGCCGATGCTTTTGGTGGACAATGTAGACAACCGGGCATATCTGCCCGATCTGCTGCGCGCGATGTACGACGAGCGGCCGGAGCCGGGCGAGAAGCGGAAGAAGGCGCAATAGGAAAGCCAGCCCTCCGAAATCCATGCGGAAATCGGCGGGCCGGCTTGTTTTCAGGGGAGACAATCAGCTTTCCTCTTCCTCCGGCTTGGGCGTTACCGTCACGCGGAGCTTGTTCACGCGTTTGGGCTGCGCTTCGAGCACGGTCACGTGCAGACGGTCATAGTCAAATTCGTCGCCGGGGCTGGGGAAGCGGTCAAGCATTTCGGTCGTCCAACCGCCCATGGTAGTATATTCGGTTTCGAAATCCTTGGGCGGTTCATAGTCTACCGCGTCGAAGAAATCGTAGATGTTCATGCCGCCGTCTACCTGGTAGGCGTTTTCGCCGACCTCCACGAATTCCTCCTCCACCTCGTCGCGCTCATCGAAGATTTCGCCGACGATTTCCTCCATGATGTCTTCCATGGTGAGGATACCCATCGTGCCGCCGAATTCATCCAGAACGACGGCCATTTGCAGGTGGTTGCGGCGGAATTCGCGGATGATCGAAGAGATCATGCGCGTCTTGTGCACGTAAATTGCGGGCACGAGCAACGATTCCAGATCCACGTGCTCCTGCGTGAGCTTTGCCTTCATGTAGAGCTTGGTGGGTAGGATGCCAATGATGTTATCGATGGTATCGCGATATACCGGGATGCGCGAGTGGCGAAGCATGTCGCTGGTGAGAGATAGGCTTTCGTCGTCAATATCGATGGCGACCACGTCCACGCGGGGCGTGAGAATCTCCATGGCCATGATGTCGGAAAACTCGATGGCATCCTTGATCAGCTCGCCCTCTTCCTCGGTGAACACACCCTGCTCTTCGGCGTCCTCAAGGATAATGCGCAGTTCGTCCGTGGTGGTCTGCGGCGCCTTTTCGCGCGGCGTCCACAAGGGGGAAATGCGCTTTACCAGCGCAGTTACGGCGTTTACGATGGGCGTGAAGGCCCACATTACGGTGCGCAGGGGACCTGCAAACGCGCGCACGAGCGAATCGGGGCGGTCGGCCGCGATAATCTTGGGCAGCGTTTCGCCAAAGGTGATTAGAAGCAGCGTGGTAACGACGGTTGCAATTACCTCGCCGTTGTTCAGATTCAGCACCTTTACGAAGAACATGGTCGCCGTGGAGGAGGCGGCGATGTTTACCAGATTATTGCCCACCAGAATGGTGGAGAGCGATTTGGTATAGTTGTCGTTGATGAAGACGGCCTTGGCGGCTCGCTTGTCGCCTGCGTCGGCAGCATCCTTCAGGCGCTTGTGGTTAGAACGTGCAAAGGTGATTTCGCACGCGGAGAAAAACGCCGAAAGGAATATGAACGCAACGTACAGGCATATGAGGACGATTTTTAAAATCATGCCTTTGCGCCTCCCTTCCGGGGCGCTGCGGGCGCGACGGTCACATCGTCTTCGTCATAGATTTCGCCGACGATTTCCTCAAGAATGTCTTCCATTGTGATTACGCCGCGGGTCACGCCATTGTCGGCCACGATGGCCATATGCGTGTGGCGGCCGCTCATGCCCTCGAATACCTTGCTCACGGGCAGGTCGCTGCGGATGATGTAAGGCCGGGTGATGTTATCGCGAACCTCGACCGGCTGGTCGTTTATCAGCTTCCAGAGCACGGCGGAGGAGCGAAGCACACCCGCGATGTGGTCGATGTCCTCGCCATAAACCGGGAAGCGGGAATACTTTTCGTCCAGAAGGATTCTTTTCAGCTCGTCCCGGCTGGCGTTCAGCGGAATGGCGACGATTCTTTCGCGCGGAGTCATGACATCTCCGGCCATGATGTCGGAGAAGTGGATGGTGGATTTGATGATTTCCTTTTCCACCGGCTCGATCAGCCCGTCCTCCTCGACGTTGTCTACCATTTCCTCGAATTCGTCCTCGGTTACGTCCGGCTGCGCGGGCTTTTTAGGAAGCGCCTTCTTAACCGAATCGCCCAGCCACGTGAACAGCATGGCCAGAGGCTTCAGGATGATCCGGAAGAACGTGATCGGGTAGGCGACAAACAGCGCGTATGCGTCGCTGTTCGTGCGGGCGATATTTTTCGGAATCGTTTCCGCGAACAGGAAAACGCAAAGCGTGGTCACCACCGTGGCTACTACAGAGCCGGCGTTGCCCATCAGCGAAACCGCGACCGTCGTTGCAATGGAGGCGGAGAGGATATAGATGGTGTTGATGGCAATGAGAAGCGTTACGACGGTTCGGTCGAAATCGTCCAGAATTCGAACCACGCGCTTGGCACGACGGTTGCCGTCGTCCGCCAGCGTGCGCATGCGAACCTCGCTGCAGAACGAGAAAGCGGTCTCGCTTCCCGCGAAGAAGCCGCCTGTCAGGATCAGTGCGAATACCAGCAGAATACTTCGTGGAATACTGTCGTCCATAGGGGAATGAATCTCTCCTTTTCTATCGTTTACCTGTTATTATGCCATAGCGGCGGCAAAATTGCAAGATGCAGCAGCGCAGTTTTCAGCCTTCCCGGAAAAAAACTTTTTCCGCTTGTCAGAAAAGACTTTTTGCTAAGCGGGTGGACGGGGGAAGAAGGCTCACTCACATCAGTCGCAGTCGGGCAGCACGCGCCCCGTGAGCGCTTCGGGATTCCACCCCTTTTTGCTTGAAGCCCGCGAATTCCGGCCGCAAAATCTGCAAGAAAGCGTTTTTTCTCCGGAAAATGAGAGCTTCCTTCCAGAAAATCACGCAAACCCGCCGAACGTGCCGCTGAGATCGACTGGAAATAGAGAGGGCTTTATTCCTATCGAGCAATCCCACAGTTTTTTGACGGTCTTATTTTGGAACGGACGGTTGTTTGAAAAATCATAAACCATTTGTAACGAACGACGGGCGGCGTGAAGATTTACAAACCGCAGGCAATATGATATACTTTCTGCACCGCAATGGAATTTGGATGTACGGAGGAAAAGCTATGACTCGAAGCATGATCGCCATTTTGGATCTGGGCAGCACGCAGAACGCCCGCATCGCCCGCGAGGTTCGTGCGCTGGGTGTTTACAGCGAAATTTTCGCGCATGATACCGACCCCGTCGCGCTGAAGCAGGTGCCGGGGCTCGTGGGCATCATCGTGAACGGCGGCGAAAACAACATTGTGGACGGCGAAAGGATCGACGTTTGCCCCGGCGTATATGAGCTGGGTTTGCCCGTGCTGACTGTGGAGCACGAGGGCGCGCATTCCTCCGATCTCCCGGCGTGGCCGGATGATTCCAGACCGGTGTTGGACAAGTTTATTGCGTCCACCGGCTGCGAGCGCAACTGGAACATGCAGAATTTCATCGATGCCGAGGTTGAGCTGCTTCGTAAGCAGATCGGCAACCGCAAGGTGCTGCTGGCGCTGTCCGGCGGCGTGGATTCCTCCGTCGTCGCGGCGCTTTTGCTGAAGGCCGTCGGCGATCGCCTTACCTGCGTGCATGTGAACCATGGTCTGCTCAGAAAGGGCGAACCGGAGCAGGTCGTTCGCGTGTTCCGCGAGCAGATGGGCGCGAACCTTATCTATGTGGATGCCGTCGACCGCTTTCTTGACAAGCTGGCGGGTGTAAGTGATCCTGAGCAGAAGCGCAAAATCATCGGCGCGGAGTTCATTCGCGTGTTTGAGGAGGAGGCGCGCAAGCTGGAGGGCATCGAACTGCTGGGGCAGGGTACCATCTATCCCGACATTCTCGAATCCGGCACCAAGACGGCCAAAATGGTCAAGAGCCATCACAATGTGGGCGGCCTCCCGGAGGACCTGAAGTTTGAGCTCGTTGAGCCGCTGAAGATGCTGTTCAAGGATGAGGTTCGCGCCTGCGGCCGCGCGCTGGGTCTGCCGGAGTCGATGGTTGACCGCCAGCCCTTCCCCGGCCCTGGCTTGGGCGTGCGCTGCCTGGGAGCAATCACCCGCGACCGCCTCGAGATGGTGCGCGAGAGCGATGCCATCCTGCGCGAGGAATTTAAGAACGCTGGCTTGCAGGGCAAGGTGTGGCAGTATTTCACCGTCGTGCCGGACTTTAAGTCCACCGGCGTGCGCAATCATGCCCGCGCGTTCGAGTATCCGGTTATCCTGCGCGCCGTCAATACCGTGGACGCTATGACCGCCACCATTGAGGAGCTCTCGTGGCCGCTGATGCATAAGGTCACCGACCGAATCCTCGCCGAGGTTCCCGGTGTCTGCCGCGTTCTTTACGACCTCTCGCCTAAGCCCGTGGCGACAATTGAGTGGGAATAAAGTAAAAAATGCCCGGAAAGCTTGTAAAATCAGGCTTTTCGGG
>CAZKQB010000050.1:0-20264 GCA_964554795.1 uncultured Oscillospiraceae bacterium | reverse complement strand
GTCTCACTTCTTTTTTTGGCAGCGGGTGTGCAAGATGTATTGTAGCGCTACAAGCAGCTTCGCAGGAAGCTTCAAACGCCCCTTGCGGATAAGTGTACAATATGATATACTGATTTCGAATAAAAGCAAATTATTTTATTTTTGTGAGCGATAGATATTATTTATGGAGGGCCCATGTTAGACAATAAGCTGGAAACCTTACTGGCCGTTTCGGAATATCAGAATTTCACCCGTGCCGCCGAAGCGCTGTCGCTGACGCAGCCGGCCGTCAGCCATCATATCGCCCTGCTCGAGCAGCAGCTGGGAGTAACGCTGTTCGTGCGGGGAAGGGGCACGCTGAAGCTCACGCCAGAAGGTGAAACCGCCGTGCGTTACGCCCGCCGCTTCAAGGCACTGAGCGCGAAGCTGCGCGAGGAGCTCACCGTGCAGGACAAGCGCGCTACCCGTTTGCGCATTGGCATCACGCACACGTCCGAAAGCAATCTGACCGCCGAGGCTCTGGCCAAATGCTTCGGCACGGACAATCATATTACGATCACAATTCTCACTGATACAATTAAAAATCTTTATGATATGCTGGACAGCTACGAGATCGATCTGGCCATCGTAGAGGGCGGCCAGCACCGAGACGGCATGCGCTCGCTGATGCTGGACACCGACTACCTGGTGTGCGCAATGTCCAACGAGAACTCTCTTTCCAAAAACGCGATGGTCACGCTTCACGAGCTGAAGTGCGAGCGCATGATTTTGCGCTTGCCTACGTCAGCCACGCGCGCATTGTTTGAAAGCACCCTTCAGAGCATCGGCGACAGCATCGACAATTTTGACGTGACGCTGGAGGTGGACAACATTGCCACCATCAAGGATCTGGTACGCAAAAATCTGGGCGTGTCCATCCTGCCCAGGAGCGCCTGCATGGACGAACTACGCAAGGGAAAGATTTCCGCGCTTCCAATCGAAAACCTGAGCATGGTGCGCGAAACGCGGCTGATTTACAAGGACGATTTCACACACATGGATATTCTGCAGGAAATCACGAAAACCTATCAGGAAACCGCGAAGGCCTACCACTGAGCGCTTGCGCATCCGGTCGGATTTTGCTATAATAAAATGGATGTTTTGTTCCCCGAAACCGCCGAAAGGACTTCTTGCGCGATGATACTATTAACGCTTTCCAATATTTCCAAATCCTTTGTCATGAACCGCGTGCTGACGGACATCAATCTCACGCTGCCGCAGTATGCCCGCATGGGCATTGTAGGCGTAAACGGCTGTGGAAAAAGCACGATGTTCCAGATCATCACCGGTCATTTGCAGCCGGACGAGGGCACTATATCGCTGATGAAGGGTACAACGGTCGGCTTTCTAACCCAGCACGCCGACATCGAAAGCGACCTCACCGTAACCGAGGAGCTTTCGCGCGTATTTGACGACGTGAAGCGCATGGAGGCTCGTCTGCGCGAGCTGGAAGCGGAAATGGCCGAAAAGCATGCAGACGCACAGGAAATGAAGCGCTTAAGCGACGCATACGCTCGCCTGACTGCGCGCTTTGAGGATGCCGGCGGCTACGAGTGGCCCAGCCGCGTACAAGGCGTGCTGGCCGGTCTCGGTTTCTCGGAGGAGCGCCGGCAGCAGAAGGCGAGCCTGCTCTCCGGCGGCGAAAAGACGCGGCTGTGCCTGGCGCGCCTTTTGCTGCGTCAGCCCGACCTGCTTTTGCTGGACGAGCCGACAAACCATCTTGACCTCCCGTCCATTGGCTGGCTGGAGGATACGCTCAAAAAGTACAAGGGGACAGTCATGGTCATTTCCCACGACCGCTATTTCCTGAACGCCGTATGCGACCATATGGCAGAGCTTCGGCAGACGCATCTGACCCAGTACACCGGCAACTACGATCAATTCGCCGTAAAGCGCGAGGCCGATCTGGAGCGGCAGCTGAAGGAATATACCATGCAGCAGGCGGAGATTGAGCGACAGGAGGCCATCATTCGCCGCTACCGCATGTACAATCGCGAGAAGTCGATCAAGCTGGCAGAGAGCCGTGAAAAGCGACTGGAAAAAATGGAGCGGCTGGAAAAACCGGTGGACGACCAGAAGGTGCGCTTCCGCTTTGAAGCGCGGCGGCGCAGCGGCGACGACGTACTGATTGCAAAGGAGGTAAGCAAGTCCTTCGGCTCGCGCACGCTGTTCCGCAATTTCGCCATTCACCTGCGCGCCGGGGATCGCGTGGCGCTGATCGGTCCCAACGGCGTGGGCAAGACCACGCTTTTGAACATCATCACCGGCAGCGAGCGCGCCGACACCGGCTCGTTCCGGTACGGTACGAACGTAGACATAGGCTACTACGACCAGCAGCAGGCGTCCCTGCACCCGGAAAAGGATGTCATGAGCGAGGTGTGGGACGACTTTCCGACCATGGAGCCTGACCGCGTGCGCGGCACGCTGGCGCTGTTCCTGATTACCGGAGAGGATGTCTTCCGTCCGATTTCCACGCTGTCCGGCGGCGAACGCGGACGTGTGGCGCTGGCCAAGCTCATGCTGCGCAAGGACAACCTTCTGATTCTGGACGAACCGACAAACCACCTGGATATGGACAGCCGTGAGGTGCTGGAGTGCGCGCTGGATGATTTCGACGGCACGATTCTCACCGTATCGCACGACCGCTACTTCATCAACCGCGTAGCCAACCGCATCATCGAAATGACGGATGAGGGCGTAACCGAATTTACCGGCAACTACGACGACTACCTTGAAAAGAAGCGCCAGCTGGCCGAAAACCAGCCCATGATCGACGCCATCGGCAAAACGCGCACACAGCTTGACAAGGAAAAGCGCGCAGAGCGCCTGTCACGCGAAAACGCTAAGGCTCTGAAGCTTCGCTTCCAGCAAACGGAGAAGGACATTGCCGCCATCGAACAGCGCCTGACAGAAATTGAAGCGGAAATGGGCCGCCCGGAAACGTGGCAGGATCGCGCCGCCGCACAAAGGCTGGAGGACGAGCGGCAGGAAAAGACCGAAACGCTTGCGCGCCTGTACGAGGACTGGGAGGCGCTCGCCGAGCAGCTGACCGAATAGTCTTGTTCGGCTATACTCGCCGGAAATCGCTCCGTACCGGCGGCAAAACCGAACCCATCGCTCGGCTGCAAAAGCCTTGCGCGCGGCAGGCATGGGTCTGGCTGAAAACGATGGAAGCCTTGCGGAGACATAAACAGAGAGCGCATATTGAAGGGGTGACAAAGGAATGAAACATACGCTTACCTTGCAGCTGCGGCCGCCGCGCTGGGAGGCGCTGACGGAGTGGTTTGCCTGCGCGTTTGCCGCGGGCGTAAGCCTTTTGCACCCTCTGATTTTTGACAACTTCTTTTTCAACATCAACCGCTTCAAATTCGGCATATTCACCGCCTGCACCTATGCGGGACTGATCGTGTTCCTGCTTTTGTGCGCGGCGCGCAGGCGCGCGCTGGCCGGAGAGATTCGCCAGCCGTTTGCTCTTTCGGCAGCAGACTGGGGAATGGGCGCGTTTGCGGTGCTTGCGGCGGTATCCACGATTCTGTCAGACGACGCCTTTTCCGCGCTCACCGGCGACGAGGGCCGCCTGTGCGGGCTTGTATTCATTCTGGCTCTGGCAGCCATGCACGTGATCGTGTCCCGCGCACAGAACGCGGACGCGTGGGCAGCAGGCGGACTGCTGATTTCCGGCTCACTGTGCGCCCTGCTGGGCATTCTGAATTTCTTTCAGATCGATCCATTCGGGTTTTATCCGCGATTGAACCAGAAGAGCATCGACGGCTTTATATCGACCATCGGCAATGTGGACTTCTTCTCGGCGTTTCTCTGTCTGCTCCTTCCCTCTGCAGTGGCTGCATTCATGCGGGCCGGGTTCTGGGTACGCAGGCTGTCGGCTCTGCCGATCCTGCTGGGCTCAGGCGCCGTCATCGCGGCGCGCGCCGACGGCGCCCTGATCGCGCTGGCCGCAGCCATCCTGACCGCGCTGTGCCTGGGCGCCGTCGCCATACCTGCCCCGTCGCGTTCAGAGGCTTGCCCCGACGAGAAAACGCGCGCTCAGTGTGCGGCATCCTCCGCGCTCGCAGAGGCAGGCATTGCCGAAAAACAGGCTGCATCCTCCCTTTCCCCGCATTCAGGGAGTAATCAAAGCGGTTCTTCCTCTGACGGCAGATCCTCATCCCACTTCAAAGCGCGAGTGCGCGCCTTTCTTTCCGAAGTACTGCAGCTAAAAGCTATTGGCGCAGATGAGGAAAGGAAGCTCCATCCCCAGCGTGCGTCGCGGGCGCGCATGTGTCTGGCGCTGGCCTGCCTGATGGCGGGGCTCTTTCTCGTGGGCGCAGCAACGCAGCTGTGGCCGGACGCAACGCTTTCCCTGAAGGGGCACTCATGCGCACGACTGGCCGCGCATCCGCTGCTGTTTGCTGCGCTTAGTCTCCTTCTGACTGCCGCTGCCTACGGCCTTCTGCACACGCACCGCGAAAAGGCCGCATTTCCCGCGCCGCGCACGTTTCTTTTGGTGCTGCTGGCCTGCTCGGTCGTAGCGCTCGCGGCTGCAGCGGCACTGTTTCTGTTCTATACCTACGTAGATACGGATACAAAGTTGACGGGGATACTGAAGCTGTTCCGCTTCCGCGACAAATGGGGCACGAACCGCGGCGGCGTGTGGGTGCGGTGCATGAAGCTGTATGCCGAATCCGACTGGCGCGTGAAGCTGTTCGGCTTCGGCCCCGATCTTCTGAAAAAGCCTCTGGCTGATGCGTACGGCGCGGAAATCGCAGCCTATTGCAACCTGTCGTTCAACAACGCGCACAACGAATACATCCAATATCTGCTCACGCACGGCGCGCTGGGGTTGGCAGCCTACCTGACGTTCACCATCGGCGCATGCGTATCCCTCTTCCGCCGCGCGCGCAAAAGCGCGGCCGCCGCATGCCTGCTGGCTGGTTCCCTCGCCTATCTCCTGCACGCCTTTGTAAACGTCAACCAGCCGATCACGACCCCGCTTCTGTTCCTCTTCCTCTCCGCGTCCGTTTCGGCCGCCACGGCAGCTGTGCCCTCGCGGAAGACCTCTGACGCCCCCACAAGGCCAACGCCGCCTCCCCGATAAAACGCCAGTTCGCTGCTCCCGGCCCTCTCCGCATCCGCCTTGACCTTGCCCGACCACGCAGGAATATCGGCAGTGCTCCGCGCTCACAATAGAGGGCGGGAGGATGAGAATCATGAGAAAGCTGAAATTCGTGCGAAGAGAGCGCGTGGCGCGTAATCCCATGCCCGTGGCAAGCGTCAACGAGCAAACCGGTCTGATGCCCTCGCTTCCGGAGGACGACGCGCAAAAGGCCAGCTACCAGGCAATCCTGCGCACGCACAGACAAAAGGAAAGCTGACCGGCAGCAGAAACGGCGCGCTTCCGAAAAGAGCGCGCCGTTTCTGCCCCATCTGACACAGAGCAACTCATTAAACGTATCGGAGGAACGGCTCATGACGCGTGTACTCGATATTGATCTTGATTTCTTCCTTTCCAATCCCTGCTCCTTCGCGCCGGAGGGTGAACGCCCGGCGGATACCGAGGCCACGCCATGGTCGGAAGCAGCGGTTCGCGCGTTTCTGGAAAAGCATCTGCATTTGAACCGTTCGCATCCCATTCCGGGACGGGTATTTCCGACGCACGACGGCGCGCTGTTTTTCTGGCGCGACCTGATTCGGAACAGGTGCCTAACCCCGCCCTTCCACGTAACGCACATTGATGCGCATACAGACCTCGGCATCGGCGACAGAGGACACTCGTTCGTGCGCAACAGCGTACTCTGTCGTCCTGTCGCATCGCGCGTCGACCCGGAGGGCTATCGCGCAGCAGGACAGCTGAACGAAGCCAACTACCTCGTGTTCGCACTGGCGTTCCGCTGGCTGAGCGGGCTTGAAAACGTGCGCATTCCCACGTCCCTTCACGATTTTCCAAGCGACCTGCTTGCAGAGGAGGGACACGCCCTGCAGCTGAAAAGCTCGTTTCCGGCACTGTTTGAGGCGCGATATGGCAAAGAGCCCGTCGTTCCATTTTCCGAAACGACAATCGGCTTCGACTACGTTGCACCCACCCCGTTCGATTTGCTTTCGCTGGCAATCTCGCCACGCTACGCTCCTGCCTCCGCCGACGCGCTGGCTCCCGTCATCCTATCCTACGCACAGTCCGTATAAGTAAAGGGCGCAATTGCTTTCGTAAAAGCGGCCGCAAATCTCGCAGCCGCCCAAAGCCTTTCCTTCGTCGCCTTCGTTTCTGCGCACCCCATGCAGCAAACCACGGAAATCCAATCGTCACCTCCCAGCTGATGCATGATCGTCTCTTCCAGTGTATCGCTGTCTGGTGTCGGCTTCGCAGTCGGCCTGCTTATACGCTGGCAGGAATTCAATCACTCTCGGTCCATAAACGAAATTCCGCTCTCTGGAAGCGACTCCGCCGCCGTCTTCGTTGGCAGCATCCGGCAGGTCAGGCTCCATTCATAGGCAGAGATTTCCCGGTAGCTTTCCCCAATGCGGCTCGCCGCGATGCTCGCCCCCACGTTTTCCCGCGCCAGCGGCTTCAGTGCCGTGAGCGCGTCGGGCGACAAGCAGGATAGATATTCCACATCCACTGCCGTACCCGCGCTGCGCACGTTATAGGCGGCGATTATGCCCTCCGGGTTCGCGTAGGTAAGCAGCAGCCAGCTTGCCACAATCGCAGCGAAGGCAACACTCCACGCGCGCGTTCCGGGGCGAAGAGCCTTCCACGCCGCAGCCATCGTAACCGCAGCCATTGCAAAAATGCCCCAGTATGTAATTAGCCGCAAAAACGACAGGCCATAACGCGCCGTATACAGCGACATACGCCATGCCGACGATGCCAGCATCACTGCCGTGAACGCATACATGCCCACGGCCGCAATTCGCACCACGAGCGCTCCGCCGCAGCGGCGAACGACAAACCCTGCCAAGAGCAGGTTCAGCGCGCAGACGGCCACGAGCTCAAAAAATCCGTTTCGCGCATATTGCGCATACCCTCCGCGCATGGCTGCCGCCTCCCGACCGCCAAACAGATAAATGAACTGCACGGCAGAAAAAAGCGCGTACAGCGCACATAGCAGCAGCATTGGAACCACCAGCGCACCCGTCGGAAGCGGCGGCCTGGCTTCTCTCTCCGGAAGCTGCTCCAGTGACGTCTGCGCGTACAGGAACGAAAACGTAGTCAGCCCCAGCAGCAGAAACACGAATGGCTTGCCGAGCAGCGCCCACGCATCCGCTTCGCGCAGTCGGTCAAATAATCCCGTGAACACGCCCGCGAACACTGCATCGGCCGAGCATAGAAGCAGCATCGCCACGGCAAGCACGGGCACGGAAATGATCAGGCCAAGCACAATCCCTGTCGTAAGCCTCACCTGCGGCAATGCGCGCAGCGGCACTGGTATGTATCGGATGCATGCGCGCGGCAGAAGCCGCAGCGTTTCGCCCAGTGCGCCCGCCTCCGCAGCGCGGTGATTTAGGCGGTCGTTCAGCGAAAACAGCGTCAGCGCCGTGAGACCCGCCGCAACCGGCAGGTTCACCAGCCGCAGGGAGGGACTCATAAAGAAGAAAAACGTCAGATTCTCCAGCGCACATGCGGCAACCAGCAGCCATTCGCCCGCTCCCTGCGGACGTCGCCCGCCTGCTGCCAGACCGACGAGCAGCACCAGAAGCAGACTAACGGAAAGCCCCGCGCCGGGAAGATAGTTTCCCCTCCACATCCATACAACACCCGCGGCCACAAGCACCGAGACGACAGATACCATCGTCATCCGGATGATCGCCGCATTCCAATTCGTTCTTTTCATAGCCTCCAAACCATCCTTTCGGCAGTATTATACTGCCGTATATATCGTTTGTCAATATATTCCTCGCGCTATTCGCTATTTCATTATTGAATCGCAGGTAGGCTTTACAAGAACTGGAAACTGTGATAAAATACAGACATGAATAAGAATCTGCATAAACCCGGTCGGCTGGCCATATGGCTGTCGGCACTGGCGATCCTGCTTACGTGCTCGGGTGCACTTGCGGACGCCGTTTTACCGGAGGGAATCGAGGTCATTGAGGAATCTGCCTTCGAAGGCTGCGACGCGCTGAGCGCGGTCGATCTGCCCGCGTCTCTTCGAAAGCTGGGCGGCCGCGCGTTTGCCAGCTGCGCAGCTCTCGGGCTGATTACCGTGCGCTCACAGACCCTGCAATTTGAGGAGGACGCCTTCGGAGAGGATGAGGAGGGCAAGATCATCGAAGCCTATCCGGGAACATCCGTTTACTTCTACTACACGAGTCTGCCAGAGGAAAACGGCTGGGAGGTTCGCTCGCTGGTTTCCCCCAGTCAGAAGCTGATTGCCTACGCTGAATCACTACTGGGCACGCCCTATTCCGAGCTGGACTGCGTGACCTACGCGCGAAAATGCTACAAAGACGCGCTGGGCATCACCATCGACAGCACCTGCCCCAAGGTACAGCAGAACACTGGCAACCGAGGCGGCACGCGAATTGACCGCATTGAGGATCTTCAGCCCGGCGACATCCTGTGCTGGTCGGCAGACAGCAGCACGGCTGATCCTACTCGCTGCACGCACGTAGGCATCTATGTGGGCGCTGGCACGGTAAACGGTAAGGAATACAAAACCGGCGTGTTCATCGAATCCTCGCACGGTGCGGGAAAGGTGCGCTACTGGGCGTTTCAGAAGGCAACCTACTACACCAAGCGCTTCATGAACGCATGGCGAATGTTCTAAATGGCGGCCACGGGCGTCCCATCTGCGGACGCTCTTTTTCATAGAAAACAAAGAAATGAGGAAACGTGTATGGACAGAACCCTACTTTCGCTGAACGGCGAATGGGCGCTGTATTACGCGCCGGAAAAGGGCGGCAGGGAAGAGAGCTTCCGGCCGGAAATGCTGCGGGCATGGCCGCGCGTAAAGGCGCAGGTGCCGGGCAATTGCGAGCGCACGCTGGTGGACGCGGGTGTAATGGGCGACCCATACTGGGATGAGCAGCAGCTGGACGCGGCAAAATACGAATATTATCAGTGGATTTATGAGACCAGCTTTGACGCGCCCACGGCGCATCCCGGCGCACGCGTTTTTTTGCGCCTTGACGGTATCGACACCATTGCCGACGTGTATCTAAACGGCACGCATCTTCTCCGCGCGCAAAACATGTTCATCGAGCACGAGGCAGACGTGACAGATCTGCTTCGCGAAGCGGACAACCGTCTGATCGTGCACATTCATTCAGCCATGAATTTCGCGCGTAGCTGCGAATATCCCATCGGTATGCGCGGCACGGCGCATCGAAACGAAATCTGCCACATCCGTAAGGCAGCACACACCTTTGGCTGGGACATCGCTCCTCGTCTCGTGACCAGCGGTCTGTGGCGCAGCGTGCAGCTGATTGAAAAGCGCCCCACGCGCATTACCGAAACCTATTATGCTGTGCCGGAGGTTGACCGTGCGCGGGACACGGCACTTCTGGAATACGCCTTCCGCTTCGAAACCGACGCCGACACGCTGGAGGGCTTCTCCGCGCGGCTGACGGGCGTATGCGGCGCGCATCGGTTTGAGCAGGAAGCGCCGGTATGGTTCGTGAGCCACAACTGTGAAATGATCATAGAGCACCCGCTTCTCTGGTGGCCGCAGGGCTATGGCGCGCAGAACCTGTACACCGTCACGCTGGCACTTTTGCGCAACGGCGAGGTTGTGGACAGCGTGACCGAGCGCATCGGCCTCCGTTCGCTCGCGTTGGAGCGCAGCTTTGAGCGCAGCAATCAGCGCTTTCAGTTCTTCGTGAACGGCGTGCGCCTGATGATTCGCGGCACCAACTGGGTACCTCTGGACGCCATGCACGGCAACGACCAGAACCGCGTGGATGCGGCAATGGCGCTGATTCGCGACAGCGGCTGCAACATGCTGCGCAGCTGGGGCGGCGGCGTATACGAAAGCGACCGTTTCTTCGACCTGTGCGACGAATACGGCGTGCTCGTGTGGCAGGATTTCTGTATGGGCAACACCAACTATCCGCAGGACGACGCCTTCGCGCGCATAATTTACGACGAAGCGGCGCATGTCGCTCGGCGCATCCGCAATCACGCCTCGCTGGCGCTCTGGTCGGGCGACAATGAGGTCGATCAGAAGAACACGGGTTTCCATCTTCCTACCTATGACGCGCGCTATAACCGCGTGACGCACGAAACGCTGGTTCGCGCGCTTCAGGCGCACGATCCCTATCGCTTCTTCCTGCGCTCCTCGCCGGAAATTCCGGACGGCTTCCATACCGATGACGTGCCGGAGCAGCACACGTGGGGCCCGCGCGCCTTCTACAAGGACGATTTCTACAAGCATTCGTCCGCGTCCTTCATTGGAGAGGCGGGCTACCACGGCTGCCCGTCGCCGGACACGTTGGCCGAGTTCCTTCCCGCCGAAAAGCTGTGGCCGATGGACAACCGCGCGTGGGCCATTCACTCTACCGAGGATGTGTGCATCGAGTCCAGTCTGGGCGGCCGCAATCGCCTGATGGCCAATCAAGTGCGCCTACTGTGCCGTCAGGAGCCGGACGGCCTGAACGAATTCGCGCGCATCTCGCAGCTATCACAGGCCGAGGCCGTAAAGTTCTTTATCGAGCACACGCGCATTTTGAAATGGCGGCGCAGCGGCATTATCTGGTGGAATATGATTGACTGCTGGCCGCAGATTTCGGATGCCGTAGTCGATTATTCCTATCGCAAAAAGCTGGCCTACGATTGGATTCGCCGCGCCCAGAAGCCGCGCGTAGCCATGATGGACGAGGTGAACGGTTGGCAGCAGGCCATCGTTCTGGCAAACGACACGCTGGAGGACGCCGATTTCTGCTGGAGCGTCGAGGATGCAGACACAAATGAGGTGCTTGCCGGCGGCGAGCGAAAGCTTCCGGCCGGTGAAAACGCTGTTGTGGGCAGACTGACCGTCGATCCCAGTCAGCAACGGCTTCTGCTTCTGCGGTGGACGGCAAACGGCGAAGCGGGCGTAAACCACTACCTGACCGGCTTCCCGAAGTACGACAAGGCCGACCTCCTCCGCTGGGCAGACATTCTTCAAGGCCTCGCGTAACCACGTGGAAACCACTTTCCCGAAGTACAGGCTGGCCTCCTCCGCCGGGCGAACTTCATCCAGGCGTTCGCCCGACCGTGCGGACACCGCTTCCCCGAAGTGCAAGCCAACCTCCTCTGCCGTACGTGTATCATTTAGGCCCTCGCGTGACCGCGTGGAAACCGGCTTCTCGAAGTTATAGGCTGACCTTCTCCGCCGGGCATGTATCATTTAGGCCCTCGCGTGACTGCGCGGAGAAGAGCTTCGAAAGTTGTGACAAAAAACAGGCACTTGACGGGCAAATGCCTCCCAATACTGGACGCACAGGCAGACAAGGCGTATAATATACAGTATCGGATACCCCGTGTATTATTGGAGGCGATTTACGTGTTTGGTCACAATCTGAAGCACATCGAAAAGCTGGCAGAAAAGCAGGACGGCGAAAAACTGGCAAAGCTTGCCGAGGACAAGCATATGGAAACGCGTCTGGCTGCGCTTGACGCACTGGGAAGGTGCCGCGGCAACGAGGATGCCTACAATGCACTGATTACAGCCGTTCATGATGAGGAGGCGCAGGTTCGTTTGCATGCCGTCTCGGCGCTCGCCGAAATGGGCGATGTCAAGGCTCGCGCACATCTGGATCATCAGCGCACAAAGGAAGCGGATGCCGCTGTCAAGACGGCAATCGAGGACGCGCTCAAGCACCTGCACGGCAGAGAAGAATAACCCCCCACCCCAGCCGGGCGACTTCGTTCGCTCGGTTTCCCCCACTCGCGCGCCTCGACATATGCCGGGGATGCGCGAGTTTTTTATGGAGCTCCCCCGTTCTTAGCGGCTCTTTACCTCTGTAGCCGGTTTCACGCTTTTTGGCCGCACACCGCACTTTCCTGATAAAAATGAAAACACACACGCTTTTTATGGGCAGGCAACTCTGAATCTATACGCGTGAATCAGCGACACGCAAATCTTTGCATGAAACATCGATCCCTATCAACGGCTCCACGTTCACAGGTTACATATCGCACAGCATGAGCCGAATATGTGCGAGTCTTTTGATTGGAGCTCTCTTTCCAGCAGCGTTTTCGCATTCGCAGGATGCAGACTGCTTAGCTGCGATGTGAACCGAAGACGAGCGGTTTTTAAGTACCTCTCAAATCGAAACGCCATCTCCCTTTTCCAAGCATAAAGCGAAGCCGTCGGCAATTGCCGACGGCCATGAAGAAGCTATTCAATTGTGCCTGTCGCCGTGAAACCGGGGCGGCGCGTAGTTTATGGGATACTCCTTATTGAATTCGACGCCTGCGCGTCCCGCACCTGAAAATGTATCGCCCGCGGTTCCGATTTCCGCTCCGCGCATCCCGAAAGCACCGCTCTCGCGCTTTCCTTTGAAATGTGACTATGGGCGCCTTCTTTACGACGCCACTCTCAACAATCTATCTCAGCGGCCGGCATGGGCGAAGCGGAAAACCTGAAAAAATATCGTTTCTGTCTGGTTCAACGGCATCGCCCCCCTTTTTTATTGAACTGGAATCGGAAGATCGGGTTTAAAATCTCTCTTCCTCGTGTCACCTGTATCATACCATAGCGCGACGCGTTTGTCAATACCCTGTTTACAAATAATCAGAATATTTTTTCTAAGCATGTGATTTTTGTTTGATATTCCTTTATTGTGAATATTTATAATGTGGTATGCGAAAAGAAAACGAAGCGGTTGTTTCTCCGCTTCGTTGAAATAGCTATTTTGTGTTTTCCGCAGGAACCAGCTCACCGGCAGCCACCAGCTCCACCAGTGCCTTGCACACAGCGGCATCGTACAGATCCGGGCGCGAGGCCAGCTCCTCGGCAGCCTCTTCAAAGGATCTTGACTGGCGAGTATACACGCGACGCGACGTGATCGTGTCGAAGCAATCTGCGACGGCAATAATGCGTCCCTCCAGCATAATCTGCTCGCCCTTCAGATGAAGCGGATATCCGCTGCCGTCAAGCCGCTCATGGTGACTTCTGGCAATTTCTGCCACGCGCCGACCGAATTTCGGCTCCAGCAAACGCGCGCTGTCCAGCGGATGCCGCTTAACAATCTCGTACTCCTCATCCGTCAGGCAGGCAGGCTTGTTCAGAATCTCATCCGGGATAAAGAACTTTCCCACATCGTGAAACAGCGCAGCGCTCACAAGGTCTTCCGTTTCGCACTGGCCTGTGGCCATTTTGCGCGCAAGCGCAGTGGAATAGCACATCACGTTATGGCTGTGGCGATAGGTATAGTGATCCTTTTTATCCACCAGCCGCATCATCTCGTTCAGGTTACCCTGGTAGTCTGCCATGCCGTCAAACTGCGGCTTATTGGATATATAAAGAAGCGTAGATTCCTGCACGGATTCGATCGGTATATTCTCCATGATTCCGTCCAGCGAAAACGAATCGCCGGGCATAAGTATGCATGGCGCATCCTTCAAAAGCAGATGCAACTCTCCGGACAGAACGAAAAAGAACTCAAAAGCGCCAAATTTCTCGGAAGGAGCGAGCCACACAGTTGCGCCCTTTCGAATGGTCTGGCGTATGATTTCCATGTCCGGCGTTCGTGCAAGCAAATAGAGCGGTTCGCCGTTATCGTCTGATCGTGCGTGAATGTTTAAGCCGCGCATAGGCACTCCTCTATAGCAAGAAAGCGACGAAACCCTTCAGGGGCTTCGTCGCAAGGGTTTCAAGCTTAATCCTTTTTATCAGTCTCTCCATCCTCAGGCCTGGGAGGCAGCGGATTGACGACGTAGAGGGGATCCACTTCCACCCACCGTCCGTCTACGTAGTAGCTGACGTATTCACAGGATACCTCGTAGCCAAGGCGACGAACGCTATACTTTGCTTCGCTGGCTATGGCCTTGGTGGTAAAAAGCATCCAATCAACGTCATCATAAAAGGTTATCTGCGCCGTACGGACACAGGCCTTAATCCTTCTGTTTGCGCTGTTGACGATCTGCACGGCTTTCTGGTAGTTGTCCTTCGGCTTCATGCAATAGGTGCTGGCGCTATCCGCAAAAGCGGGAAGGCATACGGACATAAGCACGACGAGAATGAGCACGATTGCAAGAATCTTGCGTTTCACAGAAGAGCGCTCCTTTCGTAAGTCGAGAAAATCACGTAAACCATTCAATGTACATATATTTTATCATGTACGTAGAATAATGTCAATGTTTTCTGTTTTTACCCTAAAAAAATAACACTTTCTCCAATACATGCCTGGCCTCTTGACAGTGCAAAGACTTCTGCGATAGAATACAGGTACAACCTTTCGGAGGCTCAATGATTCTATGAAATGCATTTTTAAGCGTCTGCGTTCTGTAAGGCTCCGCCCAAGCTGTGCAGGTTCCGCAAAGCTGCCCGTCATCCCCTCCGGCTTCGATTCGTACGACGTAAAACCAGTATCTCTCGGTTTCAAAGGCAGGCTGCGCGCCTCTAATCTCGATCTGCAATTTTCCTACTCGATCCGGGACGGAATTTTTGTCAATATCAAGTCCGTTTCTCCATGGAAGGTCCTATTTGAGTATGCTGACGGGAGTTGCCTGATGAACGGCACTGCCCAACGCTATTCCGAATTGCTTGCAGCTCTAAAGCAGCTTCAAGAAACAGAAAGCAAGCTGGATTACCCGGAGGTCTATACGCGTTTAGAACGCATTATATGGGAGCATTCAGATTGCCTCGCTTGTGCCCCGCGCAATCAAATTCAACCACATTGACACCGGCAAAATAAAGCGCAATACCGCCTCCAGCGCAAATGGACTGGCAGTTCCTCCAACAGAAAAAGGAATAGCCATAAAAGCATTCTTCCGCCTTCCGTTCTTATATCACTGATCCTTTCGCCGCACACCAAAGGCGGCCTCCGCACGGAAGCCGCCTCTTATGTCCTTTACTCAGAATTTGGCCGGGTCGGCCCAGAGTCCGAGTGCAGGATTCGGGATATAGTAGATTTCCTCGCCGTCGTCCAGCGTGTTCCAGCTGTCCTTCAGCGTTTCAGGGTTATATCTCTTCGCCGCCTCGGCGTAGGGAATGTAGCCATAGCATACGCCCTCGACCTCTTCCTTCGTGAGGTGCTGCGTGCAGTAGGTGATGGAGAAGCGGCCGTCTCCGGAGCCGTGAATCAGGTGCGCGGCAGCGGACAGGTTCTGCTTCAGGTCATCGTTTTCCTTCACAAGGCGAAGAATGTTCTCGCGGCCGCAGTAGCCGTATTTGCGGATGAGCTTGTCAATGGATGCGTCCTCGCCGAACTTGTCCACGCCGGGCGCAAGCACGATCAGCTCGCCGCCATCAGCAATAGCCATGCGCGTGCGGTACACGCTCTTGTTGCCCAGCCATGTGGACTTGAATTCCTTCTCGTCCAGCAGCACAACGACCTTTTTGAACGTCCTGTCCACGAAGATTAGGTTCTTCTGCTGTGCGAGCTTTACCGCTTCCTCAAAGTACTTGCGCTCGCGGCCGATGAACAGACCGTGGGTTTGGATGTTTCCGCCGGGCGCCGTGGTCACCGTGAGAATGTAGCTCAGCGGAATATTCTGAAGGAAGTGCTCCTCCGCGTAGTCGAACACGTTGCGAACGGGAGTGTGATCCTTGCCCATGATGCGCTCAAGGCCGTAGAACGCGCCCAGCATATGGGAAGAGTTGATCATCGACGAGCCGCCGCAGCCCACGAAAATGTTCTTGTTGCGGTTCGCCATGCCCACAACCTCGTGCGGCACGACCTGCCCAATCGAGAGAATGAGGTCGTAAGAGGGATCCAGCAGACGCCGGTTTACCTCTACGTCGATGGGATCGCTCACAAGTCCCTCGGAAATCTCGTTTACGTATTCGCCAGGCACCGTGCCCACCTTGACAACGTCCGTGCGCCAGTTGTGCACGATCATGCGGTCAAAGGGAATGTCGCCAAACATGGCCTTCCACTCGCTCTCGGTCACCGGCACGTGCGTGCCCAGCGCGGGCATGATGTCTACCTCGCAGTCGTTCTTCAGCATGTCCCACAAATGCCACGTAATGCGTCCGGCATTGGAGTGGAAGCGCGTGAAATCCGGCGGGAGCAGCAGAACCTTTTTAAGCTTCAGGCGCACGTCCGCCAGCGACTGTTCCAGCGCGGTACGAAGCTGGCTGTCGTTCAGCCCCTCGGGACTGTTCGAAATCAGTGAGAAGCTGTTCATAATCCGTTCTCCTTACGCGTTGTAGGTGTTAGCCGTGGTATTTCCGCCGTGGCCGGTCCAGTCGGTATGGAAGAACTCGCCGCGCGGCGCATCCACGCGCTCATAGGTGTGCGCGCCGAAATAGTCGCGCTGCGCCTGCAGAAGGTTCGCGCTCATGCGGGCAGTACGGATGCCGTCAAAGTAGTTCAGCGCGCTGGTCATCGCGGGAATCGGGACGCCGGCCAGCATGGCCTCGGCGCACACCTTGCGCCAGCCGTCGGTGCAGCCTTCGATTTCCTTGGTGAAGTATTCGTCCAGCAGCAGGTTGTCCAGCGCCGGATTCTTCTCAAACGCTTCCTTAATCTTGCCCAGGAAGACGCTGCGAATGATGCAGCCGCCGCGCCACATCAGCGCGATGCCGCCGTAGTTGAGGTTCCAGCCATAGGTCTTCGCCGCGGCGCGCATGAGAGCATAGCCCTGCGCGTAGGAGATGATCTTGGCGGCGTACAGCGCCTTGCGAATGTTCTCGATGAACGCTTCCTTGTCGCCGGTGAACTTCTTTTCGGGGCCGGTGAGAACCTTGGAAGCCTCTACGCGGGCTTCCTTGATGGCGCTCAGGCAGCGGGCAAACACAGCCTCGCCGATCAGCGTAAGCGGCATGCCCTCGTCCAGCGCGGCGATAGCCGTCCACTTGCCGGTACCCTTCTGGCCGGCAGTATCCAGAATCTTGTCAACCAGCGGCTGGCCATCTGCATCCTTCTTGGCAAGAATGTCGGTGGTGATCTCGATCAAATAGCTGTCGAGCACGCCCTCGTTCCACTTCTTGAACACCTCGTGCATTTCGTCTGCAGACATGCCGAGGTAATCGCGCATCAGCTGGTAGGCTTCGCAGATCAGCTGCATGTCGCCGTACTCGATGCCGTTGTGAACCATCTTCACGAAATGGCCCGCGCCGTTCTCGCCAACCCAGTCGCAGCAGGGCTCACCGTTCACGTGCGCGCAGATGGACTGGAAAATGGGCTTGACATACGGCCACGCCTCGGGAGAGCCGCCGGGCATCATGCTCGGGCCCTTCAGAGCGCCCTCTTCGCCGCCAGAAACGCCGGTGCCAATATAATACAGACCCTTGCTCTCCACATATGCGGTGCGGCGAGCGGTATCCGGGAAGTGGCTGTTGCCGCCGTCGATGATGATATCGCCGGGTTCCAGCACCTTGAGCAGCTGCTCAATCATGTTATCAACGGCTTCGCCGGCCTTAACCATCATCATGACCTTGCGCGGCTTTGCCAGATTCTGCGCCAGCTCCTCGATGGAATAGCAGCCGACGATGTTCTTGCCCTTCGCGCGGCCTTCCACAAAATTGGTCACCTTGGAGGTAGTGCGGTTAAAAACGGCAACGGTGAATCCCTTCGATTCCATGTTCATAACCAAGTTTTCGCCCATAACGGCGAGGCCGATCAGACCGATATCCGCAAGCTTGGCCATAATTCCAATCTCCTTTATTGTATGTCGATGTGTTATCTCTTTACGCGGGCGTTGCCCTTCCACACGGACCAGACCTGCTCCTCATCCGCGGGAGTAGCGTAATCCTCCAGCATGGTGACGGCCATTGCGCCGGTCGCCCAGCCGAACTTCACCCACTCGGAGGGCTCCCAGCCCTTCAGGCAGGCATACAGCATGCCGCCTACAAAGCCGTCGCCGCCGCCAATGCGGTCGAGCACCGGAATCTCGCGCGGCTCTTCCACGTACCAGTTGCCATCAGCATACAGAATCGCGCCCCAGATGTGCGCATTCACGTTGATAACCTGACGCAGCGTAGTGGCAAAGTAGTTGGCGTTCGGATAGGCTTCCTTCACGCGGCGAATCATTTCCTTGAAGGAATCGATCTTGCTGGCAAGGTCCTTGCCGCCGGCCTCGGGACCCTCGATGCCCAGTGCCAGCTGGAAGTCCTCTTCGTTGCCGATCAGAATGTCGGCGCGGGATGCGATTTCGGAGAAAATGTGCCGCAGCTCCTCCTCGCGGCCCTTCCAGAAGGAAGCACGATAGTTCAGGTCGAAGCTGATCTTAGTGCCGTTGTCGTGCGCGTACCGGCTCAGCTCAAGGCACAGCTTGCCGGTTTCGGGCGACAGCGCCGCGAACAGGCCGGAAATGTGCATCATGCGCACGCCGTCGGTTACAAAAATGCGCTCGAGATCAAAATCCTCGGCCTTCAGCGTGCGGCCGACTTCACCGGCACGGTCGTTGTGTACGCGCGGGCCGCGCATGCCGAAGCCAGTGTCCGCAATGTTGAACTGGTGACGGTAGCCCCAGGGGCCGCCCTGCTCAACCTCGGGGCCTTCGTAGCCGATGTTGCGGCGACGAAGCTCGCCCTTGATAAAGGAAGCGATCGGGCTGCCGGCAACAAATGCAGTCAGCACCCGGGTCGTGAGGCCCAGCGACGCAGAAACGTTGAGCACATTGCTCTCGGCGCTGGTGGCCTGCATCGTGTAATGGTTTCCGATTCCGACGGGCTGACGATCCGCGGGCGTAATGCGAACGCCCATACTGGTTGCCGTAATGAGATCATACTTTTTCATTGTAGTGCACCTCGAAATCATATTGTTGCACAATAATCATACCATGAATTCCCGGCTTTTGCAAGTGTAAAAATCCGAACCGAATACGGAAACTTCCCGGCTTTTGCAATTCCCGGCATGCCTGCACAGTATGCTCGGGGAATGAGAAGTTAAATTTCGTGTACTCCCTTGCGAAGCCCGCTCAACTGTGCTATACTGTTGTGCGTTGAGTAAATGGATGGTTGTTCAAAAGCTTCATATTCATTGTTTCGACCTACTGTGGAGAAGTCGCCTAGCTTGGTCGAGGGCGCACGACTGGAAATCGTGTAGGCGTCAAAAGCGTCTCGAGGGTTCGAATCCCTCCTTCTCCGGAAATGCCGGTTTCGAAAGAAGCCGGTTTTTTTTGTATCTATTTATTGCGCACAGGATCCAAAGCCTGTATATGCAAAAGCTGGACTCGATTTTTTCAAAACCGGGTTCCAGCCTTGTCGGGCGTCCTGAAAAGCCGCTCTCCCTCCGAGCGCTTGCTTCAGCGCAGACGCCTGCTGCTGAGCACAGCAGGACGATTGCGCTCGATCACAGCTTCAGCAGCCGCTCTGCATTTCTATGCGCAATTCTTTCCTTCTCCATCTCGCTAAGGGGCGCGTTTTCTATGAATTCCCTTGCTCCCTGATTGGTGATAAACGGGAAATCAACGGAGTGGATAATCCGCTCCGTTCCCAGCACCTGCGCACAGAACGTAAGCTGCGGGACGTCCAAAATGCCGCTTGGCGTAACAAAGACATGCTGCCGATAGGTCTCGGTGATGGTGCGTTTAAGATGCGTCGCTTTCTGCGGAAGCGCCTGATCCAACCGAGAAAGGAAAAATGGTACCATTTCACCCCAATGACCAGAGATCACCTGCAGCCCCGGAAAACGGTCGAATATGCCCGCAAGGATCATGCGCAACACCTGAATGCCCGCCTCATGATGCCAGCCCCAGCCAAACAAAGAAAGTCGCGCGCTGACCAAATCGTCAAGCCCGGCGTAATATGCCTTCTGCACCGCATCCATGGGCGCGCCAGGGTGGACATAGATTGGCATGCTCAGCGCCTCGGCCGCTTCCAGCACGGGCGTAAAACGGGGATCATCCAGAAATCCGCCCTCCGGAATGGCGCGGCCGCCAATGAGCGCACCACAATAGCCCAGCTTTGCAGCCGCTCGCTCCAGCTCTCTGGCAGCAGCTTCAGGATCCGACCATGGCAGCGCGCAGAACCCGGAAAAGCGATCGGAATGCCTGCGAATCGCCTCTGCCAGCTCGTCATTGGCATCCCGCACAGCCGAAACAGCAATCTCTGGCGGCAGCTGCTGCGGCTGAACCGGGCAGGAAAGTACCTGCATATCGACACCCGCTGCATCCATATCGGCAATTCGCTTTTCGCCGATGTCCGCAAAGAGCACCG
>CAZKQB010000049.1:16241-23122 GCA_964554795.1 uncultured Oscillospiraceae bacterium | reverse complement strand
CGCCGCTGCCTGTGCCCTTCGCCGCGCCTACGCGTTCCGATCGAGTCTGTAAGCGCCCGTGCGCGGAGGATAGCTGGAGAAGCCTTCGCGAGCCAACTCCTGTCTCCGCCGCTGCCTGCGCCCTTCGCTGCGCCTACGCGTTCCGATCGAATCCGTAAGCGTCTGTGCGCGGAGGATAGCCGCAGAACCGCGGAAGCCTTCCTGAAAAGAGCATGCCCAACCGTCCAAATGCATCGGATGGTTGGGCATGCTTTTAAGAAATCGCGTGTGCCGCCGATCCCGAATCGCGCGGCTGTATCTGCGCAAGTGTCCGTGGCAGAATGGACGAGCTGCCGATCCCGAATCGCGCGGCTGTATCTGCGTCAGCGCGCCGTCCAACGGCCGGAGGCGCCGCAGGGGAGTACGCCGCCGCTTTTCACGGGCAGAACGACCTCGCCTGCATCGACGCTGCCGCCATGGGCTTTTCCCGCCGTCATTGCGAGGATGTTGCGTAGCACGGCGGGCTGAAGGCCGGTGGTGTAGCTGTTCACCAGCATAAACACGGCGTTTTCGGACAGCACCTCCGTGCATGCGTCTACAAGGCCGTACAGCGCGTCCTCCAGCTTCCATACCTCGCCGCCGGGGCCGCGCCCGTAGCTGGGCGGATCCATCAGGATGCCGTCATAGAAATTGCCGCGCCGCTTTTCGCGGGCGACGAACTTCAGCGCGTCGTCCACAATCCAGCGGAAGCGCTCCTCCGGAAGATTGCACAGGCGGCGGTTTTCGCCCGCCCATTGCACCATACCCTTTGCCGCGTCCACGTGCGTCACGTGCGCGCCGGCGGCCGCGCAGGCGACGGTTGCTCCGCCGGTATAGCCGAACAGGTTCAGCACCCTTGCGCCGGGGCGCGCTGTAAGCAGCGAGCGCATCCAATCCCAGTTCACCGCCTGCTCCGGAAACAGGCCGGTGTGCTTGAAGTTGGTGGGATGCACGTAGAATTTAAGGTCTCGATAGCCGATTGTCCAGCGCTCCGGCAGCCTTTTGAAAAATTCCCATTCGCCGCCGCCGCGGTTGGAGCGGTGATACACCGCGTCCGCCCTCGGCCATTCCGACGGCGTCTGCTTCGGCCAGATGGCCTGCGGATCGGGCCGCGAAAGAATTACGCTGCCCCAGCGCTCCAGCTTTTCGCCGTCTCCGGTATCCAGAACCTCATAATCCTTCCAGCCGTCCGCAATGTACATGGCGCTTCATCCTCAATTCCTGTGTTTTCAGAAATTATACCATGATTGCGCCCTCGCTTCCAGCCCTGTGGGTTAAACCTTTGTTTTCCGTCACCGGGGGAAGCGCGTCGCGCCGTCTGCGCAGGATTTCGATCATCTGCGGCTTGCCCTCGAACTCCATCATTTCAAGGCAGCCCAGCGCCTGCTCCGCGTTAGCGGGGTCGAAGAAGCCCATTTTATAGAATTCCCGCGCCATCTCGTTGCGCGCGCTCATCACCATCGGCGCAGACCTTTGCGGGCGAATCTTAATGTCGAACGCCGGGCGGCGGTACAGTCCGTTTTCCACGCGGGGGCGGATGCGCGCGTTGTCGTAGCGAATGTAGCGAATCGACGCCGCCTCGCCCAGGATGCGGAAGCAGCGCGGCTCGTCGTAGAACTGCCGAATCAGCTCCACGCACAGCTCGCACACCTTGGTAAACGCGCGGTAGCTGCTTTTGAGCATGTCGCGCGAAAGCTTTCCGCCCGCGTCCTGCAGCGCCATAATTGCGCCGGCGGCCGTCACACCGCTCACGGCGGAGCCCTGCGAGAAATCGCGGTTGCCGCTGGTCTCCTTGAGCTCCTCGATCTTGCCCTCCAGAATGCGAACCAGCGTCGCATCCGGGCCGCGCACGTCGATCTGCTTGATGCTGTCCTGCGGCGAGCTGCCGCCCTGAAAGTGCACGAAATCGCGCGTCCAGTCGGCATACTCCTTTTCGTTGATCGAGCCGTCCGAGCGGATGAAGAACCGCGGCCGCGCGGACATCAGCGCACCCTTCAGAAGCACCTGATTGAGCCGGTCGATGTACATCTGCGGCTGCTTGCACACGTCGATGTAGCCGAAGCCCGCGGGCGAATCCGGCTCCACAAACTGCGTGTCGAACACGAAGGGATACATTCCGTGGTCGTAATACCCGCGCAGGCGGTACCTTTCGTCGTTTTCCGATGCGTACAGTAGGTTCCCGCAAACGAATTTCGCATAGTGCACCGCCGTGCGTCCGCCGATCCGGCGCTTGTAATACCAGTCCACCACCACGCTGCGCTCGCCGGTCTGCGCCGAGGCAGGCAGCGCGCTGTCCGTGAGAGAGGAGCCGTTTAGCCGTCCCCTGAGGAACGGCCATTTGTCGATCAGCGTCTCGTTGGGCATGCTCTCTACGTGGAATACGTTCCGGCTTGCCTGCAGCCGGCTCACGCCCGGTTCCCAGTACAGCCGCAGAAGCTCTACCCTGCGAATGTCAATGTCGCCCAGCCCGTCCGCGCCGTCCGGGTTCCAGAACACGCCGGTTACGCCCGTGCCACCCTTGAGCTTGGCCCACCATACGTCGGAATACACCTGCTCGTATTCGTTCAGCTCCATCACTACGGGCAGGATGGCGCTGAGCGCCTCGGCGTCGGGCGCATCGCTCTCCTCGCGCGGCAGCACATACGGCTCTGGCACGTTGTCCATGGCGTCGGCATGCTTGTTGGCAATGCAGTTTAACAGCCACGCGCTCGCGGGCTCCGGGTCGCCGGGATTGCGCCGCATCGTCGACCAGTGCCGAAGCCGGTACCATTGCTCGTTTTCCAGCAGCCGTGCCTCCAGCGGCGCCTTCGCCGCGCGGTAGGCCAGCAGGGTTTCTTCCGCCTTTCGAATCGTCTCCTCGGTAACGGGAAGCGCAAGAGCTCCTTCCATTCGTCTCCTCCTTTACAAATCAAGGCTACACGCGATAGAAGCGCGGCGAATCGCTCCGCAGCTCCGGCGGCAGCGCCGGGCGCGGTACGTCCGGCTCCGCCTCGCGCGGAGTAATCGGGTTTTCCATCAAAACATACCGGCATTCGTCGTACGCGTGATCCTCCATCGAGGAATCCACGTCCTCCACCGTGCGCGGGTCGTAGGTGAGCGCGGGTACGGTGCGGATGAAGTGCTTGCAGGTGGAAAACACCTGAAGCATCGGCCGCCCGTCCTCGCGGAAGCGGAACCGGTAGTGAAACTGCATCTTGCCCGGCAGACGCGTGTTGTCGCCGGGGCGGAAGTAAATGAGGCTCGGCGCACGCGCCATCATCGCCGCCACGCTCTCGCCGCGCGACTCGTCAAAGATCGACGGGTCGGCCACGCCGTTGATCGTGCGCCCGCGCAGGTTTTCGTTTTCGTTCTCCATGCGCCGGATGTTCGCCGCGATCTGGTCGGGCGACTCGCACGTGCCGCGGTTCGGCACGCCGGTCGTGCCGTATAATTCCGCAATACGAAACAGCCGCCCGTCCTCGTCGGCGGCGTACCAGCCCACCGAATACGGGCGCGCGTAGCCGAAATCGAATCCGCGGAAGATGCGCCAGTGCCTGGGAATCCGAAACGGCGCGACCACATGCGTGAACACGCCGTCGCCGTAGTGCGCGGGGTCGTTCACCCACTCGCGGAATACCTGCCCGTCAAACGAATCCCAGCTGCCGTACAGCTGCGCGTCCCGCTGCGAGGCAGGCAGCATGGAAAGGTTTGCAAGATAGTCCCGGTCGTTCTCCAAAAGCGCGCGGTTGTCGAATACCGTCGCCGGGATAAAAATGCGGCTGCGCCGCCTTTCCTCCGTGCCGCCGTCCGGCGTGCGCACGGAAACAGTTTCCCACACGGGCGTCATTGGCGGCGCGCACGTGATAAATCGCTCCTTCACCCAGCCGTGCCCCACGCCGCCGGGGTTTGTCGTGGCGCGAATGCCCACAAACGTACCCGGGCCGGACGGTCGGTTGCGCGAAAACATGAACGAGTATTCCTCCCACGTAAAGTGCGTCAGCTCGTCAAACAAAATCAGGTCAAACTGCCGTCCGCGGTAGCCTTCGGCATCCTGGGGCGTGTGCATGCTACCGAAATCCACCGTCGCGCCGGAGGGAAACGTCCAGCGGTGTCGGGTCGCGTTGTATTTCGCCTGCGGGAACGCGCGCGGATAATACAGCCGCGATTTGTCGATCAGCTCCGTCAGCTGCGGATAGGTCTTGCGCAGAATCAGCGCGCGAAAGTGCGGAATGTGCACCCAGTACAGCGGCATCATTACCGCCGCCTCGCTTTTGCCGCCGCCCGCCGCGCCGCCGTACAGGCATTCGTATTCACGCCGCCTCAGAAATTCGCGCTGCTTGGGCTGCGGCCGCCAGATTACGTTACGCATCGTTCGTCTCCGTATCCGGCAGAAGCACTACGCCGGTCTCGCCTCTTTCCGCGCCGCTCTCCAGCTTTTTTTCCTCCAGCTGAAGCTTTCGAAGCTGCATTTCCATCGCCGTACGCTGCTCCGGCGCAAGCTCGCCGCACAGTGCGCGCACCGCGTCCGTCAGGTCGCGAATGGCTGCAATGGTTTCGCGCAGCTGGCGAACGTTCCGTATGTCCAACACCTTCTCCGATAAGGAGCCGTCTGCCTTTTCGGCATAGACGTGGCGCTGAAACTGGTATTCGTCCTCCAGCATGCGCAAAAGCGCCTCGGCGGCCAAATCTGCAGCCTGCCTGAGCGGCTGAAGGTTCTCCTCGCAGGTTCTCTTTCGCCTTCGTCCCGGCAGAGTGCGCGGGAAAAGCGTCCGGATTGCGCCCGTGTCTGTCACAGGGCATCACCTCCCGCACACAGTCTACCGCGCTGCCATGCGCGCCGGCTACACGCCCGCTAAAAATTCCTGTTACCGTATGGACAAATGCGCGAATGAATGGTATAATCTCTTCACATTCAGATTCGGCGCATTTGCACCGGAATGCTTCGACTTTTGTGAAGGGAGATACACGATGGGACTGCATAATTCGTATTTGAAGAGCGTATATGAAAAGGTCGCCCGCCGCGACCCGAACGAAAAGGAATACCTTCAGGCCGTTTATGAGGTGCTGGAATCGCTGGAGGGCGTGTTCGATCGCCGTCCGGAGCTGGAAAAGGCCAACATTGCCGAGCGCATCGTGGAGCCCGAGCGCGTGATTACCTTCCGCGTCAGCTGGGTGGACGATCAGGGGCGCGTGCAGGTCAATCGCGGCTACCGCGTGCAGTTCAATTCCGCCATTGGCCCGTATAAGGGCGGCCTGCGGCTGCATCCGTCGGTCAACCTGTCCATCCTCAAATTCCTCGGCTTTGAGCAGACGTTCAAAAACTCCCTTACCGGCCTGCCTATGGGCGGCGGCAAGGGCGGCAGCGATTTTGATCCCAAGGGCAAGAGCGACGGCGAGGTCATGCGCTTCTGCCAGAGCTTTATGACGGAGCTGTACCGCCACATCGGCGCGGATACCGACGTGCCCGCCGGCGACATCGGCGTGGGCGCGCGCGAGGTCGGCTTCCTGTTCGGTCAGTATAAGCGTCTCGCCAACGAATTCACTGGCGTGCTCACCGGCAAGGGCCTTACCTTCGGCGGCTCGCTGATGCGCAAGCAGGCCACCGGCTACGGCCTGTGCTACTTCACAAACGAAATGCTTACCCACGCCGGCCTGTCCTTCGAGGGTAAGCGCGTGGTCATCTCCGGCAGCGGCAACGTGGCGCTGTACGCCTGTGAAAAGGCGCAGGCGTTCGGCGCGAGGGTCGTCGCCATGTCCGATTCCTCCGGCTATGTGGTGGACGAAAACGGCATCGACCTCGACGTCATGAAGCGCATCAAGGAGGTTGAGCGCGGCCGCATTTCCGCATATGCCGAGCGCGTGTCCACCGCGAAATTCACGCCCGGCTGCAAGGGCATCTGGACGGTGCCGTGTGACATCGCTCTGCCCTGCGCCACCCAGAACGAGCTGGACGGCGAGGGCGCCGCAGCGCTGATTCAAAACGGCGTGAAGGCCGTCGCCGAGGGCGCAAACATGCCCTCTACCCCCGAGGCCATTGCCGCCTTCCAGCATGCGGGCGTGCTCTTTGGCCCCGCCAAGGCCGCCAACGCCGGCGGTGTCGCCACCAGCGGCCTTGAAATGACCCAGAACAGCCTCCGCCTCAGCTGGACGACGGAGGAGGTAGACGAAAAGCTCAAGGGCATCATGGTCAGCATCTACCAGAATGCCTCCGCCGCCGCAAAGGAATACGGCATGGAGGGCAACCTCGTCGCTGGAGCCAACATCGCCGGCTTCCTCAAGGTTGCCGACGCCATGCTCTGGCAGGGCGTGGCCTACTAAATCCCTACCGAAAGGGGCTTATGAATTTTCCATAAACGGCAGCAGCCGCCCGTCTCCCGAAAAGGAGCGGGCGGCTGCCTTATTCCGCTGAATGGGGAAGCGCCGAAGCCCTCCCGAATATCGATTGGATCTGCCGCGGACATTTTTCCATACACCGGGCGGCGTTTCCGCGTGGGAGGCGAGGGTACTGTGGGGCGCATGACAGGATGCGCCGCGCGCGGGATGCTTCCGTGCGGGGCAAGAAAGGCGTTTCCCCGTCATACCTCGGCGGCTTCTGCCGCGCAGATACGGAAAACGAGCCGGTTTCGCGCCTACGTGCCCGGCTGCCTTCCCTCCTGCGCCTGCTGCGCAGATACAGAAAGCGCGCCGATCCTGCGCCTACGTGTCCGGCGGCTTCTGCCGCGCGGATACAGAAAGCGCGCCGATCCCACGCCTGTGTCCGGCTGCGCCTCTCCAGCGCCCTGCTGCGCAGATGCGGAAAACGAGCCGGTTTTGTGCTTGCGAGCCCGGATGCCTTCCCTCCTGCGCCTGCTGCGCAGATACAGAAAGCGCGCCGATCCTGCGCC
>CAZKQB010000049.1:0-16141 GCA_964554795.1 uncultured Oscillospiraceae bacterium | reverse complement strand
GATACAGAAAGCGCGCCGATCCCACGCCTGTGTCCGGCTGCGCCTCTCCAGCGCCTGCTGCGCAGATGCGGAAAACGAGCCGGATTTGTGCCTGCGTGCTTGGCAGTTCCTCTCCTTCACCTGCTGCGCAGATACAGAAAGCGCGCCGATCCCGCGCAAGCGCGCATCGTCTGCTTCTGCCGCGCAGATCGGAAACGAGTCGGATCTGTGGCTGCGTGCCCGGTTGCGTCTTCCTTCATCTGCTGCGCGGATACAGAAAGCGCGTCGATTCCGCGCAAGCGCGCTTGGCTGCGCCTCTCCAGCGCCTGCCGCGCGGATGCGGAAAACGAGCCGGTTTTGCGCCTACGTGCCCGGCTGCCTTCCCTCCTGCGCCTGCCGCGCGTAGTCCTCGCGCAGAATGGCGTAGAGGTCCACGTCTACATAGCGTCCCTTGTTGTACAGGCGTCCCCGCAGGGTGCCCTCCTTCCGCATGCCGCACTTGCGCATGACGGCCCCGGACGCGCCGTTGTCGACCTCATGCTGTGCCTCCACGCGGTGAATGCCCAACTCCCGAAAGCTGAAGCGAATCACCTCGGTGAGCGCCTCGGTCATGTAGCCGCGGTTCCAGCACCGGCGTGCCAGCGAATAGCCGACCTCACAGGCATTGTTTTCCCGCTGATACCACATGTAGCCGATCGTGCCGATCACACGGCCGGTTTCCTTTTCCTCAATGCCCCAGCTGGCCGGTTCCCCGGCGCGGTATTTCCGCAGCATGTAGCGAACGTAGGCGCGTGCCTCGCTGACGGAGGTCTGCGCGTCCCACAGCACGTGCTTCGCCACCTGCGGGTCGCGGCTGTAATCGAACAGGTCGGGCGCGTCGCGCATTTCCAGCCTGCGAAGGAGGAGCCGCGGCGTTTCCAGCCGCGGCATATCATCAAACAGACAGTCGTCGAACATCAGATTTCCACTTCTTTGTGCAGTTTTGCAGAGTCGTAAATGCCCTGAAGCATGCGCTGCATCGTTACGGCCTGATCAAGGTCGCTCGCCGGACGCTTGCCGGTGCGCAGGCAGTCGACAAAGTGCGCGATTTCGGCTTCAAAAATGTTCACGTTATCGCTCTTGGGCGCGTTGTCGGTGAGATAGCCCATTTCCTCGCCGTAGATGGTCAGCGGATCCAGCGTCGCGCCGGCCTTGCTGCCGCAGATCTGTGTGTAGGAGGTGCCGGGCGCGTTCAGAGCCCAGCTGACCTCAAACAGCATCGCCGCGCCGTTTTCAAAGTGAATCACGCCGCAGGCGCTGTCCTCGGTGTCAAAGGCGGTCACGTCGCTGTCCAGAGCCTTCCAGCGGTGGATGCCGCGGGTTTTGAAATCGCCGATGGCGTAGGAGGTAGATGCGCTCACGCGCACGGGCTTCGGGCAGCCCATCAGGAACCACGTGCGGTCGATGCAGTGCACGCCGATGTCGATGATCGGGCCGCCGCCGGACTTGCTGGTGTCGGTGAACCAGCCGATGGGCGTGCCGCGGCGGCGGATGTAGGCCGTTTTGGCGTAGTAGATGTCGCCCAGCTTGCCCGCGTCCACCATTTCGCGCAGAAGCTGCGCCTCGCCCGAGTAGCGGGTGGGCACGGCGAGCATGAAGGTGACGCCCGCCTTCTCGACGGCCTCCTTCATCCGCAGCGCGTCCTCAAGGTTGTAGGCCATGGGCTTTTCGCACAGGATGTTTCGGCCGGCAGCCGCCGCCTTGATGGCGCAGTCGGCGTGCGAGCGGTTCCATACGCAGATGTCCACGTAGTCGCATTCCACACCGGCAAGCATGTCGTCAATGTTCTGAAAGGCCTTCGGAATGCCGAACCTCTTCGCCGCATCCTGCGCGCGTTCGAGATTCCAGTCCGCAATGGCGACGACCTCCAGATCGTCCCTCTTCTGATACGCCGGAAGGTGCGAGCTCTGGGCGATGTTGCCCGCGCCGACGATAGCTACGCGAAGCTTTTCCATGATGAAATCCTCCTTGTTGTTCTATGTTCCGATTGCGCCGCGCGAAAGGTTTTCATCCGCTGCGGATTTCGGGAGCCTTCCGGAGAAGCCCGCGAGACGGCTTTCCGAAAGGGCGGGAGACCGTCGCCAATGAATATGCGGCGGGGGTTTACATCAGTGCATTCAGCGATTCAAACAGGGTTAGCCGCGGCTCGTCCAGCGGCAGCGTCTCGCCGGGAAGCAGGGCGCCGAAGTAGCGGGCGGCAGGCACCGATACGCCGACGGCCGCGCAGGCCGAGACGTTTCGCAGGGAAGCGCCGTCCAGCAGAAGCTGCACGGGGCGCAGGGCGGACAGGCAGTCCTCGTTCAGGGTGAGCAGCCGGTCGGAGCGCGATACGCATGAGCCGTCGCGCAGAATCGACGCGCGCAGAAGCAAAAGCCCGTCCTCCGGCATTTCCACGCACAGGCGGCCGACGATGTCGGTCGCGTGACCGGGCACGGGGAAGCCTGCGGTGATCAGCTCTCGCCCGTCCATCGAGTAGGCGCGCACATTCACCGTGCAGGGCGGCGTTTTTTCGTCCGACAGGTAAAATACCGGCACGCTCACAATGCCGTCCGCCGGGAAGCTCTCCGGAGGCATGACGAAGGCATGCTCAGACCTCCATGCGTCCGCCAGCGCGAAATACGCCGGGCGGGGCGCGCCGTCAAGGTCGAACAGCGCGCTCGACGCGCAGGCAGGAAATTCGTCCCTCGCGCCGTCCAGCAGGAAGGGAATGCGCTTCATGCGCGCGTGCTCGGCGGCGTCACGCAGGGAAACAGCCTGACGATACCGGCTTCGCCGACAGACCTCCTCCATATTGCCGTCCGGGGAAAGGAGACCTGCAAATTCGGGCGCATGCGGGTCGCAGCCGGTCAAAAGCCACAGCGCCGGGTCGGAAATTCGGCCTTCGTCCCCGGCCAGCTTAAGCAGCGCTTCATAGCGCTGGCAGGCGCGCATTGCGCGCTGGGTAGCCAGCATGTGATAGGGAACGAACGTCAGATCATGCTCCACTGCCGCCATGCGGGCGCGGGAGGTATCCGGTGCGCAGAGTGCGTTTGCTCCTGCGTCCGCCGCCAGCGCGGCCACAACCGCATCTGCGCCCGCAAAGCCGCGGGGCGCCGCGTTGTTTGCGGACAGATAGAGCTGCACGTCGCGCGCATCGGAAACCGCGCCGTCAATCAAAAGCTCCATTCGCAGTGAAACCCGGCCCGCCGCGTGGCCAACGGATTCTGCGTCTCCGCTTTCCGTTGCCGTGTACCCGAGGGAATCCGCGCCGAAAGCATCCGCCGCACGTCCGCTTCCGTCCGCGGCATATCCAACGGCCTTTGCGCCGGAGGCCGTGTCCGCCGCGCGTCCGCTTCCATCTGTCGTGTACCCGAAGGAACCCGCAGCGAAAGCATCGGTTGCATGTTCGCTCCCGGCGGCCGCATACCCAACGGAGCCCGCGCCGGAGGCTGGACCTGCTGCGCGTCCGCTTCCGTCCGCAGTATATCCAACGGCCTCCGCGCCGGATGGGCGATTGGCATTTCGCACGACGTGCTCAAAGTGATTTTCGCCGGGGACAAGAGACGTCCGCACGAGGGCTTCCGTGCGCACGCCGCCCACATCCAGCGTGCAGCGCACGTCGCACGTACAGGCGCATTCTACCCACACGACCGCGCGCGCCGCCCACGGTGCGTCGTCCGGCGCATTCAGCGAAAGAGTGCGAAGCGCCGCGCCTCCGACCGTGCGCAGCAGGCAGCCGCCGTCCATACCCACGCGCGGCCACAGCGCATCCGTGCCGGGTCGGGCAAACACGAGCGTCAGGGTGCTTCCCCGAACGCCCGCAGGCAGCGCAATTTCGGCCTCGGTTCCGTCGCCGCGCGCCAGCTCGCGCCCATCCAGAAGCACCGTCCATTCGCCGTGCAGCCCGAACAGGCTCACATACGCCCGTCCGTCCGCCGGGAAGCCGCCCTCGGGCGAAAGGGAATAGCGCCATTCGCGGCGGTAAATCCATTCGGACTTCAGAAGCTCGGCGGCGCTTTCGCCGTCCGCCAGCAGTCCCGCGCCGCGCAGCGCATCGCTCACGCAGCCGGGCGCGTCCAGGCGAACCGGCGACAGAATGCCGTCGGTCAGATACCAGCTTCCGTTCAAACGCTTCAGCAACGCGCTCCCTCCCCCTGCCGGGCGTGCGCGGCCAGAAGCAGCGCCGCAATGGTTTTTGCGTCCGCAAAGCCGCCGGTCAGCGCCGTTTGCACCGCCTCGTCAAACGGTATGCGCACGAGATCGAGGAATTCGTCGTCGTCAAAGCAAGTTTCGCCGCGAGTCAGCCCCTCGGCGAGATACAGGGAAATTACCTCCGTGCAGAAGCCGGGGGTGGTGGCCAGATCGACCAGATGCGTCCATTTTTCTGCGGTGAAGCCGGTTTCCTCGCGCAGCTCGCGCTTTGCGGCCGCCAGACGATCCTCTCCCGCGGTGTCCAGCTTGCCTGCGGGTACCTCCGTGAGCACGCGTCCAAGCGGCGTGCGGAATTGCCTGACCAGATATACATAACCCTCGTCGTCCACCGGCACAATCGCCGACGCGCCCTTGTGAATCGCCACCTCGCGCATGGCCGGCTTGCCGTTGGGCAGCGTAACGTTCCATTTTTCCAGATTGATTACGTGCCCGTCGTAAATCGACGTGCGCGCGTCCAGTCGTTCCTTCAGCCTTTCGTCCTGCATAGCTATCCCGCCTTGCGTAAAAATCTCTGTGTAAGCAATTCGCCCCGCCGCCGCAAATTCCTGCCGGCGGCAGAGCGAAAAAACGCTGTCAATACAGCTGAAGCACGTTCCAGCTCGCGCGTCCGAGCCGGATTTCGCCGGTAAACGGCGCCTCGGGAAGCTCGACGGGCGCCACGGCATCCGGCGCGGCCTCGGTATTCACGGCGTTCACGTCGTCATGGTGCAGCGCGGTTTGCTTTATGCGCGTAAGGCCTTTGAAGGCGCGCAGGTCGACAGACAGGCAAACGTCCTCGGTCAGACTGCGGTTCACGGCGAAGATGGTCACATGGCCGTCCTCGTCCACCGTCGCGGCCGCGTCCACCATGGGCACGTCGGTATAGTGGCGGGTGTCGTGCTTTTCGCACTCGATTTGCGGCATCAGCGATGTGCCGCGCCCCAGCGTGGAGGCGTGCATCATGGGATAGAAGATCGTTTGCGCCCACGCGCCGCCGCCGTTTCGCGTCATGATGGGTGCAATCACGTTCACCAGCTGCGCCATACAGGCGATTTTCACGCGGTCAGCGTTGCGCAGGAAGGTAATCAGCATAAGCCCGACCAGCAGCGCATCCTCAAAGTTGTACACGTCCTCTAAAAGCGGCAGCGCGCGGCCCCACTTGTCGCGCTTTTTCAGCTCCTCGTCCTGTGCGTGCGAATGATACCATACGTTCCATTCGTCAAAGCTCAGGTTCACGCGCTTTTTGGCGTGCTTCTTGCCCTTTACTGCGTCACAGATGCTCACCACGGTTTTGATGAACTCGTCCAGATCCATCGAGGAGGCAAGGAAGTCCTCGGTGTTGCCGTCGGGGTTTCCGTAATAGCGGTGCAGGGATACGTAGTCCACATGGTCGTAGCACTCGCTGAGCACCTTGTATTCCCAGTCGCCGAACGTCGGCATTTGGGAGGAGGACGAGCCGCAGGCAACCAGCTCGATGGACGGGTCCACCCACTTCATCAGCTTCGCGGCCTCGCAGGCGGTTCGGGCGTATTCCTCCGCCGTCTTTGCGCCCATCTGCCACGGGCCGTCCATTTCGTTGCCCAGGCAGAACAGCTTAATGCCGAAGGGGGCCTTCCGTCCGTTTCGGATGCGCATGTCGCTGTAGAGGCTCCCAGAGGGATGGTTCAGGTACTCCACCACGTTGCGCGCGTCGTCCAGGCCGCGGGTGCCCAGATTCACGGCGTACATGACCTCGCTGTTCGCCTTCTTCGCCCAGTCGCAGAATTCATGAATGCCTACCTCGTTGGTTTCCGTGGTCATCCACGCCAGATCCATCCGATTGGGGCGATTTTCGCGCGGTCCGACGGAATCCTCCCAACGGAAGCCGGACACGAAGTTGCCGCCGGGATAGCGCACCACGGGCACGTTCAGGCGCTTCACCAGCGAGAGCACGTCCCGGCGGAAGCCCTGCTCGTCGGCCTCGGGATGCCCGGGCTCGTATATGCCGCCGTACACCGCGCGGCCCAGATGCTCGATAAACGAGCCGAACAGGCGCTTGTCCACCTGCCCGACGACGTAATTCCTATCCAGAATCAGAGAGGCCTTTTTCATGGTAAATCCCTCCGTAACCCGTTGAATATGGCTTTTCGCTTCATATATATCATACGCTGCCCGGTTTGTCAATTGCTTTTCTTTACAAAACGGGGCTTGCCCCGGCGTAGCGATTCTGGTAGCATAGGGTTCAATTCATAAGGAAAGGATTTGTTACATTGGTTTCCCGTCTTCGCGCCCTGTTTCGGGGCATAACCCCGGTGTATGTGCTGGTTTCGTTTCTGTCAAGCGCCTTTCTTGCCTTCGGGCTGTACAACGTGCATGCCGTTTCCGGCGTTACGGAGGGCGGCGTGCTGGGCCTTACGCTGCTGCTCGATCACCATTTCGGCATTTCTCCCTCTGTCAGCGGCTTCATCATGAACGTTCTGTGCTACGTCATGGGCTTTCGCCTGCTGGGACGCACGTTTCTGGTTTATTCGGCCGTGTCCACGGTGGGCTTTTCGCTGAGCTACCGCATTTATGAATGCTTTCCGCCGCTGTGGCCGCAGCTTGCGGATTTGCCGCTCCTTGCCACGGTTGCGGGCGCGCTGTTTGTGGGCATCGGCGCGGGGCTGTGCGTGCGGCTGGGCGGCGCGACTGGCGGCGATGATGCGCTGGCAATGAGCCTTTCGCACCTTACGCGCCAGCCGATTGAGCGCATTTATCTTTTGAGCGATGTGATCGTGCTGCTTCTGTCGCTGACGTATATTCCGTTTACGCGCATTGCATGGTCGCTGATTACGGTGCTTTTGTCCGGGCAGCTGATCGGCGTGATTCAGCGCCTGCCGCTGCCGGAGAAAATCTTTGGAGAGAGGACGGAAAAGAAGAAATGAAAAGGCTTCTCGCCTGTGCGCTGGCGCTTATGCTGCTTTTCTCCGCCTGTGCGGAGCTCACGTTCAACCCCCAAAACGCTGTGGACGGCAAGTGCCGCGCGCTGGGGGTCTTTCTGGAATGCGGCTTTTCTGCCGAATACGGCGACAGCACCGGCTGTCTTCAGCGCTGGGAGGACCCCATCGTCATTTATGTATCCGGCAGGCCGACAGCGGAGGACAGGCGGCAGCTGGACGATTTTCTGATGGAGCTGTCCTTTCGCGTGCCGACGCTCCCGCCCATCCGCCTGACGGACGACGGAAGCCAGGCCAACGTCGAAATGTTTTTCATGACCGAGGACGAAATTCCGCAGTACGTGCCCGAATACATTCAGGGCAACCGCGGCTTCGTGTATTGCTACTACACCGACAACATTTTCACATCGGCGCGAATTGCCGTTGAAACCGGCAGTACCTCGCAGGCCGAGCGCAATCACATCATCCGCGAGGAGCTTGTGAACGGGATGGGGCTTCTGAACGACCATATGCTGTATTCAGACAGCGTGATCTATCAGAGCTACAACAACAATATGCCTACCGAAATGGACTGGCTGATGCTCAATATGGTCTATTCGCCGCTTCTGTGGCCGGGCGTTTCGCGCGCGCAGGCAGAGGAAATTCTACTGGCAGAGATTCTGCGCTGAAGGAAGGGTCTTGCACATGCTTACGCTGATAAAGATGGAAGAAAAATACCGCCCGCTGCTCAATGAAATGATGGACGAATGGACGGCGGCAGGCGAGAAGATCATCCCGTTTTCGATTCAAAAATGCGATTATCACGACTTCGGGCGCTATGTGGAAAGCCTCGACACGCGCGTGGCGACGGAGAGGCTGGTGCCGGCTTCCACGTTCTTCTGCCTGGATACCGACCGGCAGAGGCTCATTGGCGCGGTGAACATTCGCCACTGGCTGAACGAGGGACTGCTGGCGACGGGCGGGCACATCGGCGACGGCATCCGTCCGAGCGAGCGCGGCAAGGGCTATGGCACGCAGATGATCGCGCTGGCACTCAGGGAATGCCGGAGGCTTGGCATCGACCGCGTGCTGATGTGCTGCAACGACGAGAATCTCGCCTCCGCCCGAACGATCGAGAAAAACGGCGGCGTGCTGGAAAACATCGTAACCGCGCCGGACGGAACCATCGTTCGGCGATACTGGATTCAGCGATAGAAGATCTTCGATAATTAAGGCCATGCGCTGTCTGCGCATGGCCTTAATTGCGCCGTTTTTTTTGAGCCGAACGCGCTTAGGCCAGCGCCCAGCGGTCAACGTCGAACATGCCGTGGGTAGTGAGCTTCAGGTGCGGAATGACCGGGAGAGCCATGAACGACAGCGTCATGAACGGGTCGATGCCGCGCTGCGCGCCGAGGGCGTAGGCGGCGGCCTTGGCGCGCTCCAGCTGTTCGTTCACATTCTCGAGCGGCTCGTCGCTCATGATTCCGGCAACGGGCAGGCTCAGCTCGGCCACAACCCGGCCCTCGTTCACCACGCACACGCCGCCCTTCATCTCTAAAATGCGGTTTACGGCGAGCGCGAGGTCGCGGTCGCAGGTGCCGATGGCAATCACGTTATGCGAGTCATGGGAAATGCTGCTGGCCAGCGCGCCGGACTTCAGGCCGAAGCCCTGCACGTAGCCCAGCCCCACGTGGCCGGTACCGTGGTGGCGTTCCACCAGCGCCATTTTGGCAATGTCGCGCGCGGCATCGTAGCCGTCGGCGGTTCCAAGGTTCGGGGTAATCAGCTCGTGCGCCTTTACGCCCATCATGGGCAGCGTTCCGGCGGCAAGGCGCGCCTCGGAGAGGAAGGGCGCGTGGAACGTATCGTGTGCGCGCGCGGACAGCTCGTTTTCGATTCTGGGCGTCTCCATGATCACGCGCTCGCCGTCGAAGACCTCTTTTCCGCGCTTGAATACCCGCAGCACGTTGAACGAGCGGAAATCGTCGAACACCACCATGTCCGCAAGATAGCCGGGCGCGATGGCACCCTTATTGTTCAGTAGGAAATAGCGCGCGGCGTTGTGGCTGGCTACCTTGATAGCGATTACGGGATCCACGCCGCGGGCAATGGCCTCCTTGATGATATAGTCGATGTGCCCGCCGGTCAGAAGGTCGATGGGGTGCTTGTCGTCGGTAGCGAACATGCAGCGGGACTCGCGCGCCTGTGTGAGAATCGGAGCCAGCGCCTTCAGGTTCTTAGCCGCTGTGCCCTCGCGAATCATGATAAACTGCCCCAGCTGCAGCTTCTCCAGCGCGTTTTCGAGCGTGTAGCACTCGTGATCGGAGTACACGCCCGCGGCGATATAGGCGTTCAAGTCCGCGCCGGACAGGCCGGGCGCGTGGCCGTCGATTTTCTTGTGATGTGCCTGGCTTGCGAGAATTTGCGAAATGGCGAACGGATCGGCGCGGGTGACGCCCACATAGTTCATCATCTCTGCCAGACCCAGCACGCGTGGGTGCGCGAACCACTCGTCGATGGCGCGGAAGTCGAGCTTCGCGCCGCTCTCGTCCATGTCGGTGGCGGGCACGCAGCTGGGCAGCATGAAATGCACGTCCAGCGGCAGCCCCTCGGTGGCCTCCAGCATGTAGCGAATGCCGTCCACGCCCATGACGTTGGCGATTTCGTGCGGGTCGCAGATGACGGTGGTCGTGCCGTGCCGCACGACGGCGCGCGCGAACTCTGCGGGCGTGACCATGCTGCTCTCCAGATGAATGTGGGCGTCAATCAGTCCCGGGCACACGAATTTGCCGCTCACGTCCACCTCGCGCACGCCCTCGTATTCGCCCACGCCGGCGATCAGCCCGTCGGATACCGCAATGTCGCCCACGCAGAATTCCGAGGAAAACACGTTCAGATACGTGGCGTTTTTCAGCACCAGATCCGCCCTCGTCCGCTTTGCGGCCACGTTTACCAGCTTCTGCTTTTTTGCAAGCTTTCGCGCGACCTTCTCCTCCGTCCGCTCACCCATGTACCCCATAAACCGTGCCCTCCTTAAAATTTTTCGCATTATATCATATTTGTATCGCCCTGTAAACACGAGCCCGCGCGGAGATTGTATTACGCGCGCGAAAATAGTATAACAACCCGGTAGGATGCAGAAATTCTTGCGCAGTGAGGAAAAACACATAGATCGATTTGCAATGGGACGCTTCGTCTCCGAGCTCCGCGAGCAGCGCGGTCTGTCGGCGGACGATCTTGCACGCATCGTCAGAACCACGCCGCGCAGGCTTCTTGCGCTGGAAGGCGGCCGCGCCATGCTTCCGCCGACCGAATTTCAGGCGCTGGCCGGCTATTTTGAAGTGTCCGTCGCCGAGCTTTTCCTCGGAAGGCGCTTTGTCGCGGACGACGCGCCGGAGACCGTTTCCGCCGCGCAGACAGACGCGGACAGCTATCGTCTCTTCTGCACCTCGAGCCGCCGCATGCGGCTGCGCCGTTTCCTTGCGGTGCTGATCGACATAGTCCTTCTTTTGCTTCCGTATATACTGATTCTCGCGTTTATACCCAACTGAAAAAACGGCGCGCTGTTCTACGTTCCGCTTGGGCTGTGGCTGCTGCACGACGCGATTGGTCGGTGCAGCATCGGCAAAGCCCTTCTGCGCCTGAGAATCGTGAACGGGCGCACGCTGGCGCGGGCATCCCTGTGGCGGCGCCTCGTGCGCAATCTGCCGCTGCGGTTTCCCTTGTCGCTCATCGTCAATCCCATCCTGCTTCTGACACGCGGCCGCCGTCTGGGCGACCTGGTGGCCGGAACCTTTGTGGTGAGCAAACGCGTGCAGCGCCTTGGCGGTACAGGGCTTGCGCCCCTTGCGGGCGCAAAACGTAGCCGGACGCTGATTATTTGCCTCGTCCTGATTCCCATCCTGCTGGTGACCGGGATGTTCTTCGGCCTGAGGCAATACGCCATCGCTACGGGCGCATACGACGCCGCGCTGAATGCGATTCGCATCGACCCTCTCTACGCCGCCTCCTGCCCGACCGACGCGAAAGCCATGCTACTCTCCATCGGAATCCGCAGCACGCCTCAGGGCACGTGGATGAATCTGGGAATCCGCATCGGCGACCTGCCCTTCTCTGTGACACTGACGCGCGAAAACGGCGGATGGCACGTCCTGTCCATAAATGGCGTCGCCCGCACGGAGCCCTCCCTCATGCAGGCTTTCCCCGCGCATCGCGTGCAGTGCGTCTAATGAAGGAGCCGCCCGCGCACTCGGAGCCTCGCAAGCAATCTCTGCGGCGCGTTCCGCAGCCGGCGTCGTCCGCGCGTGGCTTTCCCCGCGCATCGCGCGCAGTGCGTCCTATGAAGGAGCTAGTCCGCGCACTCGGAGCCCCGCAAGCAATCGCTGCCGCGCGTTTCGCAGCCGGCGTCGTCCGCGCGTGGCTTTCCCCGCGCATCGCGCGCAGTGCATCCTATGAAAGAGCCCGCCCGCGCACTCGGAGCCCCGCAAGCAATCGCTGCCGCGCGCTCCGCAGCCGGCATCGTCCGCGCGTGGCTCTTCCCCGCGCATTGCGTCCAATGAAGGAGCCGCCCGCGCACTCGGAGCCCCGCAAGCAATCGCTGCCGCGCGCTCCGCAGCCGGCATCGTCCGCGCGTAGCTCTTCCCCGCGCATCGCGCGCAGTGCGTCCTATGAAGGAGCCCGCGCGCCCCCGTAGTCGGCACTGCCCCCGCGCATCGCGCGCATTGCGTCCAATGAAGGAGCCCGCCCGCGCACTCGGAGCCCCGCAAGCAATCGCAGCCGCGTTCCGCAGCCGGCGTCGTCCGCGTGTGGCTTTCTCCACGCATCGCGCGCATTGCGTCCAATGAAGGAGCACGCCCGCGCACTCGGAGCCTCGCAAGCAATCTCTGCGGCGCGTTCCGCAGCCGGCGTCGTCCGCGCGTGGCTCTTCCCCGCGCATCGCGCGCAGTGCGTCCTATGAAGGAGCCCGCGCGTTCCGCAGCCGGCGTCGTCCGCGCGTGGCTTTCCCACGCGCAGGGTTCTCCGCGCGGTACATTCTCTAAAAAGCCCCGGCGGCCGTCCGCGCGAAAATGCGCAGTCCGGCCGCCGGTTTTTATTGGGTATCCATTTCCTCTGCTTCGTAGGCGTACAAGTTTCCATAGCTCCAGTTGAAGTCGCTGCCGTTATGGCGGTCGAAGGTCATCCACACATATTTCGTCCGGTTCCCGCAGGGCACGGGCATGAGACTGCCCCAGCCGCGGAAGCCGCCGTCGTCAAAGTCGCACATCAGGCGCTCGTAATGGGAAAAATCGCCCAGCGGATATACGCGGTATTCCGCGCGCGCTCCGAAATCAGAGCCGCACACCAGCGCGCGCCGTCCGCGAATGTGAACCAGCAGTCCGCCGGTGTTTTCGCCGGTCTCGGTGTGGCACACGTGCCGATAGCCGGAAAACGGCTCGTCGGACTCAAACAGAAAATATCGGTACCCCTCGCCCTTCACGCTGCGGCAGATGGTCATGTACCATTTGCCGCGCTCGCGGTCATAGGTAAAATCGGGGTCCTCGTCGCCCGTTTTCGCCAGCCACAGCGTATCGTCGTCCAACTCTGCGCGGCTCGCGCCGCGCCCGCCCGCCTGCATGGACAGCGCGTCGTCCGGGGCAGAGGTCAGCCTCTGCACCCTCATCAGCGTCGCGTCCAGCACGGTAATCCCAAAGCGCGGGTCGCCCGCGCTCGTGCCGTGGCACAGGATGTGCCCGTGGGAGAACGCCGTCGCCCAGAACAGCCACTCGCGGCGCTCCCGGTGGAAGAGCAGCGAAATTGCCACGTCCGCGCACCAGCGGCCGTCGCCGTAATCGAAGAAGATTGCGCCCTCGGGCCGCAGCTCGCACGTGGAGGGGTTCCACGAGGCCACGAGCTGATACGCGCCTGCCTGCAGCCGCGCGGAAAGCGTCAAAAACAGCCGCCCGTTTTCTACGATGGGCGTGCCGTCCTCATAGCGCACGGGCTTGCAGTCGGCATGGCTAATTCCGCCGTCCAGAAAGCTCTCCGCGCGCGACACTGCCGCGCGCCCGCCCGCAGGCAAACCGACGTACAGCGACACGCCCGCATTCATGAACGCGCTGCGGCGGCAAATTTCCGAAAAACCGTTAGACTGAATCGTGCAGACGAAGCGATGCGCCAGCAATACGTCGAAAAATTCCCCGTGTGCGCTGACGAGCAGCGCGTCGCCTGGCGCAAATGCGCGTGTCCCGTGCCGCACAACACCAAGGGAGCGCCCGCCTACGAATTCCTCGTGACACACGCACACCTCCGTACCCGTGCGCTCAAAAAACACGCAAAGCGTCGGCACGGTCTCCGGCGTATACGGCGACCCGTGCCCGCTTCGCGCGGCAAATTCCAGACCCACGCGCGCGCCCTCGCCATTCAAATCGTCCGCGCACACCTCAGCGGAGGCATACGGAAAGAAGCGCCCAATCAGCCGCGTCCGCTCGCCCGGCGCGTCGGCGGAGACAACAAGCCGCCCGTCCTCCACGCGCTCGTCCGGCGCGAGCCCGCTTTCGCGGACAACCGGATAGGGGGCGCCACGGTCGGTGTGCGGCCAGTCCTTGTGAAGGCTCATCTCGCACAGCCGCATGCGCAGGGAACGATAGGGGTTGACTGAAAACAGCCGATGAAAATACAGCTCATACGCGTTTTCCATGAAACGGCTCTCCCTCCCCGCTCACGCGGCTTTCTATTTTTCCGCTGCAACCTCTACCAGCACGTTTACCGTTTCGCCCGTATACATTTGAACGCTTATCAGCGTCGTGCCGACGGACAGCGCCCGGACGGTGCCGTCCGCATCTACGTCTGCCACAGATGGGAGCGTGGATTCATAGAGGAATACGGTCTGCGCCTCGCCGGAGCAGCGAGCGTGCAGCGCGGCGGTCTCGCCGGGCAATAGACGCAGGTAGGCCTGAAAGCGCCCGCCGTCTGAAAGCGGCTCCGCATCCACGGTAAGTCCCTGCGGCGCTTCGACGATGCGAATCGTCATGGAATCGGTCAAAAGGCTGCGCGTCGTCGCCCGCACGGTGACAGTACCGATGGAAACCGCCGTCAGCACGCCGTTTTCATCCACGGTCGCAAGACTCTCGTCGTCCGACGTCCACGAAACCATGCCGCCCGCGCCCTCGTTCATTCGGTAGGCAAGCCGTATGCGGTCGCCCACGCCCACGCTTTGCTCGCGCGCGATCAGCGCGAACTCGGTCGGCGCCGGGTGCACGGTCAGCGCAAGCGACGCGCTCACGCCGTTGGCGATCGAGGCCGTTACCGTCGCCGTTCCCGCCATTTCGGCGGCAATTTCGCCGGTCATTTCGTTCACGGAGAGTATTTCGGGGTGGTCGGAGACATACGTCACCCGCCCCGCGCCGTTTAGAAGCGCGCATGTCAGCTGCGCACAGTCGCCCACGCCCAGCGTTCCCCCGGAGAAGCTCAGCGAAAGCGCATCGGCAAAGGGCTTTACCTCGATGCCCGCGTCCACGGATACGCCGCCAACACGCGCGCGCACGACGGTCAGCCCCGGCTTCAGGCCGGTTACATAGCCGTTTTCGTCTACGTTAGCCGCGGGCTCGTCGCCCACGGATTCAAACGTCGCCGGCAGCTCGGAGCCGTTCACATACACGCGCGCCTGCTCGCCGACGGCGATTTCGGTACGATCGGAAATCAGCGAAAGCCCCTCGGGTCGCGCCAGTACGACGGCGTGGCAGCAGGCATATTCGCCGTTGGGCGTAACGGCATACAGATCCGCCTCGCCCTCGCTGAGCGCCGTGACGGATGCGCCGTCCGACCCTAGCACGACGTCCGGGCTCATGCTTACCACGGCGTACCGTCCGCTGCCGCCCACGCACCGCGCAGGCACAGCCATCGTGCCGCCGACATAGAGCGTAATCGTCCCGTCCGTCTCAATGGATGTTGCGCCCGGAAGCACCTCGATGACGCAGTTTGTGTAGTTGCCGCCGGAGGCCTGCACGCGAATCACGGCGGTGCCCGGCCTCACGCCCGTAACCACACCCTGCTCGTCCACACGCGCCACGTTTTCGTTGCTGCTGCTGAACGCGACAGTCTCGCGATAGCCGCCCTCCAGCGTCGCCTCCAGCGCCAGCGTTTCGCCGTCGTATACCTGCGCCTTGTATGTGCCCAGCTTTACCTTTGCGGGATCGGGCATCACAACCGTTACGCTGCAATCCGCCGACTTTCCGTTGTAGGTCGTGCAGGTAATCACGCATTTTCCCACGCTCACGGCCGAAATCACGCCGTCCCTGTCCACGATGGCAACGTTCTCGTCGGACGACGTCCACACAACGCCGCCCGTGCCGGTGAGCTTCGCCTTCAGCTGATATGTTTCACCCAGCGCCAGCTTTCCGCTCTTTGAACCCAGTCTTACCCGCGAGGGCGGATCCTTCACGGAAACGGCAATGTCCACGCTGCCGTCCGAAAGATAAACGCGAATGGAAGCCCCGCCCTTCTTAAGCGCCCGAAGCTCGCCCGTTTCCGATACGTCTACGCACTGTGCGTTCGTGGAGGCGAACAACGGAGCGTCCTCCGAGGGAACCAGAATGGTTCGCACCTCTCCGACACCCAGCCTCAGCGTTCCCGAAAGCGGCTCGAGCCCCTCCTCCGCCTCGGCAATCACAATCGTGTCGCCGTCCACGCAGGCCAACCACTTCTCCACTGCCTCCTCCTCAGCCCCCGCAGGGAAGCACGTAAACAGAAGAATCAGCAGAGCGCCAACCCAAAACCCTTTGCGCATGAATTCATCCTCCGAAGTCCAATAAAAAGGAAAAGGAATCCCGTCCCCCAAGGGGTGTAGAGGAGCAGAGCGCCCCACGCCCGCACCGCCAAAAGACAGACGCCTCACCAAACCACCACTCTCCCCGGGAGAGCGCGAGAGGGTGAGAACCCTCTCGCACCCGTCACCCGAGGGGGTGTAGGGGAGCAGAGCGCCCCACGCCCGTTCCGTCGGAAAACCAAACTCCTCACCAGAACTGCTGCAGCAAGTGCTCGCAATCCTATCACCCAGACGATGCAGAAAAGCAACGCACCCC
>CAZKQB010000048.1:0-23387 GCA_964554795.1 uncultured Oscillospiraceae bacterium | reverse complement strand
TTGGTGGGCAGCTCGCTGCCCACCAAAGTCGCAGCAACGCCCGACCCATGCGACCACTGCACTGGCTGTCACCAATGGAATGGCTCTCACGGGTTGGTGTACAAAATGTTTGACAAACCTACAAACACTGCAACATTGATTTTCATTGACATCCAATAGTCAAAGTGCTATAATACCTTTGTTCGCTGAAATGGTGGAATGGCAGACACCGGAGACTTAAAATCTCCTGCCCACAAGGCGTGCGGGTTCGAGTCCCGCTTTCAGCAGAACGCCGGGTCAACTCAATCGGCCCGGCAATTTCTATTTCTTGAAGGTCTCCCCTGCTTCCTCATGCACCCGTTATCAATCGCAATTTGAGCCATGGTACTGTCTTTCGTATCCACACGCAATTTTTTATTGACAACCGACGCTTCGTCTGCTATCATTTCTGAGTTTAGGACGAGGATGCCGTAAAGCGGTATTTCTGGTTTTCTCTTTTTTGAAGGAGGTTCTTGGTATGGGCAGATACAGCAGAGAAGACATCATCCGCATGGTGCGCGAAGAGGACGTTGAATTCATCCGCATGCAGTTTACCGACATTTTTGGCCAGATGAAGAATGTGGCCATTACTGCGTCACAAGTCAATAAGGCGGTTAACAACGAGATCATGATCGACGGAAGCTCCATTGAGGGCTTTGTGCGCATTCAGGAGTCTGACCAGTATCTGCGGCCGGATCTGGATACCTTCACGGTGTTGCCGTGGCGTCCACAGCAGGGCAAGGTTGCCCGCCTGATCTGCGACGTTTACAATCCCGACGGTACGCCGTTCATTGGCGACCCTCGCGGTGCGCTGCGCAGGATGCTGAAGAAGGCCTCCGACATGGGCTATTCGTTCAATGTGGGGCCGGAGTGCGAATTTTTCCTTTTTCAGACCGATGAAACCGGGAAGCCCACCACCGCCACCAACGACGAGGCGAGCTACTTTGATCTCGGCCCACTTGATCATGGCGAGAGCACGCGCCGCGAAATCTGCATGACGCTGGAAAAAATGGGCTTTGAAATCGAGGCCTCCCACCACGAGGTTGCTGCAGGACAGCACGAAATCGATTTTAAGTATGCCGAAGCGCTCACGGCTGCCGACAACATCATGACCTTCAAAATGGTAGTTAAAACGCTGGCTCAGAAGAACGGTCTGCACGCTACCTTCATGCCAAAGCCGATTTTCGGCGTGAATGGAAGCGGCATGCACACGAACATGTCTCTGTTTAAGGACGGGAAGAATATTTTCTTCGACGAAAAGGGCGACAAGAAGCTGTCGGATGACGCACGCCATTTCATTGCAGGTCTTTTGGAGCACATAAGCGGTATGACTGCCGTGCTCAATCCTCTCGTCAATTCCTATAAGCGCCTTGTGCCCGGCTATGAAGCACCTTGCTACACTGCGTGGTCGGCTTCCAACCGTTCTGCACTGATTCGCATTCCAGCCTCGCGCGGACAGTCCACTCGCGTGGAGCTTCGCTGCCCCGATCCGGCCTGCAACCCATATCTGGCGCTGACGGTCTGTTTGGCTGCCGGTCTGGACGGCATTGAGCGCAAGCTCACTCCTCCGGCCGAAATCACGGATAACATCTTCGCAATGACCGTGGACGAGCGCGCAGCGCGCGGCATTTGCAGCCTGCCCGGCTCGCTGCATTCCGCCGTGGTCGAAATGCAGAAGGATCAGCTGATTTGCGATGCGCTGGGAGAGCACATCGTGAGCCAGTATGTTGCCGGCAAGCTGAAGGAATGGGAAACCTACCGAACGCAGGTGAGTAGCTGGGAAATCGAAAAATACCTGATTACCTATTAATTGAACGCAAAAATGCTTATGAGCCGCGTAATCGTTGCCTTCAGATCAGAGGGCGTACCTAAACGTGTCTGCAAGCTATCAAAGCCCCCTCCGCCCGTGCGAGCTGCCTGCCGCACGGGTTTGGAGTTTATTGGGGAGTTTCCCCGCATGGAAAGCAGTGATTTAAAACCATTTGCCGCGTGAAGTCTACGGCTGACGAAGCGCAAGAAGCATTTTCGGCAGCACGCGGCAGAAGGAACTTCCATTCCTGCCCATGCAAGGCGCATGGAAACGAGGTCTTGGAATTTCAGATATACAAAGTTTTGAGGTGATCGCAATGATTCGGTATATTTTCGTAACGGGTGGCGTAGTTTCGGGGCTTGGCAAGGGGATTACGGCTGCCTCGCTGGGACGGCTTCTAAAGGCGCGAGGCCTGAAGGTAGCCGCGCAGAAGCTTGATCCCTACATTAACGTCGATCCCGGCACAATGAGCCCCTACCAGCACGGCGAGGTATATGTAACCGAGGACGGTGCAGAGACGGATCTGGACCTCGGGCACTACGAGCGGTTCATCGATGAGGATTTGAACCGGTATTCCAATCTGACCACCGGAAAGGTGTACTGGAACGTGCTGAATCGCGAGCGCCGCGGCGAATATCTGGGATCCACGGTGCAGGTAATCCCCCATATCACTGACGAAATCAAGGAGTTTGTCTATCAGGTAGGCAGGCGCACGGAGGCCGACGTCGTTATTACCGAAATCGGAGGCACGATTGGCGATATTGAGTCGCAGCCCTTTCTGGAGGCTGTGCGACAGATTTCGCTGGAGGTTGGTCGCGAGAACAGCTTATTCATTCACGTGACGCTCGTGCCCTTCCTACGCGGCTCTGAGGAACACAAGTCCAAGCCCACGCAGCATTCCGTGAAGGAGCTTCAGGGCATGGGCATTACTCCGAACATCATCGTACTGCGCTGCGACGAGTCTCTGGAGGCCTCTATTTTCCGAAAAATTTCGATGTTCTGCAATGTGAAGCCGGACTGCGTGATTGAGAATATCACCCTTCCCTGCTTGTACGAAGCGCCGCTGATGCTGGAAAAATCGCACTTTTCCTCCATTGTGTGCCGCGAGCTTGGCCTTGACCTGCCCGAGCCCGATCTGACCGAATGGAAAGATATGGTCGAGCGTATCAAAAAACGCTCACGTAATGTGACGATCGGATTAGTCGGCAAATATGTCCAGCTGCACGACTCCTACCTATCCGTAGCCGAATCACTGCATCATGCAGGCTATGAGCTGAATGCGCACGTGGGCATTCGCTGGATCGATTCTGAGTCGATTACGGAGGAAAACGCTGTTTCTACACTTTCCGATCTGGACGGCATCTTGATTCCCGGCGGCTTTGGCTCCCGCGGTGTCGAAGGAATGATCCTGGCTGCCCGGTACGCGCGCGAAAATCGCATGCCATACCTTGGAATCTGCCTTGGCATGCAGATTGCCGTGATCGAATATGCGCGCAACGTGGCCGGAATCGCCGACGCGAACTCCGGCGAGTTTGACGAGATGTGCAAAAACAAGGTGATCGATTTCATGCCCGGACAGAACGATGACATTGACAAGGGCGGCACGCTGCGTCTGGGCGCATGCCCGTGCATCATCCAGCCCGGCACAACAATGGAACGCTGCTATGGAAGAAGCGAAATTTCCGAGCGTCATCGTCACCGCTACGAATTCAACAACCACTACCGCGATGTGCTCACAAGGTGCGGCCTTACGCTTTCCGGCCTGTCGCCCGACGGGCGGCTGGTGGAAACAGTAGAGCTGAGCGATCGTCCGTTCTACGTGGGCGTTCAGTACCATCCTGAGTTCAAATCCCGCCCCAACAAGGCGCATCCTCTGTTCGTCGGCTTCGTTGACGCAGCTCTAATGAAAAATTCTGATAAATAAAAGGAATTTCGACACTCCGTATCGAATGTCTGTACGCAATATGTACCAGCATCGGAGAAAGGACAAAAACATGCTTACCGCAATCGTTGGAATCAACTGGGGCGACGAAGGAAAGGGGCGTATGGTCGACCTGCTTTCCTCTGGCTACAACATCGTGTGCCGCTATCAGGGCGGAAATAACGCAGGACATACCGTCATCAATGAGAAGGGCAAGTTCGTTTTGAACCTTCTGCCGTCCGGTATCCTGCGCGATACCACCGTCAACGTGATGGGCAACGGCATGGTCATCGACATCCAGCACCTTGTGGGCGAGATCAAGTCGCTGACCGATAAGGGCATCCACATCTCCCCTGACAACCTGAAGATCAGCGATAAGGCCATCATCTGCCTGCCCTACCACAAGCTTCAGGACATCATGGAGGAGGAGCGCCTTGCCGACCGGAAATACGGCTCGACCCGCCGCGGCATTGCTCCGGTGTACTCCGACAAATACATGAAGAAGGGCCTGCGCATGGACGACCTTCTTCACAAGGAAACGCTCGCCGAAAAGGTGCGCGATTTGGTGGAGTGGAAAAACCTGACGGTGACCGGCTATGGTCACGAGCCGATCAACGCAGACGAGCTGCTCGACTGGCTGGATACCTACGGAAGCGTCATCCGCCCCTACATCACCGACGTTACGCACTTCCTGAACAGTGCCATCGAAGCAGGCGAAAGCATCATGTTCGAAGCGCAGCTGGGCGCGCTCCGCGACATTGATTTTGGCATTTATCCCTACACCTCGTCCTCTCAAACGCTGGCGTCCTACGCCCCCATCGGCGCAGGCATTCCCGGCAAACGACTGGATCAGTCCATCGGTATTATGAAGGCCTATTCCACCTGCGTAGGCGAAGGTCCGTTCACAGCGGAAATGTTCGGTCCTGAGGCCGACGCGCTGCGCAAGGCCGGCGGCGAATACGGCGCCGCAACTGGCCGTCCGCGCCGCGTAGGCGCGTTTGACGTGCCCGCCTCCCGCTATGGCGTGATGATGCAGGGTGCAACATCGCTTGCATTGACGAAGCTGGACGTGCTTTCCTATATGGATAAGATTCCCGTGTGCGTGGCCTACGAAGTTGACGGCGTGCGCACGGCGGAATTCCCCACCGGCGACCGCCTGAACCGCGCGAAGCCCGTGATCGAATATGTGGACGGCTTCGGCGATGTTTCAGCCTGCCGCACGTTCGAGTCCCTTCCCGAGGCAGCCAAGACCTACATCCGCTACCTTGAGAACGCCGTGCATTGCCCGATTCAATATGTTTCCGTCGGTGCAGACCGTGACGAGTATATCCGCATGTTCTAAGCTTCTTGGCCTTAGCTGCCGTCCGATTCTTCGGACGGCAGTTCTTTTTTGGTATGAACGAACGTAATCTGACATGAATTTGACAAAAGTCGGGTTTTGTATTTGACTCTCCGGAGGTATCCTTTGATCGCCACAAGGAAAGAGAAACGAACGAAAGACGAATCGAAAGGAGATTCAAACATGAAAAAGCGTAAGCATCCTGACAGTGCTCGCAATGCTGCTGGGCTCTGCATTCGCCCTGGCGGACGGGAGTGTATCTACCGACGGCTCGACCTCCGCGGAAAAGGTCATCGGCGCGCTGGGCGAGTACTTCACCGAGGAAAACAAGGGCGTGAACTTTACTTACAATCCTACCGGCTCCGGCTCCGGTATTGCCGCAGTTCGCGAGGGGCGCTGTGATATTGGGCTTTCCAGCCGCAATCTGAAACAATCGGAAAAGGAGGCCGGATTGGTTGAAACCGTGCTGGCCTACGACGACATTGCGATTATTGTGCATCCGGATAATCCGGTGAATGACCTACATCTTGCGCTGATTGCAAAGATTTACACCGGCGAAATTACCAACTGGAAGGATCTGGGCGGTGCGGATTTGGAAATCGTGCTCATCGGCCGCGAGGCCGGAAGCGGCACCCGCGACGGATTCGAGTCGATTACCGGAACGAACGACGCATGCAAATACCGTCAAGAGCTGAGCTCCACCGGCGATGTAATCACTGCCGTATCCCAGAATCCTGCTGCCATCGGCTATGCTTCCCTCGCCGCGCTGAAGGATAACGTGAAAGCTCTGTCTGTTGAAGGCGTACTTCCCTCCGAAGAAGCCATAAAGGGCGGCAGCTATCGTATACAACGTCCCTTCGTGCTGGTGACCTGTAGGGATGTACCGCTGTCCGAGACCGCGCAGAGGTTCTTCGACTTCGCTACCTCTCCGGACGCAGCATGGATCATCTCGCTGGCCGGCGCCGTTTCTGCTGCGGATGAAGTCGAATAAGGCCACAAAAGCGACAAAGCAGCGCCTGTCGTCTCTCGTACGCGGACAAGTCTCACGTATACCGCGCGGCAAAGGAGAGAATGCCTTGAAAAAAAGACACATGTTTGAAACCGCGATGCATGGCCTGTTCCTGATTCTGGGGTTGATTGCCGTCGTGTTTGTGCTGCTGATTACCGTTTATTTGATCGTATCCGGTATTCCGGCGATTCGGCGCATCGGGCTGATTCCGTTTCTGTTCGGCACAAAATGGGCTTCAACAGTAGCTGAGCCCTCGTTCGGCATCCTGCCCTTCATCCTGACCAGCGTATATGGCACGGCCGGAGCGGTGCTGATTGGCGTACCTATTGGCTTTTTCACGGCGGTGTACCTTTCCAAGGTCGCAAGTCCGCAACTGCGCGTGGTAGTAGAAAACGCCGTAGGTCTACTGGCGGGAATTCCATCCGTGGTCTACGGCCTTGTTGGCATGCTCGTGCTGGTGCCCGGCATTCGAGGGCTTTTCGGCGTTTCGGACGGTTCGAGCCTGCTTGCAGCCATCCTCGTACTTTCGGTGATGATTCTCCCGTCGATCATCAAGGTTTCCATGACTGCACTGGACGCAGTGCCCAAGGAATATGAGGACGCCTCACTGGCACTGGGCGCGACGCCGATTGAAACGTATTTCCGCGTGTCCGTGCCCGCGGCGAAGAGCGGAATTGCCGCGGCGGTGGTGCTGGGCGTCGGGCGTGCCATCGGCGAGGCCATGGCAGTCATGATGGTGTCGGGCAACGTGCCCAACATGCCGAGCCTGTTTGAAAGCGTGCGCTTTTTGACGACGGCGGTAGCCAGTGAAATGGCCTACTCCTCCGGCCTTCAGCAGCAGGCACTGTTTTCCATCGCGCTGGTGCTGTTCCTGTTCATCATGCTGATCAACGCCAGCTTGAACTTCTTCCTGAAGCGCAATAAGGAGGGTTGAACATGGAATTCTCTTCCTTTTCCACCAAACGCCGGCTTCGCATCGGCCTTCTGCAGGTGCTGATGTGGACGGCGACGAGACTGACCACGGCGCTGGTACTGTTTCTGATTGGATATGTGCTCGTGAAGGGACTTCCGAACATCACGTGGGAGTTGCTTTCCACCAAGCCCAGCTATCTGAGGAATCACATCGGCATCCTTCCGGGCATCTTAAATACGCTCTACGTCATCGTTGTGACGCTGGCCTTCGTGCTGCCGCTGAGCGTCGGCGCGGCCATCTACCTCACCGAATACGCGTCCAATAAGAAGATGGCCGCCGTGATCGAATACGCGGCGGAAACGCTTTCCGGCATCCCGTCGATTATATATGGTCTGGTGGGAATGCTGTGCTTCTGTCAGCTTCTTAGCGTTCAGACCTCTCTTTTAGCGGGCTCCCTCACACTGGTTATTATGAACCTGCCTACGATCATGCGTACGACGCAGGAAAGCCTGAAGACTGTGCCACAAAGCTACCGCGAGGGCGCGTTTGGCTTGGGTGCAGGCAAGTGGCGCGTGATTCGCACCGTGGTGCTGCCCGGCTGTGTGGACGGCGTGATTACCGGCTGCATCCTGTCGGTCGGCCGCATTTTAAGAGAATCGGCCGCGCTTTTGTTTACCGCCGGCTTTGCGCATTCCCTGAACGGCTTCTTTGAGAGTCTGAAAAGCGCAGACGCTACGCTGACCGTTGCGCTTTATATGTACGCAAAGGGACAGGGCGAATTCGACGTTGCCTTCGCTATCGCGGCGATTCTCATGTTTCTGACCATCTTGACCAACACGGCCGTAGTGCTCGTCGCCCGGTATTTCAGGAGGAAAAAGCAGCTATGAAACCCGTAAACGGCAGCGGCATGAAGCGCACTGCACTGATTAACGACCTTTCGTGCTTCGGAAAGTGCTCGCTGAGCGTCGCGCTTCCCATCCTATCAGCTTACGGAATCGAAGCCGTTTCCCTACCAACGGCAATTCTTTCTACGCATACCGGCAGTTTTGAGGGCTATGTCGTCCGAGACATGACAGACGAGATGCGTGCCTTTTCCAAACACTGGAAGCGCATAGGCTTGAAGTTCGACATGATCTCGATGGGCTTTTTTTCCTCTCTTGACCAGCTGGAGATTGCCGCTGACTTCATTCGCGACTTTGCGGACGAAAGCACGATCGTGCTCGTAGACCCGGTGCTCGGCGACAACGGCGGCCTATATGGCTGCTTCTCGGAGACGTATGTCGATCGGATGCGCACGCTGTGCGAGCTGGCAGATATCATCACACCCAATCAAACGGAGGCATGTCTTCTGACCGGCCACCTCATAGAAACGAGCCCGGAAGCGCTACTCGGGGTGCTTCCATGTAAAAACGCGGTCATTACCGGCGTTCACCACGAGGCGGAGATCGGCTATGAGGCTCGACTGAAGGGTGAGCGTCCGTCGCTCTACAAGCCCCTCGTTCCCTTGCACTTGCACGGAACCGGCGATGTATTCGCTTCTGTCTATGCCTCCGAAATTCTGAATGGATACAGCTTTGCTGCGGTGCTTCCCCGCGCTGCGGATTTTCTGGACGCATGCATCTACGACACGGCGAAGCGCCAGCCCGCACACTGGTACGGGCTCGCATTTGAAGACGAACTGAAAAGGAGGCAGCGCAGCTTATGAGCGACATCCTTACCGCGAAGGAGCTGTGTCTGTGGTACGGAAACCATCAGGCGCTCACGAATATCTCCATCGGCATTCCGCAAAAGAGCATCACTGCGCTGATCGGCCCCTCCGGCTGCGGAAAATCCACCTTTCTTAAAACACTGAATCGAATGAACGACCTGATTCCGGGCATTCGGATTACCGGAGACGTGCGCTACCGGGGCATGGACATCTACTTACCGTCCACGGACGTTACCGCGCTCAGGAGGCAGATTGGGATGGTGTTTCAGAAGCCGAATCCATTCCCAATGAGCATTTACGACAACATTGCCTACGGCCCGCGCACGCACGGAGTGAAAAGCCGCGCACGGCTGGACGAGATCGTGGAGCGTTCGCTGCGCGATGCGGCGATATGGGACGAGGTAAAGGATCGACTGAAAAAGAACGCGCTCAGCCTTTCCGGCGGACAGCAGCAGCGCCTTTGCATCGCTCGCGCACTGGCCGTGGAGCCAGAGGTGCTTTTGATGGACGAGCCAACCAGTGCCCTTGACCCCATCTCCACCTCGAAGATTGAGGATCTGGCGCTTCAGCTAAAGGAGAATTACACCATCGTTATCGTGACGCACAACATGCAGCAGGCCGTGCGCATTTCAGACTGCACGGCTTTTTTCCTACTTGGCGAGCTGGTCGAATTCAGCGATACCGAAAAGCTGTTCTCTCAGCCCGAGGACAAGCGAACGGAGGACTATATCACAGGGAGGTTTGGCTAATGCGCAGTCACTTTGATGAACAGCTTACGCTGCTAAACCGAGAACTGATTGAGATGGGTGCACTGTGCGAGAATGTAATTTCCATGGCTTCTACGGCGCTAATGGAAGGAAATGCCGCTCTGGCACGCAGAGTCACGCTGTTGGACAGCGAAATTGATCATAAGGAACGCAGCATCGAAGCGATGTGCCTGAAGCTGCTTTTGCAGCAGCAGCCCGTTGCCTGTGACCTGAGGCAGATTTCAGCGGCGCTAAAAATGATCACGGATATGGAACGAATTGGCGATCAGGCTGAGGATATTTCCGAAATTGTGCAGTTTCTAAACGGCCATGCTGTCGAGAATGTCGGCTTTTTGCAGGAAATGTCCCATGCCGCAATAAAAATGGTCACGGAAAGCGTTGATGCATTCGTGAAATGTGATATAATGCTGGCAGAGAAGGTCGTAAGGGATGACGACGTAGTAGACAGTTGCTTTACCTCCGTAAAGCGCAAGCTGATTGATTCCATCGCCGCCAATCCGACTGACGGAGAGTACGCGCTCGATCTCTTGATGATCGCCAAGTATTTCGAGCGCATCGGTGACCACGCGGTAAATATCGCCGAGTGGGTTATCTTCTCGGCAACAGGCATTCACAAGGAGGAAGAAGCATGATCTGGTGCGTCGAGGACGATGCAAGCATTCGCGATATCGAGGTATACGCACTGAAATCCGCCGGGTTTGACGCGCGCGGCTTTGAGGACAGCTCGTCATTCCTAAAGGCGCTGGAAGCCGAAATGCCCTCGCTTGTCGTGTTGGACGTGATGCTTCCGGGTGTGGACGGTATGGAGCTTCTGCGGCGCATGCGCGCTTCCGTGCGTCTGAAGGCAATTCCCGTAATCATGGCCACGGCGCGGGATACGGAGATCGATAAAGTTCAGGGTTTGGATACCGGTGCAGACTACTATCTTACCAAGCCCTTCGGCGTGCTGGAGCTCCTATCCTGCGTGAAAGCCGTGCTGCGACGCTGCGGCGTGCAGGAGACTCCGCGCAGGCTGCGGCTGGACGGACTTTTGATGAACCTGCACGAGCGCACCGTTACAGCGGACGGCAGGGAGCTCCCGCTTACCTATAAGGAATTTGAGCTTCTGCACTTGCTTCTTGCGAATCCCGGCATCGCCTTTACGCGCGACCAGCTGCAGCGCCTATGTAATCGGGGGTGTAGGGCTGATCATGGCTCTGCACGACGAAGACATCACGATAAACGACGTTGATCCCGATTACGTTATCGTTGGAGAGGGCAACACCTATAATTACGAGAACATTCTGAAGGCCGTGCATCTGGTTTCGCGCGGTGCGAAGCTGATCGGTACGAACAGCGACCTTACCGGCCCATCCGAGGATGGCATTATTCCCGCCTGTCGCACCATGATTTCGCCGATTGAAATGGCCACCGGACAATCCGCCTATTTCGTAGGCAAGCCGAATCCTTTGATGATGCGAACCGGCCTCCGCATTTTGGGCGCACATTCCGAGGATGTGGTCATGATTGGCGATCACATGGACACCGACATCGTAGCAGGCATTGAATCTGGCCTCGATACCGTGCTCGTGCTTTCCGGTGTTACCGACCTAAACGACGTAAAGAAATTCCCCTACCGTCCCCGCCTGATTCTGAAGGGTGTCGGCGAGATTCCGGGCTGAACGGTATAATTCGGAGCCGCAGCCAAAGAGCTGCAGCTCCGTTTCGTTCAGGCAATGGAGAAGATTGTAAAGGTAAGAATCGGCGAGTAGCTGGCCGGCGTCAACTGGAAATGGGCGGTAGATCCGAGAATCAGCTCTGCGCCGTCGGAATCCACCTCGATGATCGAAGTTGCCGATACGGCCTGCCCAACTCCAGTAATGTCCTTATTGAATTCCGTCACCATGGCCGGAACGATTTCACGGTCATAAAGCAGGGCGATCGTTCCCGTAACCGTATCCGTGGCAGGAACACGGAAATTGTAGTTCACGACGTAGATACCGCGGTCAAGCACGATCAGCCGCGTGCGCTCCTTGATCAGGCCTTCCTCGCTGATACTCGCCGTGGAATTCATTTCCATTCGGTAAAAGGTCACGCCGTCCGGGGTATTCACCGAGGGTGAGGACGAATTGATCGTCAGCGTACCATCCTGATAGAAGCTGCCGTATACGTCCTCCAGATCGGTTCCATCCGGGTTGGGCGGACATGGGCCACGGTATATGGGATCGATCGGCGGCCGCAGACAATGATCCCACGGCGAATAAATGTAACGACCCGAGCGGTTCATGCCGCCAATGGCGTTCAGTGCGCCGTAGCTCTGTTTCTCCGCCTCTTCGCGCCAACGGCCCGGACGGCGGGTATTCTTTGCATATGCCACTTGCATTTCTCCTTTCCTTCCGGCATTCCTTCTCATCCATATGCGTCGTTTCCCCTGCGTGTGCGTGTTTGCGAGGCTTTCGCCCGCGTCTGACAGCCTTTTTCTGTGTGTGCAAGCGCATGCTCTATGCGGATTCCACGCATCCATTCTTTGCGAACGGTTGCATTTTTGGCTTGCCTGATGTATAATAGAGAATGTGAAAGTATTGATATGCGGAGGGAATATGGGACAAACCGCAAAGTCTGCGGCGCGGGGCGGAAAGGCCACTGCGCGCAGCAAAAGGATGCAGGAGTTGGATAGGCGGCGCGATACCGCGCTTGTCTTCATGTTCAGCCTGGCGGTGCTGACTCTGGTAGGTATCTTCATTCCTGCGGATGAATACTCAAAACTTTATGGCCTAAAGCAGATTGTATCCGGTCTCATTGGCTCTATGGGATGGACGCTCCCCATCATGTTTGGATGGGCGGGCGTGCTTGCTTATCGTTCGAATGGGCAGAAAAAAGAGCTTGCGAAGATGCTTTTGCTCATTTTTCTACTTGAGCTATGCCTTCTGAGCAGCGTTGAAGCTTTTTTCTGCGAACGCATTGCGCGCAGGATGCGCATCCCCGGTTATTTTAATTTTCTCTCCTTGGCCTGGAAGGAGCACGCCGGCGGCGGCATGCTCGGCGCGCTGTTCGCTCGCCCCGTTCAGAGCCTGCTTACCAAGTGGGGCGCGCTGCTTTTGTTTATCCTATGCGGCGTTTTGCTTTTGATCAGCATGCGTCTGGTTTCTCTACGCCGTTTGAGTGAAAAGGTAAGCGAGATGCGCAGCTCACGTCCCCCACATGAAAAAGTGCCCGCTGCGAAGAAGGAAGTTCGTCCCTTTGAGAAAAAGACGTCAGCCTCCATGAGAAGATCGTCGGATGCGCCGGTTTTCATTCACAAATCCGGCCGCAGAGGTTCCATGCGCGGTGATTCACTGTTTGTGGACGATATCAGCGAGGGAAGCGTTGATACAAGCGCGCCCATTCGCATTCCCAAGCTGTCTCGCGATGGAGCAACGCACCGCGTAACGCCGGTACGTGCGCCTGGGAATGAAGAAACCATACCCGAGGTAAACCCCAGTTACAGCGATGAATACGGCACCACCGCTTACTCCGGGCGTCCTGTGCGCAAATCCTCAAGCCACTCGGTAAAAAAGCCGACTGCAGAAACCGTATCGGAGCGCACGCCGGAAAAGCCCGAGATTAAAATCGAGAAGATCGATCTTGTGGAAGCCGTGCGTAACGAGACCGCCGAAAAGCGCAACTCGGACTATGTAAAGAATGCGCTGGGCGACCATTCGCGCAAGCCAAAGCCGGTGCTGACCTACCGTCTGAACGACGAGGAAGAAAAGCCTGCGAAGGCAGCACAAAAGGAAAAGGAAAAAAGGATAACCGCCGACGAGCTTTTCACCGTGGGCGAGTCTGTGCGTGCTCGCGCGGCGGCCGAAGCCCCTGCAAAGCGCGGCGCAGCCAGCTTTGACCCAGACGTCTCCCCTGCGCCCCGTGCTTCCCGTGCTACGCCCCGCACAGAGGAACAGGACGTACGTCCAGAGCCGCAAAAGCGTACCCCAGCCGAGCCGCAGCCATCCTACTTTGAAAAAGATTATCAGCCCACGCCGAAGGAGGAACACATTCCTGCGGCTAAGTTACCCAATATGAAGAGTAGCCATCCCGCAAACAGCCAATATGATTTCCCACCGATTGACTTGATGGAGGCCGGAGCACCGGTAGAAACGAACGCTTCCGGCTATGATGCCGAGGACATGAAGCGCGCAGAAACACTGATTCGAACGCTTCAGAGCTTCTCGATTCCCGTAAAGCTGACCGGCATTTCACACGGCCCAGCAGTAACCCGCTTTGAATTTCTTCCCGCGCCCGGCATCAAGGTAAGCCGCATTTCCTCCTATGCCGACGACATCGCTATGGCGCTGGCAGCGGTTTCCGTGCGCATCGAAGCGCCGATTCCTGGGAAGAGCGCCGTTGGCGTAGAGGTGCCGAACACAAAGAAAGAGGTTGTCCATCTGCGCGACGTACTGGAATCGCCCGAGGCCCGAAAGGCTGCGTCCCGCCTGACCGTAGGTCTTGGAAAGGACAACAGCGGCAAGTATATCGTGGCCAACCTTGCTGACATGCCGCACGTGCTGATTGCCGGACAGACAGGCTCCGGTAAATCGGTGTGCATCAATGCCATTATCATCTCTATCCTCTACCGAGCGACGCCGGATGAGGTAAAAATGATCCTGATCGACCCCAAAATGGTGGAACTGAATGCCTACAACACCATTCCTCACCTGCTGGTGCCGGTCGTAACCGACCCGAAGAAGGCAGCCAGTGTGCTTGACTGGGCAGTAGCCGAAATGACGCGCCGTTACAAGACGTTTGCCGAGCATGGTGCGAAGAATATCAAGAGCTACAATCAAAAGCTTCCGCCGGATGAAAAGCCGATGCCGCTGATTGTCCTGATCATTGACGAGCTTGCCGACCTAATGATGACCGCTCCGCGCGACGTAGAAGAGGCCATCAATCGTCTGGCACAGCTGGCGCGCGCCGCAGGCATTCATCTGGTCATTGCCACGCAGCGTCCGTCAGTAGACATCATCACCGGCGTAATCAAGGCAAACATTCCAACGCGAATCGCGTTCACCGTTGCCAGCGGTGTGGACAGCCGTACCATTTTGGACAGCTATGGCGCCGAGAAGCTTCTGGGGCGCGGCGATATGCTCTATCTTCCCTCCGACCGTAACAAGCCGCTGCGTATTCAGGGTGCTTGGGTCAGTGAAAACGAGGTGCAGGCAGTGGTAGACTGCATTTCGCAGACGCAGTCTACGCAGTTTGACGAGGAGATTCTGGAGCACATGGAAAATGCCGTGCTCTCCGATGCGGAAAAGAGTGATAAAAATAAGGATCAGGAGGAAAACGCAGTAGACGAGCTGTTCGCGGTAGCGGTAAAGCATGTAGTCGACGCCGGACAGGCTTCCATCAGTATGCTTCAGCGCAAGCTGCGCGTAGGCTATGCGCGTGCGGGCCGTCTGATTGACGAAATGGCAGCACGTGGGCTGGTCAGCCAGTCCGAGGGCTCTAAGTCACGTGAGGTGCTCATTACGCGCGAGCAGTACCGCGAGCTGTTCGGTGAGAATGGCGCAGATGATATCGATACGGAGTAATCCGTTCAGTAAAGGGGTAATCCTATGGCTACTAAAGTCGGCATGATTTCCTTGGGCTGCTGCAAAAATCGCGTAGACAGCGAGGTTTTGCTGGGCATGCTCGCGAAGCGCGGATACGAGATTGTTTCCAACCCCGCCGAGGCGGAAATCATCTTCGTAAATACCTGCGGCTTCATTGAATCCGCGAAGGAGGAATCCATTGACGCCATTTTCGAAATGGCCGAATACAAGAAAACAGGCAAGCTTGAAAAGCTGTTCGTGACCGGCTGTCTCTCTCAGCGCTACCCCGATGCGCTGAAGCAGGAAATTCCCGAGGTAGACGGCTTCATGGGCGTGAGCGACTATAGCCGCATTTTCGAATTTTTGAAGGAAGCCGATGCCGGCACGCGCCCGATGTGCACGGGAGACGGAGAACGCTTCCTGAAGGCAGAGCGCGTGCTGACTACGCCCTCCCATTCTGCCTACGTGAAGATTTCGGATGGCTGCAGCAACCGTTGCGCCTATTGCGCGATTCCGCTGATTCGCGGGCCGTATCGTTCCCGGCCGTATGACGATATTCTGGAGGAATGCCGTTCGCTCGCAGCTCGCGGCGTAACAGAGCTGATCTTTATCGCGCAGGATACATCACGCTATGGAAATGATTTCCCGGAGCACACACTCCTTCTACCGCGCCTTCTGCATGAGGCCAGCGAGATTCCCGGCGTACATTGGGTGCGCGTGCTCTATTGCTATCCGGATACGGTGACGGATGAGCTGCTGCGCGAAATTCGCGACAATGACAAGATTGTCAAGTACATGGATCTGCCGCTTCAGCACATCGATGACGAGCTGCTGAAGCGTATGAATCGCCGCGGCACGAGTGAGGAAATTCGCACGCTCATAAAAAAGTGTCACGAATACGGCATTCTTGTGCGCACAACGATGATCGTTGGCTTTCCTGGTGAAACGGATGCGCAGTTTGAAACGCTTCTAAGCTTCGTAAAGGAAAGCCGCTTCGAGCGTTTGGGAGCATTTACCTATTCACCGGAGGAAGGAACCCCCGCCTGCACAATGCCTGATCAGGTGGACGAGGACGTGAAGAATCGGCGTCTGGATGACCTGATGATGACGCAGCAGGCGATTTCGTCGGAAATCAATGAGGCACGCATCGGAACCGTTGCGGAAGCGCTGATTGACGGCGAGGAGGACGGCATTTACATCGCCCGCAGTGCGCTGGAAGCGCCAGAGAGCGACGGAGTAATTCGCATTGAAACCGAAAAAACGCTGATGCCCGGTCAGTATGTGCGCGTGCGTATCACCGGGGCCGACGCCTACGATCTGATGGGAGTGATTGAGGAATGAATCTTCCGAACAAGCTGACAATGCTGCGCATCCTGCTCGTCCCCTTTTTCGTTTTGTTTGTTTACTTTGAGAAATACCCTGTTTGTCAGGTGTTGGCGCTTGCGCTGTTCATCTCTGCATCCGTCACCGACCTGCTCGACGGCCGTATTGCCCGCTCGCGCAATCTTGTAACCGATTTCGGCAAGTTCATGGATCCCATTGCCGATAAGCTGCTGGTGATGAGTGCCTTCGTAATGTTGGTGGAGCAGCAGCGTATGCCCGGCTGGGTATGCATTCTGATGCTGGCGCGCGAATTCATCGTGAGCGGCTTTCGCCTCGTCGCCTCCGGCAAGGGAAAGGTCATTGCAGCAGGCATCTGGGGCAAGCTAAAGACGATCACCCAGATGATCTACGTGCCTATGGCGCTTCTTCTGATTCCGATCAAAGCGCTTGATCCCTCCGCACACCCAGTTTGGCAAGTACTTACGGATATTATGATGTATATTTCGCTGGCGCTGACGCTTTGGTCGGGCTTTTGCTACATCTGGAACAACCGTGAATACATTAAAGATATGTGAGTGTGATTCTTATGGTATGCGAAATCCTTTCCGTAGGAACAGAGTTGCTCATGGGGCAAGTTGCCAATACCGACGCGCAATATATCTCTCAGCGCCTGAGTGCGCTGGGGATTTCGGTTTATCGACACACCGTTGTTGGTGATAACGTCGGCCGTCTCGACGAAGCTCTGGCCACGGCGCTTTCCCGCAGCGATTTCGTCATTACTACCGGCGGCCTTGGGCCTACGGAGGACGATCTGACAAAGGAAACCGTCGCTGCGCATTTCGGGCTCAAGCTGATCCAGGATGAAGCCAGCCTGATTCACATTCGAGACTTCGCCGAGCGAGCCGGAAAGGTCATGACAGACAATAACCTGAAGCAGGCGCTGATTCCCGAGGGCTCAATTATTATGCCGAATCTGAACGGTACGGCTCCCGGTTGCATCATCGAAAAGGACAATAAAACCGTTGCCGTGCTCCCTGGGCCGCCGAGCGAGCTGAAGGTAATGTTTGAAAATTCGCTGTATCCTTATCTTCAGAAGAAAAGCGGGCAGACGCTGATTTCCCGCTATCTGCACATTTTCGCAGGCGAATCCATCGTGGAAACGCAGTTGATGGATCTATTCCATCTGGGCACACCCACACTGGCGCTATATTGTTCTACCGCTGAAACCACTGCGCGCCTGTCGGTTATGTGCAGCATGGACGAGGATCCCTCCCCCGTGCTTGATCCCGTTGAAGAAGAAATTCGACGCCGAATGGGCGATGCGCTGTACGGAGAGGGTCTGACGGAAAACCTTCCGCACGTCGTTTTAAAGCTGCTAAAGGAGCGGCACCGCAAGGTTTCTTTTGCCGAAAGCTGCACTGGTGGCATGTTAGCCTCGGCATTGGTCGATCAGCCTGGCGCATCCGATGTATTTGACGAAAGCTACATCACCTATTCCAACGAAGCCAAGCAACGTCTTCTGAACGTAAACCCCGCGACACTGGCGCGCTACGGCGCTGTGAGCCGCGCTTGCGCGCAGGAAATGGCGCAGGGAGCGCGTGCACGAAGCAATGCCGACTACGCGCTATCTGTAACCGGCATTGCCGGCCCCGACGGCGGAACGCCCGAAAAGCCGGTCGGCCTTGTATATATCGGCTTTGCCGACAAAAACGGAGCCTTCGCCAATGAATTCCTGTTCAAGGGCGACCGCACGGATATTCGCACCGCATCCATCAAAAATGCACTGAACCTTCTTCGCATGGCCCTTTTGAATGACAATGATCGCTGACGTTCGTAATATTGGCATTTTTGCGCACGTCGATGCGGGAAAAACCACGCTTTCCGAACGGATGCTCGTCCACTGCGGCGTCATCCGTTCAGCAGGCGCGGTTGACTCCGGAACGGCGCATACTGACCGTCTCGCCGTAGAGCGTCGTCGCCGCATCAGCGTAAGAACTGCATGCGCGCCGCTTCGCTGGCGGAATACGGATATTCACCTCGTAGACACGCCCGGTCACGTTGATTTCGCCGGAGAAATTGAGCGCGGCATATGGGCAATCGACGGGGCAATTTTAGTTGTTTCCGGCGTGGATGGTGTCCAGCCACAGACGGAAACGCTGTATCGCTATCTGTCCCGTCACAAAATTCCCCTTTTGATCTTCGTAAATAAGATGGATCGGCCAACAGTCGATTTTGCCGGTACGCTATCGCAAATTCGTCGGCAGCTTTGTGCGGATGCCTTTGACATCTCCGATGCAGAGTCGCGCATGGCCGCCGTTTCCGAGCATGATGAGGATGCGCTTGCCAGCTATATGGACGGAGACATCTGGCCGGATGACAGGTTGAATGCACGCCTGTTCCCCATGATTCAAAGGGGTCTGTGTATCCCCGTGCTTCGCGGAAGCGCACTGACAGGCGACGGAATCGACGAGCTGCTCAATGGAATCGTTGATATGCTCCCGCCTCCAATAGGTTCCTCTGATGCGCCGCTTTCCGGCGTAGTATTTAGCGTAGAAGCCGACGCGTCCATGGGCCGCGCCGCGTGGGTGCGCCTTTACAGCGGCTCTTTGCAAAACCGCGATACACTGCGCCTACTTGTAACTGAGGAAAATGCCTATGCAGAGAGCGCACATTCAATCGAACGGAAAATCACACAGATTCGCTCCCTCGGCGCGGACGGGCGGGGCGAAGACGTCGGCAGAATGCAGGCGGGCGATATTGCCTGCGTTTATGGACTGGGCGATGTGCGAACCGGTCAGGTTCTTGGCGATCCAGCGCTTTTATCCGGCCGCGTACACGCCGGTGATTTCCGCGAGCCGGTTTTTATGGCCAAAGCAATGCCTGATGCGCCAGAGAACCTGCCGTCGCTTAAACGAGCGCTCAACCAGCTTTCAGCAGAGGATCCACTTTTAAGCGTGACGCTGCTGGAGGGTGCACCGCACGTAAAGCTGATGGGCGCAATTCAGATAGAGGTGCTGAAGGAAGAGCTTGCCTCCCGTTTCTCCCTCTCTGTCGAATTCATGCCGCCTACCGTCATTTACCGCGAAACGATCAATAAGCCTGCGACCGGCTTCGTTGCCTACACGATGCCAAAGCCCTGCTGGGCCGTGATCAAATTCGAAATTGAGCCTGCGCCGCGAGGCAGCGGCATTTCATTTGAGAGCGTTGTATCCCCGCGTGACATAAAGCCGCGCTATCAGCATCAGATTGCGCAAGCCATTCCCTTGGCTACGCGTCAGGGACTATTTGGCTGGATGGTGGATGACGTGCATATCCGCCTCGTAGGCGGCGGCGACCACGAAATTCACACGCATCCGCTGGATTTCATCATTGCTACGCCCATGGCCTTTATGGACGGTCTACGCCGCGGCGGAAGCGAGCTTTTAGAGCCCATTCTCGAAATGAATCTGGAAGCCGATGAAGACATGGCCGGAAAGCTGATCGGCGAAATCAACGGCATGCGCGGAAGCGTTGTTTCGACCGAAGCCAAGAATGGGAGAATGACTCTGATCTGCGAGGTGCCAGCCGCAGACAGCTATGACTTCCCCACTCGATTCAGCCGGATTACCTCTGGTCGCGGACTGATGACCACTCGCATAAAAAGCTATCGAGTCTGCGAATTTACACCAGACAAGCGTTGCCCTCGCCGCGGTGTTGACCCGCTCGATACTGCGAAATACATTCTTGCCGCCCGGAACGCACTGGACGGCGGAATCTTCGATTGATTGACATACAAAAGCGTCGCCCGCGTATTCTCGAGCGACGCTTTTGTGTTGACAGGTTTATACGACCGTGTGAGCGATGTACGTAAGGTGATCGCCGAGACGCTCCAGATTTGAAACAAGGTTGATAAACACGCTGCTGGACTCCGGACGACATTCTCCACTGTTTAGGCGCTCGATGTGGCTGTCGATCAGGCGCTTACGGAAGGCGTCAATCTGCTCCTCCGTCTGGTCAATCTGCGGAAGAAGCTCTGCATCCTTCTCAACAATAAGCTGCTTTGTAAATGCATACAGCTCCTCAATCTTTTCTACCATCTTACGCATCTCTCCTTTTACGCTGTCAGAGAAAACCAGGTTCTGGTCGATAGATCGACGCGTATACTTCGTCAGGTTGTCGGAAATTTCCGCAATACGCATGATGTCTCCGATGTTGCTGTGAATATCGGAAATATCCTTTTCCTCGGACAGCTTACTCTGTGCCGACAGGCGAATCAGATAGTCTGCGATGTTCTGGCTCATTTCGTTGGCACGTTCGATCAGCTTGTGAGTCGGGCCGATGAGCGTCTGGTCATACTCCGCGAAGGAGCGATAGGACGTGCGGAAGGCTTCCATGGACAGATCTGCCAGCAGAACCATTTCCTTTTCAATCTGTGACAGTGCCAGCGAAGGAGACGACAGCATGCGCTCGTCCAGATAGGTTTCCGCAGCCTTTCTCGGCTTCTTATCCTTGATCAAAAGCTTTGAAATCTTCACAAACACGTCGCAGAACGGCAGGAAAAGCAGGGTGCACACGGTGTTGAAGAATGTGTGGAACATGGCAATCTGCGTAGCGGTTGCATCAAACCAACGTCGAAATGTAACCTCCATGAACGACGGCCATGCCATCAGAATCGTGAAGAAGATGATGGAACCAAACGTGTTGAACAAAAGGTGAATGAGACTGGCTCGCCGCGCGTTTGCACCCGCGCCGAAGGATGACATAAGCGCCGTAACGCAGGAGCCAATATTCGTGCCCAAAATAATGAAGAGAACCTCGTTTCCGCCGGAGCCAATCTGAAGTCCTGCGACAGACATGGCAATAATAACAGATGTGGTGACCGAGCTGGACTGTACCAGCGCCGTAAGGAAAATACCAATCAGAAAAAGAAGAAACGGATTTGTGACTACTGCGAAAATATTCTGGACAGCATCCCGATTTTCTTTCATGGACGCTGACATGAGTTCAAGACCAATGAAAATCAGTCCGAAGCCGGCCAGAATGTAGCCTGCCTTCTGTACGTTATCGTTTTCGCAGACCATGGCAAGCATCATGCCTGCGAAGACGAGAATCTGGATGTACGTGGTAATGGGAAACGCGCTGAGGGCAGCAATCTGTGCAGTGATCGTAGTACCGATGTTCGCGCCCATAATCATTGCCGTAGCCTGATACAGGTTCATGATTCCGACGTTTACGAAGCCGACAATCAATACCGTTGTGACGCCGGAGCTTTGAATCAACGCCGTGGAGGCCGCACCAATGCCAACGTTCACAAGGCGCCGGTTCGCGGTTTTACCAAACAGATGTTTGATTCTTCCGGTTGCAAGCTGTTCGATATTCGACGTCAGCAAATACACGCCGACGAGGAACACGCCTGTTCCCGCAAGCAGCTTCACGATGAAAAGCAGCATTTCCTCAAATGACATCGCGCATCTTCCTTTCTGGTCTCGTCTTTATCCAAACACGTCCCTTTGCGACGAGTTTATTCCCGGAAGAAACCGCGCGAGATTCTTCGTAAACGCATACATCCTGCGTTCATAATGAATCTCCCCCTATCCTATGTATCTTTATCCATTATACAGGATTCATTTCGATCCGTCAACCTTTCCCCTTATCAATTGCTTGTTGTTTTTGCGCATTCGCCTGCGTCTTCTGCTCCTTCAGCGCAATTCTCCGCCGAATAAACTCACCCACAAGCGTATAAGCCACCGAGCAGATTGGCACGCCTGCGAGCATACCCATTACTCCAAAGGCATCGCCGCCTACCGTCACCGACACCAGCACCCAAATGCCCGGCAGGCCAACCGACTTGCCGACCACCTTGGGATAGATCAGGTTGCCCTCCAGTTGCTGGAGTACGATAATAAACAGAATAAAACCGAGCGCCTTAGGCGGATCCACAAATAGGATTAAAAACGCGCCGATGCCCGTGCCAATGAACGAGCCAAGCAGCGGAATCAGCGCCGTGAAGCCAACAAGAATTGAGGCCGCAGCAGCATACGGCATGCGGAAAAGCAGCATGCCGACAAAACAGAGTACACCCAGAATTACAGCCTCTGTTAGCTGGCCGGAGATGAAGTTTGAGAATGTATGATTGGAGAGACGCAGAATGCCCGTTAGCCGTTCATAATGCTTCTCTGGCAGAAGCGCATACAGGGTACGCTTTCCCTGCGAAATCAGCTTTTCCTTCTGTGCAAGCAGATAAATCGCAAATACGAAGGAAAGCAACACGTCATAGATCGAAGAAACGATAGATGTGGTCGCATTTACCGTCAGGTTGAAAAGCGACGCGCCCATATTGCTCAGGGATTTCGTAATCCGGTCAGCGATTTTAGCAATATCGATATTAAATTCCGGCACATCAATGCCGTGCTCGCCCAGGAAATCGGATGCCTTCGCAATCCATGCCTCCGTCTCCCGTACATATTCCGGCATGGAGTCGGAAATCAGTGTAATCGTGCTCTTGACTTCTGGAATGATGATCAAAAACATGGCCGAGATCATGCTCAATACCAGAATTACGCTAAAAACCAAACAAACCGGCCGCTTCGCCATGCGGCGGAACACCTCACAGCGCCGGCACTTTTTTCGCGCACAGCATCTGTCCCACAGCTTCTCCAGCGCCTTTAAAAGCTCGTTCATGATAAACGCCACACAGAATCCGGCAAAAAACGGCGACAAAATCCTGTAAAGCGCGCCAAGCAACGCCAGCAGCGCCGAGAAATTCACCAACGCGAAAATCAAAAGCGCTGTAAAAACGATGATCAGAAAGATCTGCTTCATGTTCTCCTTGTTTATCCTCATATGCTCGCTCCTCGTGTATGCACGTTTTCATTATTATAGCACATCATGTCTCAGAAAGCGATGCCAAAGCAGTGAAAAAGAGCCAATTTCTCGTGAAATCCGTTCTATACATAGAGAAAAGGATTCATCCCAAAGTAGATAAGGTACAATCAGCTGCGCAAAATGTAGGTTTGTCAAACATTTTGTACACCAACCCGTGAGAGCCGTTCCTTTG
>CAZKQB010000047.1:0-24239 GCA_964554795.1 uncultured Oscillospiraceae bacterium | reverse complement strand
GATGGCTGTGCGGCCTGCGGGACTGGCACGTCAGCGACTCAATGCTGCCGTCAAAGCGCTTCTGCCAGAAGTAAATGTACGACCGGTTCTTGTTGTACTTCCGGCTGGCGCGGGACACCCCGTACTTTTCCGCGTATTTCATCAGGGAGTAGCGGTATTTCATATCTTGTGTTATACTGTTCATGAGGCTTGAGCTCCTTCCGTTTTGTTTTGCTGCAACTTAACTATAACAGATTGGCTCTCATGTCTCACTTCTTTTTTGGCAGCGGGTGTGCAAGATGTATTGTAGCGCTACACCGCGGGGCACAAAGAAAGCGCAAATTCCCCTTGACAATTTACATTCTTCTGGTATAATAAGCGGGCAATGAAGGAAAGCAGTAGGCTGTTTTTCGCGCGCAGAGAGCTGCCGGTGGGTGCAAGGCGGCGGCGGAAACGGCTGAACTCGTTCTGGAGCGTCCCCATGGTGCGGGCGGAGGCCCCCGATACAGGGCGAAGAGGCGGATCCTGCCGGATCAAAAAGAGTGGTACCGCGCGGCTTTTGGCCGCGTCTCTTTGGCAGGAGGCGTTTTATTTTTTATAAAGGGTGATAAGCCAAGATGAGCAAGTATCCAGAGTACAATCCCAAGACCATAGAGAAAAAATGGCAGGATCACTGGGACGAGACGGGCTGCCTGAATGCCGAGGCGAGCCACGAGAAGCCGAAGTTTTACCCGCTGATCGAGTTCCCCTATCCGTCTGGCGCGGGTCTGCACGTGGGACATCCGCGTTCCAATACGGCCATGGACATCATCGCCCGCAAGCGCCGCATGGAGGGCTACAACGTGCTTTTCCCCATCGGATACGATGCGTTCGGCCTGCCCACGGAAAACTTCGCCATCAAAAACAAGATTCATCCCGCCGTTGTCACCAAGACGAACGTGGATCATTTCCGCGAGCAGCTGAAGCGGCTGGGCTTCTCCTTTGATTACACGCGCGAGGTCAACACCACCGATCCGAAGTATTATAAGTGGACGCAGTGGATTTTTCTCAAGCTCTTCGAGCGCGGTCTGGCCTACAAGAGCGAAATGCCCATTAACTGGTGCACCAGCTGCAAGGTGGGTCTGGCGAACGAGGAGGTCGTCGGCGGCGTGTGCGAGCGCTGCGGCGGCGAGGTCGTGCGCAAGGTCAAGAGCCAGTGGATGCTGCGCATCACCGACTACGCGCAGAAGCTTCTGGACGGCCTGGACGATGTGAACTTCATCGAGAAGGTCGCCACGCAGCAGCGCAACTGGATCGGCCGCAGCGAGGGCGCAGAGGTTGACTTCACGCTGACCACCGGCGACAAGCTGCGCGTGTACACTACCCGCCCGGATACGCTGTTCGGCGCAACCTACATGGTCATCTCCCCCGAGCATCCGCTGGTGGAAAAGTATAAGGAGTTTCTCACCAATTACGACGAAATCGCAGCCTACCGCGAAAATGCGGCGCACAAGAGCGATTTCGAGCGCACAGAGCTGAACAAGGATAAGACCGGCGTAGAGATTAAGGGCCTGCGCGCCATCAATCCCGTAACCGGCACGGAGATTCCGGTATGGATTTCCGACTACGTGCTGATGGGCTACGGCACCGGCGCGATCATGGCCGTGCCTGCGCACGACGAGCGCGACTGGGCGTTCGCCAAGAAGTTTGGTCTGCCGATCATTGAGGTCGTCGCGGGCGGCAACGTGCAGGAGGCCGCCTTTACCGACATTCAAAGCGGAACCATGGTTAACTCCGGCTTCCTCAACGGCCTGTCCGTGAAGGAGGCCAAGAAGACCATCATCGAATACCTGCAGGAGAAGGGTCTGGGCGAGCGAAAGGTCAACTTTAAGCTGCGCGACTGGGTGTTCTCCCGCCAGAGGTACTGGGGCGAGCCGATCCCGCTGGTAAAGTGCGAGTGCTGCGGCTGGGTTCCGCTGCCCTATGACCAGCTGTCGCTGAAGCTGCCCGAGGTTACAAACTACGAGCCTACCGACGACGGCGAAAGCCCGCTGGCCGCCATGACCGACTGGGTAAACACTACATGCCCCAAGTGCGGCAAGCCCGCGAAGCGCGAGACCGACACCATGCCGCAGTGGGCCGGCTCCAGCTGGTATTTCCTGCGCTATATCGATCCGCACAACGACGATGAGCTGGCCGCGATGGAGGAGCTCAAGTACTGGCTGCCCGTCGACTGGTACAACGGCGGCATGGAGCACACCACGCTGCACCTGCTGTACAGCCGCTTCTGGCATCGGTTCCTGTATGACATTGGCGTGGTACCCACGAAGGAGCCGTACATGAAGCGCACCAGCCACGGCATGATTCTCGGCAGCAACGGCGAGAAAATGTCCAAGTCCCGCGGCAACGTCATCAATCCCGACGACGTAGTGGACGAAATCGGCGCGGATGCATTCCGTCTGTATGAAATGTTCATGGGCGCGTTCGATCAGGCCATCCCGTGGCAAACCGACGGCGCGCGCGGCTGCCGCCGCTTCCTCGATCGCGTGTGGAAGCTGATGGACATGATGACCGACGAAAAGGGCATCTCCAAGGATATGGCCTTTGACGTGCACACCTGCATCAAGAAGGTCTCCGAGGACTACGAGCGCATGAAGTACAACACCGCCATCTCCGCGATGATGACGCTCGTAAACCAGCTCTACTCCAAGGGCAGCGTTACCAGAGGCGAGATGCGCGTGCTGATTCAGCTTTTGAACCCCGTCGCACCGCATATCACCGAGGAAATCAACGAGCTGTGCGACCTCGGCAGCGAGCTCGTGCGCGCGCCGTGGCCGAAGTACGACGAAAAGGCGCTGGTAAAGGACGAAATCGAAATCGCCGTGCAGGTGAACGGCAAGGTGCGCGGCCGCGTGCTGGTACCCAGCGACCTCACCCGCGATACCGCAAATGATTTCTTTGCCTCCCATGAGGAAACCCAGAAGCTGCTTTCCGGCCTGACCGTCAAGCGCATGGTCTATGTTCCCGGCCGCCTTCTGAACGTCGTCGTCTGATTCCCGTTTTCTCCCTGCCCGCAGCCCTCCGCTGCGGGCCGTTTTGTTTGCACAATCGCGCCGCCTATCGCAAAAAGACAGAGGCTTTCCACGCTTCGCTGGCGATCCTGTGCTTTCACTCTTTGGACGGCTTGCGTTTAACAGAACGCCCCGTCGCTCCCCCGTGACACGCACGGGGAACGACGGGGCGTTCTGGTTATTCCTCGAATTCCGGCTGCAGCTCGCGAACGGGTTTTCTTGCCCTGCCGCCCGGTATGGCTTTATTCCTCGGATTCCGACTGCCGCTCGGCAGCAGTCGAAGTCTCGGTTGATGCGGCGGGTTCTGCATCCTCCACCGCGCGGCCAACCAGCCCTCCGGAGGCGACCTTATTCAAAAGGCCAGGAATATCGAGATTGGTGGCAGCCTTAATGGCCTCGAAGGACTGCATCATGGAGCCAGTCACGTCGCGAGTCAGTCCGGTGGCTGCGCCCTCTCCGAACAGGATGATCTTGTCGGTCTGTCCGAGCGGCTCGCCGATGGCGCGGGCAACCTCGGGCAGCTTGTCGACGACCATTTCGAGCATTGCGGCCTGGCCATACAGCTGCATGGCCTCTGCCTTGCGGCGAATGGCTTCCGCCTCCGCGCGTCCCTTCATTTCGATGGCCTCCGCAGCCTTCTGGGATTCGTACAGCTCTGCGTCGGCCTTGGCCTGTCGCTCGAAGCGCTCGGCCTCAGCGCGGGCGATACGCGCGTCCTTTTCGGCGTTCGCCTTTTCGCGAACCTCCACGTTCAGGCGCTCGCGCTCAATTTCGACCTGCTGCTTCTTCAGCTCCGTTTCCTTCAGAAGGCGCGTCATTTCGGCGGCGGCGCGCTCGGTTTCGTAGGTCTTGCGGATGCGCTCCTGCTCGATTTTGTAGGTTTCGTCTGCCTTGGCCTTCTCCTGATCGGATTCAATCTTGTAGGCAACCTTGCGAAGCTCCAGCTCCTTGTTTTGCTCTGCGATAATCGCCTGCGCCTCGATTTCGGCCTTGTGTCCCTCCTGCTCCGCCTTGGCGCGCGCAATCTTGGCGTCGCGCTCCTTGTCGACGATGTTCTGAAGCGCCATGGTCTCGATCACGTTGTTGTCCTTGTCGGAGAAGTTCTGAATCGTCAGATTGATGATCTCAAGACCCATGTTGCTCATATCAGACATGGCGGCCTTGATGGATTCCTGCGCAAACTTATCGCGGTTCTGAACCAGCTCGGCGATAGTCATCTGGCCGATGATCTCGCGCATGTTGCCCTCCAGCACATCCTTCGCAAGCGCTTTGATGTGGTCGGAGTCGTAGTGCAGCAGCTGCTCCGCCGCCGTGGCGATGGATAGATCGTCCGAGCCAATCTTGATGTTGGCCACGGCGTCCACCAGCACCGATATGTATTCCTTCGTGGGAACGGGCTGCGCCGTCTTGATGTCCACCTGCATCAGGCACATATCCAGCTTGTCGATGCGCTCCACGGCGGGAATCCAGAACGTCGCGCCGCCGCGCACAATGCGGTAACCAAACTTCTTCACGGATACTGTGCCGTCGTGATTGCGCACCTTGTAGCGCCTGCGCAGGAAGCCGGAAATGATCAACGCCGTGTCCGGCGGCGAGATCTTGTATCGCGGCAGAAACTTAATCAGAATAATCAAACCCGCAATGCCTATCGGAACCCAATACCAGTATTGCAGCAGTCTCTCCAAGCTCATATCTCGCACCTCTCCCTATGTATTTTTCTGGCAACTCCCTACGAAAAGTATACAGGCACTGCGCATTTCTGTCAATAATATGATGCAATTTTGCCCAACTGTCCGCCTCTGCCTGCGCCGTCCCGCATGGCACCTTCACAGCAAGCCGGTGGTTTCCCTCCGCCGCGAGCGGATTTTGTTTGCACAGCCATGCATCACATATGAATAAAGTTTTAATCTTTTCATATTTCGATGACATTCCTTTTGTTTTCGTATACAATAAAAGCATTCTTATGCGAGGGGCGGTGTTTTCATGAGAAAATGCCTCGTATTCGCGCTGGCGATCCTTCTGACTCTGAGCTGGTCAGCCTGTGCGTATAACTACGATTTTCTGCTGGTGATGGACACCTCTGACAGCATGTACGGCGCACCCATTTACGCGCTGCGCGAGGCAGCCGGGCTGCTGATCGACGACGTAGCAGCACAGTCCGCCGACTCGAATATCGCCCTTGAGGAATTCAACACGAATGCGCAGATTCTTCAGCGCTTCCTTCCCGCAGGAGTCGGACGCTACAGCCTTCTGACCGCCGTAAATCGGCTGAACGCAGGCGGCAAAACGGAGCTCGACGCAGCGCTGTCCCTTGCCAAAAGCACCGTAGAACGGCAGCAAGGCACCTACTCGAATCGAAAAACCTGCGTCATCGTAATGAGCGACGGCAGCCCCACCTGCGATTTGAACAGCGCCTACAATCAGGCCGACCGCCTCAAATACCTGAGCGGCGTAGACGTGTATACCGTCGGCTTCTTCCACAACCTCTGGCCCTCAGAAAGGCAGGCATGCGAAAGCGTACTGCGCACCATCGCCAGCGACAAAACCAAATACTTCGTGGTCGATAATCCGGAGGATTTCGGCCTCATCTTCGCCGACATCTCCGAAATCATTCTGGACTCCGGCAAAATCATTATCTGGCTGGAGGGCGACGCAGACATCTCCATCGACTACGGAGGCGAGGTACTGAGCCGCAATAGCACGCGCACCTCCTTTGGCACATTCCAGCTGGAGGGGCTTTCCGGCGAGCGCAAGGTACTGCGCCTCAACCCTGCCGGCAGCTACCATGTGGACATCCTGGGAAACGGCAGCGGCTATGTAAACTACACCATTAAATACCCGGACGCCAACGGCAGCTACACCGACACCCGCAGGATCGTCGGCATCCCCATGACCGCTGGGCTTCACGCCGCCACGAGCACCGGGCAGGCGAGTCCTACCACCATAAGAGCCGGCAGAAAAAGCTATACCGCCGCCCCGGGCGAACGACGCGTATACCACGAAACCAGTCTGCCCGTCTCCGCCTACATGGACGCTTTTGCCGTCACGGCAAGCTCCTACTTTGAAAACAACAATCCGCCCGTGTATCCCAGCCGCGCGATTGACGGCAAGGACAGTACCTCGTGGGATGCATGGGGCGAGCACGAGGGGGCCTGGATTCGGTTCTCCGTTACCGACGGCTACGAATACATCTTCAACGGCCTTACAATCGTGAACGGAAAGGGCATCACGAAGAAAAACAGGGAATACTGGGACAAAAACTCCCGCGTAAGGCGTTTCAGCGTATACGTGGACGATCAATACGTGGACAGCTATACCCTGAAGGATGATCGTACGCCCCAGATCATCCGCTTTCCCGACGCCGTCGTGGGGAACAGCATACGAATCCAGGTTGACAGCGTATACAGGGGCAGCCAATACGATAACCCGGACTTCGGCGTGTGCATCGCTGAAATCGAGCTCTGGTAGCGGCCACCCGTTAAGCTCTGCGCAAAAGCAAACGCGCTGATCGTCCTTCGAGGTTTGACAAAACTGCATTTTTGTGTAGAATAAAGGAATCCAGCTTGAGCATAGCGCGCCGGGACATGATTTTTCCTGAGACAAAGCAAAAAGGGGATATACATATGAACAGGCATGAAGACGCACCGATGACCGCTCTTTCCAATACCGCGTTTACCGCCGCAACTATGGACGGACTGACCGCACAGTCGGCAACCGTCGCCCTGATGGAGCGCGTACAGATTCGAAGCTTCCGGGATATATTAGTCTCCCTTGCAGACGAGAGCCGTCTGCAGGTTCTGCTGGTAGACGGTCTGTGCGCCAATGACGCTTCCCGCGTAAGAGGCTCCGTCGTCAAGAAGGTTCACGACTGGCTGAGCGGAAAATATCAGCCTACCCGCCGGGAGGACCTGTGGGAGCTATGCTTTATCCTTCGGCTGAGCGAGTCGCAGGCGGATTTTTTTCTGGCTTCAGCCAGCGACGAAGGCATTCATTGGCGGGAGCCGCAGGAGCTGGCCTTCGCCTTTGCGCTGAACAAGGGCATGAGCTATCCCGAGGCCGTCCTGCTGTTTGAACGGGTAAAGCCCACTGACACGGCAAGCGACGACACGCCGGAAAGCTTCACGCCCCTTATTCGCCAGGAGGCGCAGCGCTGCCAGACGGAGGCCGAGCTTCGCGAGTATTTGCGCGCTGCGTCCGGTAAGCTGGGCAGCCTGCACAACATGGCCTATCAGCATTTCATGTCCATGCTGCAGCTGCTGGATGCGCCGGAATCCCTGAACGGACAAACGGAACGGCACTATACAACCCGCGAAATCGTCGATGAATATTTAGACCGGAGGCTGCCCTCCGCCCGGGAAGGAAAAAAGCTGGACGAAAAAAGGCGCTGCATCTTGGCCGACTGGCCGGACGAGGTGATCCTGTCCCGGATGAAAAACCGCAAAGTTGATGTGAACCGCAAGGTGCTTCTGCTTCTTTTCTTAGCCACGGACATTGGAGACGAGCCCGAAAACGAATGGTCGGACGACGGCTTCTATAATGACGAGGAAAACGACGAACCCGCAGAGGATTTTGCCGACGCGGCGTTTCGCTCGACCCATATGCGCATAAACCAGATGCTGGCCGACTGCGGCTTCCGACTGCTTGACCCGCGAAATGCCTTTGACTGGCTAGTGATTTACTGCATGCGAGCCAGTTATGCCGACGACGAAACAATGGATGGCCTGAACGAGCATCTGACTCACGTGCTGGATGCGCTGTTCGCCGCTTCGAGGCAGGAAACCTGAGACCCGAGAAACAAAATGCAAAACCTCGCACAGCCATGTGATAGGATATAGGCGAAAGCAGAGGTGATTGGATGGATCAGCGAACCGTATTGCAGCCGGGCACGCGTTTGCCCTTTCCGGGGATGGAATGCGAAATTGTCGGAATCGTCGGGCGCGGCTCAAACGCCATTGTCTATGAGGGCGAATATCGAGACTCCATGAGCTCTCATTTAATACATAGACTGCTGATCAAGGAGCTATTCCCTTATGACCCGGGAGGGCACATCTGGCGCGACGAGCAGCAGCATATCCGCCGCGACAGCCAGGCAGATGAAACATGGGCCCTGCACCGCCGCAGCTTTGAACGAGGCAACCAGATTCATCTTCAGATGCTGGCGCAGCATCCGGAGCAGATTGGCGGCAACCTGAACACGCATGCGCTCAATCAGACGCTGTACACTCTTTTGGATTATTCCGGCGGACACAGCCTGGAAAAGGAGCTTTTGAACCACTCGCCGCAATCGCTGCCGCAAATCCTCACTCGCATGCGCAAGCTGCTTCTGGCTCTTTCCGTTTTGCATAATGAGGGCTTTCTACATCTGGACGTCAGCCTGGACAACGTGCTGCTGATCGGGCAGGACGAGCTGGAGCGCGTGATTCTGATTGATTACAACAGCATGCATCGCAGGGAAGAGCTGCGCGATCGGCAAAACGTTTACTTCAGCGCGAAGGAGGGCTTTACGGCGCCGGAGGTACGCATGGGTATGGCGGATCGGATCGGCCCGCACACCGACCTTTTCTCGGCGACATGCGTGTTTTTTGCCCTGCTCACGGGAAAGCCCCTTACCACGGTGCAGCTCAGCCGCAAGGCGCCGCCGGATGTATCGGACACTCCGCTGCTCAGGGATGCGCCCGCCACGGTAAAGGCGCAGGCTGCCGCCATTCTGCGCCGCGGTCTGTGCGTTCTTCCCGAGAGGCGCTATCGTTCCTGCTCGGCCATGCTTCAGGATCTGGAGGAGCTGGAACGGCGAATTGCCGGCATTGGCGTAACCCACGCCGCGCTATGGGAGGCCGGGCGCGGGAACGTGCAGCATCTGGTGCGGCAGAATCCGTCGCTGCGCTATGTTGAGCGCGAAAGCGGGCTGTATCCGCTTCGGATTCAGCGGGAGAACGGCGTTTCCATGCCTGCACAGGCATGGATGGACGAGCTGACCGGCGAAAACGGCGCATCCTCGCTACTGGTAAGCGAGGGAGGCATGGGAAAATCCACCGTGCTGCTGCGCTCGGCGCTGCTCGGCACGAGCCATTATTCGCCCATGGCCCCGGCAGTCATGTATATCCCCCTCATAGGCATCCGGCAGGGAGAAAGCAGCTTTATTCTGGATCATATTCTTCAGGCTCTGCGCTTTGACTCGAAGACGCAGACCATGGAGGACGCGCGTCATGCGCTCATCGCGCTTTTGAATCCCGCGCAGAAGCGGGAGCACGGCCCGCAGATTCGGCTGCTCCTGCTGCTGGACGGGCTGAACGAAGCCACAGGCGATCCCTCGGCTCTGCTGGAGGAAATTCGCCGCCTGTCCGGCTACAGCGCGCTGCGAATGCTGATTGCCACGCGCTCTGCGCCGGAGGCGCTGAAGCTGCCCAGAGTATCCATGGTGCCGCTTGAGGAAAGCGACGTAGCTGCTGCGCTCGCCGCACATGGACTTCTGCAGCCCGAAAGCGCCGATATGCGCGACCTGCTGCGAACGCCCATGATGCTGTCGCTGTTCATTCAGACGGCCGATACCGCCGGCGGACAGGTGCGTTGCCAAACGAGAACGGAGCTGATTGACGGCTATCTAAACGCCCTGTGTCAGAAGGCCGCAGCCGACGAAGGAAGCGCCGTCAATTATCAGGTGGAGGTCGCCGTACGGCTGGCGCTTCCGGCCATTGCCCGCGAAATACACCGTAGGGGACATCCGCTGAACAGCCAGGCGCTCTATCCCGTCATCCGGCGATGCCACCGAATCCTTCGCGGAAGGGCGCTGTCCCGCGCATTTCCGGAGTGGATCGGTCACAGTCGGGAGGCCCTTGGCGAGGGCGCGCAAAGCGCAGAGGCCTGGTTTGGCGAAATCGTTCAGCGCACCCTATGGTGGCAGCTGGGTCTGCTGGTGCGGGACGAGGACGGAAGCTACCGCATTCTCCACCAGATTCTGCAGGATCACCTGATTTGCCTGTCGGAGGCAAACGACCGGCGAATCCGGGCGCGCAAAGCGCGCGCAGGGCTTCTTTCCGCCGTCTCTATCTTGATTGTCTCGTGCATGGGCGTGTTTGCCTACGATCTCTGGCTGAAGCCGCAGCCCTATGACCGCGTGATGAGCGTCGCCGTAGTAAACGCGCTCAGCCTGCAGTATATCAACTGCGGATTGCAATACGAAGCAATGACCAATATGCTGCATGGGAAGACAACGCCCGAAATCTGCGCCGTGCAGCTCGCGCAGTATTCCACGCCGGTTACAAAAACCGCTCAGCTGGCAATGCAGAGCCTGATGGAGTCGGATGCGGACGTCATCCCCTGGTCAAATCAGCCGCTTGATTTTGACAACGCGCAGCTACTGATGAATCTTCCCGGAGAACGGCAGACGGAATACGCGCGCTACATCCGTGCCTATCAGCTCGTCTGCCGCGGAGATACACGAACGACAGCGGATGAATTCTCCTCCGCGCTGCTTGAGCTGCTGGAGGCGGACGCCGACCTTGCCTGGCTGCTGGATCGCTCTGCCGCCGCACCCCATACGGCGGGAATGAACGATACGCAGCGTCTATCCTACGACACGGGAATGCTGTCTCTTCCGGCCGCCCAGGAAAGCCGGACGGTGGACGTTTCGCGCGGACTCCCCTATGCGCTGCAAAAGGCCTATGAAACAAGGCGGCTGGCACAGGACGAAATAAACCGTCTAAGTGTAATGTACGACCCGGCAGTTCAGGAATAAGGAGGGCATTTTCATGATTAAGAAGCTACTTTGCCTGTGGATGATTCTGGCTCTGCTGACGGGTGCGTGTACGGCTATGGCCGAGCCTGCTGACACCGTAGATCGGCTGCTTACGCAGCTGGACACCTATTTGTCTGCTGCCGAAGCGCTCTTTACTCTCCGCACCGATGTGACCGAATGCGTTCTGGATTTCTACAGCCAGCAGAGCTATGCCAGCCTGATTTCCGCACGCACGGTCAGCGATCAGGCGCGTAGGCAAATTGCCGTGTTCTCGGCGCCTGAGCTGTCTCTGTCAGACGATGAGCTTTTGGCCCTGATCGCCATGGGCGTTGAAACAGACGCAATCGAGGTCGGGCTGCAAGGCCTCGTCTCTTACCTCTCCGAGACCTCCCATTCAATGGATCGCTGCAAGCTTCTGCTGAGCAGCTCACTGCTCCAGCGCGATCAGCTGGAAACCCTTGCGCAGTGGGCCGCGCTTGACCGGCAAATCACGGAATTGTGCATCCGGTATGAATGCGCAATGCTGAACGGAATTCTTTTGCCCCTTGCAGATCAGGAAAGGGTTCACGAGTTCTGGAAGACTCTTTCGCAGCGTTATCCTACGATTGCAGAAAAGCAGGACGAATGGGAAGCGGACGACACTGTGCTCTACGCCCGCATTGCGCAGCTACTGGATGAATACGGAAAAGCCATCAGCCGCGCTTCGGAAATTGTCGGTCAGGACTCCTTCTCCGTCGATCAATTCGCCGAGCGGCTCCAGAGTGGCGGCTTGGATGCGCTGAAGGCCGGTGTCGTCGTTCTTGAGGATATGCCCTTCATGGCTCCGCTGCCTACCGACTGGCTGAGCCTTGCAACCGCCCATTGCATGCCGAGCGATGAAATGAACAGCGCGCTTCCGGAGGTTCTGACCCTTTGGGACACCGACGTAACGCTGGAGGCCTTCAACGACTACATCCGTCTGCTCTCTGACTACGGCGCGGAGCTGTACCGGCAGGAGGGCAGTGACGAGGCGGGCTGGAGCTACGCCCTTGTCATTGAAGACCATGCGCTGATGCTGGACTGGTCTCCCAGCGGCCTCGCCATGGTTGGATACAACCCTGCCTATCTTTCCCTTGAGTCATACGTCTACGTCCTCTGCTGTCAGTAACGGGCATGGCATACAAACGCCGATACGTTCGCAAGCGCTCTCGATAATCCGGCGCCGTAGTCGAGCCGCGATCCGCTTTGCGGAGATAGCGCCCGAAAGGAAAACGCGAAAGCGCATCTCCCTCTGCCGGAGCGCCCCATACTGCCAACCGCGCCGAAAGCCTGACCGGGGTGACCGGATAACGGTATTTCGGATCCCCCCTAAGCAAAAGCCGCCGACCTCTTTTATGCGAAGAGGTCGGCGGCTTTGCGATTCCGCACCTACGAGTTCAGCCAATCCGGCATGTCGGTGTACATGTAATTTTGTCCGTTCTCCTTGCACCACGTCGCCGTCCAGGAGTCCCACTGAACCGTGAACATCGTCGTTTCCGGGCAGTCAGCGAACGCTTCATTCCCGATGCTCGTTACGCTAGCCGGAAGGGTAACGCTTGCGAGCGCGTCGCAGGAAGAGAACGCAGCCTCTCCAATCCATATCGCACCATCCGGGATGACGACGCTTGCAAGGGATGTACAGTAAGAGAACGCATTATCCCCGATATACATTACGCTGTCCGAAAGCGTAATGCTCACAAGGGAAGTGCAGGAAGAGAACGCGCGGTTCCCAATATTCGTCACGCCATCCGGAATCGTGATGCTCATAAGGGATGTGCACCAGGAGAACGCATTGTCCCCAAGGCTCGTTACGCTGGCCGGAAGGTCGATGCTCGCGAGGGATGAGCATGAGGCAAACGCATAGCTCCCGATACGCGTTACGCTGGACGGGATTGTGAGGCTCGTAAGGGAAGCGCAGGACTCGAATGCCCCTGCCCCGATGCTCGTTACGCCGTCCGGAATCGTGAAGCTCGTAAGGGAAGCGCAGGACTCAAACGCCCTCTCCCCAAGGCTCGTTACGCTGTCCGGAAGCGTGAGGCTCACAAGGGATTTACAGTCAGAAAACGCCTTGTCCCCGATGCTGACGATCCCATTGGGAACGGCATAGCTGTCCCGCTCAAGCGCTTTCGGGTAGCAAATCAGCTTCTTTTCCGTTTTGTCAAACAGCACGCCGTCGATAATCGCCAGAACTGGATGCTCGAGCGAAACAACGATGCGGGTCAGTCTGGAGCAGTCCGAAAACGGGTTTAAGCCCACATGCGTTATGCTGTCCGGGAGGGTGACGCTTATAAGAGCATCGCAGAAAGAGAATGCAGAATCTCCGATGCTGACGGTGCCGGTCGGAACGACATAGCTGTCCTCTTCAAAGGCCTTCGGATAGCAAATCAGCTTCTTTTCCGTTTTGTCAAACAGCACGCCGTCGATGACCTCCAGAAGCGGATGCTCGGGCGAGGCAACGATGCGGATCAATCCTTCGCAGCCCATAAAGGGGTTTGATCCCATATGCATTACACTGCTCGGGATGGTGATGCTTGTAAGCGAATCACAGGAAGAAAACGCGTAGTCGCCAATGCTCGTCACGCTGTCCGGGATGGTGATGCTCATAAGGGATGAGCAGGAGGCGAACGCCTCGTCCCCGATGCTCGTCAACCCGTCCGGAAGCGCAAGGCTCGTAAGAGAAGCATAGTAGGAGAACGCCCCGTCCCCGATGCTCGTCACGGCGCGGCCTTCCAGCTCGCTCGGCACGAGCAGCTCGTCTGCCTTTCCGGTATACTCCGTTATCTCCGCTGTTCCGTCCTTCAGCAATCGGTAAACATAGTCGCCGCAGGTATACTTAGGCGCTTCCACCACATAGAGCCGCAGCCCGTTTTCCTTGCACCACGTCTCCGCCCACGAATCCTGCACGGCCGTGAACGTAAGCGCGTCCGGACAGTCCTTGAAGGCCTGCGCCCCAAGGTTCGTCACGCTGTCCGGGAGGATGACGCTCTCAAGGGATTTACAGGAATAGAATGCGTAGCTTCCGATACTCGTCACCCCGTCCGGGATCGCGATGCTCGTAAGGGCGGAGCAGGAATAGAACGCCCCGTCCCCGAGCCTCGTCACCCCATCTGGAATTGCGATGTCCGTAAGAGATGTGCAGAAATGGAACGCGTTGCTCCCGATACTCGTTACGCTTCCCGGGATGGCAAGGCTCGTAAGCGAGGAGCAGAAGGAGAACGCCTCGTTTCCAATACTCGTCACGCCTTCCGGGAGGTCGATACTCACAAGAGATGTGCAGGAGGAAAACGCCCTATCCCCAATCCTCGTCACGCTCTCCGGAATGGCAAGGCTCTCGAGAGAAGCGCAGGCATAGAACACCTCGTCCCCAAGGCTCGTCACGCCCTTCGGGAGCGTAACGCTCGCAAGCGACGAGCAGGAGGAGAACGCGTAGCTCCCAAGACTCGTCACGCTCTCCGGGAGAGCAACGCTCTTAAGAGATGTGCAGGAGGAAAACGCCCCGTCGCCAATCCGCGTTACAGGATAGCCGCCCAGCTCGCTCGGCACGGACAGCTCGTCTGCGTTGCCTGCATACCTTGTTACCTCTGCCGTTCCGTCGTCCAGCCGCTTATAGCCTATGTAGTTCTGTCCATTCTCCCTGCACCATGTTGCCGCCCACGAACCCTGCAGAATCGTGAACGTAAGCGCATCCGGGCAATCCTTGAACGACCATGTACCGATGCTTGTCACACTCTCCGGGAGAGTAATGCCCGCGAGAGAGGAACAGTTAGAGAACGCACTGTTCCCGATGCTTTCTACACGTTCTGAAAGAGTGATGCCTGTAAGGGATTTGCAGGAATGGAACGCGCTATCCCCGATACTTGTCACACTTTCCGGGAGAATGATGCTTGCAAGGGACGTGCAGGAGCGGAACGCGCTATCTCCGATGCTCGTCACGCTTTTCGGGATAGTGATGCTTGTAAGGGATTTGCAGGAGCGGAACGCGCTATTCCCGATCCTCGTTACCCCGTTCGGAATTGTGATGCTTGCAAGAGAAGAGCAGGAAGAAAACGCATTGTCTCCGATGCTCTTCACACCGTCCGGAATCGCGATGCTCGTAAGAGAGGAACAGAAACGGAACGCGCTGTTTCCGATACTCGTTACGCCTCGCGGGAGAGTAACGCTCGTAAGGGACGTGCAGGAATAGAACGCCTCGTCTCCAAGGCTCGTCACGCTCTCCGGGATAACAATGCTCACAAGGGATGTGCAGGAGGAAAATGCACCGTCTCCTATCCGCGTTACGGGATAGCCGCCCAGCTCGCTCGGCACGAACAGCTCGTCTGCGTTGCCTGCATACCTTGTTACCTCTGCCGTTCCGTCGTCCAGCCGCTTATAGCCTATGCAGTTCTGTCCATTCTCCCTGCACCACGTCGCCGCCCACGAATCCTGCAGAACCGTAAACGTAAGCGCATCCGGGCAACCCTTGAAGGCTAATGACCCAACACTCGTCACGCTTTCCGGGAGGATGACGCTCGTAAGGGACTTGCAGGAGTGGAACGCTCGCTTCCCGACGGTCGTCACGCTTCCTGAGAGGGTGACACTCGCAAGAGAGGAGCAGGAATAGAAAGCCTCGTCTCCAAGGCTCGTCACGCTTTCCGGAAGGGTGACACTCGTAAGGGCCGTGCAGGAGTGGAACGCGCTCTTCCCAATACTCGTCACGCCCTCCGAAAGGGTAATGCTTGTAAGGGATTTACAGGAGCGGAACGCGCTGTCCCCAATCCTCGTCACGCTCTTCGGAAGCGTAACGCTTGTGAGGGATTTACAGTAACGGAATACGCCGTCCTCAATCCTCGTCACACCGTCCGGAATCGTGATGCTTGTAAGGGAAGAACAGGAGGAAAACGCATTGTCTCCGATGCTCGTCACGCCTTCCGGGAGCGTAAGGCTCGTAAGCGAGGAGCAGAAGGAGAACGCCTCGTTTCCAATACTCGTCACGCCTTCCGGGATGTCGATACTCACAAGAGATGTGCAGGAACGGAACGCACCACTCCCGATGTTTGTCACACTCTCCGGGAGAATAATGCTCGTAAGAGTGGAACAGTAAGAGAACGCCCCGTCTCCTATCCTCGTCACGGGGTATCCGTCTAATTTGCTCGGCACGGACAGCTTGGCTACTTTGCCGGTATATTTCGTTATCTCCGCCGTTTCATTGTCCAGCAGCGTATAGCAATAGTCCCCGCTGGTGCGCTCAGTCTGTTCATATGTGTAATTCCGTCCGTTCTCCCTGCACCACGTCGCCGCCCACGAATTCCGCGGAACCGTAAACGTAAGCGCATCCGGGCAACCCTTGAACGACCATGCACCGATGCTTGTCACACTCTCCGGGAGAGTAATGCCCGTGAGAGAGGAACAGTCAGAGAACGCACTGTTCCCAATGCTTTCTACACGTTCTGAAAGAGTGATGCTTGTAAGGAATTTGCAGGAGCGGAACGCGCTATCTCCGATGCTCGTCACGCTTTTCGGGAGAGTGATGCTTGTAAGGGATTTGCAGGAGCGGAACGCGCTATTCCCGATCCTCGTTACCCCGTTCGGAATTGTGATGCTTGCAAGAGAAGAGCAGGAAGAAAACGCATTGTCTCCGATGCTCTTCACACCGTCCGGAATCGCGATGCTCGTAAGAGAGGAACAGAAACGGAACGCGCTGTTTCCGATACTCGTTACGCCTCGCGGGAGAGTAACGCTCGTAAGGGACGTGCAGGAATAGAACGCCTCGTCTCCAAGGCTCGTCACGCTCTCCGGGATAACGATGCTCACAAGAGATGTACAGGAACGGAACGCCCCCTCCCCTATCCTCGTCACGGGGTATCCGTCCAATTTGCTCGGCACGGACAGCTTGGCTGCTTTGCCGGTATATTTCGTTATCTCCGCCGTTTCATTGTCCAACAGCGTATAGCAATAGTCCCCGCTGGTACGCTCAGTCTCTTCATAATATATGTAATTCCACCTGCTCTCCTTGCACCACGTCGCCGCCCACGAATTCTGCCGAACCGTGAACACGAGCGCGTCCTTGCAGCCCTTGAACGCCCCCGTCCCGATGCTTTTTACGCTGGACGGGAGAGTAATTCTTGCAAGAGCTTTACAGGAATAGAACGCGTAATTTCCGATACTCGTTACACCTTCCGGGATGCTGATGCCCGTAAGGGAGGCGCAGGAATAAAATACCTCTTTCCCGATGCTCGTCACACCATTCGGGAGAGTAAGACTTGTAAGGGATTGGCAGGAACGGAACGCGCTGTTCCCGATGCTCGTCACGCTCTTCGGAAGAGTGATGCTCGCAAGAGATTTGCAGGAGTGGAATGCGCTGTCCCCAATCCTCGTTACTCCATCCGGAATCGTGATGCTCTTGAGAGCTTTGCAGTAACAAAACGCGCTGTTCCCGATGCTCGTCACGCTCTTCGGAAGGGTGATGCTCACAAGAGATGTACATTCAAAAAAAGCGCTGTCTCCAATGCGCGTCACCCCGTCCGGGATCGTGATGCTCGTAAGCGAAGCGCAGGACTCGAACGCGCTCTCCCCGATGCTCGTCACGGGGTGCCCGTTCAGGCTGCTTGGCACGGACAGCTCGTCTGCTTTGCCGATATACTTTGTTATCTCTGCTGTTCCGTCGCCCAGCAGCGTATAGCGATAGCTGCCGTAGGTGCGTTCGGTCTCTGCCACTGCGCAGAGGAGCAGCGTCATGGCTGCAATCAATGTAAGCAGAAGTGCAATCCGTTTCGGCTTCTTCATCAGAGGTCCTCCCTTATGTATGCACAGTAGCTTCGTTGTTTATGACCATTCGTATAGATACGGGTTTTATTCTATATACTTCCTCCCTTTTCCTGCATATTTCATTGTTTTTTAATTATGATGTATCATCCTTTCCTGATTTGACACAGCTCATAAATCTATATATGAAGCATCCCTCCGCAGACTCCGTATCGGAGCGCAGAGGGATGCCTTGCGCATGAAAGCACGCGACTATGTGGGCTTGATTTTACCCCGGGGCTCAACGTCAAAGTAGACGCGCTGGTTGGCGTTGATGATGCGGGTTTCGCCGCGAAGAAATTCGCGCTGGAATCTGGCTGCGGCGTATTCGGGATGCATGTGGCCATGCACCATAACCTGCGGGTGGTATTTATCCATCAGATCGACGAAGCACTGGAAACCGCGATGCGGAAGATTGTCGCCGTCGCCGATGCCCAGCGCGGGAGCATGGGTGAGGAGGACATCGAAGCCGCCGCTTTTGCGCAGCTTCCAATGGAGGCGGCGGATGCGCGCCTTCATCTCGTGCTCGGTGTACATGCACGCGCTTTCTCGGTAGCGCATGGAGCCGCCGAGACCCAGCACACGCACACCGCCGACGTTGATAATCGTATCCTCCGCGCAATCACAGCCCTCAGGCGGAGCCTTGAAATAGCGCTCGTCATGGTTCCCATGCACATACAGGATCGGAGCACGGGTAAAGCAGGTGAGGAACGACAGGTATTCCGCTGGAAGATCCCCGCAGGAAAGAACCAGCTCCACGCCCTCCAGAAGTCTTCGATCCAGCATATCCCACAGCCGTTTATCCGCCGCATCGGCGATGGCCAGCACGCGCATGTTCATCCCGCCCTATCATCCGTTAAATTTCCAGCTGATCTCCGAGAGATCGGGTTTCAGGGTGCAGCCCAGTCCCAGTGTGTTCACGAGCGGCCGCGCATTTTCCTTCAAATCCTCCATTCGGGGCATGGCGCCCACCACGTTGTCCACCAGATAGTCCATCAGCAGAATCTGCGCGGGGGTAAGACGATCCTCGCGTCCGCAGCAGACGTGGCCGTCCTGCGCGCGAATCTCTCCTTCAAACGGCCACAGCACGTCGGACTGCATGCCCGACTGCATGGCGTGAATCAGCCGTCCCGCATGCGGGTCAAAGCGGGAAGAGAACACCACGTCCAACGCATCCGAGCTCATACCCCACCAGTAGTCCAGCGCGCTCGGGCCCTTGTGGTCGTCGTTGAACGTGCCGGCAAGAACGCTTTCGATCACCGTCTGGTAAAACTTGCTCCAGTCCAGCACCGGAATGGCCAGATTGGTCATCCCTCCGTCCTTCAGCGCATACAGGCCGTATTCCATAGAGGAATAGCGCGGCGCGTTGATATCGCGATTCGAGATCACTCGAATGGAGTCGTCCGCGAACGGATGCGCAGGGTCGAAGTCCTTACGCGTCGACCATTGCAGATAAACCTTTGCGCGCGGATTCACCATGCGCGCACCAATGGCAAAGGCATTGATTGACGCCGGCGCGCCATAGATGGGATAATCGCCAATGTAGCCGATTTTATCGTTCTCCGCCATCATGCCGGCGATCATGCCGATCAAAAACTTGGCCTCGTAGATGCGCAGGTAATAGCTGCGCACGTGGTGCGAGGGCGACAGAAGCGAGCAGCACAGGATGCCGACGTCAGGATGCTCCAATGACGGGCGCACGCAGGCATTCATCATCAGCGGCGAGGTGGCGAAGATGATGCGGTTGCCCTCCTTGATCAGGCGCTCAATCTCGTCGTCAAACTGCTCCTGTTCAGTGGTGACGCACACGGTGGTCTCCACCTTGTCGCCCAGCGCGTTTTCGCAATTGATGCGGCCCAGCTCGTGCCAATAGTTCCAGCCGGAGTCCTCAATGGGCCGATGATAAATGAAGGCAGCCTTTACCTTGGATGGGCGGAACAGCGCGCTGAAAAGGCCGCCGCTGCGTGCCTCGGTTCGGTCCATAATAAGGCTTACGGACTCGGACCTGACGCCTCGCTCGAAATCGTCCTTCAGGCGGCGAATATCGGCGGCAATCTCCGAGGAGGACTTGCTTTTGGCTTCCTCATAGCTGAACACAGTCAAATAGAGCAGGAAGGCATCCGCCACAGGAATGGACGGATTGTTGCCGCATTCCGCCTTGTATTCGTTTCCGAAGTACAGATAGGCGCTGCGAAGATCCATGCGATCCTCGCTCGACCATTTTACGCCCGGCGTGTGGCCGGTCTTTTCAATCAGCTCGCGGTATTTGCCTGGCTGCGTAAAGAGAATCGCGTTAAGACCGCTATCCTTTTCAAAGTCAATGAATTCGTAATAGGCGCGGTTTTCCCGTGTACGCTTGGGCAGAAGGCGCGTGACCTCGGCCTCCACGAACATGGAATCCAAAAAATTCATGACGCTGACGCGCTTGTTTCCTTCCACCAGATAGTACTCGTTCATGTATTCGAGCACGGAAATCGGCTGGCGCATGCCGTCGGCAAGCACGCTTTGATACAGGTTGACCCATTTAATGGCAAACTCGCTGTTCGGTTCGAGCAGCGGCATAAAGTTGGGCGCGAACGCATTGGAGCGTGCGCGCGTTGCTGTTCCGACCACTCGTTCCAGCGGAATCTGAACGATGCCCAGCGGAACGCGCGCCATCCCCTTCTCGTCCGGAACGACCTCGTCCAGCACGGGAAGGTAGGGCTGCTTATGCTCCTGCAGGCAAGCATGATAGGCGCGCAGACCCATTTTGCGCGCGCGGTAGTATTCATCCGATATAACCATGATACGCCTCTCCAGATTTGTGGGTTGTTCTTTTCTATAGAAAAGTGCGGCCGGTCTCCGCAAGGGAACGTCCGACCGCAAACGCTATGCCCGCGGCCGGTGACCGTTACGGGTATTCTATGAACCGCGTTCCGCAAAATCAAGCAAGGGCGTGTAAATTTACGCCTGCGGCTGAGAGTCGTCGTCGGAGCGGTTCATCTGCTCCTTGATTTCCTCCGCCTTGCTGCTGGCCTTGCTGCTCGCGGCATTGGCCGCGCGCGCAATCACGGAATTTCCCGTGATACGGTAGCGATAGCCGGTGAACAGGCTGGCTACGACCAGCAGAACCGGCACCCACCACTTCAGAATGAACAGCATAATGACAAACAGCACCGATACCGTGAACAGCGTTTCATCCTTGCGGTTCACCTCGACGCACGTTTCGTCGATTTTCTGAATAAACGTGCCGATCCAGCGCACGACGGTGGCGACCTTATCCCCCACCTCGCTCGCACTCGCGCGGCGCACGACGCGCTTTCTCGGCATCGGCACAGAATCCCGCACGGTTTCCACCGTCGGGTTGGGTTCGCTCTGCGCCTCCTGCGCTCGGCCGTTTTTATGCTCCAGCGTCACAATCGCGTCCAACATGTCCCAGTTTGCATTTTCCAGCGCTGTACGCGCTTCGTCGTAGGTAACGCCGGTCTTCTCGCGAATCTTTTCCACCATTTCCAGTCGAGTCATAAATACGATCACCCTTCCATCGTACAAAAACAGATTGATCGAAGCAATTATATCACATTTCCCTTTGGAGTGCAACTATTTTGTAATATGTTCGAAATATATTTACGTTTTGCCGCATAGGCTTGAGGAAAAGGGAGGGCGACGTATGCAGCCGATGATCATGCTGACCTCTGCGGTAGAGGGAATCGTGTCGGTAAACGGGTCTTTCTGGGGCGAAGCGCGGCCGGATGCGCCCCTATTCCGGCCGGTTGGGCCGTACGGCGCGATTTATCTCGTGTTTCAGCCGCTTATGCCGGGGTATCTTTCCATGGCGCGCCGATTCGCGTTTTCGGCAGGACGACCGGTGCCTGCGTCGTTTGACGGGCTGCGGGGCGTGAGCGCTATCGCGTGGCCATTCGGTGTCACGGAGGTAGAGCTTTCACCCGACCGCGTGTATCCGGCCGTACCGGAGGAAACGCTGCTCACCGGCTCGGGGCGCACACTGCGCCTGATGGCGCGGGGTGAACGGACGACGCTTTCCCTTGAGGCTGCCGGACGGCCGCTGACAATCGCACTGCCGGAGGGCGCGCAGGAGCCAACGCTGGCAGAAGGCGACGGACTTTTGTACGTTTCCGGCGCGCGAGAGGGCGGCGGGCGGTTTGTCATCGCTTTGGATGCGGAGACCGGCAAAGAATGCCTGCGCGCCGTGGGCGATGAAATCGCCTTTCTGGGCGGAGGACGCATCGCCGTGTCGGAAGGCGTAGGCGATCTGGCGGGACACCTGCGGCGCACCATATGGAGGAATGCAGGCGAACGCTTTGAGCCAGAAGCGCCGGAGCTCATATCGAACCCGTCCGGCGAGTTCCGTGCGACAACCCCTGCATCCTGTGCGCGCGCCGCATTGGAATGCATGCAGTTGGGGCTTGCAGATGCGTCCATTGCATACTTTGATAACGGCGCGCAAATGGATGAATCCGCCCGGCAGGTTGCACTCTCTACCGGCAGCACGGCGCAGCTTCGCTTCGCGCCGCCGGACGGCCGCCGCGCCGTTGCAGCCGTGCGTCCACTTCGCCCGGCGCTGGCAGAAGCTGTGCCCGTCTACTATGAGGCCGTTCTGCGGAACGGAGAATGGAAGCTGACGGAAATGACCGCCGACGCCGCAAACGCATAAGTATTTCATTGGACGTTCGAACCAAAACGGATGCAGCCGCGCAGACGTTCTCCTTAACGTCTGCGCAGCGTCGCCCCGCGTTTGCCTCGCTCATTTTCCACTTCGCCCGGCACTGACAGAGGCGGTACCCGTATCCGATGAGGCCGTTCTGCGAAACGGGAAATGGAAGCGGACGGAAATGACCGCCGACGCCGCAAACATATACACATTCCATTGGGCGGATGTAGCCGCTCTCCTTAACGTCTGGTTTGTCTCGCTCATTTTCCACTTCGCTCGGCACTGACAGAGGCAGTTCCCTTCTACTATGAAGCTGTCCGACGGAATGAAGAATACATAGATATCTAAACAACTTTGATCTGCTTGTCTGCTCTCTTGCACTTATCGGCGAATTCGTTTTCATCTATCGTACATTTTCCACATGTCCCTGATACAGCAGCTGCGCAGCTTATTGGTCTCATTTCTCTCTCTGCCCATAAAATCTGTTTTCAAACCCTCGAATCCAGGAATCTCTTTTTCTCGGTACATCTTGAGTTCTCTATCCTTGCGTTTGTATCATTTCTGCATACCGCGTTATCCGGAAACAACAAAATACCCCCAGCCTTTCCTTCGGTTACGACTGGCTTTAGCGCAAGAATCTATCGCCTGTCCATAACCTTATCCTTTAACCTGTTCTCATCCATGAAGGTCAAGTTTTACCGAAAAGCGCTTGACAAAAGTGAAGACAGCGACTATAATAAACAGGCGTTTGGTCGCACGTGTGGAAGCGTATCGAAGTGGTCATAACGGCCCTGACTCGAAATCAGGTGACGGGCAACCGTCCGTGGGTTCGAATCCCACCGCTTCCGCCACAATAAGGACTGTAACTTTGATACAAGGTTTCAGTCCTTTTCTTTATGTTCTTACAGAATCCGAATGTAAAACGACAAATGCACCCACTTCCTCTCGGTAGGTGCAATACTGGGCTTTCTTAGTACCGTGCATCGAAAGCTATCAGCAAGGTTCGGTTGCATTCGCCGAATCACTTCAGGCAGCAGAAGCAACGTTCCACCCTGCTGAACTACAGCCGTTCCAATTATCTCCATATTTCCTGCAATCAGTACAGCGTCCACCAGTAATCAAATACTCGGCGGTAACTGTTCCCCTTGCTTGGAAGATCCATGTATTTCCTAACCCGGGCGCTGGATGCTTTCTTGCACCAACGCTGACGGTTGCTGTTCTTGGGGTACTTGATATAAGTGCCGGTCGGCACATGCTGTCCGTCCACATAAGACCAGCTGATATAGCCGGCATGCGGCACATAGCTGCTGCTCACAATACGGTACAAACGGTCGAATTTTCGCTTGCCCAACATTCGTCTGTATGCGCGCCCTGTGCGTCGCTTAGGTTGCTGCGGGAGCAATTTAGCCCTCTGCTGCTCGGAGACTGCGATCTGCCTGTTTAACTCTTCTGCGGTCATAAGCCCTCTTGTTCGGTATCACCCTTGTAACGGGTACCACGCCATTCCACGAACCGCGCTGTTTATCATGATGCTCTTTCTGAACGCGTTTGCTCTGTTTCTCCAATGGGATGTGTTTCATTGGACTTACACCTCTTTTCTCGTAGCACCCTTGCCCCGTCGTTCATTTGGTCTATAAAGGTATCGCAGAACTCCGAATACCCGGGATAGCCGCACAGGAGCATCTTTCGATCCAATTCGGACAGTGCAGCGAGGAACCTGTCTCTGTCGCGCTTTCTGACCTTGCAGAAGATAATGACATACGGCTGGTCCGGATTCTGGAACTCCTTACCGAAGTGGACCCGCACCTTATGCCGGATGAACAGCTGATCTGCGTAATACTGGGGTACGTCGATAAAGGCATAATGATCATACAACAAGGAGACTCGTTCAAGCGTAAAATAGTTTTTCATTCATCCCTCCGCAATAAAAAACGCTTGTCATAAGATGTTTGATGGAATATAATGTAAGAGCACGACAATGCAAAGGAGGCGAAAGCCATGCATCAGAAGCCTTTTCCGGTCATCG
>CAZKQB010000046.1:0-24635 GCA_964554795.1 uncultured Oscillospiraceae bacterium | reverse complement strand
ATCCGTAACAGGCTCCTGCGCGGGCGTTTCGACAGGAACTTCGGTTTTCACCGCCACCCCGTAATCCGGGCGGCCATATCCTGCGATGCGGTTATAAGTCAGCCTGTATTTCTTTTTGCACACGCCGCCGCCATTGGCAATTACGCCGTTCGCGCCGCTGGTGTTGCCCTCAATCGTATACACATACGTTGCGTCTACCTGATACACAAGCCCTGTGTGCGCCACAGCCGGCCCGCCAATGGCGTCCTTCGGCCAGAAGAAAATCTGATCGCCGGGCTGCGGCTCACCGTACAGCCGATTCGCCTTCTTATAATATTGGCGGCTGTATTTGCAGCCCGCGCCGCAGTTGCTCTTGCCCAGCGGCTGGTTTGTCAGCTTGAGCGCCGCCTCCAGCCCGTAGGCCTGCACAAAACACCAGTCCACGAAAATATCACACCACGCCACTCCGTTCTTGCGCCCGTTGTAAAATCCCAGCGCGTCCAGATCGCGTGCGTATTTCGTGTAGTTTTTGTCTCCGGCGTTCGCGGTTTTGTCGTCCAGCTCCGCGTTCGACTTTTTCTCCAAATATCCCACTTCCGCCTCGGCTACTTCAAGCACCCGGTTGAAATCATAGCTCATACGCTTCCTCCTCGCTAAGCAAAGGTGATAACCAGATTTTGGCTGCCCGCGCCGTGCATCGTGGCGGGCGTGTTGTTTGTTGCGTTTTCGAACGCGGCGGTCTTCGATACGGAAAGATTCACCATACCGGCCTTCGCGTTCACGATTTCGGCCGCGAAGGTAAAATCGGCCGCGCCCACGGCAACGCCGGTCGAATAGCCCATGTTGTCCACATAGCCCTTTATGCCGCGCAGTACCACGGCTCCAGAGAGCACCGCGCTGCTCGCAAATATCGGCTGTCCTAGACAAAGAAGCGCGTGGCAATCCTTTGCACCGCCGGTTATGTATCCGGGTATTACCATCGTTGAGCCGATTTCTAAGGAATCCCCCGCATGCCAGCCATAGCGCTGCGACTCTATCTGTATGCCGGACGGAAAGTCCGTCTGCTTGTAAAAGCGATACGCCGACGCATCCGCAGCCTCGGGCGCGTTTCCGCCGAAGCCCATGTTGCCCGTGCCTTCGTCGATGTCTTGAAACTGCTGCGCACTCGGAATCGCGGCCTGCACCGTTGAGCTGCCGTAAATATCCTCCGCCACAAGCTGAAACTCGTAGCCCAGCATTTCGTTGAACGGGAGATCATGCCCTTCTTCGTCGAGCCCGCCGCCGATTGCCGCGCCGTCCTTTTTCAGAAGGTACGAGCCGTCAAGCTGCCGTGCGTTTACGGAAACCTCGTCCGCCGAGCTCCATTCGCCGGGCGTATCCGAGATTTCGCGATACAGAATATGAAAACGAAGGCTGTTCCTCTCGGTTTCCTCGGCGACAACCGACACGGCAGACAATTCCGCCAGCGCTCGAATATAGGTTCCGTCGATGGCCTCCACGTTCGCCTCCGTCACGCGATACACCTCGAAGCGCTGAATCGTCGGGGGTGACCATGGCATTACGGTGATTGTGCCGGTCTTCGTGGCGGTAAGTCCTCGCGTATCCGTAACCGTCAGCGTCCATGGGATTTTGCCGCTGCCGGAAAACGGCAGATGTCTCGCCGGCTCCAGCTCGCCTGCCTCACCGATGGTGCCGATATAAGAGCAGCTCTCGATTTCGAGCGTATGTCCCTCGAAAGAGGCTCCGTACCGTGCGCTCGCCGTAAACGTGAATTTCACGCCGGACTGATGCTGAATATAAGCCGCAAACGCGGTTGCCTCCGGCGCGGTCGTCGCCCAGCAGGGCTCGGCTGCAACCTCGACCGTGGGGGAGGAATCGTCCGGGAGCGTGAGGGTTACGGACGTATCGATGCGCCCGGCCTCTGCGCCGTCCACGTAGGTAACGGCGGTAATCGTTAACGGATACGAAATGGCCGCCGGAAAGTATTCGCCGATCGTTTTCGGAATGGCGAACGTATCGGAGGTGCCCGTTCCAAGATCCACCTGTCTATGAATATGTACAGATTCGCCGTATGGGTCGTTGCCGGAATAAATCAGCGTCGTGGTGCTCTCAGCAATCGTCTTCACAACCGTAACGGTAATGGAATCCGTGCCGATTACGGCGGTTGCCCCACTGGTCGTTGGAACGTTTCCGAGCAGCTCATAGGTCACGTCGATCGTCCATTCCGAGAGCGTGAGCGATAAGGAAACATTGCGGTACAGGTCGGGTACGATGATGCCCAGATAGAGGGGCGTTCCGGCCTGCATGGCGGACTGAACGTGCTGCGTCAGAATATGCGTGCCGTTATAGGTCTTCGAAAAGCGGTTGTATACGTAGCTGGTGCCGCTGTATGACACGTCAACGGCCTTGAATGCCGCGCCGGTGACGTTCGTTTCATTGATTTGACACCAGCTTTCCGAGCCCGCGTCTGCCGATGGGCGAAAACCAAGCTGTAAGCGCTTGATCGCCGTCGATTTGTTTCGAATATACCCGTGAAACGTGATTTCTGTAATGTTTACCCCGCCGCCGGAAAGCGTCTCGTTTGCCGGGTAGGTTAGGTTCAATGTGAGCGGATAGTCTGAGGATGTGTTTTTGTAATAATTGAGCGTTACCCACCCGCTGCTGTCCGCTGCGGATGCGGCGGTGGGGGTGAGCGTAATCGTTGGCATGCTTATCGCCTCCCGTAGCTAAGCAGTCGAAGATGCTTGTCCGAGCCCGGCTTCCATGCGGCGTTGCCGACGACCAGCATGTCAGATATCACGACACGCGGAGCGGTCAGCTTCGTTTTCGAGCAGTCAATCAGCACGGTGCTTCCCTCCAGAATCTGCCAGCCGGAATTCGTAATGAGACTTTTATACGGACTGTCCGTACTGTACAGGCCGATGGTCGATCCGTCGATATGTACGCCTTTCTCGATGGTCGTTACCCGTTCGCCCAGAGTGCTCGTTTCCGTCTTCACAACGGAGAGGGAGCTTGCCGTCTGCGTAACCGTCGTTCGAAGTGTGTTCACGGCGCTTTCGGTCAGCGCGGCGGACGACTGCGCGCTTTCCGCCTGTGCCTGCGCGTCCTTTGCCTGGGAGAGCGCGTCGCTTACCGAATCCGAAAGCTCATCAAATTCGGCGCTTTCGGTTACGGTCGATACGATGGCGTCCTTTGTAAGCTTCTGCTCCGCCTCGGTCAAGCGCCCGTCCAGCGCATCTGTGCTGGATACGAGCGCGGTAATGCTCTCGTTGGCGGACAGATTGATGCTCCCGCCAAGGGCGTTCAGCGCGATAACATACAGCGTTGGAATTTTCGCACTGGCAATCAGCGCTTCTCCGGCAGTGATGACGCCCGCGGTCAGGCTTTCGGTAAATATCGTGGCAAGAATGGCCTTGGACGCCTTGATGGTGGTGGCGTTCAGACTGTCAATGTTCGCAGTACTGGCCAGAATCTGCCGCCCGTCCTCGGTTTCTCCGGCGCTGATTTCTCCGGCGCTCACCGTGACCTCTTCGGTAGAGATGGCACCATCCGAGCCAATCTGAATCCGGTAATACTTGCCGTCCGAGCCCTTTACTACCAGTCGGTCAACGGTGGCGCCGAGCATATTCGCGCTGGTCACGACAAGATTTTGAATCATCATCTTGTTCGCGAGACCCTCCTGAAGAATCAGCGCGTCCGCCAGCAGGTTTTTAATTTCGGCAAGTGTAAAATCGCCGACCTGTGCCTCAAGGTGGACGATTTCCGCGACGGCCGCGGCAAGATTCTCGATTTGCGCCGTCTGAATCGTCGCGTTTTCAATCCTTGCCTGTGCGATGGAGGCAACCTGCGCCGTGAGATTGGCGATGTTCGCCCAATCGATATCCGCGTCCGTCAGGTGCGCCTTCGCGATTTCGGCCACAGCCGCGTTCAGGTGCTCAATGTCTGCCCAGTCGATGTCGGCATTTTGGATGTTGGCAACCACGAGATTCGCAATTTTGGCGTCAACGGTCTCCGCGTCCAGCTTCTCCGCCGTAATGGCGCCCGCCGCAATTTTTACGGCGGTTACGCAGGCGGCCTGAAGCGCATCCGTGTTGATGCTCTCCGCCTGCATGTGCCGAACGTTGATAACATCGTCCTTCAGCGCGCTGCTTCCAAGCGTTCCGCTGGCAATCTTGCTCCCGCTGAACCCGCTGGGAATCTGCCATGTGCAAATTCCCGCGTTCGCCAACGTCTTCCCAATGGTGCCAATGGTAACCTTTTCCATTCGCTCGGTCAGACAATCCCATTCGATTTCGGTGATTCTCGCCGTTACGTCGATGCTCTGCCGCGGGTAGCGCACGGTGACATAGTCGTAGAGGAAGCAGTTTTCAAGCCTGCGGAAGCAGGCATACTCCTCCGTATCGCCGAGGTTGATAAAGTCAACGTCCATTTCGATTTTCGGCTCGTCGCAGCCATCATCCAACAGATCCTGTGCCTGCTGCCGCATTCGCGCGCGAGCAATTTCGGTCGTGATGGTTCCGCCGCTTTCATCCTTGTCCCCGACCGTGCAGTTTTCGCATTCCAGCGCGTACGCGTGGATGAGCGGATAGTCGTTGATTTTCGAGCTGTCAACGCACTGGGCGTTGTCCGCGTTTGTGTCCGCCAAATATAAAGGCGTGCCGTCCTTCTTTTCGCCGATAGGGATGATGCGCGTGGCGAGCTCCTCATCGCTGCTGGTGAAGGTAATGCCGGTCAGGTTCTTTCCGTATTCCAGCGTAACGCCCCGATTTAGGCCGGGGTCGTGCAGAAAATATAATTCGTAGTTGTCGCGAACAAGGCTTACGTCGTATCGCGTGCATAGGCCGTCCTCCTCGTTCAGGAAAATATCAATCGGATTTCGGTCGCGGTAGAAGAGTCCCGCATGCTCGTTGGAAACGTTTGTGTACGCGGTAAAATCGTGGGAAATATACGTTTCGCCGAGCGTTTGAGTCAACGCCTGTTCCAGCGTCCGACTTTCCTCCGTGTTGAACTTGGAGAGGTTCACAAGCAAGTCATAGCTGATGTGACGCGCGGAAACGGATACGCTGGTTTCGTTCTTTTCGACCTCGTAGATTCGAAAATATTGATCGCGCACCGTCCACGGGCTTTCGATTTCTTCGATGGCCGCGCTGCTGTCGTCGATGGTGTGCTCGGTTACGAGCTCCAGCCCATCCGTAACCACCCAGCCGTCGCCATACGGAGTTTTCACCTTCCATCGCGCGTCTTCATCCTCGGACTTCTGTACAACGGTCAGCAGCGTTTCCGCCGGCATCAGCTTTTTTGTGCCGCTGCCGGTTTTCTGTTTATACAACGTGCGCTGTGCCTTGGAGGTGAGCTGGTCGAGCGGCTTAATTTTGTATCGCCAAACAGTGGTCACGCACTGCCCGTCCTGAATCTCCGGCGTTGTGCGCACGGGAACGGGAACAACCAGAATATTTCCGCGCTCCAACGCGGCGTATCGACCGAAGGTGTCAAGCGGATGCTCCAGCTCGACGAGACTTTCTCCGTTTGCAATCTCGCGAAAGGTGCAGGCGGTTGGCGTGAGTGCGCCGACGAGACCCATGGTTGAGTAGTCGTTTGCGCTCTCGGTGGGGCCGAATACGTAAATATCACTCATCCGATCGACCTCCATCTCGGCACGATTGATGCCGATGTGATGCCGCCGGTAAGCGTGACAAATGACGTGCCGACAGGAATCGTGAGCCATTCGCCGGTTACGCGGGAGCCGAGCAGCACAAGCGGGTCGGTCGCACTGCCGGCGGTGCCCTTGTAGACAACCTTTGCCTCACAGTCCAGCATGAGGTAATCCAGATTGTCGAAGCTGTTCACGAACATGGTTCCGTCGCCGAGCATGATTGTGCCCTCGCCCGTGCCGGTCAGCTTGATCAGCGGCAGGGCGCGAACGTTGCCGGGGTTCGTGAGCCGCACAGGGTCGGAGCCAACCGTGATGGGCGTGTTTCCGCCGGAGGGATAAAAGAAGGGCTGACAGCGGAATTCTACGGAAAACGTGCGATGCGGATGGCCGCGAAGAATCGTTTCAAAGCGAAGCTGATTGGAAATGCGCGCTTTGTAAAAGCCCTCGGGGCGGCTGGCAAATACAATTTCGCCGGAACCGCGCAGCCATGCGGAAATTCGCTGAAGCCGGTCGAAGCGCACGCCGTCCTCCGTGCCGTAGGAATCGTCAATCACGCACTTGCAGGTGAGCTGAAGATCATCGAAAATATCATCGCCCTCCGCCAGCGCAAGCGAGCCGCTGCGGCCGGGAATCGTCTCGTAATCGATTCGCTCCTTCGGGCGCAGATAGGTCGGCTGTTCGAGCACATGCATGCCGTATTCCGTACATTTGACGCCGTTCCATTGAAACCAGTCAATGTCGCTCAGCTTGCTTGTCATGTGGACGCCTCCTTTCTGTTATCGGAATATCATATGAATATTGTCTCCGCCGCTCTTGCTGGAGAAGCGGAGACGGATTTGTTTTAGTGCGCGCCAGCACTTCGCTGCTGGCGGTAGAGGAGTGTCGCGATTTCGGAGGCGAGGCTGTAAATATCCTGATCGTCCCGAATCACGAAGGTGTTGCCGGTAACGTTTACCTGATCGCCCGCCGACTGCACGGCGCTCGACTGCGTTTGCGTTCCGGCGGTTTGTCGCGCGATGGCAGAGGCAGCAGCCGCGCGAGCCGCATTGCTTGAAAGCCGCGTGCTCGTATCGACGGAAACGGTTTGGCTTCCGCCAAGCATGCCGCCGATGGCCTGCGCGCCGGCAGTTACGTTGCTCAGATCGACAACCGGTCGAATTACGGGATCGACGTCGATGCCGTCCGCAATGAGATTGGAAAGCGCAAGCAGCGTATCCTGTACGCCGTGCAGCGCATCCAGTGCCATATCCTTTGCTGCGCGGGTGGTGTCAGAGCTGCCTTCCTTGAGGCCGCCCGCGAGACCCTTGTCGAAATATCGGCCGATTTCGTTCGCTTCCTTCGACGGGGAATGCTCGTCGAAGACCTCGCGAATTTCATCCAGCACCGATTGCGCCAGAACGTTTGCCGCTTTGATGACATGGTACTTTCGATCGTCCAACCCCTTCGCAAGCCCGATGGCGAAGTCTTGACCCGCGACGCGGAACTTGCTCTTGAATGCTGTTACCGCACTCAGCTGTTCCTGCGTGGATTTTGTAAAGGTGCTGGTGTCGGAGTTCCATCCATAGCCATTGGAGAGGCTGCTGGCAAAGTCCAAGCCGGCGGCGCTGAAGCCGCTTTGAAGATTGCCAATGGACGCCGTAATCCCGTCAACGTTTTCGGATATAAGCGGCGCATAGTAACCCAGTGTACTGTATAGGTCGTCAATTGTTCTGTTTGCGGCGGTTGTGAAGTCGTCGATGGTGCTCTCAAAGGCTTTTACGTCGAGATTCTCCAGCCACTTTTCCGTGTTGAGGTAATCCTTCCACTTGTCTTGGTCGAGCAGCTGCATGGACGCGAACATGTCGGTTAGCGCCTGCATCACGTTGGTAACGCGGGTTGTATCGAGATCCTTTGTCTGGTCGTAGAAGTCCTTAACCGCCGTGGCGAGGCTGGGAATGGTGTCAACAGCTTTAGTAAGTAAGTCGGTTATTAACCACCACGAATTGTTAATCTGATCACCGGTCATGTACTGAAAATTAGCAGCCATACCGCTGAGCAAAACCGTTATGTCCGCCATCGAATTGAGAACGCTGAAGGCGAACTCCAAATTCTCTTTAGCCGTAGGAAGGTCGGAAATTCCGGAAAGCGCCTCGGACGCCGTTACGACATTCGTCGCAAGCGTAACGATTCCTTCAAGAACCGTGTTAAGGTTCGTGTCGCCGCTCCACCACGTAGCCACCGCACCCTTCGATTCGATGCCCTCCATTCCACCAATGTCGTTAAAGAAGTCCGCAACCAGCTGCGCGCACGCAATTGCCGTGTTTGTCTGATCTGTGCTTGGCGGATTTTCGATTTTGCTTAGTATGGTGGCAAAACCGTTAAATGCGCCGGCGAAATCCTCCATATCCTCGTTGAATACTTCGTTTATCGATTTATAGTTGAGTCCCAAGATTCCGGTGCCAACCATCGTCACTTCGGGAATTTCCGCGGACATGAAATTCGCAAGGGCGGTTGCGATATCAATTGCGTTCTCCGTTTTTGCGGACAGACCGTCAAGCTCCTCTGTTGTGATTGGCGAAATTTTCTTGACAAACGTATTGAATGCCTTTGCAAAATCCGCCATATCATCAGTGAAAACGTCCGTTGCGGTTTTCGTCACCATACCAATCCAACCAACCTCTACGGCGGATGGTGTCTTAATATCGTTATTCACGAAGGTGGCAAACGCGCTTGCAATCTCGATGGCCGTCGCTGCTTTCCCGGAAAGATTATTGTACGTGGTGTTTTCGATACCGTCTAAGGCGGCGGCGAAATTCGAGAAGCAAGTGCCGAACGTACTCATATCCCTGGAGAACGATTCGGTTGCCGAAATATAATCGGCACCGAGCCAGCCGAGATTTACTTTTGCGGGTGCTGTGACATCGTTATTCACGAAGGTGGCAAACGCGCTTGCAATCTCGATGGCCGTCGCTGCTTTCCCGGAAAGATTATTGTACGTGGTGTTTTCGATACCGTCTAAGGCGGCGGCGAAATTATTAAATTTCTCCCCGAAGGTGCCCATGCCCTCGGAAAAGATTTGCAGATCCGAGCCGTTCATCCATGTCCAAATTCCCGAGGAGAGGGATTTGTCGGAAGCCTCCGGAACATAGGTACTCGTGAATGTGGCAAGCGCCGTGGCAATTTCGATGGCTTTTGTCGCTTTCCCGGAAAGGTCTTCGTACTCCTCAACGGTAATCTGGTTCAGCGCGCGAGCGAACTCGGTAAACTTCGTGCCGAACGTGCTCATGTCTCCGGAAAACTGTCCAAGCGGCGATTTCTGGAGAAGCGACAGAATGTTTCCGGTTCCGGTGGTCGGAAGCTTTTTCTCGAAGTCTGACAATGCGTTGGCGAGACTCAAGGCTCTGTCGAGCGAATCCTCGTCGAGATCGGTCGCAAGGTTGTTGAACACTTCGATTTGCGCCTTGCTCATTCCACCTAAGAAGCTTCCAACGATTGCGCCGATGGATTCGGCTCCGCCGTTCATGAATTCCTGAAACCCGGGAATTTTTCGAAGCCCCGCGAACGCGGCAATGACCAGGCCGATCGCGGCAGCAATCGCTACGATGGACAATATACTTTTGGCAATGCCCGCGAACGTAAGCTTGGACGACTGGCGCATGATCAAGGCCAGCGCGGCGAGCATGCCGGTGATGCCAAGCCCGAACCACTTGATTTTTCGGTCGTCGACATCCTCGACTTTGCGAAGCGCCAGCGTAAATAACCCCATGAGTGCCGCAACGCCTACGCACATTACGAGCACGCCGGCAACTTGTTTCAGATTAATCTGGGCGACAGCCTTCAACAAGCCCTTCAGCGCCAGAAGAATGGTCGTTAAACCGCCAAGACCGAGCACATAGGTGCGGGTATCCAACTTTCCGATATAGCGCATGGCTCTTGCAAACATGTGAATCGCAAGAGCGATAACGATGAGTCCAGCCGCTTTTCCCCCAAACCTCTTTGCGTCGAGCTTTGACAGCGAGCGGGCGAACAGCATTAGCGCGAGCATAAGGCCGGAAAGACGGAGCAAACTCGTCCAGTATTTGCCAGCCTCCATGCCGCTGATGATTTTGATTACGCCGACAAGAGCCAGAAGTGAAATGGACAATCGGATAAGCCCTTTAATCGAAACGTTCGGGCTGTCTAACTTCTTAAATCCGGCAATAAAAAGCCGCAGGGCAAGAATCATTCCGCTTACGCGTGCCAAGCCCTTTAGATAATCCGTGTGGCTCAGCTTGTTGACCAGCATGATGACGCTCAATAGAGCGATCAGCGCGAAGGAAAGGCTCAGCATACCTTTGATTGATACGTTGGTGCTTTGGAGCTTCTCAAAACCGACCATGATAAGCCGCAGGGCGAGAATCATTCCGCTTACGCGCGCCAAACCCTTTAGATAATCCGTGTGGCTCAGCTTGTTAACCAGCTTCATGACAACGGCCAACGTCAGCACGGCAAGCGTCAGCGGCAAAATGCCTCGGAACTGCGTCTGGTCGGGACAGTTTTTTGTAAGCAGCCTGCATCCAACCTGCAGAATGGCGAGCGCGGCGGCAATTCCAAGAATGGTGATGGCGCCTTGCTTCAGCTCGTCGGGGTCCATTTTACCAAGAATGTAGATAGCGCCAACGATGGCGAGAAGCGCGATGGCAAACGATTTCACGGCGTGGGCGATAGCGTCCGTGCGCTTTGCTTTGCTCTCGAGGGAGCGACTTTCCAAGTATCCTTTTATTGATGAGAAAACGCTTTCGGCGTTTGTGAAAAAACTCCGAATCGCGGTTCCAATCGTCGTAAGGAGTGATGTGGCTCCGGGTGCAATTCCAGCGAAGGCCTTAACGACGCTTGTGAGGGAGCGAATAAGCTTAACGGATGCAATTCCGCCGAAAAGCGAGGTAAGTCCCCACCCTTTGCCGATGATGCCGTCGAATCCGCCAACCTTTTTCCATAACGTGTCAATTCCGTCGCATACCCATGTAACTACAGAGCTTACCTTTTCCCAGCCCTGTTTCAGCGTTGCCGCGATTTTCGAAAAGATGGATAGCTTCTCTTCGGCCGCGTCTCCTCCGACAAAGAACTCGGATACGCTTTTCCAGATAGAGCGGAAGAACTCGGATATCTTCGCGGCGGCAGAGCCAAACCGTTCAGATGCCTTCAGCTTCGCCCATAACCCCGTAAGGAACTCCCATGCGGTTTGCGCGAATTCGGAAATTTTCGTCCGAATGGCGAGAAGCTTTTGAACGATTGACGTGAGAAAATCGATGGCCTTTGACAGTCCGACACCGATTGCCCTGATGGATTTTGACCAGAGGTTCGCGGCGCCGGTCTTTGCCTTTTCGGAGAATGCCGGGAGCTTCTCGCCAATGGCTGTCTTCAGGTTCTGCCACGAGGCTTTTATCGACGGCCAAAGTTGTTTGAACGCGTCGCCAAGCTTTCCGGCTGCTTCACGGAGGCGATCCCATGCCTTCGTAAGTGCGTCCCAAACGCCCCAGTCCTTCAGCTTGCCTTTCATGCTTCCACAGAGCTTCGCGAATGTCGTCAGTGATTCGTTGGTTCCGTTTTCCTTTTTTCCAAGCCCGAAGAATTCAAGCAGCGCGTCGGAGGCCTTCTGAATCCACCTTGTAACGGGCTCCAGCCGCCCAATCACCGTGGCCAGCATGCTGGCGAACAAATCGGAGATGCCAAGCCCCTTATCGAGCGCCACGAAGCAATCGCCGAGCGCCGCGAGAATGGTAAGCAGCGCGTCGGCCAGCGGAGTGAGAACCTTTAGAACGGAAACGACAACGGTTCCGACAAACTTGATGCCCTTCCAGAGAATATCAGCGGCGGCAGCAACGCCCCGAATGACCCGTTTCGTTCGCTCCAAAACACTGCTGAATACCGATACGCGTTCGACCGTTTTTTCCACGCGGCTGCTTTCCGTTGGAGGAAACAGCTTCTCCCAGAGAACCTCGTGGACATCCTGGTTATAAATGCCGTCAACCGTTAAACCGAGGTCTTTTTGGAACTGCTTCACTGCGTCGCGCGTGGCTACGCCAAAATATCCACGACTGAGCTCGAAATCGCTAATGCTGTAGCCGAGCGACGTAAGGCGCTCCTGCAGGGCTTTCACGTCGTCTCCGGCCATGTCGCGCTTGAGCGTTCGCTTCAGCTCTTCCGGATCGGTGTTTACCGAGACGGGAATTTCGACTTCCGTCTCGCTGTATTCTTCGCCCGAGAGCCGCAGAAGCATATCTCCGAGCTCCTTGACCTTCTGTGTCCACGAGACAAGCTGGGTAGCGTCCGGGCTTGGAAATATCTCGGCAATTCCGCCCTTGAGAGCGGTAACGATGTTGAGAACGGCGCGCAGCGAATTGCCGACGCCCCCGATCAGATCATCCCTGCCCCCGAGCTCCTTCCACTCCTCAAGCAGGTCATTGCGGCTCTCGCCGCCGGACGCAAACGCCTCCCAAAGGAAATTGGCAAGGTTTGTCCATGTTTCCTTGGCTTCTTCATAGTTGCCGAATATAATCTCGAAGGTCTTCATCCAACCGGAGCTTACGGCATCCTTCGTTGAATCGATTGCCTCGGAAAACGTCTTCGCTTCCTGTGCGGCCTTCGCGGCGTTATAGTAAACGTCGTCGTACTTGCCGGCAAGGGACGCAATCGCCTCGGCCGCGGTGTCGAACTGCCCGGATTCAACAAGCTCATAAGCCTCCTGAAACACGGCGCCGAATTTTCCAAAGGCCTGCTCCATGACCTCGGACGTTACCCACTTCTCGTTGAGCGTGGAGCCCATGTTGTCCACGGTGACAACGGTTCTCTTGGCGGTTGTTACAACGCCCTTCGCGTCTTTCTTCAGCGTGCCGAGCGCTACGGCCGTGTCAATCAGCGTCTGCTTAAGCTGCGCAGAGGAAACGTTTGCGCCTTCCACACTCTTCCAGTCCAGATACGACAAATAGCCTTGCCCGTAAGACTGGTTCAGATTATAGATGACTCTGCTGAATTCGGATGCGCCCTTTCCCGCAAAAGCGGTGGCGGCGGCCATACCCTCGATCATGGGAATCAGCTTTTCGATGTCTCCGCCGGAGGAGGTCATTGTGCCAAGCGCGGATGTCATCTCGGTGAAATTATAACTGGTTTCATCCGAGAACCACATCAGCTTGTCTAAGTAACCGTTGACCTCGTCAATCGTTTTGCCAGTGGCGTTCATGATGGTCTGTACGGACGCTGTTTTTTGTCCGTATTTCGTCCATCCCGCACTTACCTGATCAATGGAGAGGGACTTTACCAGCTGCTTTCCTCGGTTTACAATCAGATCGGCAAATGCATCCTTTACCTTGAGCCCGATTCGCCCCAGCAAGGTAAACTGATGCGCCAGAGTCTTTACAGACTTCGTGGTCTCCTCGATTCCGTTGCTCACATTGTCGAACTGCAGGTTCTTCTTAAGGCTCGTAAGGGACTCAAGGCTTGTCTGAATTCCCTTCTCAAACTGCTTGTTGTCGAATCGCATTTCGACAATTCTTCGATCGATGCTGCTGCTCATGCCTGCGTCACCCCCTTCCACACTTTTTTGGCGATCATGTCAAATATCGGCTGCATGGCAGGGTTGATATAGTCTCGGCCTTGTACGTAGCCGCCCGACCCCGTAGCATGACCGTACTGGAGAATCACCGCAATATTGACATAGTGAATCACATTCGTATTCTCCCACGAAATCGCCGCGCGGTCTTCGTCGCGCTCAATCGTGTACGTCCAGCAGGAGGCGGTTTTTCCAGTATCCTTTGGCGTTGCGGAAGCAAGCGCATCTACGCCCATTTGTCCGTATTTGTCCAAGATATTCAGGTATCGGCGGCCATTAATGGCATTGAGAAACCGCTCACTCTTGCGAAAGCTTCCTCGACACTTGACTGTTATACCCATTGCGACGATCCTCCCTTCTCGGTATTCTCCCTATCCACGGCTATGAAGCCGTGCCTTGCGCTCGGCGTTCAGCATACGGTTCCGTGCAAACCGTTCGCTCTTGCTCATCTTTTTGGCAGGCGCGTTCTTTTCGTTGCAAACGCGCACCAGCGTCAGCAAACGGTTCAAATGCCAGTTCTCGCACGAAAGCGGAATCCCCAGGTCGATCATCCAGTAATAGATGATCTCCGCGGTGATGATTTCGTGCGAGAATTTCTTATTTGAGGCTTCGCTGAAGCGCGTAGCGGTCATAGAGTCATTCATATAAGCGGTAAGGGTGCGAATGTTGTCCGCAGTAAGAGCGTAGTAAATCATAGGGGAAACGTTTTTTGTTACGGTCATGCAGCGAAAATAATCCAGAAGCTCGTCGCGAGTTTTCTCGTCCGACCCAAGAAAGGGCTTGTGCCATTTGCTTTCCCATTTTGAAAGGGATAGGAGGGAGTGCTCCATTTCAAGAGCCTGCTCGCTGACGGTAACGAATTCATTCGTCGCTTCGTTGTAATACTCCGTGGTGGGTATCGTTAAACGGAGCATTCAAAACCGCCTCCGCTCAGACGGACTCAGGCACGTCGACCGCGTTATTCTGCGCGGCATTCGCGGCGATTTCAGCGGATACCTCTGCGGCGAGTGCCTGCGGAATGATGCCGTTAATGAACTCGGCGGCGGCCTTGTCGTCGGTGGCCAGCTCACAGAAAAGCTCGGAATAGGCTTCCGTCTGCGTGAATTTGTCGACCAGACGGCGTCCGTTGTCATCCTTCTTAACGAAGTATCGGCCGTCGATACTCTTTTCACCATAGGAGCGGATAATAATTTCCTTGAACAGATCCACCAGCTTGCGAACATCCTCTTCAGCAATGATTTTCTGAAGAAACTGTTCCATACCGCCTTCGGTAGTCAGGTTCATTTCCAAAAGCTCGGCCTTGCTGAGGTTAAACGAGAAGTCCTCCGTGCGCTCCTTGCCGTTGTAGTCCATATAGGTAATCGTTTTCTTGAACATGGAATTCTTCCTTTCTGCATGTCGTTCATTTTGACGGATTGAATAACCGGGAGAGAACCCGATTAGACAGGGTCTCTCCCGGCGTTAGCCGGATCACTCGGTCGTGTCGACAAGCGTCGAAATAACCTCCGCCGGCAGCGGAAGACGCGGGTTTGCGGTTTCGCTTCCGTACAGAATCGTTTCCAAAGCGGTAAGCTTGACCGCTTGTACCTTCGTGGAATCGATTTCGATATGCGCAGTGGGCTCGTAGCCATCTACAGCCACGGGAACCGTTTCGTAGTCCCACGAAAGCGGGGAAATGTCGGAAGAATCATTTACCGTCTCGTGCGACTTCTCGCTCGGGGACGCAGTGGCGCCATATACCAGGTGCAGCTTGTAGCCCAGCGTAGGATTGTTGTCGCTGCCGATTTCGGTACGGTAGGAGAAGCCGAACGGCTTTCGAGCCTGCTGGCCGATACGGAGACCGGGCGTGGGCTCGGCGCTTCCGTCGCACTCGGCGAATTCATCCGGATACGTATAGGCTTCGATCGAACCCTTATGGTTCTCAATCGAACGAAGCGTACCGTACTTAATGTTGTCCGCCCACAGATCGGTCGCTTCGCCGCCGTCGGGACTTTCGTTCACGGTCGTCAGACCGTTCCAGGCGACGCCGACATCGTAGCTTCCGTCGTCCTTCGTCGGATAGAGCACACCCTTGGATACCCCTCGTTCGTAACGCTTGTCACCGGCGGCATCCCAAACAAGTTTCTTGGTCTCGCTCATAATAAAAAACCCTCCTTTGAGTCAATCGTTTTTCGGATTAGAAAAAGATGGTGAAAACGTCATGATGCAGGTTTGCACTTACAAAGTGTCGATCATGACGACACGATGGGAGAGAAGCTACCCTGTCCAGAATTGGACTGTCGGGTACTCGGTCAATGACGGTAAGAAGGTAGCTTCGACTGTGTATGTACGGCCGGTTGTCGGCAGAGGCGCTGTGAATCCGGCCGCGCTCATACACAATGCATGGGTATTCGATTTGACAGCCGTCAGGTGGCTGAAAATACACATGCGGATTCGGGCTGTTGGTGGCGTTTCGCATCAACTCAACCAGAAACGTCTGTAGATCTTGCTCTCGGGCCGTTATACACACCTCCAATCGTCAAAAGAAGACGGGGGCTCTGAACCTCGACATTCGTCACCTTCCAGAGAGCCCCCATCCATTGAACGTATCGAATGGCAAGAAAATGATGATTCGCATACGGATCAGCCACGATACTGATACTGTTGTTAACCACAACGTTGTCGTTTACGCTTTCGCCAGCCTCCAGACGCCGCGCGTTGCGAATCACGTCTCCAAAGTACGGGCGTTCCGTAATGCATTCTTCCCAGATTCCGGGTCGTGTCTCGCTTGTCTCCGCATACCCTACGACATCATAAAACTTTGCCATTTTGACCTCGTTCCTTATTCCACACTCGCTGTTACGTCTTCCTCCAGCGCAATCGCCGACAGAACACGGGTGTTCGCACCGGATACACGGGTTTCAAGCAAGCTCACCTGCTGATTGAAGTTGATGTCGAAGTCCGTGAAATGCGTGATTTCGCCGCCCTTGGTAGCGCCAAGGCTGTAATCAGCCAGATTGCACATAAGACCCAGGAACTTTTTCGTCTTGTTGTCCTTGGTAGTGCGGGTCAGACCTTCGAACGTTTCAACGGTGATGATTTCCCCAACGTTCAGCGCAGCCTTAAGCTCGTTTACATTATCATAGATGCGGCGACCGTTCATGTCTCGGGCAAGCAGCATCACGTTTACCAGATGGGGCGTGCACCAGAAGTCAGGGGCGGCAGAGCCCTTGTAATTCTCACGAGAATAGCGCAGCGACTGAATAACGGCTTCCGCGTAAATGTAATTCTCGCCGAAGGCAGCCGCGGTATTCGTGCCCTGCAGGCTGGTTCTCATGCCCTCAATGTCCACATCCGTATGGATTGTGTACAGTTCGTCATCCGTCCAAATGGGACGAATCTTCGTGGGATCGATTTTCCCGTCGGCACCCTCGACACGCCCGTCGCCAACCAGGATCGCCGTCGCCAGCTCATAATTCAGATTCATGCGATCGATGTTGTACATGTACTGAACGACATCGAAATCCACGATATCAATCGTATCGTCCCGATCAAGTCGGCTCTTGACATAGATGGTCTGCGGATCCGTGGTACGAGACAGCAGACTCAGATTGACACGTTCCGTCTTCTCGGCACCCTTCTTGTAGCCCTTGGCGCGCAGCTGATCGAACTTGCCCATCATGTCTGTCTGGCGAGTGCGAATGCGAGAGAACGGGCTCTTATGCACCTTCTGCAGCACCTTCGCCACCCATCCCTGGTCGTACGTCACCAGCTCGGGAGCGCCGGGACGTACATTCTTGTACTCAGGGAACAGCGTGGAAATGTTGTCAAATCCCAAATTTACAGGGGAGTCGGCGGCGTGTGCCAAGTCATTTCCGGTCTCATCCGCATAGAGCTCCAGCGCGGCCTTCCAACTGCCGACGCCGCTGCTCTTCGCGGTGGCGAGGATACGTTCCTGATCTGCGTGACAAAGAGTCGTGCCCTGGTTGTTGGTTTCCGTGTCAAAGACGTTGTGCTTCATAGTTTCCTCCTCTTCTCCTTCATGGGAGTTAGTTTTGTTTCTTTCTTTCGCGATTGCTTCTTCCAGAAGAGCGTACATAACAAGCTTCTGTTTGTCCGTCATCGTGTCAAGAATGTCGCCGACGGTTTCGTCCCCAGCTTCCTCTTCGTCTTCGTCATCGTCGTCGGTTTTCTCGCCGGACGTATCCGCGTGAACGAAGCCGGTTTCAATTGATTCGCCAGTGTAAAAGACGCCCTGCTCGCGATCCTCCTCGATTGTTCCATCGCTGTGAATGATGGTGGAATCGATCATGGCTCCGGGGTTTGCGCCCGCGAGTACGAGACTTACTTCGCGAATAAGGCCGTGGATGACATTCTTGCCCTGCTCTCGAAGCTGATTCGCGTAAATCGACAAAGCGCAAATATCACCGTGCTCGACGAGGGTTTTGGCGTTTTTACCGCTTTCCGTATCGTTGAAATACCCATAGGTGTACACGCCTTCCTCCCGATTTTCCAGAAGTGCGTGACCGAGTACCGTGGCCGGTTCGTCGTGCCTGTGTCCCCATACAAGGGGAACCTTGAGGCCGTCGCAGTCTATGAAGGCATCCTTCATGATCGTGCGGCCGTCACTGCAGCGCACGTTGTTGCGTGTAGCCCAGCCGCTGAAGTCGTAGTTTTTAGCCATTTTGACTTGAATCCTCCTCCTGCGCTTCGACCGGAGTAACCGGCAGGGTATCCTCCTTGGAAGCACTCAGATTTTTGTTTCGCAGCACATCTGCGTTGGGATCGCCGCTTGGCCTCATGCCGATTATCTGGCGAATCTCGTTCGATGTCATGATTTCGTTTCGTGTGAATTTGTCCGCAATCTCTGCGATGTCGTTAACGGGAACCAGCTTGAACGGGTCTCGGAAGAATGCAATGGTTTGGCGTTGCGCCCGGGCAGTTGCCGTCAGGAATGTCCTTCGCATTGCATCCGTAATTGCACTTAGAATCGGCTCAATCGTGCGATTATAGTAGTTCAGCATGGTTTTGTCGTCTGCAGAACCATCCAGAACGGCTTGTGTAATCCCTAACTGGCTGTACAGCATGGTTGTAAGATACTGAATCTGCCCCATCAGCGTATTCTCGACAGGACGATTTAACTGCGTGATTCGTTCTGTACCATCTGTATACGCGATTCCGTACTTTCCCTCGGCAAGCTGCGTCTCGATGTCCTTCCGTCTGCGCTCGGCTTGCTCTCTTCGAGCCTCCGTCTTAATGATGTAAGGAAGCTGAATAATCAAATCCAGCTTTCCGCTGCTGTTCTGTTCGTCGATTGCATCCAGAAGATTCAGCTTTCGAACAAGCCTCTGCATAGTGGAATTCGGCTCGTTGATTACCGAATACAGAGGGTTTTCGACGATTGCGACTGTCCGTTTGGGCACAATTACCTCGCGTCGCCGCCCCTCCTCCTGGCAGTATGCCTCCACGCGAACATGCTCCGGATACCAGTCAAGAACTCGCGCGGTGCGCATTGTGTAGATTTTGAAGTTCCCCGAGTCTTTCGGCTCGTCATCCGTATCGATGGGCAGAATGGCGACGCAGCCCTCGTCAAACATGCTCATTACAATGTCCTGCACAAACGCGCGTCCGCTTTGGTCGATATTGGCTTCAATGGTCAAACAATTATTGAGCCCCGATTGGATGACCTCGGTAAACCGACCATTCTCATCCAACCGCACATGTTGAATGTTTACCGATGCGACATCCATAGCAATTCGATTGTATACGGATGTCACGATCGATCGTTCATTCCCGCGGCTGAATCGCATTCGATCTGGACGATACCCGTACGATGGGCCGATATCGTATCGACTGCTGGTCGGATCCTTGTTCTTGAAAATATTCCAGGCATGCTTAAGCCTGTCCATCAGTCCCATAGGTAAGCCTCCTCCTGTCTCTCGATTTGAAATGGGCATACAAAAAAAAAAAGACCGCGGGCGAAATCCGCAGTCTTTCGTGTGGGAAAATATCAGATTTTCTCCAGCTGCTCAGCAGTGCAATCATAGATTGGCCATTCGCCCTGATAAGCGTCCGAGTCATCCGTATATCCTTCAATGTCGCTTTCTACGATGTAGTAGAGCTTTCCGTCGTATCTGCCAATGCAGGTGTCGATGATTGTACCGGGCAGGTTCTTCTCCTTGATTCGAACATGCTCATACAATTCGAATTCCATATTAATCCTTCCTTTTCAATCGTCGATCGATGTAGGCCGTAATGAGACGATCGGTTCCGTCTGGTCCGTCATCCGTCCAGACTGTGCGGAACCATCGCTTGTGTGTTACGCCGAGTTCCATGGGGATGCTGTATTTGCTCACGCCAGAACTGTATGTTTCGAGTAGCGTTTTTAAGTTGCTGTCGTATCCTTCTTCAATGTCGTGAAGCAGTCGCGCAGAATCCTCCTCCTTGTATCCGAGATGAAAAAATTGATCGGAGTGCTTTGCTCCGGCCCTCAGACAAAACTCTGTTATTTTGCTTCTATCGACCACGAACCCCTTTGGACTTCGATAGCTCGCTTCTTCTATTGTACCACTTTGGTCGGATTTTTCAACCCCTTGTTTGCCGCCAGTCACATGTCCCAGCTGCTCGGGCGAGCGCAGAACGCCCCACTTCATACCCTTAACACCGTAGTGAAAGATTTCACCGAGGTAACGATTATCTTGTATCACGATTCGAAGGCCTCCCGGTTGAGTTTGTAGGCGATATAAGCATCCATCATGGCAGCCACAGCGTCGATCTTTTCTTCGTGTCGCTTTTTTATCAGCTTGCGGTTGCCATTAGTGTCCTGTGCGGCCATGCAGTGTCCCATGGTAAAGGCCATAATCGCCTCATCGAATAAAAGAATCCGCTCCTCAGACAGCTTTTTCAGCTCTCCCAAAGGAACGGACTCCGTCTTGCTCCCTTGTATCACCTTTTCGATACCGAACGGCCCGTTTTCGCTTTCCCAGCGCGCGATGAACTCCTTCGCGTTGTACGGATCGTACCCAATGCAGCGAACATCGTATTCCGCTTCCGTGATAAACGCGTCCAGATCGTCATACACGGCCATCATGTCGAGAACGGTGCCGTCCATAACGGATAGACTGCCCTCGGCAATGAACTCCTCGTATTTCACATGCATGGCTGCTGGAAGCCGATCAAATGTCAGTGATGAAATATAGTTTCGGGTTTTCACGCCGAAGCTGCCGTCAGAAAGCGGAAACAGAAATGTGAACGCACAGAAGTCATCGCCCCTCGAAAGGTCAATTCCCATAGCACATGGCATCCGCCAGTAGTTTCGCCGCGGGTGCGGCAGCGTTTCCTCGTAAGAGAAGAAATATGTGCACCCTTCTGCGGGAATGCCGAAGCGCTTGGCGATGATATCATTCTTTTCAGAGGGAGACTTCTCCATGGTTTCTACGTCTCGCTGATAGGTCTGATAGCTTACGGTCTGTCCAAGGTTCGGATTGGCTTTAACCCACATTCGCGGGTCGCCGATTTCCTCCTCCGAATCTAACTTGTAGTGCCATATGCTGATCCATGGGGCATTGATCTCGCCGCGAAGAATCCTCGCCAGCTTCATTTTGATTGTGTCTCCAATCGCATTTCGAACGGTTCCCTCGGAGCTGATGGCAACAATCAGATAATCGTCAATCTTCGAAGAACCCTGCTCAATGGCTCCGACAACGTCCTCGCGAATGTCGCATGAAAGCCACTCGTCTACGGTGGCCACCTTCGTTCGCATGCTTTGCAGCTTGTCGATGCTCATTGGCACGGTTTCAATTCGGCTGTTTGTGATGAAGTTCTCAATTCCTTTCTTGGTGCTGGCCAACTTCACACGCTCGGCTTTGCTTCCGGATGTATTCCTTATGCTTCCTTCAGTCAAAAATTGATACAGCGGTCCACGTGCTCGGGTGATGGCCGTGCGAATGGGCGATAGGGTCTCGTCCGCCTGCCGCATCGTAAAAGCCGTGGCAATCTGATGCGTCGTGCTGGTGTCCATTACCAGAAAATAGCTCTGAATACAACTGGCGTACATGGTCTTCGCGGCGCCGCGAGAGACGACAAGGTACTGCTTATTGCATAGTCGCTTCTTGACCTGCCTGTGCTCGTAGTGCATTCGGGTGCCGTCCTCATTGGGCACGGGGACGACTTGATCGATAAAGTAATACCAGCCGAAAATATCCTCGGCCCATAGCTTGAAGCTGTCGAGCAAATGGAGATCGGAGCCATCCGTCAACGTAAGCTCTCCCTCACAGTAGGCAATAAACCCATCGACCGCAGCGTCATCATACCAGAGCGCCGGGTCTTCAATCTTCGCGTCAATCCGGTGCATCTGCAAATCGATTTCCTCGCAAACGGGAACTCTCCCAGCCCGAACCTCCTCGCGAAAAGCCCCGTAATACTTGGGAATGGCAGTATTGGAAAGCATGCGAGATCAGTCCCTTTCGTGCAGTTGCTCATAGTCTCGCCTGCGCCTCTCAGCGGCTTGCGCAGTTTCGTACCAGCTCTTAATCTTTGTCAGCGTATCAAGATCCAATTTACTTAAGTCCGCATTGCGATATTCGTCGATTTCAAATCGTTCTTTCTTGGTATCAAAGAGGCGACTTGACGTCTTCGCTGCCAGCTTTGAAAACGACTGTTTAAGGAAATCGGTTCCGGCTTCCTTGAGAAGGCGTTCCACGGTACCCGTTTCCCTTTTCTTCTGTTCCGCTACAAGTTCGGAATACCTCTTTTCCAGGTCAAGCCGAGAAACACGCTGACGAAGCTCTTCGTCACTCAGCGTATGTGCGTTTGTGATTGTGCGTTTGAGGCTTTTTGTGTCACCCTTGTTTTGCCCTGTGCCTGGCTCAGCGGAAGCCTTTGCGCCATTGCCTGTCTCTCCCGCACCCCGTTTGCCTCCGACACGATATCGCATACGCCCTAACGCAGTAAGACTTCCATCGGCGTTTCTGAATCTGAGGACTCCCCACTTTTGTCCTTTGATGCCGTGGTGGGCGAGAGCGTAGGGATCGGAATCGGAATGAGCGAACCATTTTTCTAAATCTTCAAAGCTTTTATAATGATCATACAGATGGTCGTGAATAGCGATTGGCTTAATATATGCTCTCGCCTTTTTTGTATCTTTGTATCCAAGATCCTGCAAAATTACTGAAGCCAGCTCATCATTTTTTTCGTTGATCTGCTTATATATTTTCTTTTTTTCAGCCTCGTCCAACGGAGGGGCCTTATATGAACTGGGTATTTTGTCCTTCAGATCTGAAATTTCCGTTTGGAGTTTTTTTAGAGTCTCGGAAGATGTGGAGTCAGAATAATATGTATCATAGATAAACGAAGAAACTTCATTTTGTACGATGACGCTCGGCATCCAAGCGTCCTTGTCTTCATCTCCGACGCGGTCGCCTACCCAAGGTTTAACGAGTTCCCTTAGCTCTTTTTCTGTTTCCTCTGCCGATAATTTGCTTCTTCTGGTCACCTCGAACCGATGCCCTCTGCGTGTCAAATAGCCATCTTCATACACCAATCCCATCTTGCACAATGTTTTTATTTCTGATTTGTCCCGGACACGTGTTAGATTGGTATTTCCGTAGCGCAGTTTTCCTTCTTCCGTCAGTGTACCATCTTTATTCTGATACCGTCTGATTCTCCACTTCATGCCGAGTATTCCGTGATGCATAAGTTCGTAGTTCTCCATTATCTGTCTACCCCTTCTATCCAAAATAAAAACTCCGAGCTTTTGCCCGGAGAATAATCGCATATGCAATTTAGGAAAATACGTCCGTCCAGAAATCCTCTTCCTTCAAAAGTTTGTGAACATGTTCATTTAGGATTTTGATACACTCCTTGACAATCCCTTTTTGTTCATTGAACTTTTCATCAGAATTAATCCCGCCCCAACTCCCTGCGAGCAGACGTGCAGCATTGGCGTTTTTCCCTAATTCCCCCAGCATGTCTTTGTATAGCCGAGTTTTTTCCTGTTCTTGAAACAAAACTTTCAGACAGTGGGTCAAATCCCAGAGCAAATCTGGATTGTTCTCACTGGCATTCGGACGCGCAAAAGGAATCATTACGTTGTTTTTCCACGTTGTTTGCGCTTCGTAATCTCCCAAAACATGAACATAGTACATTAGCTCGGCAAAAGCCTCACATTTTTCATCATATCCAAAGTTCACGCCAAGCACATCACCAGAAATCAAGCGAAAATCGAACACCTCTTCCGTTACATCGAGAAGGATTTCCTTGCGAGCCGGCCAGTTCGCCTTATCAATCACATAAACATGGTTCCAGCCGCGGTGTGTATAGGCGCGGTGATATTGGTTGCCCTTGAAGTTTATATCCTCAAGTGTTGAGGGCAATCTGTCTGCACGGTATTTTTTGATGAGATTTGTTAGTTCATCTGCGCCGTGGCCATTGTACTGATCCAATGCAAGGTATACGGCGCATTGTAAGTCGCTTAGTAATTCCTCTTGTTTAGCCGTTAGTGAAACGATTTCCGATCCAAATAAAATTGTATTTAACATTGCACTATGTTTGTCAAATCCATACGCATACCCCACCGATATCGTACCGGTCACGAGTACGATTATCAACAGAGCGCTCAGAAACCGTTTCATTCTGTCACCCTCGTAAACCCAGTATCATTTAGAATAAGCAGCTTCTTCTTCGCGGTTGCTATAAAGCGATACTGAACGGAAAAATATCTTGCTTCATCCCCGTTGCCGATTTCGATGGTGACCTTCATTCCCGGCTTCCAATCAAACTTATCGCCCGATGCGCTCGTAAAGGTGGCGGCAAAGGTTCCCAAGTTGCCCTCCGTCCCACGCTCCACCTTTTCAATTTTCCAATCCTCGAATGTCGCGGTTTCATCCGTGTCGGGCAATTCCACGCTCACCTTGATGGTCGAATCGATTGTCAGCACTTCGGCCGGAACCGTAAGCTTCTCGCCGCTGAAGCGAACCGTCATCTCTTCGCTGTCGGTTTCCGCTGCTTGCCCGCCAAATGCCGCGTCAACGGGCGTGGTCAGGAAGAGAGCCGCTCCATCCGGATGCAGTATGCTTTGCACATTGTCGGTGGTCGCATCCGCATGGCTCATTACATCCTCCAGTGAAAAGAGCAGCTCACAGTTCAAAAGCAGCGGCTCATACACCGGCGGCAGCTCCGTCTCGCGCTGCTTCTCCAGCATTTCGTTGTATTTCTTGATGTCCGCCTTCTGCGCCTTGGTTGCGCCCTTAGGCGTTTCCGCCTTCTGCACGGCGGTCAAATATTTGGTATTCAGCATTTTCTGCTCATTCGCAAGGCTGTTTACATTGTCCAACAACACTTCATAAGCGTCGTCGAGATAGTGCGCCTCGCCCGTGTAATTATATAGATCGATATAGGTCTGCGCGATAAAATAGTGCGCGGACCAGTCATCGTAATCGCTATTGTCATTCATCAGCG
>CAZKQB010000045.1:0-27563 GCA_964554795.1 uncultured Oscillospiraceae bacterium | reverse complement strand
CCGCGGATTTCCGTCCAATCATTCCGGACAACGGCTGTTCCGGGATGACCGCTGCGGATTTCCGTCCAATCATTCCGGACAACGGACGCACCGGAATGACCGCTGCGGATTTCCGTCCAATCATTCCGGACAACGGCTGTTCCGGGATGACCGCTGCAGGATTTCCGTCCAATCGTTCCGGACAGCGGACGCACCGGGATGACCGCTATTCCGGACAACGGCTGTTCCGGGATGACCGCTGCGGATTTCCGTCCAATCATTCCGGACAGCGGTCGTCGCGGGCTGTATGTCCAATTACTCCGGGCAATCCCATGCGCGATTCCGGCCGACGGGGCGGAGATGCGCGCAATCGATTGAAGAAAACATGATTCCGGGAGGCTATGCATGTCGAAGCTGTACGTTGTGGCGACCCCCATTGGCAACCTGAACGATCTTTCGCCCCGCGCCGCACAGGCGCTGACCGAGTGCGACCTGATCGCTGCGGAGGATACGCGCGTGACGATGAAGCTCACCGAGCGTCTGGGCGTGCGCAAGCCCATGGTATCCTGTCACCGGCACAACGAGGACGGCCGCGCGCCGGAGCTGGTTTCACGCATGCTTTGTGAGGAGCTGACCGTGGCGCTCACCTGCGACGCGGGAACGCCCGGCGTATCCGACCCCGGGCAGGCGCTGGTGGCGGCGGCGTGGGAGGCCGGGATCCCGGTGATTCCGGTCAGCGGGCCCTCGGCAACGGTCACGGCGCTGTCGGCAGCGGGCTTTGACGCGCGCGAGTTCGCGTTTTACGGCTTTCTGCCGCGCGAGGGCAAGGCGCTTTCCGAAAAGTTGACCGCCATTCGGGAGACTGGGATTCCCGTTGCAGTGATCTACGAATCGCCCCACCGCGTGGAGGAGCTTCTGAAGCGCATGTGCGCGGCGTGGCCGGGCGCGCGCGTGTGCCTGTGCTGCGACCTGACGAAGAGGTTTGAAAAGCTGGAGCGCGGAACGGTTGAGGACGTGCTTGCGCGCGTGCGCGCCAATCCCAACGCCGAAAAGGGCGAGTATTGCCTTGTGGCGGATATCCGGGATGTGCCTCTGCCCCCCCGCCCCGCCGTCGAGCGCAGGCCAGAGCACGCGCTGCTCGATCATCTGCTCGCCGGAGAGTCTCTCCCGGAGGCGGCTGCGGCGCTTTCGGGAGAGGGCTTTAGGCGAAACGACATCTACCGCGCGCGGCTGGCGCTTGACAGGCTGCTGAACGGCGACGAGGACGAGGAATAACCGAGGGCGTACTGCCGGAAGCGGGCGGGCCTAAAACGAGAAACCCTGAAAAGCGCCGTCCGGCAGCGGGCGGGAACGAGGATGAGGAAAGAATGAACACGATTGGGAAACGATGGCTGGCTGGCGGGCTGATCGCAGGGTGTCTTTTGCTGAGCGGCTGCTCGCTTTTGCCCGCACAGGAGACGCGCCGGACGGCGCCGCTTCTTCGGGAGACGACGGTGGAGGATTTCGCGCTCACCTATGTGACGCGCGGAGATATGCGCCTGACAAAGAAAATCAGCTGCACCTATGTGCCCATCCGCAAGGAAAGCCTGAATTTTGCCGTGAACGGGGAGAGCGTGGACGAGATGTACGTAAAGCCCGGCGACGCGGTGACGAAGGGACAGCTTCTGGGGCAGCTGAAGATGGACGGCGTGGACGACCGAATCGACGAGTGCGAATACGCAATTCGCATGCTGAAGCTGCAATTGTCGCAGCAGGAGGAGGAGCGTGCGCTGGCGCTGGAAAGAGCCGACGTGCGCAGCGGCGGCGACGAGGCGGCGCGGCGAAGCGCGCGGGACGCCGTGAATGCGGACTATGACGCGCGCAGGCAGTCGGTGGAGGATGCGCTTTCCATTCAGACGCTGCGGCTTGAAACGCTGAAAAGCCAGAGGACGCAACGGCAGCTCTTCTCGCCCATTGACGGCACGGTGACCTATGTACGGCAGTACCAGGAGTCGTCCGTAACCTCCTTCGCCGAGCGCGCCGTGACGGTGGTGGACTCCACGATGTCGCTTTTCAAGGCAAGCACCGAATACTGGGACGCGCTGCCCGTGGGCACGCAGGTAACGATAACCGTGAGAAAGACGGAATACGCCGCCACCGTGGCCGACGAGGCATCCCTGGGGCTGGAGGTCACCGAGCATACGCCCGGTGAAAAGGGCACGCTGTATTTCACGCTCGATCAGCCTGCGCTGGAGCTGGAGGACAACGACCGCGGCTCCACGACGATTACGCTGGATGGGCGCGACGATGTGCTGATGGTGAACGAGAAGGCGATCAGCCGCGCAGCCGGGCAGACGATCGTGTATTATCAGGACGACGAGGGCATGAAGACGTACAAGCCCGTGGAGCTGGGGCTGTGCGCGGGCGGTTATTATGAGGTGCTGTCCGGTTTGAGTGAGGGCGAGGCGGTGATCGCGGGATGAAAAGGAAGATAGCGTGCGTTCTGCTTATGGCTGTCCTGCTTCTGTGCGGCTGCGAAAAGCCGGTTTCCGAGCCGCCCGAACTGCTTCCGGCGGCGGGCGTGGCGTCGGATATCTGCGCTGTGCGGCGCGGCGAAGCCAGCGTTCCCAAGGCGGTGGACGCATGGGTGTCCGCCTACGCGGAGGAGCTGAGCTTTCCCGTGAACGGAACGGTGGGCGAGGTTCCGGTGCGCGCCGGAGACCGCGTGAAGGCCGGAGACCGGCTGATCGTATTGGATCTGGACGACGTGCGCGAGCAGTACGAGGCGCTGAAGGACGAGATCGACGCGACTCGGCGCGTGAACGAGCTGGATTTTCGCATTGCGGAAACCGACATTCAGCTGCTCAAGACGGAGCTTTCCCAGCTTCAGAGAAGCGGTGCGGACGAGCGCACGGTGGAGCTGAAGCAGCTGGACGTTCGCGAGGCGGAGATGGAGCTGGCTCACGACCGGGAGACGCGCGAGCTTTCGCTTTCGCGAAGCGAAAAAACGCTTGCGGAGCTGGCGGAGACGCTTTCAAACGACGCCATTGTCGCGCCGTTTGACGGCATTGTGGCGCGGGAGATTACCGTGTCGGTCGGCAGCCGTGTTTCGGCATACGATCCGGTGGTGTGCGTGGCCGACGATTCGCGCCTGCGCATCACCTGCGATTACGTATCTCTTGCCGCACTGCGCGCAGCCACCGGAGGCATCTACGCGCGCATCGGCGGCGGGCGCTACGAGGTGGAGGCCATTCCCATCGAAAACTCCGAATACGTTTCGCGTGTGCTGGCAGGCAAGAAGGTGTATTCCGAGTTTGAAATCACCGGCCCGGAGGGCTGGCAGGACGAGGTGTATGCGGGCGACTATGCGGCGCTGATCTTTGTGAATTCGTATCAGCCGGATGCACTGCTGATTCCTGCCAACGCCGTGCTGGCCGATGCAAACGGCAAGTATGTGTACGTCGTGGGCGAAGGCGGCGAGCGCGTGAGACGCGATATCAAGGTTCGCGTGCCTGTCGGCGCGATCGACGCGCAGGTGCTGGAGGGTCTGGAGGAGGGAGAGCGCATTTATGTCACGGATAAGTAAGGCGGCTTTCGCATTTTTCGCGCTTTTCCTGCTGCTGGCCGCCGCGGCGGAGGACACGCTGATTTCGCCGGACAAGATCACCGGCAACACCGTGAACTACAAAACCGTGACCGTGGAAAAGGGCAGCTATGAAAAGAAGGCCATGACGAGCGCCTCGGCCTACTATCCCTCGCGCGTGGACGTGCGCTACGAGGGCGCAAAGGCGCGGTTTGTGGAATACCGCGTGAAGCGCGGAAGCGAAGTAAAAAAGGGCGACGTGCTCGCCGTGTTCACCGTGGAAAGGGACGAGGTGACCATTGCGGAAAAGGAATTGCAGATTCGCCGCGCACGGGAGGCACGGGAGGAGCAGATTTCGCAGATGGAGGAAGCGCTGGCGTCCCTTCGCGCATCTCTTCAGCAGACGAGCCGCGCGGACGAGGCCGAAATCCTGGTCCTGCGCGTGACGCGCGCGGAGCTGGAACTGGAGAAATACGATTTTGAAAGCGCGCGCGAGCTGGCTGCCCGCGAGAAATCGCTTTCGGAGCTGCTGGCATCCTATGAAAATCAGCAGATTCTTTCGCCGATTGACGGCGTGGTGGACGAGCTTCAGTACCTGCGCGACAATGAAGCGGTGTACGACGGCGCGTGGCTGATGACGATCTACGATCCCACCGAGGTGCTGTTCTCCGTGAAGGATGATCAGGGGCAGATGCGGCTGGGCATGCGCGTGGCCATATCCGTGGGGCCGAATAACGGGCGCGTGACGGGCGTGGGGCGCGTGATAGCCTGCCACAACGTGATTCCCGACAATCGCGTGGGCAAGCTGGTGCTGGTACGCGTGACGGAATACGATGAGGAAGCGGTGAAGAGCCTGAAGGCGCTCACGCGGCCGACGGCCGAGTACAGCACGATTTACCTTGAAAACGCGACGGTCGTGAACCGCGGGGCGCTTACGCTGTACGGAGGACGGTATCATGTTTACAAGCTGTCCGAGGACGGTATGGTTTCTAAGAGATACGTTAATTACGCCGGAGGCACGGCGCAGACCGGCGCATGGCTGCTGGACGGCGCGGTTCCGGGCGAAAAGCTGATTGCGGACTGACGGGGAGGGAACAGGCATTGCTGCGATATATTCTTCGCAAAATGATCAGCAAAAGGTGGCTGTTCATCGCGCTGCTGATCGGAAACATCCTGCTGACCGGCATCGCCGCCTCCAACCCGCTGTACGCGGATGCGGTGATGCAGCGCATGCTTACCGACGATATGGACGCCTACCTCACAAAGAAAAACGCCTATCCCGGGCTGGTTTCGGTGATCTTCAGCGGATCGATCAAGAAAAACGGGCTTCTGAAGGAAAACGAGGCGCTTGCATGGGGCATTCCGGCGGAGTTCGGCGTGGATGCGCGCATGGAGGTGCGCAGGTATTTCATGACCGCCATGCAAAACGAGCCGCTCATCGAGCGCGAGGATGCAAAAATCTCATCCATTGGCTTAGGCGCGCTGGAGGACGTGGCCTCTCACGCGCGCATCGTCGCGGGGCGCATGTATGACAGCCAGCGCCGCGAGGACGGCACGGTGGAGGTCATTGTGAGTCAGCGCGCGCTGGTGGAGCTGAACCTTCTAATGGGCGAGAGGCGCGAATTTCCAAAGCTTACGGATCCGGACGGGCAGCCGATCGTGATCGAGGTCGTCGGCGTGTACGACGTGGCGGACGTGGAGGATCCCTACTGGGTGCGCTCTCCCTCCTCCTATAAAAACGAATGCCTGCTGGATTTCGGCCTGTTTGAGAGCCTCTTTGTGCGCGAGGATCTGCCGGTGGCGCTGAGCGCCTGCTGGTATGAGCTTCTGGACACCGAAAAGATGAGCGCGCGCAACGCACAGGCGCTGTACGATGCCGCGCTTCGGTATCAGGACATGGGCAAGAGTCAGCAGCACCTGACGATCACGGTCTCGTTTGCGGATATCCTCAAGGATCACATTGCGCAGGCGCGCCGGGTGCGCGTGACGCTGTGGGTGCTTCAGGCGCCGATCTACATTCTGCTGGCGGCGTTCGTGTTTATGGTGTCCCGGCAGATCCTGGAAACCGAGGAGGCCGAAATTTCGGTGCTTCGAAGCCGCGGCGTGAGCGGCGGGCAGATCCTTTCCATGTATCTGCTGCAAAGCTGTCTGCTGGCGCTGGTGGGCACGGCGGCGGGCGTGCCGCTGGGCGCGCTGATTACGCAGGTGCTCGGCTCGGCGAACGCGTTCCTTGAGTTTGTGTCGCGCCGCGCGCTGCCGGTGAATGTCGGCAGCGAGGCTGTGCTGTACGCGCTGGCGGCGGCGCTATTGTCCGTTCTTGCAATGGTGCTGCCGGCCCGGCGCTATGCGAAGGTTTCCATCGTGGCGCAGAAGCAGAAGAAGGCGCGCCGCGTGCGTCCGTTCTGGCAGAAGGCGTTTCTGGATGTAATCGCGCTGGGCACGGCGCTGTACGGGCTGTATTCGTTTAACGGGCAGAAGGCGCAGCTGGCAGAGCGCATTCTGGCGGGCGAGGTGCCCGATCCCCTTCTGTTCCTGTGCTCGTCGCTGTTCATCATCGGCGCGGGGCTTGTGGCCATCCGGCTGATTCCGCTTTTAATCTCCGCGGTGTTCCGCGTGTTCAGGCGGCTGTGGTCGCCGGCGCTGTACGCGTCGTTTTTGAAGGTGCTCCGGCAGCGCGCGAATCAGGACTTCATTATGATCTTTCTGGTAATGACGATCGCGCTGGGCGTGTTCAGCGCTCAGACGGCGCGCACGATCAACGACAGCGCCGAGGAGAACACCCGCTACATCACCGGCGCGGACGTCGTTCTGCGCGAAAGGTGGGAATCCAACGCCGATCAGGTATCCGAGAATCCCTCGCTCGACCTTGTCTATTACGAGCCGGACTACGGCGTGTACCAGACGATGGAGGGTGCGGAAAGCGTGTGCAAGGTGTATACGGACGAGAACATTTCCTGCTCCGTGCCCGGCGGTACGCTCAAGAAAACGCTTCTGATGGCGATTGATACCGATGCCTTCGGGCGCACGGTGTGGTTTGAGGACGTGCTGCTTCCGCATCACATCAACGAATACCTGAACGCCATGGCGCAGAATGCCCGCGCTGTGCTGGTATCCACGAATTTCCGGGACGAGTACGGCCTGAAGCTGGGCGACGTGATCAGCTACTGGAACGCAGACGGCGACTCCACCCGCGGCATCATCTACGGCTTTGTGGATTACTGGCCGGGCTACGCGCCGTTTACGCACGAGAAGAGCTCCGACGGCGTGTACCGCGAAACGGAGAAGCACCTGATTGTGGCCAACCTTTCGCAGGTGCAGGACGTGATGGGCGTGCGGCCGTATTCCGTGTGGGTTCGCGCGGAGGACGGCGCGCAGTTCCTCTACGATTACGCGGAGAGCTCCGGTACGCGCTACGCCGTGTTTGAGGATGTGGACGCGAAGCTTGTGGAAATGAAGAACGATCCCATGCTCAAGAGCCTGAACGGCGTTCTGACCGTAGGCTTCATCGTGGCGCTGACGCTGTGCTTCATCGGCTTTTTGATGTACTGGATCCTGTCCATTCGCCAGCGCACGCTGCAATTCGGCATTTACCGCGCCATGGGTATGCGCATGCGCGAAATCTTCACCATGCTTCTGAACGAGCAGCTCTGCGTTTCGGTGTTTTCCATCGTCGTGGGCGCGGTGGTTGGGCAGCTGGCGGCCAAGCTGTATATGCCGCTGATTCAGATTGCCTATGCCTCCAGCGATAGCTATCTGCCGCTGCGTACGGGCGTGAATGCATCCGACACCCTGCGTCTGCTTATGATCGTGGGCGTGATGCTCGTCCTATGCATGGCGATTCTGTTCACGATCATACGGCGCATGAAGATTGCGCAGGCGCTGAAGCTCGGCGAGGACTGACGGGAGGGCACGCACATGACGGATTCAAGGCTTATGCTTCGCGCGCGGGGCGTCACGCGCGCCTTCCCGGTGAGCGGGGGAAAATTTTGGGCGCTCAAGGGGATCGACGCAGACATTCCGGCCGGCGCGCTCACGATTCTGAAGGGGCGCAGCGGCTCGGGAAAGACGACGCTTTTAAACATTTTAAGCGCGCTCGACCGACCGACCGCCGGCGAGGTGCTGTTCGACGGGCGGGACATTGTTCGCCTGTCCGAGGATGAGCGCACGCGGCTGCGCCGGAAGAAAATCGGCTTCGTGTTTCAGTCCGTGGCGCTGATTCCAATGATGAACGCGCGGGAGAACGTGGAGTTCGCGCTTCGGCTCGCGCGCGTGCGCGGCAACCTGAGCGCACGGGCCATGGAGTGTCTGCGCCTGGTTGGGCTGGACAAGCGCGCAAACCATATGCCGCAGGAGCTGTCCGGCGGCGAGCAGCAGCGCGTGGCCATTGCCCGCGCCATAGCGCATCGCCCCAGCGTGCTTTTTGCCGATGAGCCTACGGGCGAGCTGGATACGAACACCAGCCTGCGCGTGGTGAAGATATTCAAGGATCTGATCGAGGCCGAGGGCGTGACGATCGTCATGACCACGCACGACACGGGGCTGATGGAAATCGGCGATTGCGTATACGAAATCGAGGACGGTGAGATTGCCCATGCAGACCACGCCTGACGCCCGCCCGGCGCACATCATCGAGTGCGACAACCTTGTAAAAATCTACAAAACGCCAGACCTCGAGGTGCTGGCGCTTCAGGGACTCGACCTCACCGTGGACTACGGCGAGATGATGGCGATTATCGGCAATTCCGGCTCCGGCAAAAGCACGTTTCTGAACATGCTGGGCGGGCTTGACCGTCCGTCGGCCGGGCGACTGCTGGTGGATGGAAAGGACCTTTTCAAGCTGAACGAGCGGGAGCTTGTGGAATACAAGCTGCGCACGGTGGGCTTTGTGTGGCAGAACAACGCCCGAAACCTCATTCCCTACCTCACGGCGACGCAGAATGTGATGATGCCCATGCTGTTCGGCGGCGAGCACAAGCGGCGGCAGCGCGCGCTGGAGCTTCTGGAAATGGTGAACATGAGCCACCGTAAAAACAGCCGCCTTTCCACGCTGTCCGGCGGCGAGCAGCAGCGCATTGCCATTGCCATTGCGCTGGCCAACCATCCGCGCCTTCTGCTGGCCGACGAGCCCACCGGCGCCGTCGACCATAAAACCAGCGACGCCATTCTCGATATGCTGCGCGCCATCAACCGCGAGTCCGGCGTGACCATCGTCATCGTTACCCACGACCAGCTGCTGGCCAAAAAGGTGAGCCGCGTCGTTGCCATTCGCGATGGAAAAATCGCCAGTGAGCGCATCATGAAGGAAAGCTATCTTGACCGCCTGAATGACATCTCCGCCCTGACCGAGGTCGAGGAGGTGCAGGATGAATACGCCGTGCTCGATAAGGCCGGCCGCCTGCAGCTTCCCTCCGATATGCTCAAAAAGCTCGGCGTCGCCGGAAACCGCGTCCGCATGGAGCTGAAGGACGGCGAAATCATCATCCGTAAGCCCTTGGAGGAGGAAACCCACTGACCTCCTCAATCCCTCCCGCGCCGGCGCCCGTTTGCCCGGCGCTTTTTTGTGTGCCGATACGTTTTGCCTGCACGATTGGCACTTGCCCGGGATGGCATGTACCGCGATTTTACGGCAACCACGTTCAAGTATTTCCACATCAGCCTGCTGCTGTTCATTTTCATGCAGATATGCAAGGCCTTTGGGGCTGAGGAAAGCCGGCCGCACCGAGAATTCTTTTCCTTCCTTCGCGCTCTGCTTCGCTGCCTAAGAAGCGGATTTTCGCGCAGGATCTGCCTATACAAGGTGCCGCCAAACCTTCTTGTTCGGCGACACCTTGTTTTTTTCGAATTGCTGCCATAGCTTTTGTGATTTCGATTCTGCGGCGGGCGCGGGACTCACGGCTGGCAGGAAGCCCGCAGAAGATGCGGCCCGGCGGCGCCTACTTTGTGTCGGGCAGACCAAGGGCGTCCAGAAGGAATTCGCGGCTCGACGCGCGCAGCGCTTCAAGCCTTGCGCGAACCGGCGCGTAGTCGATGTCCGGAAGCGGGCGAAGGCTGTCCGGCATGTAGCGCTCGGACAGGCCGAAGGTCGCCAGCGCGTCCGTTACCTTGAGCGAAAGGCGGCGCGGGAAGACGTAGAATTGCCTTTCAAACAGAATCGAAAACAGTACCGCATGCAGAGAGTTTGTGAAAACCACGTCGGCATAGCGCACGGCCGCCAGAAACTCGCGCGGCCCTGCCTGCCCCAGCACGCCCCTTCCGCGGCGCAGGTGGGTGGAAATTTCCAGAACCTCAAGCCCGTGCGCCTTGGCGTATTGCTTCGCCTCAGCGCGCAGAAGCGGGCTGTTGTCTACGGGCATGTACATCAAAAGATACGGCTGTCTGCACGGACGGCGGGCGCAGAGCCTGTCGTAGTCCTCTGCCCTCAATAGCAGAACGGGGTCGAGCACCTGTGAAACCGTGCGTCCGGTCAGCGCGGAAAGACACGCCGCGCCCGCCGCCTCGCGGCAGGACAGGGCTTGAAAATCCTTCGCGTATTCTCGAATCTCGTCTGCCTGCGCGTCGGTTTCCGGGCCGTCGTTCAGGCTGGGCGCATAGGCAATTTTGCGCAGGCCGCGCATGCTGTCCAGCGCCAGAAAATATGCCGGATCGAGCACGCCGTCGGTAATTTCCGATGACCAGATCACGTCGCTTTCGCAGATCAGCGTATCGTAGGGAAGCTGGGCAGCGTTCAGCTGGGCGCGCGTGTAGTTGCGGGAAAACCGCTCGTGAGTGTGCAGAAAATGCTCGAACCGCGCATGCCGCACGCGGCCGCGCACATGCTTGAGCAGCTTTCCGGCCACGGCGCGCAGGTGTCCCTGCTTCAGCGAATTCCACACGCCGAAGCGCAGGCGGTGGTTCTCCTGATTCGGACGCGTGTAGAAGATCAGCTCGTTGTCCTCCGCGCCGGGAATGCGGTTCAGGTATTGCTGAAACGCCCAGCCGTGCAGTACCGCACCGTAGTTTCGGCTGGCTAAGTTCACATGCATGATGCCGATTTTCATTGCTGCGTCCTCCCGCATTCGTCAATCGTTCCATTCTCATTTTATCATGACGAAGCCGATGGCGCAATGTGGGGCTTGTTGTAAAACTGTGTCAAATGCGCGCTCTTCCTTTACCAAGCATGGCCAAGGCCGCCGAAGCGTCTTGTCTGCTACGGCGGCCTTGGGCTCCTGGGGAACTTTTCAGGTGAGCGTGGTGGTATTGCGGACGATTTCGTCGATATCGGTTTTCAGCGTGTCGATGGCTTCACCGGCGCGGATGCGGTCGCTGAGCTGATACACGCGGGTGACGTCCTCATCCTCGGACGTCACGGCGACGGTCTTGATCTCGGGATCCGCCTGCATGACTTCACCGGCGATCATCTCGCGGATGCGGACCGTCATGTCCCCCTGATAGGCCGGCGCGAATTTTACGGCCACAAGCGCCGTGCTGCCGGACGTGATCACGCGCGCCTCGCCGATTTCGGAGATACGTGCGATGCGCTCCTCCACGTCGGCGGATTTTGTTGCCCAGTCAAAGGCGGCGGGCACGGTGCTGGCTGCCGGGCTGGGGAGCGTCGTCGTGGAGGGGGACGCAGTCGCGCCCGGATTGTCGCCCGCGGAGTTCATGCAGGCGGTCATCAGGCAGGCAACGGCGAGACAGAGAAACAGAATGGTAAGAACATCCCTACGATTGGCTTTCTTCATGGAATTCAACCTCCCTTGCGAAGGCTATTATGCGCAGGGATTCCCTTTTTTAATCACATTTTCCGCCGTCGCCGAAAAAAACCACAGGCCGCTCAGGCAAAGGCGAACGCCGCTGATCCGGGAAAGCTCGAGAGGGCCGAAGCCCTCTCGAAATCAAAAAACGCCCGGCTGTAGCCGGACGTTTCCGCGTTTTCGGGGGAGGTGCGGAGGGGGGCGAAGCGCCCCTCCGCCTTCCCGGGGAGCGTTAGTTGAACTTCGGAAGCCAGTCGCCGTGCGCTTCGATGAGCGCGTCGCACATGGCGATGGTGGTGTCGATATCCAGCTCGCTGGAAGTATGCGGATCGAGCAACGCCGCCTGATAGATATAGTCCTTTTTCAGCGTGCGCGCGGCCTCGATCGTCAGAAGCTGCACGTTGATGTTCGTGCGGTTCAGCGCGGCGCACTGCTCCGGCAGGTCGCCGATGAAGCAGGGCATAACGCCGCTCTTGTCCACGAGGCAGGGTACCTCAACCACGGCGTTGCGCGGCAGGTTGGTAATCAGGCCGTTGTTCAGCACGTTGCCGCCGATCTTATAGGGCTGATTGGTTTCCATGGCCTCCATGATGTAGGAGGCGTATTCCTTGGAGCGCGTGTGGGACAGGTGCGGATCGTTGATCAGCTCGTCGCGACGCTTCTTCCAGTCCTCAATCTGGTGGATGCAGCGGCGGGGATACTCGTCCAGCGGGATGTTGAACCGGTCGATCAGCTCCGGATACCGTTCCTTGATGAACCACGGCGTGTATTCGCTGTTGTGCTCGGAGGATTCAGTGATATAATAGCCGAAGCGGCGCATCAGCTCCAGGCGCACCATGTCGCCGTGCTTTTCCTTATTCTTTTCAAGCGCGCGCTTTTTGATTTCCGGATACAGATCCTTACCATCCTTGGTAAGCTCCAGAAGCCACGCCTGATGGTTGATGCCGGCAATCTTCCACTGCACGGTATCGTCGTATTCCATGTCCAGCATCTTCATCAGGTGGCTGGCGCACACCTGTACGCTGTGGCAGAGGCCTACGGTCTTCACGCTCGTCAGCCGCAGCATTGCGCCGGTAAGCATGGCCATGGGGTTGGTATAGTTGAGGAACCATGCGTCGGGGCAGACCTCCTCGATGTCGCGGGCGAAGTCCAGCATTACCGGAATCGTGCGCAGCGCGCGGAAAATGCCGCCGATGCCCAGCGTGTCGGCAATGGTCTGCTTCAGACCGAATTTCTTGGGAATTTCAAAGTCGGTGATCGTGCAGGGATCATAGCCGCCCACCTGAATGGCGTTGACCACGTAGTTCGCGCCGCGCAGCGCTTCCTTGCGGTTTTCCACGCCCAGATAGGCCTTGATCGTCGCCTTGTTGCCCAGATTGTTGTTGATGGACGTGAGCATCAGCTCGCTCTCGCGAAGACGCTCCGCGTCGATGTCATACAGTGCGATTTCGCTTTCGGCCAGCGACGGCGTAACCATGCTGTCACCCAGTACGTTCTTGGCAAAAACCGTGGAGCCCGCGCCCATGAATGTAATTTTCGGCATGTTCATTCCCTCCAATGTATATTCTTGGGGCAGCACTGCGCAAATAAAGGGTCGGCCGGCGAACGGCTTTCCGCCTGGCGCAGGGCAAATTCCGAGGGCTTATCGAAGGAAAGCCGGGAAACCTGCGCGCTTAGATATGGCGAAAGGGACGAAGCCGGACGTGCCGCCTGCTTGCGCGGCGGTGCCTTTGGTCTGTGCCTATCATACCGAAGAAGCCCGCGTCTGTCAATGGATTTAGGCGCTGCCCGTGAATTTTTTTCAGGGAAGCTTCGCTTCCTTCCCCAGAAAATCCAGCACCGCCGCGTTGAACGCCTCCGGATTCTCAGCCGCCACAAAGTGGCTGCCGGGAAGGAACAGGGCCGTGGCGTTCGGAAGCTACCGCGCGATTTCCTCCGTATGTTCGCGCCGAATCATATCCCTTGTGCCCGCGATTACCAGCGCAGGCATCGTCAGCGCACGCAGCGATTCCGGCGAAAAATTCGGCTCGTTCACCATCAGCGCCAGAATCTCGGCGTGTGCGCGCGCCCCGGCGCTTTTCTTCGCAAAGCATTTCGCGATGCGGTAGCCGATTTCAATGGGCAGCTGATACCGCCGCCTTACGCCCGCCGGGCACAGGTTTGCGCCGTTCAGAATCAGGTGATCCACCATCTCCGGATGCGCAAGCGTGAAGTACAGCGCGATGCTTCCTCCGTCGGAAAAGCCGAGAAGGTGCGCTCGTTCGATGCCGCGTTCCTGCAGAAAGGCATACAGATCGTCCGCAAACCGCCGAAGCGTAAACGCGCCCTCGCCCCGCGGCGAGCGTCCGTGCCCGCGCGTGTCGAGCGCGAGCACGCGATAGCTCCTCGAAAAGGCCTCGATTTGCCGCGCGAAATATTCGTGGCTTTCTCCGTTTCCATGAAGGAGCACCAGCGGAAGGCCCTCGCCGCGCTCCTCATAGAATAAGGAAATGTCCATACCTGCCGCCATGGGTCAGCGCGTCTCCGTCGCCTGCTCTGCGCCGCAGCGCAGAAGGAGGGACACGACAAGAAGCACGACGCCGACCAGGGCCGACAGACCGCCGTCAATATCGCTCAGCGGCTCCGCGCCAAACGCCTTGTGCAGCACGGCGCTCACGATGACCGCCGCGATGGGCAGAACAATGGCGCGAATGCCGAGCGCGCGCATTTCGTCCGCGCCGCGCACGGTGAAGGGCGTTCCGTCGGCAAGCTCCGAGCGCGCGTAGCGCCCGGCGTACAGTGCCAGCAGACCGCTTGCCGCGGAGAACACCGCATCGGAAAGCAGCGTGGCCAGCACCTGCCATTGCGTTTCGCACTTCATATGCGCGCGAAGCTGCCCGGCCAGGCTGCTCTCGCCCGCAGCGCAGGCGATAACCGCCGCCGCCAGCGCGCAGACTGAGTACAGGAAGCAGGCATACTGCGCGATTCTTGCAAGCACATGGACGACCCTGTAGATTTTCTGAAGCTTCGAAAGCGATTTCATGGAATGAGTTCTCCTTTCTTTGTCAGGCCTCGCCGTTGGCGATTCGAGCATATACGTCCTCCGGGATCATCGGGGAGGCAATTTCCGAAAGCAGCGCAGCGTCGATTTCCCCGTCGCGCGCATACTGCTCGCCGGCGCTTTTCACCAGCGCCAGCCGGGGCATGGTAACCTCCGCCGCCTCCGGCACGTTGAACATCGGACTTTCCGGCACGGTCAGGATGGTGTGCCGACTCGGGAACATGTATTTGAATTCCAGAATCATCGGCTCAAAGTTGTGGCTGCCGTTTGGAAAGCCGCAGCCGCTGATCATCAGATAGCGCAGATGAGAAAAGTCTGCCTGCGCCACGTGCTCGAAACGGTCGTCCGACCTTCGCATCGCCATGGACGACAGCGGCATGGTGCGATCCATCAGCGCCTTCAGCGGCGCGGGCAGGCCGTAGCAGTACAGCGGGAAGCTGAGAAGCAGCACGTCGCTTGCCAGAATTTTTTCGAGAAGCTCCGCCATGTCGTCATGCAGCACGCATGTGCCGCCGTTTCGCTTGCAGGTAAAGCAGCCCAGGCAGTAGCCGATGCGCTTCTCTGTCACGTGAATCAGATCCGTCTCTACGGGGGCGACTCTCTGCATGCCCTCCAGAAACGCGCGCGTGATGTGCAGCGTGTCGCTTTTTTCGCCCTTCGGGCTTCCGTTCAAAATGAGCACCTTCATTGTGCGTCCTCCTCCTTTGCGCGCGCCTGCAGCGGTTCCAGCCGCTCGCGCGTTCGCGCTTCATCTGCGCCGGCGGCAAGCAGCCCGCCATAGCCCATGCGAAACAGCTTTTCCTTCACCTCGCTGCGCGCGGCGGTCAGCAGGCCGCTGATCAGCAGGGTAACGATTCCGTGCGTATAGATGATGCAGTCCTCCATCCACGTCCGCGCGGCCTCCACGGAAATGTCCAGCGCCGCGGCAATGGCGCCGGCGTTTTTCCGGATGCTCTCCAAATTGAAGATGGATAGAAACTCGCCGCTGTGCGCGCGGCCGTCGGGCGTCTGCGTGATAAAGCGCAAAAGCTGCGGCTGATCGTAGGCCAGATCAATGTACCCCGTGCCGATGCCGTAAAACGCTGCCAGCGGTTCGCTTGCCGCCGGACGCACGCGCTCGGTCGCATACGCGACTGCCTCGGCCGCCAGCGCCGCGCGAAAGCCCTCCATGCCGCCGAACTGCCACGAAATCGGCTGCGTCGAGCAGCCTAAGCGCTTCGCAACCGATATGATGCGTATGCTCTCGTAGCCCTCCTCCATCAGCATCTGAAGCGCCGTTCGCAGAATTTCCTCCCTCGCAATCTGAGGCCGACTGGGCATATAAAGCACTTCCTTTCCAAATATAAATCGATTTACTGTAAATCATTTTATATTATATGCGAATTCGAACGCCGTGTCAATAGGGGTTAAAGAATTTTCTGCCGTTCGGGCGCGAAGGCAGCCATCAGAAAAGCTCACAGCTGCTTCGTCAAGGAGAATTGGCTGTGGGCTTTTGCAGGGCGGCTTTTTTAGACGGGAAGCTCGACGAGGAAGGTGGTTCCCTGAGACGGAAGGCTATGGACGGAGATCTCTCCCCGGCACAGATCGATGATGCGCCTGACCAGCGCCAGCCCGAGGCCGTTTCCCTCGCTTTTTCGGGAGGAATCGCCCTGATAGAATTTTTCGAAGATATGCCTTTGAACCTCCTCTGTCATGCCCTCGCCGTGGTCCGTGATCGAAATAAAGATTCCTTCGCCGCGCCTTTCCATTTTAACGGAAATCAGGCCGCCGACGGGGGAATATTTAATCGCATTATCCAGTAGGTTCAGCCAAACCTGCTCCAGAAGGCCGTGGCTTCCGTAGTACGCGACGCTTTCCAATTCAATGTCCAGCTCGATTTGCTTTGCGGCCCACTTGCCCTCCAGCGCTAAAACGCACTGCCGAAGCTGCTCGTCCAGGCGATATTCGCTTTGATCCGGAACGAATGCCTGATTTTCCAGCTTGGACAAAAGCAGAATGTTGCCGGACATGCTGCTGAGCCTGCGGGAATTTTCCAGGATTTTTTCTACGTAGTGCGCGTGCTTCTGCCTTGGCAGCCTTGGATTCTGCAATAGCGTCGCATAGCCCTCAATGGCGGCGATGGGCGTTTTGAATTCGTGGGAAACATTGGCAACGAAATCGCTGCGCAGGGTCTCGATGTGAGAAAGGTCGTAGGCCATGGCGTTGAAGCGCCGAGCCATTTCGCGAATCTCCGCCACCCGTTCATCCTCGGGAATTCGGACGTGAAAGTTTCCCTTTGACAGCTCGTCAAAGGCGTCTCCGATTTTCTGAACGGGGCGCACGATGGTTTTGCCTACGCAGACGGCGATTACCGCGCCCAGCAGCAGGCTTCCCAGCGCAAAGATGAGAAGCGGCACATGGCGCGAGCGCGGATCGACGGCAATGTAGCCCAGCTCAAACAGCGCCAGCCAAAGCGCGGAAATTAACAGAAATACGGCGCAGATCGTGGCGAACACCACGCCCGTAAAATAGAGCCAGAGCCGGGAATGCCTTTTTTTATGCACCCCGCTTCACCGCCTTATAGCCCAGGCCGCGCACGGTAACAATTTCAAAATCCGTGCAGTCGGCAAACCGGTCGCGCAGCCGATTGATGTGAGTATTTACCGTTCGCTCGTCGGTTTCGGAAAACATGCCCCATATTTCGTCCATAAGCTGCTGCCGGGTAAAAATCTTTCCCGGGTATGCCAAAAGCTTGTACAGCAGATAAAACTCCTTTTGGGGAAGCGTGCTTTCTACGCCGTTTCTCGTGACCGTCAGGGCATCGTAATCCAGAACGGTATTGCCCATAACGATTCTTTTTTCGCTGGAGATTTTTGCCCGCCGCAAAAGCGCCTCCACGCGCAGCACCAGCTCGTTGACGTTGATGGGCTTTACCATGTAGTCGTCCGTCCCGGCCCGAAAGGCTCTTTGCATATCCGAAAACTGATCCTTGGCCGTCACAATCAGGATCGGCAGCTCGCAGTGCGCCTCCCGCAGCGCGGAGGTCAGCTCGAAGCCGTCCATATTCGGCATCATAAGGTCGGCCACGATCAGGTCAATATAGTCCCTTTCCATGATGCTCAGGGCGTCCGCGCCGTCCAGTGCTCCGATGGCGTGGTAGCCATAGTCGGTCAGAACGGTACAGAACAGCTCCCGCATATCGGCATTATCCTCCACGACGAGAATCGTAAACATGGCTCTCCCCTCCCTTTAGGGATTATAGCACAGGAAGAGAAACTCGGGATAAACTTTTTGCAGTTGACTCTGAGTTTATCTTTCTGTGCTATACTGCCGCCATTCAAAAAACAGGAGGGTTCCAATATGAAAACGGCAATCGTCTATTATTCCAAGCACCATGGCAACACGAAAAAGCTGCTCGACGTCCTTGCGCGGAAGCACGAAATCACGCTGATTGATGCCATCGAAAATCCCGCGCCCAAGCTGGATGAATTTGACCGCATCGGCTTTGCCTCCGGCATTTACTATTCCAAGTTCCACAAGTCCGTGCTGAAAATTGCCGCAGAGCGCCTGCCTGATCGGAAGGAGGTCTTCTTCCTCTACACGTACGGCGCGAAGAAGGAGGGGTATACCGCGTCGATCACCAATGCGGTGCAGCCCCACAGAGCAAAGATTCTTGGCGATTACGGCTGCCTTGGCTTTAATACCTTTGGCCCGTTCAAGCTGATCGGCGGTATTGCAAAGGGACATCCCGATGCGGCGGAGCTGAAAAACGCGCTGAGCTTCTACGAGGGGCTGTAATCCATGCTGCAGCTGAAGGACATTGTAAAAACCTATACCACCGGCGATTTGACTCAGAATGCGCTGAACGGCGTAAGCCTCAGCTTCCGTGAAAGCGAATTTGTATCCATTCTCGGCCAGAGCGGCTCAGGAAAAACCACGCTGCTCAATATCATCGGCGGATTGGATCGCTATACCAGCGGGAACCTGGTCATCAACGGCGTTTCAACAAAGGAATACAGGGATGCGGATTGGGATTACTACCGCAATAATTCAATCGGCTTTGTGTTTCAAAGCTATAACCTGATTCCGCACCAGACGGTGCTTGCCAATGTGGAAATGGCGCTGACGCTGGCCGGCGTTTCCAGAAGGGAGCGGAGGCAGCGCGCCGTTGCCGTTCTTAAAAAGGTGGGGCTGAGCGAGCATATCCATAAAAGGCCCAATCAGATGTCAGGCGGGCAGATGCAGCGGGTCGCGATTGCGCGGGCGCTCATCAACAATCCCGATATTCTGCTGGCGGACGAGCCGACGGGTGCGCTGGACAGCGAGACCAGCATTCAGATCATGGAATTGCTGAAGGAAATCGCAAAGGACAAGCTGGTCGTTATGGTGACGCATAACCCCGAGCTGGCGGAGATGTATTCCACCCGCATTGTGAAGCTGAAGGACGGCAGGGTTGTGGACGATTCCAATCCCTGCCGCAGCGAGCCGGGCGCGGCGGACGCAAGGCGGAAAAAGAGAATTTCCATGTCCTTCCTGACGGCCCTCTCACTTTCCTTCAACAATCTGCGCACGAAAAAGGGACGGACGCTTCTGACCTCCCTTGCAGGCTCCATTGGAATCATCGGCATTGCGCTGATATTGGCGCTGTCCACGGGCATGAACGCGTATATTGCCGACGTGCAGAAGGATACCATGTCCTCCTACCCCATTACCATCAGCGCGCAGACCATCGACATATCCGGCATCATGGGCGTTCGCGGCGAGGTGGTCGGAGCGATGCGCGGAGATCACGCCTCTAATGCGCCGAGCGACGGCGTTTACGCGGATTATCAGGACATGAAGGCCAGTCAGATGGTTTCCACGAGTATCGTGGAGAACAATCTGACGGAATTCAAGAAATACCTGGACGACCCCGACAGCGAGATTCATCGGTATCTGGGCGAGAACGGAATTGTTTATACCTACGACGTCAGCTTTGACGTGTATTCCCACGATGCGGACGGAAGCCTTGTAAGCAGTGATGCCGAGACGGACGGGCCTTCCGGAATTACAAAGAATGCCGGCATTCTGAACCGGGTCAGCCGCGTTACCGGCGCGGCGTCCGAGGACGGTGCATCCAATTTCTCGGAATTGATGGCGGGAGCCAACGGCGCTGCCGTCAGCCCAGTGCTTACCGACAGCTATGAGGTGCTGTACGGAGACTGGCCGCAGGCGTATAATGAAATCGTTCTCGTTCTGGACGAGGACAACCGGATGGATGCGACGGCGCTGTATCAGCTGGGGCTTATTACAAGGCGGCAGTATGATGCGGCTCTTGCGCAGATCAAAAACGGAGAGGATGCAGAGGAGCTTCGCTTTTCCTATGAGGAGCTTTGCAGTCACGTCTTCTATCTGGTTGCTGCCTGCGATCAGTATGCCGAAAACGAAAATGGAACCTTTTCCTATCTGGCGGAGCATGTTCTGAACGAGGAGCTTCTTCTGAATAACGCGGTTGAACTGAAGGTTGTCGGCATCATCCGCCCCAGGGAGGATGCGAAGAACGCGGGCATTTCTACTGCAGCGGCCTACACCTCTGCGCTGACGGACTATCTCATCGTTCATACCAACGAAAGCGCGGTTATCCGGGCACAGGAGGCGACGCCGGACGTAAATGTGCTCACGGGCATGAAATTTGAGTTGGCTGACGATGCGGCGAGAGCCGACGACGCGAAGAAATACCTGTCCGGACTCGGCGTTTCGGAAAAGGCGTCCTTCTACCAGCTGATGATCTATTATTCCGGTGCGGCAGCCTCCGGAAGCGCGCCCATGGATGAAGGACAAATGGCGCAGGCGCTTGATATGTGGCTTGCAAACGACCCCGGCGAGGAGATTCTGCTGAAGGTCTATGAACAGTTCCTCACTGGCTCCACCTACGAGGGAAATTTGGAGGCCTTTGGAAAGGTCGGCCATGACGCGCCCGCGTCCATCAGCCTTTACACCGACACCTTTGAAAGCAAGGATGCCGTTGCGCAGTGCATCGCCGAATACAACGAAACCGCCGGGGAGGACGCGCAGATTGCCTATACCGATTACGTGGCGCTTCTGACATCCTCGCTCACTACCATCATTGACGGCATTTCCTATGTGCTGGTGGCGTTTGTCAGTATCTCGCTGATTGTTTCCTGCATTATGATCGGCGTTATCACCCATATTTCCGTTATGGAGCGCACAAAGGAGATCGGCATTCTCCGCGCGCTGGGCGCATCCAAGCGGAATATCTCGCAGGTCTTCAATGCGGAAACCTTCATCATCGGCTGCTGCGCAGGGATTTTGGGCGTCAGCGTATCGCTGCTTGCGCTGTTCCCGATCAATTCCATCATTGAAAGGCTGAGTGGGCTGGTGGGCCTTGAGGCGCAGCTGTCAGCTGCATCCTCTGCGATGCTGATTGCCATCAGCATCGTCATTACGATCCTTGGCGGCCTGCTTCCTGCAAAGAAGGCCGCAAGGAAGGACCCCGTTATCGCGCTTCGAACGGAATAAATGCATTCCGGCAAATGGTACGCCAAGAATCCCCTGCAGCCTGTGCTCGCTGCGGGGGATTTCTTCGGTAAGGCACTATGCCATTTTATTGAGAATCGGCTTGCTTCTTCCAATGGGAAAGCTGCGGCAGCATGGCCTCCATATGAGCCCGAACCTGCTCGGCCGGCCAGTCGTCACTGGCCATGTGCGCCACGCAAAAGTCGATCAGCGGGTCGATGCTGCTGTAGGTAAACTGACCGTCGGCGTAGCACCATTTGCAGTAGTCCTCGTCAAAGGAGCCGTCGGGACTCCGGCTGATTGTGGAATCGTCAAGCGGCATTCCGCAGCACTGGCAGATTAACTGCCTGGGCGAGCCCAGCAGCGTATTGATGGAAACGTCGAAAAGCCTTGACAGCAGCTTCAGCGTTTCCACATTCGGCGTCGTCTCGCCCGTTTCCCAGCGGGATACCGCCTGTCTGGTGACAAAGACCCGTTCCGCAAGCTCGTCCTGCGACAGATCCATCTGCGTCCTCAGGGTGCGCAGAACCTCCTTCGTATCCATTATCAATCGCCTCCTTGACGTAAGAATAGCACAAAAAAGGCCCGCGCACAAGCAACTGCCTGTTGCGGGCGGAATCCGAGGACTTCAGGCAAAAGAGGCTTGGCCTGCTGGCCGATTGCAGGCGGGGGAGCCGACTTGCAAAGGATTTTTTGAAAAGCTGTGCCGCCGGGCGTTTAGACCCGGCGGCAATTGGCATTGGAAAATCAGCGGGCTTCCGGCGCGTTCAGGATGCGCATGAATTCCTCGCCGGTAATCGTTTCCTTATCCAGCAGGAAGGCAGCCAGCTCGTGCAGCTTCTTTTCGTTTTCCTTCAGGATGGCGTCCGCCTTTTCACGGCTCCTCTTCACGAGGGCGATTACCTGCTGATCGATGCGCTCGGCGGTTGCCTGCGCGCAGGCCAGGGAGGTATCCTGCCCGAGGTACAGGCTGTTTGCGGTTTCCAGCGCTACCATGCCGAATTCCTCGCTCATGCCGTAGCGGGCGACCATGCCGCGGGCGAGCTTCGTTGCCTGCTCGATGTCGTTGGATGCGCCGGTGGTGATGCGGCCGAACACCAGCTTTTCGGCGGCCTGCCCGCCGGTGAGCGTGGCGATTTTGTTTTCCATCTCCTCCTGATTCATCAGGAAGTGCTCGCCCTCGTCCACCTGCATCGTGTAGCCCAGCGCGCCGGACGTGCGCGGGATGATGGTAATCTTGGTGACAGGCGCGGAATTGGTCTGCTTTGCGGCGACAAGCGCATGACCGATTTCGTGGTAGGACACGATGCGGCGTTCCTCGGGGCTCATGACGGCGTTTTTGCGCTGATAGCCTGCGATAACGGTCTCGACGCTTTCCTCAAGGTCTGCCTGCGAAACGGAGGAGCGGCCCATGCGCACGGCGCGCAGCGCGGCCTCGTTGATGATGTTGGCGAGCTCTGCGCCGGAGGCGCCGGACGTGGCGCGCGCAATTGCGGAGAAGTCCACGTTTGCGTCCAGGTGAACGTCCTTTGCATGCACCTTCAGAATGGCAATGCGTCCGTTCAGGTCAGGCAGCTGCACGGGAATGCGGCGATCGAACCGGCCGGGACGCAGAAGCGCCGGGTCGAGCGATTCGGGGCGGTTTGTGGCGGCAAGGATTACGACGCCCTTTTTGCCGTCGAAGCCGTCCATCTCGGTGAGCAGCTGGTTGAGCGTCTGTTCGCGCTCGTCGTTTCCGCCGTGACCGGCAGAATCGCGCTTTTTGCCGATGGTATCGATTTCGTCGATGAACACGATGCAGGGCGCCTTTTCATTGGCTTGGCGGAACAGGTCGCGCACCTTCGCCGCACCCATGCCCACGAACATCTCCACGAATTCGGAGCCCGAAATGGAGAAGAACGGAACCTTCGCCTCGCCTGCGACGGCCTTGGCCAGCAGCGTTTTGCCTGTGCCGGGAGGGCCTACGAGCAGAGCGCCGGTGGGTAGCTTCGCGCCGATGTCAGCGTACTTCTTCGGCTCGTGCAGGAAGTCGACGATTTCCACCAGCGCCTCCTTGGCCTCCTCCTGCCCGGCGACGTTTGCGAACGTTACGTTGGTTTCATTCTCGGCGACGATCTTGGCACCCGATTTTCCGAAGCTCATCGCGTTTGCACCGGGCATCATGGCGCTTTTCTGAATGCGCTTCATGAGCAGCTGGCCGATGAGGCTGAACAGCGCAATCGGCAGAATCCAGCTGATGATGAAATTGAGCAGCGGGGAATCCTGCGTGGGAATGACGGATTCAAATTTCACGTTTGCGTTTTCCAGCCGCTCGCGAAGTCCCGTATCCGGGAACGCGCCGGTCTTGCAGATGATCTCTTCATCCTTGTCGTTGACGGCGCTGAAGATGATCTGCTCCGCATCCTCCTCCAGAGAGACCTCCTTCACCTTGCCCTCGTCCACCATTTTCAGAAAGTCGCTGTAGCCGACCTCCTGCACCCGGCGGGATAAAAGAGACGGAAAGAGCACTGCGTTCAGGATCATCAAAACGATCATGGCAATGACGTAATAATAAATGAGCGGCTTCTTGCTTGGCTTATCGGATTGAATCATACCGGCACCTCTTTTTGTTTTATGCATACTCAGTATACCAGATTGTCTTTAAAAGAAAAATAGACGATTTGGCCCAAATGCTCAAACGGCGTGACCTTTTTGTGATTTAAATAAGAAAACGAGCCGTCCCTGCCGGGCTTTGGCTCGTTCCATATGAAATTTTCCGCCGGCGCTTATTTGCGCATTCCTTTGATTGCGTGGCTTTTAATGGCCTCGTAGGTGGCTTCGCTCAGATCGTGCTCTACCTTGCAGGCATCCTCGCGAGCCGTTTCCTCATCCACGCCAAGATAGACGAAAAAGGAGGTCAGCATTTTATGCCGCTCGTAAATCCTCGACGCAATCGCCATGCCCGCGTCCGTCAGGGAGATCAGTCCTTCCTCGTCCATGGTGATGTATCCGTTCTGGCGCAGGCGCTTTGTGGCATAGCTCACGCTGGGCTTCGTTACATTCAGCTCATTGGCGATATCAATCGACCGAATGTAGCCGTATCGCTCCTTCATCATGAGCATCGCTTCCAGGTAATCCTCTGAGGATTCGAGAATTCGCATCGTGCGGCACCTTCCTTCGCACAGTATATTAACAGATATTCCACGAAAAATCAAGGGAACGGCGGTGAAAAAACGTTGACAAACCCGGGACGCGGCGTTATACTTCAGCTATCAGTTAAATGTCTTTAACCGACAATGATTCTCCCGGCGACACAGGGCCTGACTTTTCCAAGAATTAACCGGGGAATTTAGAAAACAGGGGTTGACAGTGTCGGTTAGAGATGCTAAACTATTCGCCGGTTAGAGGGGCTTAACCCTCTGACCTTTCAAATCCCCGTGAGTTAGACTGCTCTAATTGGAGGGAGTGCGAGAAGCATGATGCCTTTGGGAATGGCAAGCGTCGGAGATGTGAACATCATCAAGAAGATCTCCGGGCGGGATGAGATTCGTCAGCACCTGGCGGAGATGGGGTTTGTCGTCGGAGCCGAGATAACGGTGGTAAGCGAGCTGGGCGGAAACCTGATTCTGAACGTCAAGGAAAGCCGCGTTGCACTGGACAAGACCATGGCCATGAGGATCATGGTGTGATAGAGAGGAGAGGGAATATGAGAACCCTGAAGGATGTCAAGGTGGGCGAAACCGCAGTCATTGAGAAGCTGCACGGCGAGGGCGCGCTCAAGCGCCGGATTATGGACATGGGACTTACGAAGGGCACCGAGGTGTACGTTCGTAAGGTTGCGCCGCTGGGTGACCCGATGGAGCTGACGGTGCGCGGCTATGAGCTGAGTGTGCGCCGTGCGGACGCCGAGCTGATTGAGGTTCGGTAATCCCTTTTATTCGCCATATCGCTTGTGATTGCAAAAGAGGAGGATATAGATCATGGCCATCAAAATTGCGCTGGCAGGCAACCCGAACTGCGGCAAAACGACGCTGTTCAACGCGCTGACCGGCTCCAACCAGTTCGTAGGCAACTGGCCGGGCGTCACGGTAGAGAAAAAGGAAGGCAAGCTCAAAAAGCATGACGACGTTGTCATCATGGACCTTCCCGGCATTTACAGCCTGTCTCCATACACGCTGGAGGAGGTTGTCTCCCGTAACTATCTGGTTACCGAGCGCCCGGACGCCATCCTGAATATCATCGACGGCACGAACCTTGAGCGCAACCTGTATCTCACCACGCAGCTGACCGAGCTGGGCATTCCGGTGGTTGTTGCCGTGAACATGATGGACGTCGTGCGCAAAAACGGCGACAAAATCAACGTCGCGGAGCTGTCCCGTCAGCTGGGCTGCAGGGTCGTTGAGATTTCCGCCCTGAAGGGCGACGGCATTATGGAAGCGGCGGAGGCGGCCATCGAGGCTGCGAACGGAAGCACCGGTACCGTTCCGATGCACGCCTTCTCCGGCCCCGTGGAGCACGCCGTTGCGCACATCGAGGAGGCCGCCCTGCACAGCATGCCCGACGAGCAGCAGCGCTGGTTCGCGATTAAGATTTTCGAGCGCGACAGCAAGGTGCTTGAGCAGCTGAGCATTCCCCAAAGCGTAATGAGCCACATCGAGGCGGACATCAAGGCCGCCGAGGCTGAGCTGGAGGACGATGCCGAGTCCATCATCACCAACGAGCGCTATGTTTACATTGCGCAGGTAATCAAGGCCTGCTACAAAAAGAAGAATGCCGGAAAGCTTTCCGCTTCCGACAAAATCGACCGCGTGGTTACCAACCGCTGGCTGGGCCTGCCGATCTTCGCACTGGTCATGTTCTTAGTGTACTACATCTCCATGGTTACCGTCGGAAGCGCCGCAACCGACTGGGCGAACGACGGCCTGTTCGGAGACGGCTGGCACCTGTTCGGCATCGGATCCGGGGCCTATGAGGAGGCCTCCGAGAGCTATGCAAACGCCGCGGAGGCGGTGAGTGCGTTTGTGGAGCTGGACGAGGAGCTTGAGGAGGACGCCAAGCTGGAGGCGCTGAAGAGCTTTGCGCCCGAGACCGAGGATGCAAATCCCGCCGCGACCATCGAGGCGGAGGACGAGGAAACGCTGGCCGTTTCCGAAATGACGGTTTACTACAGCGCGATCCCGGAGGACGCCGAGGAGGACGCCACCGTTCCGATGACCTACCTTGAGGCCGTCGAGTATCTGGAAGCGAACGGCTTTGACGAGCCCGATCCCGCAGACTACGGCGTGTGGGTGCCCGGCATTCCGGCGCTTGTGAGCAGCGGCCTTGAGGCGATTCACTGCGCGGATTGGCTGTCCGGCCTGATTCTGGATGGTATCGTAGCCGGCGTTGGCGCGGTGCTCGGCTTTGTTCCTCAGATGCTGGTGCTGTTCCTGCTGCTGGCGTTCCTGGAGGCCTGCGGCTACATGGCCCGTATCGCCTTCGTTCTGGACCGCGTATTCAGAAAGTTTGGTCTTTCCGGTAAGAGCTTCATCCCGATTCTGATCGGCACCGGCTGCGGCGTGCCCGGCATCATGGCAAGCCGTACGATCGAAAACGAACGCGACCGCCGCATGACGATCATGACCACCACGTTCATTCCCTGCGGCGCGAAGGTTCCCTTCATCGCGATGATTGCCGGCGCGCTGTTTAACAACTCCGCATGGGTTTCCACGTCCGCGTACTTCATCGGTATGGCCGCCATCATTGTAAGCGGCATCATGCTGAAGAAGTCCAAGGCCTTTTCCGGCGATCCCGCTCCGTTCGTCATGGAGCTGCCCGCCTATCACTGGCCGACCGTTGGAAACGTGCTTCGCAGCATGTGGGAGCGCGGCTGGAGCTTCATTAAGAAGGCCGGCACGATCATCCTGCTGTCCACCATTCTCGTGTGGTTCACCACGTACTTCGGCGTTGTGGACGGAACGTTCCGCATGCTGAGCGAGGAGGAAATTGACTACTCGCTGCTGGCTTACGTTGGAAACGCCATCGCATGGATCTTCAAGCCTCTGGGCTGGGGCACCTGGCAGGCGGCCGTCGCCTCCATTACCGGACTTGTGGCCAAGGAAAACATCGTCGGCACGATGGGCATCCTCTACGCTGCAGGCGAAGGCACCGTGTATGCAAACATCGCTGCGCACTTCTCCGCGCTGGCCGGCTTCTCCTTCCTGACGTTCAACCTGCTGTGCGCGCCCTGCTTTGCCGCGATCGGCGCTATCAAGCGCGAGATGAACAACGCAAAGTGGACGTGGTTCGCCATCGGATACCAGTGCGGCTTTGCCTACCTGATTTCCATGCTCGTGTATCAGCTGGGACTCATGTTTGAAGGCACGTTCAGCTTTGCTACCGTGATTGCGCTGCTTCTGCTGGCTGTGCTCATCTACCTGTTCGTTCGCAAAAATCCCTACGAAAATAAGCAAAAGGTGAGAGGCTGAAAATGGGCACGGGAATCGTCGGCGTTATATTGGTTGCCATCGTTGCCGCCATTCTCTGCGGCATTCGCAGGTCAAAGAAAAACGGCAAGCATCTTTGCGGCGGCGATTGCGCGAGATGCGGAGCGTGCAGAGGGGGAGCAAGCTCCCCCTCCGCCGGGCCTGGCGGCCCTGCCACCCCCTTGGGAAAAGGATAGGATTTCCTTCGGAAATCCCTTTGATTGGAAGTTCGAAAGGGCTGCGGCCCTCTCGAGCACACCCGGAGGCGGAGGGGACGGATTCCCCTCCGCACCACCCTTTCTCAGATTCCG
>CAZKQB010000044.1:0-29840 GCA_964554795.1 uncultured Oscillospiraceae bacterium | reverse complement strand
CCCGGGGTTGTTCTGGTGAGGGTTTTGCTTTCCGACGGTGCGGGCGTGGGGCGCTTCGCTCCCCTACACCCCCCCTTGGGGAACGGGGGGAGAGAGGGGCTGTGGCCATCTCGCGTTCTCCCGGGGAGTTTGGTTGCGGATGATGTGGGCGAGGACTTTGGGGCGCTTGCTCTTTTTTTGTTGAGTGTTTGGCGGGGATTTTGGTTTCCGGCGATGCGGGCGTGGGGCACTCCGCTCCCCTACACCCCTCGGGGGACGGGTGCGAGAGGGGCTGTGGCCCTCTCGCGCTCTCCCGGGGTTGTTCTGGTGAGGGTTTTGCTTTCCGACGGAGCGGGCGTGGGGCGCTCCGCTCCCCTACACCCCCTCGGATGACGGGGTGCGAGAGGGTTTTGACCCTCTCGCGCTCTTCCGGGGGTGTTCTGGTGAGGAATTTGGTTTCCGACGGAACGGGCGTGGGGCGCTTCGCTCCCCTACACCCCCTCGGGGAACGGGGGGGAGAGAGGGGCTGTGGCCCTCTCGCGCTCTCCTCGGTTGGGGGTTAGGAGGTAATTTGAGATTTTTTTTTGCATTTGCGGCGGGCTACGCCGGTTTTTAATGACAAATCGGGCTTGGCGTGTTAGAATAGGAGAAATTCTATTTATAGGGTCGGAAGGGAGACTCGGCGATGAATTTCCATACGAAGCCGGAGTGGCAGAACATCGAGGTTCAGTCGATCAACCGTCTGAGCGCGCACAGTCCGTGGGAGAACACGCTTTCGCTGTCCCTGGACGGTACGTGGAAGTTTCTTTTGTGCGAGCATCCGAGCATGCTGCCGGCGGCGTTTTACGTGCCGGATTTTAACGACGAGGACTGGCGTGAGATTCAGGTGCCGGGAAACTGGGAGCTTCAGGGTGCGTCGCAGCCGATTTACACGAACTGGGTTTATCCGTTTACCGACGAGCCGGGCGCACATCAGATCACGCCCAGCTATGAGCGGGAGACGGGGTATGCATCGCGGATGAATCCGCCGCATCTGCCGGACATGATTCCGACCGGGCTTTATCGGCGGACGTTTGAATTGCCGGAGTATTTTGTTGGGCGCAAGCTGATTCTGCATTTCGGCGGGGTGGAATCCGGGTTTTATGTATGGGTGAACGGAAATCCCGTTGGGTATTCGCAGGATTCAAAGCTGGCGTGCGAGTTTGACGTGACGCGGTATGTATACGCAGGCGAAAATCAGATAACGCTTCAGGTGATGCGGTTTACGGACGCGACGTGGCTGGAGGATCAGGATTACTGGCAGCTTTCCGGCGTGTTCCGTCCGGTGACGCTGTATTCGAAGCCGCGCATGTACATCGAGGATGTGATGGTGCGCGCGGAGCAGGATGGAAGCTTTCTTCTGGACTGTCAGGTGACGCGGGCCTCCGGCTTTGCCGACACGCTGGTGCGGCTGCACATTTACGACCCGGATGGGAAAATCATATACAAGGAAAAGCGCGCGCCTGCGGCGGAGCCGCCGTCGTTTACCGACCATGCTTCGCCGATGCCGGGACACGCGCGGTTTCACGTGAAAATCGACAATCCGCGGCTTTGGACGCCGGAGACGCCCACGCTGTATCGCGTGCATCTGGCGCTTTTGGACCCCGGCTCGGGCGACGCCGCCGACCGCGAGAAGGTGCGCTTCGGCTTCCGTACGGTGACGATTGAGGACGGTATTTTGAAGCTGAACGGGCAGCGTGTGATTGTGCGCGGTGTGAACCGGCACGAGCACTCGGTGGACGGCGGGCGCGTGGTTTCGCGCGAGCAGATGAAAAAGGAAATCCTTCTTATGAAGGAGCTGGGCGTAAACGCCGTGCGCACGTGCCATTATCCGGACGATCCGGCGTTTTACGATTTGTGCGACGAGTACGGGCTGATGGTCGTGTGCGAGACGAACCTGGAGACGCACGGCGTGAATGGCATGCTTTCCAACGACCCGGAGTGGGCGGAGGCGTATCTTCAGCGCGCGCGGCGCATGGCGCAGACGCACAGGAATCACCCGAGCATCGTCATTTGGTCGCTGGGAAACGAGAGCGGGATTGGCCCGCACCATGCGGCGATGGCGGCGTGGCTCAGGTATTACGACCCGACGCGGCCGGTGCAGTATGAATCCGGAAGGCCCGGGCGGGAGATTTCCGACATTCGCTGCCCGATGTATCCCACGCAGGAGGCGATTTTGGAGCTGCTTTCCGACACGAAGGACGACCGGCCGGTGATTCTGTGCGAGTATGCGTATCAGATTCTGAACAGCGGCGGCGGGCTTTCGCGCTTCCGGACGCTGACGGAGAAATATCCGCGCTTTCAGGGCGGCTTCGTGTGGGACTTTCAGGACAAGGCTTTGTGGCGCGAAAATCACACGGCGGGGTATGGCGGAGACTTCTTTGAGGCGGTCACGGAGCCGTATGAGCCGAAATTCATGTGCATGAACGGCGTGGTGACGCACGATCTTACCGTGAAGCCGGTGGGGCTGGAGCTGCAGGCAATGTATGCGCCGGTGTTTCTGGAGCGCAGAAGGGGAAATGGCTATACGCTTAAAAATCGCTTCCTTGCTACTGCCACGGCGGGTTTCACGCTTTCGTGGACGAGCTATGCCGCGGGCGAGCCGACGGGCAGCGGGGAAATGCCGCTTCCGGCGCTTGCGCCGATGACGGAAACGGAAATTACGTTTGGCCCCGAGCGCGCGGCGGGCGAGGATGCGTATCTGGACGTGGACATCGTGTGCCCGGAGGGGCGCGCGTACCGGCAGCAGTTTATCCTGGGCAGCGTGGCGCCGTCCCCGCGCCGCGTGCGCCATCAGCCCGCGACGTTCGACGATTCGCACGGCATGATTACCGTGCAGGCGCCGGGGCTCTCGATCGAGGTTTCCAAGAGCACCGGCTGCATCGTGAGCCTTACGAAGTACGGGCGCGAGTATGTTCTGAACGCGCTGAGCGAGTGCGCCGTGCGCGGGCTTTCGGGCGCGAACGCGCAGCCGGGCTGGGGAAGCTATGGCGACTGGTCGGCGTTTACGCAGGAAAACTGCAATCGACGGCTGATTCTCTTAAACGCCTCGGCACTGGGCGACGGGCGCGTGCAGCTGGAGCGAGTGACGCGGCTTACGTCGCGCACGGCGCCGGGCGCGGCGATTGACGTATATCTGCGGCTGGTGATTTCCGGCGACGGCACGATGATGCTTTCGTCGCGGTTCCGCCTGTCCGGCATTGACAGCGTGGAGCGGCTGGGCTTCACGTGGACGCTGCCCGAGGGCTTTGAAAGGGTGGAATGGTTTGGGCGCGGCCCGGGCGAGAGCTATCCCGACCGTAGGGAGGCCGCGCTTCTGGGCGTATACCAGACGACGGTGACCGAGATGCACTTCCCGTTTACGCCCCCGGCGGAGAACGGCGGGCGCGAGGATACGCGCCGCGTAAGCTTTGAAACGGCGGATGGCGCGAGGGTCGTGATGCGCGCATCCACGCCGTTCCACTTTGACGCGCACCACTACACCGTGAGCGATCTGCGCGACGCGACACACGACGACGAGATTCCCGTGCGGCCGGAGACCATTGTGCACACCGACGCGGCGCATGCGGGCATTGGCGGCGGCATGGCATGGTCGACCGTTCTGGACGACGGCGTGAAGGTGGGCGCGGGAGAATACGCGCTGGAAATGGAAATTCAGATTCTGTGACGATACGGAAGGGTTGAGAGATATGGCAAAGGCAGTTCTTCGTCCCACGCGCGAGGCGCGCGTTCGCAGCGGGCATCCGTGGGTATTCGCGTCCGACGTGGACAGGGTAGAGGGCGAGTATGTGCCCGGCGACGTCGTGAACGTGGAAAGCTCCAAGGGCACGCTTCTGGGCAAGGCGTTTTACAATCCGCATTCGCAGATTGCGCTGCGCATGCTTACCTACCGGGATGAAAGCATTGACCGCGCGTTCTTCCGCCGCCGCGTGGAGACGGCGTGGAAATACCGGCAGGATTTCTGCGACGTGAACAGCTGCCGCCTGATTTATTCCGAAAGCGATTTTCTGCCCGGGCTGATCGTGGACAAGTTCTCGGACGTGCTGGTGATTCAGTCCATGTCGCTGGGCATTGAAAAGTGGAAGAAGGACATCGTGGAGATTCTGGTGGACGTTGTGAAGCCGCGCGGCATTTACGAGCGCAACGACGTGCCCGTGCGCCGTTTGGAGGGCATGGAGCAGACCACCGGCCTTCTGTGGGGCGAGGTGCCCGAGCTTGTTCCCATGACCGAGAACGGCATTCTGTACATGGTGGATGTAAAGAACGGGCAGAAGACCGGCTTCTTTTTAGACCAGAAGGAAAACCGGCTGGAGGTTATGAAGCTGTGCCGGGGCGCGCGTGTGCTGGACTGCTTCTGCCACAACGGCTCGTTTGCGCTGAACGCTGCAAAGGGCGGCGCGGCGAGCGTGCTGGGCGTGGACATTTCGGACGACGCCATCGAGGTGGCGCGCAGGAATGCCGAGAACAACCATCTTACGAACGTGACGTTCGAGGTGCACAATTGCTTTGATCATCTGCGCGAGCTGACCGACGCGAAGGAGAAGTTCGACGTGGTGGTGCTCGACCCGCCCGCGTTTGCCAAGACGCGCGCGGCGGTGGAAAGCGCGCTTCGCGGCTACAAGGAGATCAACCTGCGCGGCCTGAAGCTGGTGCGCGACGGAGGGTATCTGGTAAGCTGCTCGTGCTCGCAGCATGTATCGACGCAGCAGTTTATCGACATGATCAATACCGCCGCGCGCGACGCGAAAAAGCGCGTGCGTCTGGTGGAGCTGCGCTCGCAGGGGCACGATCACCCGGTGCTTCCGGCCAGCCCGGAGACCCGGTATCTGAAGTGCGCCATCATGCAGATTTTTGACTGATGAGCGAGGCGATTCGCTCCGTAAACGTGCGAACGCTTGCGGAAACCTATTTTGAGGGCGGAGATCTGGGCGCGGACGGCGGCATTGACCGCATGCAGGAGGGGCTGAAGGGGCACCTTCTGCTTCAGAAGGCGTATCCGGAGGGTTACAGAAGCGAGGCACCGGTGCGCATCGAGCGCGAGGTGGCCGGAATTCCGCTGATCGTGCAGGGGCGCATCGACGGCCTTCTGCTTGCGGACGGGCAGGCGCTTGTGGAGGAAATCAAAACCACGCGCCGCCCGCCTGTGTGCGTTTCGGAGCGCGACTACCCCGTGCACTGGGCGCAGGCGGAGATTTATGGCTATATCCTTGCGGAAAACGAGGGCCTGAGCGAGGTGACCGTCAGACTGACGTATGCCGACCTTTCCGGCGCGCGCGCGTCGTTCACCCGCGTGTATGCGCGCGAGAAGCTCACGGCGCTGTTTTTTCTGTACGCCGAGGCGTATGCCCGGCGGCTGCGCCGCTTTGATGAGTGGAAGGAAACGTCGCTTCCATCCATGCGCGCGCTCGGCTTTCCGTTCGCGGGCTTCCGCGAGGGGCAGCGAACGATGGCGGCCCAAATCTACAGAACCATTCGTGACAAAAAGAAAATCCTCGTCGAAGCGCCCACCGGAATCGGAAAAACCGCCGGGGCGCTGTTTCCTGCGATCAAGGCGCTAGGCGAGGGGCGCGTGGAGACGGTGTTTTATCTGACCGCGCGCACGACCGGCCGCCGCGCTGCCGAGGATGCGCTGAACCGCATGCGCGAGGGCGGGCTGATGATCCGGTCGGTGACGATTACGGCAAAATCGAAAATCTGCCCGGTTCCCGGCACGCGGTGCGATCCGGAAATGTGTCCCTATGCGCGCGGCTACTTTGACCGGCAGAAAACGGCGGTGGAGGAGGCGTGGCGCACGCCGGGGCTGAACAAGGAGGCCGTGCAGGCGCTGGCGGCGAAGCACCGGTTGTGTCCGTTTGAGCTTTCGCTTGCGCTGGCGGAGACGGCGGAGGTTGTGGTGTGCGACTACAACTACGTGTTTGATCCCGTCGTGCGGCTGAAGCGCTTTTTTGACCACAAGGGTAGCTATGCGCTTTTGATCGACGAGGCGCACAATCTGATTCCGCGCGCGCGGGAGATGTATTCGGCCGAGCTGAGCGCGAAGGATGTGCGCACGCTTCGGCGCGAGGTTGGAAGGTGCGAGGGGAAGCTTTCGCCCCTGTATGCCGCATGCACGCGCTTTCTGAGGTGCTTTGAGCACGCCGAGGAGCCCGAGCTGCGCAGTGAGCTACCCATCAGGCTGATCGACGAGACTAAGCCGTTTCTGGATGCGCTGCGCGACCGGCTGGATTCGGCAGCGCCGTTTCATTCGCTTTTGCTGGACGAATACTTTGCCGTGTCCGCGTTTTTGCGCGTGTCGGGCGAGTTTGACGAGGAAACGTATAAAACCATGATTGAGCCGGAGGGCAAGCGCTGCAGGGTGCGCCTGTGGTGCTGGAGCCCGACGGCGCGGCTTGTGCGCGCAATGAAGCGCATGCGCGGCACGGCGCTGTTTTCCGCCACGCTTACGCCCATTGAGCACTACGCGCGGCTGTTTGGCCTGAACGAAAACGACGGCGACCGCACGCTGGCGCTGCCGTCGCCGTTTCCGAGGGAGAACCTTCTGAGCCTTTCCATGGACATTCCCACGCGCTATTCCGCCCGCGAGGAGAGCGCGCCGCGCGTTGCCCGGGCGATTGCGCTTCTGGCGCAGTCGAAAAGGGGCAACTACGTCGCCTGCTTTCCCAGCCACGCATACCTCAACCAGGTGGCGGAGCTGTTTCGCCTGCATTATCCGGACGTGCGCGTGCTTCTGCAGGCGCGTGACATGAACGAGGACGCGCGAAATGCCTACCTTGCCGAGTTCCGCGAAGGTCCGCAAACGTCCATGGTGGCGTTTATCGCCATGGGCGGCGTGTTCTCCGAGGGCGTCGACCTGCCCGGCGACCGGCTGATCGGCGCGGCGATTGTGGGCGTGGGCCTTCCGCAGCTGTGCTTCGAGCGCAATTCACTCTCCGCCCTTTACAACGATGCGGAGGGCGAGGGCGGCTTTGAGACGGCTTACGTCTATCCCGGCCTCGGCAAGTGCCTTCAGGCCGCCGGCCGCGTCATCCGCACGCCTACCGACCGCGGCGCGGTGCTCTTTATTGACGACCGCTATTCCCGCGAGGATTATCAGGCGCTCTTTCCGCCCCATATGCGCCCCGCGCCCGTCTCTGAAAAAACGCTGGCAAAAACGCTGGCGAGGTTCTGGGGGACAAAGGGACAGGCGTGACGCGGCGGCTTCGTAAAAGAGAAAATGTACGATGTTCTTCGATTGTCTGTTGGATGGGCACGGTCGATTTGATTTCAGTTTCTGTCTACGTATCAGACACGGCTAACGCTTCATCCAACACGCACGCCGCATTTCTAACGCACATACATGCGTTAGAAATGCGGCGTGCGTTAGAAGGAAGTGTAAGAATGTTCGCAAAGGGTTTCAGGCTTTCTCCGCGGGCACCCGAATTCTTCGTCTGATGACAGTCGCTGCTGGCTTGACAGGCAATCGTAACGTAAACGAGTCGGCTTTTCCATTCCACATGGGTCAGCCGACTCACTTGATTTTTTATTGGATTTCCTGCCTGCGAAATAGATGCGGTTAACGTTTCATCTAACGCACATGCGTGCGTTAGATTTTTTTCCGACTCGTGTATTTAGCGTGGCGTCCCTTATGAACTCCCTCAAGAACGCCCTGGTCTACTAACTTTCTCAAGAGCCGATAGGCTTTGTTGTCATTTACGTGCAGCAGCTGAACAACATCTGCGCGCGAAATGAACTCATTATTTTCCGCCATTTTTCGTATCAGCTCCAAATAGCGAGTTTCATCAATATCGGATTGCTGAACGTATCCGGCTTTTTTGCCTTTTCTGGCGTATATGCGCGAGGAAAGCATATAATTCCGACCTCTTCCACTGCCATAGGCTTCTACCAGATTTGCCTCAATTGCCTTATCTAAGATGGATTTCACCCTTGTTTCTGTCAGATTGACGGCTTCCGACAACTGGTGTGCGTCTGAACGAGGCCAATCTCGCAGGGCATTCAGTACAAGCAGGGTGTTAATTGGCATCGGACGACCCAGCCGATTTTGCTCGTCAGAAACCAACTGTGCAATTTGCAGGTCGGGCGCACATCGCGGAATAAACAGGGATACCATGGCCGATGTAGATGCGGAATAGTCTGGCAATGTACGACCGTAGATCAATGAACCTTCAAAGATTCGGTCGATGCCTCGTCCGGTTCGTTCAGCTAATCCAATGCGCTTTAACGCATCTGCGAGCGATTGATTTCGACCGTGAGGCTCGGCCGTCAAAAGATTTTTGTAGGTTACACCCTCAATAAATCCGCCCGGGTTTGCAATGGTCATTCCTTCTTCGGCGATCAACACTCGAACTCGCCCCATCTTCGAATAATCGCGGTGACTGAACGCGTTGACAATTGCTTCGCGCAAAGCTCTCTTATTGAAATCCGGAACGGACATTCGATAGAATCCCATTTCAATTTCAACTTCTGGATTCCATGCATGGAAATAGGTATTCATCTTTTCGAAGGCAGATAGGATGGGAAGCGTAAAATCATCGTTGAACCTGATGCTCGTGCCCTCCATCACCTGAAATGCTGCGGAAGCGGTTGGTATAAAACGCCTGATGCTTTCGACCCTGCCAATCAGCAGCATTCCGGTTACCGTGGGAAACAGGCGATTTTCGAATTCCTTCACGAATCCAAGCGCCTTATAGAGCTCTTCATCAGACAGCTCTAATAGCGCTTTATCACCATCATATGCTAAGATGGATCTACGCAAGCGCTCTAATTCTAATAAATCGAAGTCTTGGAGGGTTGCTTCCTGAAGAAGCATTGCAGAATAGTCCAATAACCGCAAGTCCGAAAGTCTCGTTGCGACTTCGGTGGGGTACATGGGGGTATTTTCCGGCGAACCGTCGGCTTTGATCTGCCGCCGCAGGATTTTTCCGGATGCCGTTGCAACGATTCCTCCTGATGACTTTGGAACGGAAAGCCTTAAAACAGGCAGGGCTTCGTCAATGACCTCCGCACGAACAGATACGGGAGGAATCGTGTTATTGGCAATATACGCGCTGAGCGTAATGGGGTTCTGGTGGTCTTTGTGTACTCCGGTTATCTCGCCATTGTCCTCTACGCCGAGATACAGGTCTCCTCCCTCTGTATTTGCAAAGGCGACAACCGCCTCGAAAATATCGGAATCGGGGTATTTCTTTTTATCGCTCTTAAATTCAACGGTGAGCGTTTCTTTTTCGGGAACCATCCTGTCCATCTAACGCACCTCCCAATTCTATTATAACACGCGCGTGCGATAAAATCCACATTTTAACGCGTTGAGTTGAGAGAATCTCTCATGGTGGGGAATGCAGTGCTATAAAAACTGTCTTCCCTTTGAGCATTTTCCACGCCTTCCGAACGCTTTGGACAGGATGGCTTCAGGTCTTCTTTCGCGGGTTCTTTTTCTTCGGGCGGGTGAGAAGGCGCGTGCCGTTCAGGATGGAGACAGCGCAAAGCACCCACAGAAGGCCCTTTGTGATGGAGTTATCGATGAACATCATGGCCTCGTTTACGCGGTCGATGGCCAGAAGCACAAGCAGCATGCCGGAAAGCACGATGGCCGCATGGGCGAAGACGTATTTACAGGCCTTGCGCCGATTCATTCTGCCACCTCCCCGATGTACACAATGTCGCTGATCTTTCGTCCGCCCTCGGCGGGGTTGTTGACCTTGTTGCCGCCGAAGATCATCACGGCGGTTTTTCCGCCGTCCAGATTATAGGCTGCCTTGCAGCCGAGCTCCTCAAAGGTTTTGCCCAGTTCCTGAATCGTCATGCCGTAGGAATAGCCCGACTGCCGCCCGTCGACCACGACGAAGCAATAGTGCCCCGGCTCATAATAGCCGATTGCGCAGCGCGGGTTGGCGCGCTCGATTTCGGTATCGTATTCCTCCAGCGCCCGTCCGTTTTCGTCCAAAAGCGCCGGGCCGAAGGAGAACGCCTGGTACACGCCGCGTTCAATGGCGGCTTCGGCATTGAATTTCTTGGCGCTCATGGTTTCCATCACGCCGTCGTAATACAAAAGGCAAACGTCCTTGAAGGTGGTTTTGCGGTATACGACGCCGTTTCGAACGACCACGCCCTTGTTGCGCGCGCCGCAATAGTCGCCGGAAATGGCCAGAATGGCGTTCTTTTCCTGCGCCATCTTTGAGGGCCATTCGTGGTAGCCCTTGCCGAATACGTCGCGGGCGAGCGCCGTGCGGTAGCTTTCGACGTTGCGCAGGTAGATGTCTGCCACAAACCATACCGTATCGTCGTTTTTGTGCTCTTCAATCGTGATTGAAACATCATGACTGCGATAGGATGTGTCGGTTTTCTCAATTTCGCCGTCCGTGAAGTGCTCTGCAAACTTAGCGCCCCAGTCGTTGGGATCGATCGTGGGCGCGGGCGTGGGCACGGCGGTCGGCGTAGCCTCTGCCGGAGTGGCGGTTTCCAACGGGGAGATGGGAGCCTCCTGCGTGGGCGCGGGCGTGACCGACGGATGCGGCACGATGGTTACATCGTCCATGGAAAACGGCTCCTGCCGCACGTGATGGAAATACGCAAAAATCACAAGTCCGACGGCGATCAGAAGCAGATCAACTGCCGCCAGCTTCAGTGCGCGCGGAAGCTTGAACGCTCTTGCGGGGCGCTTTGCACGGGAATGCGTCGGTTTCTTTGAATGGGTTTGGTTTGGCATGAAAACGAACTCCTTTTCGCTGAGCGCAGATGAATCGTTCCTTTGCATTATAGCATTGAGAGAAGGGGAAAGCAAGCATTCGCAGAAAGTCAACAGTAAAGCCTATAAAACAAGAATAGATAAAGACCCTGCGCTGCATATCGCCGGTAAAGGGGGAGACGGAAACGAAATGCGAAACGGCTCTTGAGCCGGAGGTATACTGTGAACAACGAAAAGGGGCCCCGCGACTGACAATTGTGAACGAACTGGACGTGCATGCGATCTTTGGCATCTTCAATCATGTCATCGAGAGCCACAGAATCTATTCGCGGAAATAACGGCATAGACAGACGGCGCTGGCCACGATGCTGGCGCTATTTTTCTGCGCTGAGGTCGGCCAGACCCTTGCCGAATCAGCCTCGATATGCTATACTTTAGATGGATAATATTTTATCCGCAATCGAATATTCAATGATAATCAGACAACATTTTATCCATCGGAGGAGCATATGAGTTTTATCTGGGAGACCCCGGAAGAAATTAACCTGGCACTGGCGCAGCGCCTGAGCCGCATCCGCAAGCGGCGCAAGCTGTCCCAGCAGGAGCTGAGCGAAAAGAGCAACGTGAGCTATGGCAGCATCAAGCGGTTTGAGACCAGCGGGCAAATTTCGCTGATCTCGCTGACGAAGATCTGCGTTGCGCTGGACTGCGCGGACGAAATTCGCAACCTGTTCACCAACGTGGAGTACGGCAGCATTGAGGAGGTTCTCCGTGAACGAACGTAAGGTGGAAGTATACCTGCACGATCGCCATGTGGGCACGCTGGCGGAGGCGGCCGATCATCGGGTGGCTTTCGCCTATTCCGACGCATGGCTGGAGGACGGATTCGCCATCAGCCCCTTTTCGCTGCCTGTCGAGCAGAAGGTCTTTGTGCCCACGTCCACGACCTTTCAGGGGCTTTGGGGCGTGTTTGCGGACAGCCTGCCCGATGCATGGGGACGCTTGCTGGTGGATCGGATGCTGAAAAGCAGAGGGCTGGACGCCTCCCGTGTGACGCCGCTGGAACGGCTGGCCATTGTGGGCGAATCCGGCATGGGCGCGCTGACCTACCGCCCGGCGTGGGAGGTTCATCAGGATGTGAAGCTCGCTGATCTGGACGAGCTTTCCGCCAAGTGCCACGCCATTCTGAACCGTGAGGACGTCAGCGACCTGGACGATGTATTCCAGATGGGCGGCAGCTCCGGCGGCGCGCGGCCCAAGGTCATGACCGATGAATGGGTCATCAAGTTCCCGGCCTCCGGCGATATGCCCGACACGGGCGTGATGGAAAAGGAGTACATGGACTGCGCTGCTGCGTGCGGCATTACCGTGCCGGAAACCAAGCTGATGCCGTCCAAGCGGTGCAGTGGTTACTTTGCCGTGAAACGCTTTGACCGGCAAGGCGCTATTCGGCGGCATATGCTGACTGCGGCGGCCATTTTGAAGGTTGACTGGCGCACGGCGTCCATGGACTATCATACCCTGATGAAGCTGACCCGCATCCTGTCCCGCAGCAATGCGGCGGACACGGAGCAGATGTTCCGCCGGATGTGCTTCAACGTGTTTGCCCACAACCGGGACGACCACGCGAAGAACTTCACTTGGATCTACGATGACGTGCAGGATTGCTGGAATCCTTCGCCAGCCTACGACCTGACATGGAGCACCACCTACTTTGGCGAGCATACGACCACGGTTGACGGGAACGGAAGCGATCCGGGCGCGAAGGAACTGCTGGCGGTGGGCAAAGCGGCGGGAATGAAGGTCAATACCTGCAAACTCATCATTGCTGAAATTCAGGATAGGACAGCCGAATTGGAACGCAAGTACCGCGACATTCGCTCTTGACTTTTCGCGGAACAAAAGTAGTTGCATAGACAAGTTGAGGCCCTCCAGCGCGGAGGGCCTTTATCTGGCTCCAGCGTATACCTGCGGCAGCTATCATCGGCGCGGTCGCAAGGGCTGCACGGCGCATCATACCGAATGGATCTGCTGGACACGCTGCTCAAGCAGTATATCCTGCGCATCAAGCAGAACAGCGCCTTCATGCTGGAGACCCTGGACAAGGCGGTGGCGCAGGAGACCATCGAGGCAGGCGAAACGACGCTGATTGACGCGCTGCTACATGTCAGTCAAAGCGAGGCCATCGAACAGGCGGCGAAGGAATCACCTATGATCCGCCCGCACATAGCTCCGTCAGGCAAAAAACTATCACGGCTATCAGCGGCGGCGCCCCGCGACTGACAGCAGTGAACGAAATGGACGTGCATGCGATCTTCGGAGTATTCAGCAGTGTGACTGAAAGTCATAAGATTTATTCGAGGAATTGAGATTCATACCAAACGGCGCTAGCAGTAAGGCTGGCGCTGTTTTTTATGTTAAGCAGAGGCCGCTGCGCTTGCATATTCTGTAAGAGATGTGATATAATGATGACGAATATGGAAATGGATTCTAAATTAGTCGGAGGCGATACGATGGCTTATATCCATAGAAGCATCGAAGAACGCTTGAATAAAGCTACAAATACCTTCAAGGCAGTGCTGGTGACCGGCCCTCGTCAGGTCGGGAAGTCAACCGTGCTGAAGAAAGTGTTCCCTGAGCGGAAGTATGTATCGCTGGATGATCCTTTTCTTGAGGAGCAGGCCAATCAGAACGGCTCTATGTTCATGATGCTCAATCAGCCGCCCATTACGTTTGACGAAATACAGCGAGCGCCTATCCTGTTCCGCTATATTAAGATGAAGTGCGATGAAACAGACGACAAAGGGCTTTATTGCCTGTCTGGATCGCAGCAGTTTAAGCTGATGCAGAACGTATCGGAAACGCTCTCGGGCCGTATTAGCATTCTTGAACTGGCTGGTTTGTCCTTGCGAGAGATTCAGGGCGATCCTTTTAACCAGCGCTTCCTGCCTACAATGGAGTATATTCTGGAACGTCAAAAAACAGCAAAAGCGCCTGAGAACATCTGGGAAATCATTCACCGCGGCTCCTATCCTGCCCTACAGGAAGAGAACTTGGAGTGGGCGACTTTCTACGCTGATTATGTGCGCACTTACATTGAGCGCGATGTGCGCGAGCTTTCTGCTGTGCAGGATCTGGACGCTTTCCGCCGATTCATGATTGCCGCGGCAGCACGAACTGGCGAAATGCTCAACTATTCCAATATCGCTGACGAAGTCGGAAAGGATGTTGCGACTATCAAGAATTGGATTTCTATTCTGGAGGCATCCGGCATCATCTATCTGCTGGAGCCCTATGCGCCTGCTGCGCTGAAGCGCGCCATCAAAACTCCTAAGCTCTATTTCCGCGATACTGGTCTGGCCTGTTATCTGACCCGCTGGCTGACTGCTGATGTGCTGGCGTATGGCGCGATGAATGGTCCTATGTTTGAGACTTTCGTTATTTCGGAGATTCTGAAATCCTTCTCCAACGCCGGTCTGGATTACCGTTACTTCGTTTCCTATTATCGCGGCAAGGATAAAGCCAAGGTGCAGAAAAACGGTGTAAGCGTTGAAACGGAAAGCGAGATCGACCTCATCATCGAGGAAAACGGCGTGCTGTATCCCATTGAGATCAAGAAAGCCTCCAATGTGCATGCGGACATGACCAGCGCATTTCAGGTGCTTGATAAGGTGCCTGAGAAGAAGCGCGGTATGGGCGCGGTAATCTGTAGCTGTCCCCAGCCCGGAGCGTTGAGAGAAAATGTGCTGCAGATTCCTGTTTGGTATATCTGATACTGAGGCGAGATCATGAGTTACAATACGATGCATGGGCGGGCTTACCAACTCGAACGTATTTCTCTCAAAAACGGCCTTACACCGGTTGAAATTCAGTGCAAGATCGTGTAAACTACGCTTATTCTATGACAGGGCTTTTCTTTCTCTGTCTGTTGCTTGGGAAACGGTCCCTAAATATTATAAAACAAGAAAAGAATAGCTCTGCAGCATGCGCCGCCTGTGAAAGAAGACGGAAACGAAATGAAAAACGACTGACAGGTCGGGCGTATACTATTTACAACGAAAAAGAGGAGGAAGGGCACATGAAAAAGGTTCGGATGGTTTGCATGATGGCGATTCTGATGCTTGCCTGCGTATGTATGACGAACGTGGGAACGGCCTCGGCGAAGAAGGCAGAAACGGTCATGGGCGTGTATGTGGATGCGGAATTGGGCGACGTCGATGCTGCCGAAAGATTGCTTACCCTCGCGTGGGTCGAGGAGATAGAGCCATCCTCTATAACGCAGCTCGGCACGAAGTATTATCAGAGCGGGAATCATGAGCTTGGCTTTCAATTGTGGCTTTCGGCTGCAAACGAGGGCGACGCAGAAGCCATGAAGTATGTAGGACAAATGTACGAAAGAGGTGTGGGAACGGAAAAAGACGCCGAAAAGGCGATTGCGTATTATAAAATGGCCGCGGAGAATGGCTGCATCGACGCGCTGATCTGTCTTGGAGAGCATTATTGGTATGCGAACGGCGGACTGACGGAGGAAAATATCCGAACGGGCATGGAGTATTTTCTTGAGGCTGCCGAACGCGGGAATGCAGAGGGCATGTGGAATCTTGGCTTAGCGTATCTGAATCTTGAAGCTGTAAAGGATTCCGAATTGGCGCTGCAATGGTTCGATCGGGCGATTGAGGCGGGCTACGAGCTGACGGTTTCGTCCGATCAGCGCAATTACCAGAGGGCAAAGGAGGAGCAGAAGAACCAGAAATCGACATCGGCGAACGGTGGCTTCTTCACATCCGACAACTGGGCCGACATCAGGAGGGAAAGCGAAAATAGCGTATTCGGCAAGGATTTCTTCACGCCCGATAACTGGGCCGACATCAGGAGGGAAAGCGAAAATAGCGTATTCGGCAAGGATTTCTTCACGCCCGATAACTGGGCCGACATCAGGAAGGAAAGCGAAAATAGCGTATTCGGCAAGGATTTCTTCACATCCGACAACTGGGCCGACATCAGGAAGGAAAGCGAAGAAAACGCAATTGGCAAGGATTTCTTCACTCCCGACAGCTGGAAGGACATTCTGGAGCAGAGTACGACGGATGCAAATGAAGATGCTCACAAAAAATGTTATTTCTGCGATGGAAGCGGAATTTGCCCATACTGCCACGGCAGAGGAAGATTCTATGTAACTGGCTATGGCTATAGTCCCTCTACGTACTACGATTGCGTGCAATGCGAGGGAAGCGCGCGGTGCCCCCACTGCAGTGAAAATGGAAGGTAAAAACTCAGCTTCAAGGGAAAGCCGTATCAATGAAGAAAGGGCGCACGGATGGAAAAAATTTTTCCATCCGTGCGCCCTTTTTTGCAAAAGGAAATTGCATGCGCTTATTTCCGGTGCAGCGTCACCATATAGACCTGCGCGCGGCTGCCGAGGCGGAAGGGAAGCCAGTCAGTGCCTACCCCGGAGGAGACGAGCATCTTCACCAGCGATTTTTTATCGTTTTCGTCGTACAGGCCGGCGGGGAAGTCTCCCTGGTAGGCTCCGGCAGCGCTCATCAGGCATTTTCCGAAGAGGTTCACCTGTCCGCCGAGGGTATGGCCGCAGAAGATGAGATCGGCCTCTGCGTTTCCGTTTGCGTCCTTCACGGTGCAGATTTGCTTGGAGGCGTCCGGGTTATGAGCCAGCACGAGCACCGTGCCCGCGTCGGTAGTATTCTGGAACTGGAAGGCGCGGGAGCCGAATGCCGAGGAATAGGCGCAGCCGACGATCAGGATAGGGGAATCGTTCACAATGGCGCGCTGCGTGGCGTTTTCAAGTAGCGTCACGCGTCCGAGCGCACAATCCTGATACAAGCCATCCACGTCGCTGTCCGAGTCGCCGGACACAGCATAGATGCCGCCGGGAACGGAAAGCTCCGAAAGGCCGGAGAAGAATATTTGCCTGGCCGACCTCAGCCGCTCATTGATGGCGGCGCGTCCCTCCTGTGTCTGCGCGCGGAACAGGTCGGAAAGCGACATTCCGGTATAATCCCCGCCCAGAAGCACGATATCCGGGTTTGCCTCGCAGAGCGTGCGCATCAGCTTTACGGAATCGCGGGCGCTTGACTCGCCGGTAATTTTAAAATCCGAGGCAAAAAGCACGCGCGTGCCCTCAAGAAACGGCGAAAGGCCGCTGATGTATACGTCCACATAGTCCACATGCACGATTCGCGAGCACAGCCAGCCATAGAAGCCAACCGCGGCAAGGCCGATCAGCAAGAGTCTTGCAATCAAGCGCTTCGGGTGGAAGCCCTTTTTTCTTTTTTTTCGTTTTGCCATAGCTCCTCCAATTTCACGGGCGAATGTTTCACGTGAAACATTCGAAAAATCCGGCGCAAAAAAATGTTTCACGTGAAACATTCACGATCAAATTCACGCTTGGGCATTGCAACCTGACATGGTTTCTATTATAATAGGAATATGCCGCGCGGGCAAGATGGAATTGGTAAAGGATGCTTGCCCGGCGGCTTTATAACGGGAGGCCCGAAAATGGATTACAAGAGAAAGCAAACGCTGGGATGGCCTGCCGTGCTTGCGCTCGTCGTCGCCATGATGCTGGCAGCGTATCTGTTTGCCCTTGCCACGCGAGGAAGCGGGGATGCGCCGCTGTCCAACATTGTGAGGCTGAACACGGCCTCCAACCGCGACGTGCGGGTCAGCGGAGCGAACGTGTATTATCTGGAAAGCGGCTCGCTGCACTGCGTTACATCCGCCGGCAAATACGTGTGGAATCTGGGCGTGGACACCGATTCGGAGTTCTCTGCCACGGAGCACGGCGTGGCGGTGTGGAACCGCAAGAAGCTGACGCTCGTCGATAAGGAAAGCGGGCATCTGCTCGCCTCGAAGACGATGGACGGGGAAATTCTGTCCGCGCTGGTGGGCGACCGGTATGTGGCCGTCGTGCTCGCGCCGGAGCACGGCAGCACGGTAGTGCTTCTGAACCGAAGCGGCGAGGTGGTGGACACGCTCACCAGCTTCAGCGGCTACACGGTGCTGGATTTCGGCTTCTATGAGGGGCAGGAGCTTTTCTGGATCATGACGCTGGATTCTGCCGGCTCTGCGCCGACCTGCCAGATCAGCACGTTCATTCCCGGCAAGCGCGAAACCGGCACCATTGAGGATGCGGAGCAGGTCATCTATCAGGTCATGTTCCGCTCGAATTACATCGCTGCGGTCGGCACGAACTACCTTCGCCTGTACGACTACACGGCCAATGAAAAGAAGAGCCAGCGCAAGACTGTGTATGGCTGGTACATGGAGGCCGTGGACAAGCGCTCGGACGATCCGCTGATGCTGTTTGTGCCCAACCAGCAGATGGAGGGCACGATCGCCATATCCGACGTGCGCATGATTCGCGGCTCAAGCGAATACATCGTGCGCCTGCCTGTGGTCTGCAACGTGCTGCTGGCCGACGGAAGCACGATGTACGGCTTCTCGCAGGAATACCTTGCCTGCTGTACCTTCGGAGAAAAGCGCGCCACGGTGTATAAGCTGCCGGTTCTGGTAGATAATGTAATCGGCATTACCACCGACCACACGGCCGTCGTCACGTCCGGCGGATCGATTTATCTGATTCGTCTGCCATAAAATTCGAAACATGGAGGGAAAACCGTGAACATCATCAACATCATTCTGCTGGCGATTCTGGTGATCAGCTTTATTTCCGGCATGCAGAAGGGCTTTCTGGCCTCCCTGCTGGCGACGCTCGGCTTCGTCGCCGCGTGGATGATTGCCTCGTCCCTGTGCGATACCCTGGCCAACCACTTCATGAACAGCAGCTTCAAGGAGGCGCTCAGCGGCATGGATCCCTTCCGTGAGCTCGTCGCGAAGCTCGATGAAAATGCAGGCGTCGTCTGCAACGGCGCGGCAAGCTCGCTCAGCGGCATCTGCGAAACGCTGACGGAGGCATCCGTGCCCAAGGCCATGATCGAGGCCTTCCGCAGCAATGCCGCCAGTCCTGCGTTTGCCGCGCTGACCATCGGCGAATGCCTCACGCAGACCATCTGGCAGTCCACGTTCAACGTCGTTTCCTTTGTGATTGTCTTCGCCATTGCCTATGCGGCGCTGATTCTGGTGGTGAACCTGTTCAACAACATGTTCCGCCTGCCCAAGCTTCGCGGCGTCGACGGTCTGCTGGGCGGCCTGTTCGGCCTCGTTCGCGGCTACGCGGTCATTTGCCTGATCGCCGCAGTGATTCCCATGGTCTACACGGCGCTGGATTCCTCCGTCGTGCAGACGCTGTTCGCGGATTCCTCGATGGGCGCGTTCTTCCTGAACGGCGAATCCCTGTTCAGCGACCTGTTCCGCATCTCCTCGCAGATCGATAATGTGATGCGCGCCATGCCGAAGGTCATTGTGTGATTCAAATAGAAAAAACACCGCTGAGATCGACCGGATTTCAGCGGTGTTTTTCTGGAAAAACGGCGGTTGTCAACTGTGGAACGCAAGGCTATACGAACGAAAGGAACGGATGACGCTTTTGCTGCGGCGTTCTCCTTTGATATGGGTTAGCTGCCTGCCAGCTCGCGCTGGATGGCGGCTTGTTTTTTACTTCCTATCAGCACAAAAGAGCTTGTCAAATCGTCAATGAAATCGAAAAGCGCCTTTCCGACCGGATGGCGCTTATATTGGCATGATTTCCCCCTCAAGGCTTGTTTCCCGCGGCGGCGCAATGGGAGCTTATAGTCTCAGCTCTTGCCCTTCAAGGCCTGCGCCGACGAGCGCGTCGCCGTGGTAGCGCAGCTCAAGATGGAAAAACGGCCGATCCTCCGCAAGCAGGCGCAGGAATATGCGGTCGCCCTCCCATGTAGGAAGCGCGGGCACGTCTGCCTTCGAAACCCATTCGAGTGTGCCCTCATCGCAGCTGTGCTCCGTGCCATGAAAATCGGCGCAGGTGAATAAATGCATTTCTTCGTTCGGCGCGGTATCCGAGATAAATGTTACAATTCCGCGATAATTTATGCGACCCATGACATATCCGGTTTCCTCGGTAACCTCGCGCCGGGCACAGGCCTCGGCGTCCTCGCCCGGCTCGAACTTGCCGCCCACGCCGATCCACTTGTCGTGATTCACGTCATTTTTCTTGCGAATGCGGTGCAGCATCAGGTATTTTTCGTCTTTTTCAAGGTAAATCAGCGTTGTTTTCTGCATAGGATCGCCTCCATACAGGTATTGTATCATGGCCGTTTCCCCCTGTCAATGTGCCGTGTGAGCCTGTACGGATTTTGAAAAAAATGAACAGAAATTTCAACGAATGGCTCGATGTAACCGATATGTAACCGGATTTGGCACGCTCGGATTTGCAGAAAAAGAGCAATTTTCCGTCGAAAAAAGGCAAAAATCCGGCTGAAAAGGCGGCGTTTTTGAAGTACAGAAAACCCCGAAAACCGAAGAAAATAAATACTTCCGTAAGAATATCGCATAAATGTAATATTTGGCTGCATACAGGGGTGTTTTGAAATACTTTTGTAATGTATATGATATGCGTGTAAATTTTAATGATGCGACCAGCAGAAGCCCGTATGTAACCAATCCTGTAACCCCCCTTGTGGTAAAATATCTCCATATAAAATGGATAATCTCGCAGAGGTATGGGAGGAACGAAAAATGAAAAAATGGTTGTCGATGCTCATGGCGCTGGTAATGGTTCTCAGCATGGCCTCCGTGGCGCTGGCTGAGGAAGCGACCCCGGCAGAAACGCCCGTGCAGGTGGAAGCGCCCGTGGTAACGGAAGCTCCCGCAGCAACGGAACCCCCCGCAGCAACCGAAACGCCCGTTGAAACCGAAGCCCCCGCGGCAACGGAAATCCCCGCAGTAACCGAAACCCCCGCGGCAACGGAAGCGCCCGTTGAAACCGAAGCGCCCGTTGTAACGGAAGCCCCCGCGGCAACCGAAGTGCCCGCAGAGACGGAAGCCCCGGCGCACGCCGAGGCGACGGCTGCGGAAGCGCCTGTTAATAAGGAAGCAACTCCGCAGGAGGCGCTGGATCCCGAGGCCGTTCTGCTGTCCGAGATTCAGGACGCGCTGAACCCCAACCGCTCCATCCAGCTGTTTGCCCGCTGGGACGGCGACGAGCTGTTCCTTGGCGACGAGGTTCGCCTGAAGGTTGAGCTGAAGGGCTACGAGGGCGTCGCCTACACGCTCGTCTGGCAGTACAACATCGACCCCTCCGACCCCGAAAACGAATGGAAGACCTACACCGCCGGCAGCGAGCCGTCGATCGTCTTCACGCTGGATGAAACCAACTGCGGCTACTACTGGCGCGTGCTGGTAAACGTCACCGGCGTTAACCACTAAGTCTCCCCCTGCGATAAAGAAACCGACCGATTCAAAACGGATTGGAGGATATAATCATGAAAAGCTCCGCGAAAATCCTTTCCCTCGTTCTGACGCTTGCGCTTGCGCTGGTCGTGCTTGCACCCGCCGCCATGGCGAAAACCTACGTCACCGAGAAGAGCAACATTTTCCGCCTCAGCGGCGTGAAGAGCCGCGAGGAGGCCACCGCCTCCGAGGCGACGGAAGCCCACGCTGAAGCGCCGGAGGCCACCGCCTCCGAAGCGACCGAGCTTCCCGCAAACGCGCGCCTGATGGCGATTATCGAGGACGAGCTGAACGCCGAGCGTTCCGTTTCCATCTATGCGGCCTACGACGGCGACACGCTTTACTTCGGCGACAGCGTAGCGCTCATCGCCGTGCTGAACGGCTACGAGAACACCGCCTACACCCTCCAGTGGCAGTCCAGCGCGGACAATCAGGAGTGGGAGGACATCGCCGGTGAAAACGCCGCATCCTATTCCTTCATCATCACGGAAGCCAACTACACGAACTACTGGCGCGTGAGTGTAACCATCACCGGCGTCATCGTGCCGGACGACGTGGCAGCCGCCGCGAATGCGGAGACCGCCGCAGACGCCGAGTAAGCAAAAAGCTCTCGACTTTTTGGCGAAAGTGTGTTATTATTTCACCAGTTATTTCCATCGGCCGGCGGTCGACAATTCCGCCGCGCTGATCACCTTAAGCAAGTAGTTCAAAGGGGAGGAAATCTTCTATGAAAACGAAGCTTCGCAAGCTGCTCGCAATGCTGATGACGCTCGCCATGTTCATCAGCAGCGTGCCCACGACCGCGCTCGCCGCGATCGTACCCGTTTCGGGCGGCACGCAGACCAGCTCCGGCATCTCGCTGTACAGCATAGTGACGCCGCCTACCGCTGCGGTCACCTATGTCTTCAAGAATGGCGACGAGGAGTTTGCCCGTCAGATTCTGAAGAACGGCGAATCACTCAACGATCCCGGCACTCCGGAGCCGGACAGCGCGAACAAGGAGTTCGTCGGCTGGTATTATGAGGATGGTACCCAGCTGACCTTCCCCTACACCGCAGCCGTAACCGGAACCAGCACCGTTACCGTAAACGCCCGCTTTGAGGACGTCTATTTCGTGTTCTTCACCAACCCGGATGGCGAGGTCATGGTCACGAAGAAGGGCGTCAAGAACGACGTCATTACCACTGCGGACGTCACCTACCCCGTCGGCAACGAGGAGTCCATCACCGGCTGGCAAAACGCCTCCGGCGAGCTCGTGTCCTCCGTTACCCTTTCTGATAGCGACGTCACCCTGAAGGCCGTCGTTACCGCTGGTCACTGGATTACCTATGACTCGCAGGGCGGCAGCTATGTGGAGCCCGCGTTCGTAAAGGGCGATGCAAATACCGTCGCGCCCACCGCGCCCACCCGCGCCGGCTATACCTTCGATCACTGGTCCGAGACCGTAGATGGCGCAGCCTTCACCTTCGGCACGAGGCTCGATAAGGCGCTCACGCTTCACGCCGTCTGGACGGCAAACACCAACACGCAGTATACCGTGATTCATTGGCATGAAAACGCCGATGACACTGAATATTCCTATAAAGAAAGCGAAACCAAAACCGGAACCACCGGCGCGACGACCGCCGCGACGGCGAAAACCTATACAGGCTTCACCGCGCAGACCATTACGCAGGAAACCATTGCGGGCGATGGCTCGACCATCGTGAATGTGTATTATACGCGCAATGTGTATACCATTTATTTCTATACTAGACCAAGTTCGTGGTGGGATGATCCAACTGAGTACACCGACCTCCGCATTACGGCGAAATATGGTGCGGACATTCGCGACAAGTGGCCGACGCAGGATGATAGCAGCTCATGGTATGTGGCGACTAGTGGTAGTACAGCTCAGGTCGGTATTGATACAATGCCGTTGAATGGTGGTTCCTTCTATGGGCCTCGTACGGGCAATAACTCGGCAACCGCTACTTATTATGTAGAAGTCCTTGCGGGTGAGACCGGTACGTTGTATAATGGCGTAACGTATAAGGTACACCATTCTGATAAAACTGTAGGTTCTGGTACTATTACAATATCAGATGAAGATAAGTATCCTATTGCCGGCTTTACCTATAAGGAAGTTGTGGCGGAATCTACAAATAATGACAAACTTAAGTACGACGGCTCAAAATTCTACTACACCCGCAACAGCTACAACATCGTCTATGTGAGCAATGGTCAGACGGTGCACACCGTCTCCAAGAAGTACCAGCAGAGCATTGAGGATGCCAGCGATTACACGCCGGATCGCCCCGCCACGATTGACCCCGCGTTCGTGTTCGGCGGCTGGTATGCCGACCCGTCTACGACGCAGGAATACGATTTCACGGGCAAGACCATGCCGGCGCAGAACATCACCGTTTACGCCAAGTGGTCGGCTCCCAGCTCGACGGTTACCGCCTATAAAACCATCATCGGCGGCGAATCGCATGAGATCGATTCCGTTTCCTACGGCAGCACGATCACCGATGAGCTGGAAACGCTTCAGCAGCAGATCATGGCCGACAAGGAAGGCTACACCTGGCGCGGCTGGCGCACCGGCCCCAACGGCACGGGCGACCCGTTCAATGTCGATACCAAGATTTATGCAGATATCACCATCTACCCCTACTACACCAAGGACGGCACCTTCTCCGTCACCTACGTATCCGGCAAGGCCGACGTGACCGCGCCGACCGATTCCAAGAAGTACGCAGAGGACAGCTATGCCGACCTCATGTCCCCGGACAAGCTCGTCTCCAGTGACGGTCAGTACTTCCTCGGCTGGACGGACGGCACGAACCGCTACCAGCCCCGCGACAAGTATCAGATCAAGGGCGACGTAACCTTCACCGGCGTGTGGGGCGACCGTCCCGCCAATGTCACCCTGACCTATAAGGCCAACGGCGGCGCTGGCGATGACGTCGAAAAGACCTACGCCAACAACGAAACCGTCGCCACCATCACGAACCCCTTCACCCGCGCAGGCTATACCTTCGTGGGCTGGGATACCTCTGCCTCCGGAACCGGCTCCATCGAGGCAGGCGCGTCGGTTCAGGTAGACAGCAATGGCGAAGGCGACAACGTCCTCTACGCCATCTGGAAGGCAAACACCAACACCAAGTACACCGTTGAGTTCTACTATCAGAACGTGGACGGCTCCTACTCGCTCAACCACTCCGACTCGCGCACGGGCACTACGGATACCACCGCTTCCGTAACCGACGCGGATAAGGAGAGCAAGGAAAACAATAAGTACGTCTTCGACGCAAGCAACACGAACAACGTGCTCTCCGGCACCATCAATGGCGCAGGCACGCTGGTTCTGAAGCTGTACTTCAAGCTGAACACCGCGGAGTACACCATCCATCACTACCTGCTGGGCACGACCGAGGAGGTTGCCGCCAACCAGACCGGCACCAAGACCATCGGCGAAACCCTCACGGCAGGCAAGAGCCCCGCGCTGTACACCGCCTATTCCGAGGCTACGGTGAACAGCTATGACCCCGCAGCCAACAGCATCACGATCGACGTAGACAAAACCAAGAACGTCATCACGGTTTATTACAAGGTACCCCTGGAGCTCACGGCGGGAAGCGCGACGAAGACCTACGACGGCACGCCGCTCACCCAGTCTGACTTCACGGCGGAGGGCCTCGTAAACGGTGATACCAAGGCCAACATCACCCTGTCTATGACCACCGGCTCCACCATCACCGATGTGGGCACAGTCGACAACGTGATCGACCAGACCAAGGTCAGCGGAATTCCTTCCTATTATACGGTAACCTACAACCCCGGCACGCTGACGATCAACGCGATCACAGAAAAGATCACGATCAAAGCGAACAGCGCGAGCAAGCCCTACGACGGCACGGCTCTGACGGACAGCGGCTACACCTACACGGAGAACGTGCTGGTGGAAGGCGACGAGCTGACCGCAGTTGTGGAAGGCAGCCAGACGAACTATGGCTCCAGCGCGAACGTGGTTACGAGCTACAAGGTCATGCGCGGCACCACGGATGTGACCGCCAACTACACCTTCGAGACTCCCGTTGACGGCACGCTGTCGGTAAGCCAGCGCGAGGTCACCTTCACGGGCGAGTCTGCCACGAAGACCTACACCGGCAGTGAGCAGTCCCTTACCGGCATTACGGCGAGCGGTCTGCTGAACGGTCACACCTATAGCGACCTGACCTACAGTGCCAAGGGCACGAACGTCGGCACGTACGACGGCGCGTTCATCGGCGCCGTGGTCATCAAGGACGCGAACGGCGTAGACGTAACCCAGAACTACGACGTGGAAACGAAAGTCGGCAAGCTGACGATCACGAAGGCCTCCATCGCTGTAACCTTCACGGGTGAAACTGCCACGAAGACCTATAATGGCAGCGAGCAGTCCATCACCGGCATTACGGCGAGCGGTCTGCTGAACGGTCACACCTATAGCGGCCTGACCTACATTGCCAAGGGCACGAACGCCGGCGAATACGACGGCGCGTTCAGCGGCACCGTGGTCATCAAGGACGGGAGCGGCATAGACGTAACCCAGAACTACGTCGTGACCAAGACCCCCGGCAAGCTGACGATCGCAAAGGCGGCGATTGGAAATTACGTCACCCTGAGACCGCAGGACGTCTCGCAGAAGTACAATGGCAGCGCGCTGCAGACCGGCGAAGCGACCGCGACCGATACAAATGGCGGCACGGTGAAGATTGAGTACAGCGTCGATGGCGTGAGGTGGTTTGAGCATAGATCCAACATCACCGCGACGAACGTATCCGACAGCAAGACGGTTCAGGTTCGCGCGAGCGGCTCGAACTACGAAGGCTACGTGACCGGCACGCAGGAGCTGGAAATCACGAAGCGTACTGTAACGCTGACCAGCGCAACGGCGAGCAAGGCGTACGACGGCACGGCGCTGACGAATTCGACCGTGACCGAGGGCGACGACGGCTTTATTTCCGGCGAGGGCGCGACGTATACCGTAACCGGCAGCCAGACGGACGTCGGCAACAGCAAGAATACGTTCACCTACACGCTTAAGAGCAACACCGATGAGAATAACTACACCATCACCAAGACTGAGGGCACGCTGACAGTTACGAGCAAGGCGGCCGGAATCACCATTACGGCGAATTCCGCGAGCAAGGTCTATGACGGCACGGCTCTGACGGACAGCGGCTACACCTACACCGATGGCATTCTGGTGAACGGTGACGAGCTGACCGCGGTCGTGGAAGGCAGCCAGACGAACGCCGGCTCCAGCGCGAACGTGGTTAAGAGCTACAAGGTCATGCGCGGAAGCACGGACGTGACCGCCAACTACACCTTCGCTGCCCCCGTTGACGGCACGCTGACGGTAACCCAGCGCCCCGTAACGATCACGGCGAATGACAATACCGTTGTCTATAACGGCAGTGCGCACGGCAAGAATACCGAAACCGCATATACGGTTTCGACCGGCGAAAACAACGGGCTTGTAACCGGCCACAAGGAGAGCAACGTGAACATCGCGTTCACGGCGGTCAGCGTGGGCGTTTACACCAACCAGCTGGTCATCGCTGAAGGCGTGAAGATTTCGGATGGAAATGGCGTCGACGTGACGAGCAACTACAGCGTGACGCTCGCGCCCGGCACGCTGACGATCACGGGTGACAAGCTCATCCCGGAGAAGAAGGCCGAGGATGAGGAAATCGAGAGCAACTACAAGCTCGGCGATGCGATTGAATTCACCATCACGGTGAAGAACGTGAGCATCTACGAGGTGAAGAACGTCGTGGTAACCGATGCGAACGCCGAGATTCAGGCGGGCACGGGCTACACGGTGAGCACGGACAAGCACACGGCGACGATCGCGAGCATTGCTGCGAACAGCACGGTGACGATCAAGGCGCTGCATACCGTAACCTCCGCAGACATTCTCGCGGGCAAGGTAGGCAACACGGCGAACGTCAAGTGGGAAAGCACGTCGAAGGACGTCACTGGCGAGACCAATAAGCTGGTCAAGCCGGACGTATCTCTCGGCGTGACCAAGACCTCCGACTGGACGGGCAAGGCCACCGGTGCGGCGCTTGCGCTGGGCACCCAAATTACCTATACCATCAAGGTGAAGAACAACGGCAACGTGCCGTACACCAACGTGACGTTCACCGACACGCTGAAGAACGGCACTTCGACTGTAACCGGCACCATTCCGACGTATGGTACGCTGGCGGTGGGCGAAGAAAAGTCCTTCACGGTAACGTATGTCGTGACCGAGGCCGACCTGCGCAACGGTAGCATCCACAATGCGGTTGCCGCTAAGGCCGACGCGATCAGCTATACCTATTATGAGAACGGCACGGCGAAGACCGGCACGGCCACCCCGCAGGGCTCGGCCGAGGTAACTGACACGACGGATACCGTAAAGGTGAGCACCTCGTCGACGAAGACCACGACCAGCACGCCCAAGAATCAGAAGGGCTACGCGCTGGGCGAGAAGATCAGCTACGCAATCACTGTAACGAACGACGGCAACCAGACGGTAACCAACATCGCGGTAACCGAGAATCTGTCCGGCGCGACGATCGTGGCTGGCACGGGCTACACGATTACGAACGGCAAGGCGACGATTACCCAGCTGCTGCCCGGTGCATCGGTAACCGTGAACGCGGAATACGTAGTAACGGAAGCGGACATTCTGGCCGGTAAGGTACTGAACTCTGCGACCGTAACGGGCAAGGGCCCGGGCCCGGATCCCGAACCGGACGATCCTGAGATCGAGGTTCCGACGGATGATCCGGCGGCGACGATCACGATCACCAAGGCGGTTGAGGGAGATCCTGCGAACGGCACGTCCTACGCGCTGGGCGAGGAGATCACCTATAAGCTGACGGTAAAGGTCGGCGCGGACAATAACGTAACGGTAAAGGACATCAAGGTCACGGATACGCTGCTGACGGCGGCGAACGTGACGGCCGGCATCGTTGAAATCGCAGACGGCTACACGCTGAACGACGACGGCGAGATCGAGGTTCCGGACATGGCGCCCGGCGCGGCAGACGTGGTCATCACCTACACCTACACGGTGCAGGCGAGAGACCTTGGCAGCGGCACCTACGGCAACGTGCACAACGCGGTAACCGCGAAGGGCACGACGCCCGATCCGGATGATCCGGATAAGAAGCCGAACGATCCGACGGGCGAGGATGGCGTAGACACCAAGACCAACATTGCCCTGACCATCACGGCGAATAGCTACACCGTAGAGTACGACGGCAAGGCGCATGGTCAGAATGGCTACACCAACACGACCCTTGAGACCGGCCATAGCATCTCCGCCCTGACGATCAATGGCAGCGCGACCAACGCTGGCGAGTACCCGGGCAAGTTTGTGCCGAGCAAGGCGCGCATCATGAACGCGGACGGAACGGCTGAGGTGACCAGCCACTACGACATCACGTACGTAAAGGGCAATCTGACGATCACCAAGTATTCCAAGACGGTCACCGTAACGGTAACGGAGAAGAGCGACACCGTTACCTACGACGGAAACGCGCACAGCGTCTCGGGCTATGAGTCCATGACGTCTGACAACACGCTGTACGATGTAAGCACGAGCGTAACCGCAACCCCCACCGATGCGTGGACGGCGACGGGCACGAACGCTGGCACGTACCCTGTGGGCATCGTGGCGAGCGACTTTGCGAACAAGAATGCGAACTTCACGAACGTAGAGTTCGTAATCGTGGACGGCAATCTGACGATCAACAGAGCGCCGATCGGCGACAACATCACGCTGACCCCGGAGAACGCAGAGAAGATGTACGACGGCATCGAATTGGCCGCAGCCATGGCGACCGCGACCGATACAAATGGCGGTGCGGTGAGGATCGAGTACAGCGTCGATGGCATGACCTGGTTAACTATGCCCTTTAGCATCACTGCGACGAATGTGTCGGACAGCAAGACGATTCAGGTTCGCGCGAGCGGATCGAACTATACGGGCTACGTGTACGGCACGCAGACGCTTACGATCACGCAGCGTACTGTAACGCTGACCAGCGCGACGGCGAGCAAGCCGTACGACGGCACGGCGCTGACGAACAATACCGTGACTGTGGGCGGCGAAGGCTTTGTGACTGGCGAGGGCGCGACGTATGACGTAACCGGCAGCCAGACGAACGCCGGCAGCAGCGAGAACTCCTTCACCTATACGCTGAATAGCGGTACAATTGCCGGGAACTACGCGATCAGCACGTCTAACGGCACGCTGACGGTAACCCCGGTCACCGATAAGGTCACCGTAACGGTAACGGAGAGGAGCGATACCGTTACCTACGACGGAAACGCGCACAGCATCACGGGCTATGCGTCCATGGCGTCTGACAACGATTTGTACAACGTAAGCACGAGCGTAACCGAAACCCCCACCACTGCGTGGACGGCGACGGGCACGAACGCTGGCACGTACCCTGTGGGCATCGTGGCGAGCGACTTTGCGAACAAGAATGCGAACTTCACGAACGTAGAGTTCGTAATCGTGGACGGCAATCTGACGATCAACAGAGCGCCGATCGGCGACAACATCACGCTGACCCCGGAGAACGCAGAGAAGATGTACGACGGCATCGAATTGGCCGCAGCCATGGCGACCGCGACCGATACAAATGGCGGTGCGGTGAGGATCGAGTACAGCGTCGATGGCATGACCTGGTTAACTATGCCCTTTAGCATCACTGCGACGAATGTGTCGGACAGCAAGACGATTCAGGTTCGCGCGAGCGGA
>CAZKQB010000043.1:0-30174 GCA_964554795.1 uncultured Oscillospiraceae bacterium | reverse complement strand
AAAGAATGATGACCGCAACGCCCACAGACAGCGTCCATTGCCACTCTTTATTGGCAATCTTGCAAATCGCCCAAACGGCGGTCACAGGCGCCTTGATCAGCATCTGCAGGCCCATGACGATGAACATCAGCACCTGCTGAATGTCGTTGGTGGAGCGGGTGATCAGACTGGCGGTCGAGAAGCGGCCGATTTCCTCCATGGAGAAGGTCTGCACCTTCTTGAACATGCAGCCGCGCAGCGTGCTCGCCAGATTGCTGCCGATCCTCGCGGAAAATACAGCCGTGATGCACGACGCCGCAAGGCTGCCCAGCGCGCACAGCAGCATCATGCCGCCCGCATGCCAGACCTCGGACATTTCACTGCCGGGGGTTTCAATCAGCACAGTGATTTTGCTCATGTACTCAGGCATGGTCATATCCAGCCATACCTGCGCTATGATGAAGGCAACGCAGATCAATGCATACCCCCAATCACGCTGCGATAGCTTTTTCAACATTTTCAGCATCGTCATTACTCCTTTGATTTCCATCAGTTAGCCAATATTTAAAAAGAGAAAGCAGCGCTCTATGACGGCTCATCTCTCAGATATCGATTTCCACCGGCTCCAAAATCGAATAAATCTCATTTGCAATTGCGGCAAATTCCAGCATGCGCTCCATGCCGATCTGATCGATCATGACCTCGAAGCGCTCGTTGATATGCCCATGCAGCACGGCTGCCAGCTCCTTGCCCTTGGTAGATAGCCGCACCATCACCTTGCGTGCATCCTTCGGATTGCGCTCTCTTTCAAGCAGGCCCTTCGCTTCCATCTTTTTCAACAGTACAGCAACGCGTGCAGTGCTCACATGCATAAAATCGCTCACCATACCCGCCGTTACGACCTGATCCGTATCGCCCAGATAAAGCAGAATCGCCCGCATGCCGGCATTGCTGGCATCAATGCTTTGAAACAGCTGTGCGGGCGGCGCTTTCCTGAGAGCTTTCAGCAGCGTTTGAATCTGTTCCTCAGACGCCATTAAATTCCCTCCTTTAATTCACTAATCCAGTTAACTTCTAACTGCGTTAGTAATTGTAGTACAATGCTCTTCGAATGTCAATGATTCAAATGGGAACAAAATGTGAAATATGCCGTTCGGCTCCTATGTGCGCTTTCGCAGGGCGGACAGAGCGAATAGGGATTTGAGCCGAGGGCGACAGGCTGTCCTGTGAGACGCTAAGATACCAAACACTTTTTCCCTACTGTCCAAGATGTATTGTAGTTCTACACCCGTGCTTTTCGGCGTATTTCATCAGGGAGTAGCGGTATTTCATGTCTTGCGTTATACTGTTCATGAGGCTTGATCTCCTTCCGTCTTGTTGTTGCTGCAACTCAACTATAACAGATTGGCTCTCAGGTCTCATTTCTTCTTTAGCGGTCGGTGTGCAAGATGTATTGTAGTGCTACATGTAAAGTTTTAACTTCTTCTTGTTAGGGGTTGACATTTGCCCCTCCTCGTGTTACAATAATCTACGTTCTTGAGATTCTTTCTCTTGTGCAGAGATGGTCGCATGGCTCAGTTGGTAGAGCACATCGTTCACATCGATGGGGTCACAGGTTCGAGTCCTGTTGCGACCACCACACGCCTGGCAAGCTTGCTTGTCAGGTTTTTTCTTACCCTACTGCCATACTCGAAAGGATACGATCTGCATGGCGAAATTCGTCTCCCGCGAGAAACTTAGCAAGAAGGCGCACAAGGAACTGAACGGCCGGAAGCGTGCGACTTGGGCCTTCTCCCCCACAACCAAGAAGGTCGAAAGCAGAAAACTCTACAACCGTAAGAAAAGCGCTCACGCTTGGAAGGATGACTTCAGCGTGAGCGCTTTTTGTATGTAATAAATTATTCTACGATATCGATAAAAGCCTTCTGGTTCCAACCGATAAAGTCATCTCTGCAGGTAATCTGTACCGCGCAGTTTTCAAGTGATGCAATTCCCATAACTGCATGCATTGGATGAGCTGCATCGCGAATTAAGTACTGCATTGTCCTTCCGGGGGTGGTTTCTGCAGGAGTAGACCAAGTCAGCCGGAAATACCTCCATATTTCAGAAGTCTTTAATCCAGTAAACTCGTCTCTTTCATTTTCTATGACAAGCTGTAAATATGGTTTCACAGCTTCTGACAATTCTATGTCGCCATTGTGGGCTCGTTCCAAACGAGAAGCCAATTCTACCCCATCCGCAATCAATTCGCTTATGTCATGATTATTGGAATTCTTGCGCTCCATCCGCTGGATAAAATCAGTATAGGATACAAGCCGCTCATGCCTGCTTTCGCTCATCCAACTTCTAAGGAGTTTTTTCACCTCTGGAGAAGAAGCGTCATGCAAATCTGCTCCATTCAAACTAGGCAGACTCATGTATAGAACACCGTCTCGATAACAAGCTTTCCACGAAGCACGTGTAAGATCTCGAAACAGCATCCAGACAGCCCTGTACTTTTTTCTTTGCTCTAAGTTATATGTGCACTCTTCCTCAACCCATGTAATCTCGCCATTGGAGATCCTTTCTATCTCAATTGGAGAAGTTTCTTCGCTTATACATGACACAGCAGTATAGAATCTAACCCTAAAATCCCCTTCCAGCTTTGGCCTAAAAGGGATCTCTCTGTTTAGCATTGCAGGATACCTCTTTCTATCTTCTTTTATGCAAGAGCCTCCTTAGACTAGGCGGTTGAAGGCAGAAGGAGTTAACTCCCACCTAGATGACCAGAAGGCACTATCCAGTTGAGGACTGATCAGCACTAATGCCGTCAATGTAGTCATTCGTCATTCACATCTTTTGCAGTCCCCTCCTGCGTTTTGGGTCCTCAACTGGTGATCCAATCATCCTGCGTCTGCAAACGCAGACAATTGATTCAAATCTACATCCAGAGATGGCGTTTCACTCTTTTCTGTATGTTCGTCCTCCATAGATACATTATTGCCTCTCAGTATAGCTAATCCAGAACGCCAATCTGTCGATTCCCAGCCTGACCTCCACGGTATTCTTTCGCCGATTCACGCGGACGACGGCATCATCGAATCCATAAAGGAAACCATCCTCAAAATGGAGTTTGCCGTCGATAAACGTGACGTGCGGCGGTTGAAGCAGGTCGTTGTCAAATAGGAATTCTGCGAATTCTCTGTCGCTACCAGTCAGATTCCAACTGAGATTGTCGTACTCCAGCAGTTTGAGTACATGGGTGATGTGGGTCAGTTGGGCAGGCTGTTCGTCTGCTTCGGTTCGAAAGAAGGTGTATCCAGGCAACAAGTGAACCTGATCCTCGATGACCTTTCCGGTGACGGTCTTGCGGCGGGTTCGCATCGAAGCGACGGCTTCAATTCCAATCATCGTCTGGTTGATGGAATCGGCAATGGCCGTTTCCGCACCTGTTCGGCAAAAGAGGCAACCGTAGTGCCACGTCTTCTCCTTCATACAGCTTCGCCCTCCGCAACTGAATCGGCAAAAAGAATTCCTATGACACTCAGGCCCTCATGCCACTGGTGGGCAGCATTCATGAGGGAATCTGAGATTTACGCTGGGCTATCGTGTGTTTCGACAGATTAACACAATTATATTATAGCACAGTCATATGTTGTTGTCACATTGATTTTGGAAGATTTTAGCTCAAAAGCCATAAATTACAAAGGGTTTCACATTTCCGAGCGAATCAAAATAAGGTGATAAACAGGAAAACAGACAAAGGATTTCGTTTGCCATTTGTCTGTTCTGCTTTTATATTTAATTTGTGTATGACTCAAGCCAGATGGCACTCCATCTCCATCTGCGCCGCATTCAGCACATCCGCCGCATTATAGCGGATGTTCAGCCAATCGCCCACGGCCTCGGCAGGCAAGATGACCGGCATCCGGTTGTGGATGAAGGCAATACTTTCTGCCGGTTCGCGAGTCAGGATGGTACAAGCGGCGCGATTGCCTTCCTTACGGTAGATGCCTGCAAGATAGATCATCTGGCTGCCCTCAGGCGCAATGACGTACTTGATTTTCTCTTTGCCGTGATGCTCCCACTCGAAATAGCAGGTGGCAGGAATGAGGCAACGGCGCTGGGCCATGCCGTCCTTGAACAGCGCTTTCTCGGCGGCGGTTTCGCTGCGGGCGTTGAAAAGCATCCTACCGTTGGGCAGTATGTAGCCCCAGCGCATGGAATACGTACCGGGCTGAAGGCCGGGATTGTTGGCCAGCACGGGAACGGTGTCGCCGGGACGGATTTCACCGCCGTTTTTCACGTCCGCGCTTCGTCGGTTGACAGCCTCGATGATCTGGCGCAGTTCCTCGGCTGCGTCGTCCTCGGAGATGTAATAGCGGCCACACATAGGTAAGGCTCCTTAATTCAGAGTCGAGTCCGTACCGGCACGTCGTACTAACTGGCCAATTTCAACCGATACACATAGTAATCGGTTGATGCTTCGCTTGGATCTGTCTTGACAACGATTTTCTCATTATCAAACCAGTATGCCCTATGCTCATTCACCGCATTGTTGTTTTTCCGCGAGAACTGAATGCACACCTTGCGTTCAAAATCCAAAACGCCAATGTATTCAAAGGCATTTCCCGTCTTTTCACCCAAAATCAGAAGCTTGCGACCATCGGGACTTGGAATACCGCCGATATGCGGAAAGCTGCCAGGCCATTCAAAATCTGCAATCATGGTTGTCGTACCATTCTTCAGATCAACAATATAGGTATTCCGGGCTGCATCCACTTGAATTGCAAAGCAGCTGCCGGCATACATATTGCCCGTCGCAAATGGGGTATTAAATCCCAGAAACAGCGTCTCTCGCTCAGAGAGACCCGACATCTCTGTTTTCTCAAGGGTGTTCAGATCAATCGACCATCCCCGATTCTTTCCAAAAGAGCCAGCCGCAAAGGCAGCATCCTCGTTATACCAACATACAAGGCGATCATTGACCAGAGCGCAGTCGGTAATCGGCTCTCCGGAAAGGTCTGCCACATTATAAAGCTTCTTTGTCAGCAAATCCACATAATACACGGTCTGTTCCTGCGTAATAAACAGCATCTTGGTTTGGTCTTCCGAGGTGGCCGCTTTCAGGATCTCCTTGATGCTTTCAGCGCCCGTCCCAGCAAGCACGTCCGTCACTTCTCCGGTTTTCAAATTCAAAAATACCGGGTAATTCGTAAACTGATAGCCCTCTTCATCATTTTGCGTCCAGCAATAGAACAACACCAGCGTTTTTTCTGGCGATCCCGCAAAATCATCGATGAAGTACTGTGCACTCGGCTCCATATAAGTAATAATTGTTCTTCCGTCTACCTCTGCCCATTCAAAATCGGTCTGAAATGTATATCCCTTGACCTCCAACGTTTTCTTAAAGCGATTGGTCTCCACTTTGATTAGCTGTCCGTCTTCTTCTCTATATGCATTATAGTGGCTTCCTTGCTTCATTTGCACTTCATCTGTACAGATCAGAAACACGCCTGCCTCAGCATAGCTTGCAATTGGCGTATGAAGATAGGTGCCCTCTATCATCCCGCCAATGTCCGCTCTGACCTCTTCCACAGCCATATCATTCGAGGTAAGCGCATGATCCGTTTCATGCTCAGGCACGATTTCCGGCTGCTCAATACCGAAAAACGCAAAAACAGCTTCCCTGAATTCCGAGCTGGCTGCCATGGCAGCCGTAAAGGAGCCCAAAATCATCACAATCGCCGCGATCAAAACAATAACCGATCGTTTCACGGAATGACCTGCACGTTCCTGCGTAGCTCCGCATAGCTGAAGCCTTTTCAGTTTCTGCTGCGCAGAGAAAATATAGCCATCATCAATCCCTCCGATTGCATCTAACAGAGCCTGATTATTCATCGATAGCCCTCCTTTTCTAAATGAATCCGAAGTTTTTTTCGGGTACGGAAGAGCATGGTTTTTGTTTTGCTTTCGCCAATTCGAAAGCAATCAGCAATTTCCTTCACTGAGGCCAAAAACCAATAGCGGCTCACAAATACATCTCGCTCCATTTTCGATAGCTTTTGCAGAAAATGGTTCATTGATTCTGACAGCTCACGCAGTTCAATGGTTTGCTCAACCTTGTAAGGCGAGGCGATGCAGTCGTTTAGCTCATCAAGCGCCAGTGCAACCTCTCCGCCGCCTCGCTTCCCTGCATTTTTCCTTCTCCACTTGTCAATGGAGCGTTGTCTTGTAATTCTCCCTAAAAAAGTAGAAAGAATTGAAGGCCGATGAGGCGGCATCGCGTTCCATGCATCCCAATATGCATCGTTCACGCTTTCATCTGCATCCTCTGCATTGAATAGAATCTTGTAGGCGATTGCATAACAGTATTTTCCATACTTGTTGGATGTTTCTGTTATGGCTTTTTCCGACCTTGCCCAATACAGCTCAACAATACGGGCATCATCCATAAACAACCCTCCATATCCGTCATATCGTACCACACCTATATACCCGCAAGGCTTTCGCTTTGGTTACAATTTTATTTTCGCCGTCATCAAAGCGCAGTCATCCTGCAGCCAATGCCGGCACGAATATATCTTTGGCAGGCTCAAATGAAAGCCTCATACGCGCAGGATTCCTCACCTTTCCTGCGGCGTATGAGGCTTTGCAGTCTCGTGTATTGAACGCGCCGCATACCGGGCGGCACATATGCTGCGAAAGAGGACGGCGCAAATTAACTATTTCCGCCTGACCTCAGCAGAACGGATTCTCCGTGGGATACGGAAGCGTCTTCGGACGGTTATAGGCAATATCCTTTACGCCGATGAACCTGAACACCTCAAACAGCACCTTGCCATAATGACCGAACGCCACCGCACCATGATGCGGATAGTGCTTCTCCACCAGCACATGGCGATAGAAGCGGCCCATCTCCGGAATGGCGAACACACCGATGCCGCCAAAGGAACGGGTTGATACAGGCAGCACCTCGCCCTGTGCCAGATAGGCACGTAGCGTGCCCTCGCTGTCGCACTGTAGGCGGAAGAAGGTGATCGGGCCTGCCGCAATGTCGCCTTCCAGTGTTCCACGGGTGAAATCGGGCTCGCTGCCTACGGGCTCCAGCAGACGGTGCTGAATCAGCTGATACTTCACCGCACGGCTGTCGCACAGCTTGCATTCCGGCGTGTTTCCGCAGTGGAAGCCCATGAAGGTATCGGACAGTGCGTAGTCAAACCTTCCGCGAATGTCCTCGTCATAGATATAGCCGGGCACAGTGTTGTTGATGTCCAAAAGCGTCACCGCGTCACCGGAAACGCACGCGCCGATGTACTCGCTCAGCGCGCCGTAAATGTCCACCTCACACGCTACGGGGATACCGCGCGCGGCCAGACGACTGTTGACGAAGCACGGCTCGAAGCCAAACTGCCCCGGGAAGGCAGGCCAGCACTTGTTGGCAAACGCGACGTACTGCCGCGCACCCCTGTGCGCCTCTGCCCAATCCAGCAGCGTCAGCTCGAACTGCGCCATGCGCTCATTCAGGTCCGCATAGTAACGTCCCTCACCCATCTCCTTCGCCATGTCGGCGCACACCTCGGGAATACGCTTGTCTCCCGCATGCGCGTGATAGCTGACCAGGAGATCCAGTTCACTGTTCTCCTCAATCTCCACGCCCAGCTCATACAGCCCCTTAATGGGTGCGTTACAGGCAAAGAAATCCTGCGGGCGTGGGCCGAAGGTGATGATTTTAAGGCCCTTCAATCCCAGAATGGCGCGCGCAATGGGAACAAATTCGTGAATTCGCTCGGCCAGCTCCTCTGCCGTGCCGACGGGCGACTCGGGAATATAGGCCTTCAGATGGCGCATGCCCAGATTATAGGAGCAATTCAGCATTCCGCAATATGCATCGCCGCGACCATTGATCATGTCACCATCACCCTCGGCTGCCGCTACAAACATGCACGGGCCGTCAAAATTGGCGGCAATCAGCGTTTCCGGCGTTTCCGGGCCAAAGTTGCCCAGAAAAACCACCAGCGCGTTACAGCCGTTCGCCTTCACGTCGGCCACGGCAGCAAGCATGTCCTTCTCGTTTTCCACCGTTACCGGGCACTCATACAGCTCACCAGCATACGCCTGCACAATCGCAGCACGACGGCGCTCGGACAACGCAATGGGAAAGCAGTCGCGGCTCACGGCCACAATGCCCAACCGAACCTTCGGAAGATTCTGAACCATACATGAACACTCCCTCTATCTGTAATCAAGTCCGCCTCATGGGAGACGACCCCCACCTTCTGAATTGCATCATAATACTTTTCCTAAAGGATGTCAAGAGATCACCGCAAAATCGCGCCACACGTCAGTCAAACGTCGGCGTCCAGCGTTCATCCCTCTGGGCCTCAAAGCACATTTCAATCTGCTCCCGCGTAACCTTCTCCTGTGCCAGTGCATTCGGAATTTCCTCCCGCGCGAAATAGCGGCTTTCTGTCGTTTCCAGGTTCGCTTGAAACTGACCGCCGACGAGCACACAAAGCATGAAAACCTTCACAACCCCATAAGCATACCTCGGCGGATTGTGCCTGTTTCGGTCCTGCACGGCAATAATTCGCTGCGGCTGAACCGTCAATCCCGCTTCCTCGAAAACCTCCTTGGCGGTGTTCTCCCCAATGGACTGATTCACGTCGCACCACCCGCCTGGCAGCGCCCATCGGCCGTCGTTTTCGCGCACCAGCAGGATCTTACCTTCCGAAAACACTGCGGCGCGCGTATCCACCTTCGGCGTTTGATAGCCCGTTTCATTTCAGAACAGGCCCCGAACCTTCTCAAGCGGCAGACTCGCGACGTCGGCAAGCATTTCCGCCGAAAGAGTACGAATCCGCTCATAGCGTTCAAGGTCATATCGGTCTCGCCCATAGGCCAGACCAGCCTGGGCAAGGCTCTGCAGTTCCACAATCCAGTCGATCCACCTCTGCTCGTTCATGCGCCGCCCCTTTCTGCTAAAAAACGTCCGTGGAAACGGATCGTTTTCACGGACGTTATCTGGCTCTTGACTTTATTTCGCGGCCTTTGCCTTCTCAACGAGGGCGGTGAACGCCTTGGCATCGTTGATCGCGAGCTCGGAGAGCATCTTGCGATTGACGTTGATGCCGGCAACCTTCAGACCATTCATCAGCTTAGAGTAGCTGATGCCATTCATGCGGGCAGCCGCGTTGATACGGGCGATCCACATGCGGCGATATTCACGCTTCTTGAGCTTGCGGCCAATGTACGCGTAACGGAGCGAACGACGAACCTGCTCGCTGGCGGCACGATACTGCTTGCTCTTGGCGCCAAAGTAACCCTTGGACAGCTTAAAAACCTTACGACGCTTCTTCAGTGCGTTTACTGCACGCTTGACTCTTGCCATTTTCGATTCGCCTCCTTACTTGTACGGAATCAGCTTTTTCATAGTACGGCCTTCGGTGGTGGTCAGATAAGCGGCCTTGCGAAGGTTACGCGTACGCTTGGTGGGCTTTTTGGTGAGAATGTGGCGCTTAAAAGCCTGCGCGCGCTTTACCTTTCCGGTCTTGGTCAGGTTAAACCGCTTCGCGGCGCCCTTGTGAGTTTTCTGTTTGGGCATGGGATGTTCCTCCTCTCATTAATCGCTCGCTTTGGAATCCTTTTTGGCATCGCGCGGCGCTACCATCATGGTCATGTTTCGGCCTTCGACCACGGGACGGCGTTCCACCGTACCGTAATCCTTGATGCGCTCTGCGAATTCCTGCATAACCTGATTTCCGATTTCGCTGTGCGCAATCTGACGACCGCGGAAGCGAATCGTAACCTTGAGCTTGTTGCCGTCCTGCAGGAACTTGACAGCCTGACGATACCTCACGTCAATATCATGATCTTCAATCGTGGCAGACAGGCGTACCTCTTTCGTCTCCATGATCTTCTGATTTTTCTTGATTTCGCGCTCTTTCTTTGACATTTCAAAGCGGTACTTGCCGTAATCCATCAGCTTGCATACCGGCGGGCGCGCGGTCGGCGCGATATTGACCAGATCAAGCTGCTGTTCTTCCGCAAGCTTCAGTGCCTGAGCGGTCGGCATGATGCCGAGCTGTTCCCCCTGCTGATTGACTACGCGAACTTCCCGATCGCGAATCTCCTCGTTGATCATCAGATCGTTGATAAAGATACACCCCCTGTTTTCTTCCTCGATAAAAAAAGACCGGCGCAAACGCACCGCTCCTGCATAGGCCGACCTTCGGCTATGTGAACCCGCGCTGGCGATGCCGCCGGGTGAGAAGCGGTAACTTCTGCTTTGACTTTGAAAGGATACCACGTTTCCGCCCTTCTGTCAATGGCCTTTTTGCTTTTTCACCCAAATTATACAATTCCCAATTGCCTGAAAGCGCTTGCGTAATTAGGCTTCTTCCCTTACAATATATAGGAAATCATTCAGGAGGTGCTTATATGGCGGAAAAGCTTTTGAAACGACGCGAGGTGCCGGTGGAGAATACCTGGCGTCTGGAAGATATTTATGAAACAAATGAAGCCTGGGAAGCAGACTACGCGAAGCTGAGCGAACAGGCAGACGCCCTCAAGGCCTATGAGGGCAAGCTTACAGACGAGAAAAAGCTGTTTGAGTTCGTTACGCTTTGCACCGATGCCGAGCAGCGGCTGAGCTCGCTGTTCGGCTACGCGCGCATGCGCCGCGACGAGGACAACGCCAATACCGTCTATCAGGCGCTGGTCTCTCGCATCCAGGCGCTCGCCACCCGCTTCTCTATGGCAGTTTCCTTCTCCGCGCCCGAGTTGCTGGCCGCACCGGATGGGTATCTGGAATCCGTGCGCGCAAACCCGGATTTCGCTGATTACGATATGTACGTGGACAACCTGATTCGTCGCCGCCCGCACACCTTGTCGGCCGCCGAGGAAAGGCTCGTGGCCATGACCGGCAATGTCGCCTCTGCGCCCAGCACGATTTACGACATGCTCACCGACGCCGACATGCGCTTCCCGGAAATCACCGACGAAGCCGGCGACAAGCTGCGCGTGACTCACGCCAACTACATTCCGCTCGTCATGAGCCGCGACGCGCGCGTGCGCAAGGACGCGTTTGACGCGCTGTATTCCACCTACCGCTCGTTCTCCTCCACGATTCCCGCTGTATACGCCGCCAGCGTGCAGGCGGATCTGTTCCACGCCCGCGCCGGAAAGCACAAAAGCGCACTTGCAGCCAGCCTGTATCCCGACAACATCCCCGAGAGCGTATACGACAACCTGATTCTCGCCGTGAACGAGCATCTGCCGTCGCTGCAGAAATTCGTTCAGACGAACGCAAAGCTGAACGGCATTGACAAAATGCACTTCTACGATTTGTATCTCGCGCCGGAGCTGGGCTTTGACGTGAAGCTGCCGTTCAATGAGGCCTACGACCTCGTAATCGACTGCCTGAAGGTGCTAGGTGAGGACTACTGTGACGTGCTGCGCCGCGCCCGCGCCGAGCGCTGGATTGATCCCTTTGAAAACGAGGGTAAGTCTTCCGGCGCGTATTCGTGGGGCACGTATGCCACGCATCCCTACGTGCTGATGAGCTACAAGCCCGACCTTGACCACCTGCAGACCATTGCCCACGAAATGGGACACTCTCTGCACACGTGGTATTCCAACACCCAGCCCTTCCCGAAGAGTGGCTATTCGCTGTTCGTCGCCGAGGTTGCCTCGACCGTAAACGAGGTTCTGGTGCTGATGGAGCTGATGGATCGCCATCCGGAGAATAACGCGCAGGCCTACCTGCTTTACAGCCTGCTGGATTCCTTCCGCGGCACCGTGTTCCGCCAGACGATGTTCGCCGAATTTGAGAAGCGCAGCCATGAGATGGCGGAAAACAGCGAGGCACTCACCGTCGAAAGCCTGAACGCCGTCTATGCCGATCTGAACAAAAAGTACTACGCCAACCTCGAATACGACGAGCTGATCGCCTACGAGTGGATGCGTATCCCGCACTTCTACCGCGCGTTCTATGTCTACAAGTACGCCACCGGCTTTTCCGCCGCCATGGCAATTGCCGGCATGATTCGCCGCGAGGGCGCCCCCGCCGTGGAGCGCTATAAGCGCTTCCTACATGCTGGCGGCAGCCTGTACCCCATCGACGCGCTGAAGCTGGCGGGCATTGACATGTCGTCGCCCGAGCCGGTTCGCAGTGCGCTGAACGAATTCGACGCACTGCTCGAAAAATACATTGCCGTGACCGGGAAGTGAAACCGATGACCGGAAAGGAAATCCTCGAAATCGCACTTAGGCAATCAGCCATAGACTGCGGCTGTGCGCCCGAGGACTTCCTTTCCTCTAAAAACGCAGTTTTCCCGTCCGCGAAGCAGCCGGGAGCGCGAAAATATCTCGCGCTCCCCCATCTTCTGGATTTTGTCAGCTATGGGCACGCCATCGTTGCCTCCGGGCGCGAAGACCTTCTTCCGCTTGCACGGCGGCATATGGATGCCTTTCCCGGCCATTCTGCCTTTGAAGCCGCCGGCATCGTTTCCTTTGCCCGCGCGCTTGCGCCCCTGAACCTTGCGCCCGCGTACGATGGCGAATACTTTCTGCCCGACCCTGACCAGCTTTGGGCGCACACCTGCCCGTTTCCGCTTCTCATACTGGAAAGGGACTCACTGAACGGTCTATACCGTCCCGAGTGGAGCAACGCACTGTCTATGCGTCGCCGCGAGCTGGATTTGTTGGCCGTCGGCGCCTATGACGGAGACCGACTCGTCGGCCTCGCAGGCTGCTCCGCTGACTGCGAGGCCATGTGGCAGATCGGCGTAGACGTTCTTCCCGAATATCGCGGCCGCGGCATTGCCGGCGCATTGACTAGCAAGCTGGCGCTTGAAACCCTGCGCCGCGGCAAAGTTCCCTTCTATTGCTGTGGTTGGGCCAATGTCGCCTCTGCAAGAAACGCCCTCTCCTGCGGCTTCCGACCCGCGTGGACACAGCTGACCGTAAAGCCGTTCGAGTCGGTGTAAGAAGACATCCACTCTATACTTCTCACTCGCCATAATCCGCCGATATCAATTGGGCATTCTCATTTATTGGTTCATTCGTTTTCAGGCCGCCGGAAACTGGCGCTTGTCGCCTTCCCGCGAGTACTTCTTTTTTGCATTGCCAGCTGCCCGTTCGCCTCAAACCGCGACAGCGAAAAATGCGTGCGCCCCTTGCACAAATACAGAAAATCCATTATAATATGAATGATCATTGGGGTTGGAGGATATACATCATGAGATTGGGTGAAAAGGGAAAGACTGTTCGCCTCGGCATTATTGGTCTGGGCGGACGCGGAATCAGTCAAACGGATACTTTGCTTCAGATGCCGGATGTGGAGATCGCCGCTGTATGCGATGTGTATGATGACCGCGTACAAAAGGGTCAGGATCTGGTATTCGAAAAACGCGGCATTCGTCCCGACGGCGAAACGGATTATAAAAAGGTGCTCGTACGACCGGATATCGACGCCATCTGCGTATTCACCAGCTGGGAAACACATATCGACATTTGCGTGCAGGCCATGCGCGCCGGAAAAAAGGTTGCCACCGAGGTTGGCGGTGCCAACAGCGTAGATGAATGCTGGAAGCTGGTTCGTGCAAAGGAAGAAACCGGCATCGAATGCATGATGCTGGAAAACTGCTGCTACGGTAAGGAAGAAATGACGCTTTTGAACATGATCCGCCAGGGCGTGTTCGGTACGCTCGTTCACTGTCAGGGCGGCTATGAACACGACCTGCGGGATGAAATTGGCAACGGCGACATCAATCGCCACTACCGTCAGCGTCACTTCCTGCACAGAAATGCCGAGTTGTATCCCACCCACGAGCTTGGCCCCATCGCCGAATATCTGAACATCAACCGGGGCAACCGCATGGTGTCGCTGTGTGCCATGTCCTCTAAGGCGGCCGGCCTTCACGCATGGCTTCAGGAGCACCGTCCGGACAGCGAACTGGCAAACGCGCAAGTCAATGAGGGCGATATCGTTACCACGATGATCTCCTGCGCCAATGGCGAAACCATTCTTCTTACGCACGACTGCACACTGCCCCGTCCCTATTCCCGCGGCGGCCGTATTCAGGGCACCAAGGGCATCTGGATGGAGGACAACCGCGGCATCTACATCGACGGACGTTCTCCGGTGGATCCCGCCTATTGGACGCACCGCTGGGAAAAGGACGAAGCCTACATGGAGGAGTATAAGCATCCCCTCTGGCAAGCCTATGAAGAATTCGGCCTGCGTGGCGGACACGGCGGTATGGACTACCTGGTGCTGCGCGCGTTTATCGAGAGTGTGCAGAAGGATGAATGCCCGCCGATCGACACCTACGACACGGCCAGCTGGATGGCCATCACAGCTCTGACCGAGGAAAGCATCGCTATGGGCGGCGCTCCCGTTCCCGTTCCGGACTTTACCGAAGGCCGCTGGCTGCAAAAGCGCGAAAGCTTCGCCACCGGCGAATACGCGCTGAACTGATCGTCATTTAATTGAGTATATGGCCCTCGTATCCCGAGGGCCGACCTCTCACACCGCCGTGCATACCGATCGGTACACGGCAGTTCAACCGTATAAATACAAAGACTCGTAGTAGCCGAGAATACTGAAGTATCCCGCTGCTGCGAGTCTTTCGTTTGTAATGGAACGCATAAGCACCGGGCTTCCAGCAATCCGCCAGCAGCCAAGTCTGGAATTCCCCCACTTGCAGGCTTTTTCTTCCGGTATCTGCAGCTTCCTCAAATTAGCCTTAGCCGCCTTTATCATGGGCTTCTTCCATTGCTTCCAGATATCGGTTCTTCCTTATGAATAAAACAGCTTCTCAATCAAGCCTGCGTCCGGCTCTTCCAGCGCTCCATGGAGGTTTCCGGCCAGTAGACGCCGCCTTGCTCGTTGATCAGCATCACGCCGTCCATCATGCTTTGCAGGCGAACGCCCCAACCCTCGACGGCTTCCTCCGGGCAAGTATACGCAATCAGATAGGTATAGGCGCCATATTCGCAGAGAAAGCCCTCACCATACACGTTCTGTCCCTCAAACAGCGCCCTCTGCGTCGTCTGGAGTGCGTCCGCATCCTCCGAAGCTGCACGAAACACGTAGAGCGCTGCGCCCTCGAGACCATCGATCGGCTCGATAACCGCCGACATCGCCTCCACATCATCCGTCATGGCGTAGGTTTGCTCATCCATGTACAGCCCAAAGCCGAGCAAGCTCTGATGCCACGTCTCGTGCACCGTCTCCGCCTCGCCCTCAATGTACTCCTGACGCTCGCGTTCGGCAGGCATTCTCCCATCACGAACCGCCGTCAGGCGCGTGCCGTCCTCCGCATCTACATATTCACATTCGATGATCTTTCCGATGTACAGTCCATCCGACAGCCCGGTCAGATCCTCGTCGCCCTCCTTATAGAAATACGTCTGCTCGCCGTTCCACTCCTCCATGAGGATCGTATGCATGGCAGCGTCGACAAGCACGCCGTTCAGCGTTTTGCTCTCCGGCTCCGAGGGCGTTGCCTCGGCCAGCGCAAAAGCCGGAATCAGCGCACAGATCAGAAAAAATGCCATCATCCTTTTCATATATAAATCGCCTCCGTCTACGGTGTTTTCCTTTAGACGGAGGCAATTTATAAAAAGTTCCAGCCGGCATCGGCACAGCTTTTCAAACCTTCGCTTACATTTTACAGGCATTCTGCCTTGTCAGCAGCAAAAACGCTCTCCGCCTTGCAATCTCGTCTGCGGTACGGTATGCCTCGTTACCGGCATTTTTCCGTACCAGTTCCAGCAACGTGATCCGCTGCATAGGCATAGCCGAACGCCTTACAGTGTGGCAGCCTCCATGCCGCCATCCTGCAAGGCGATCCCAACGATCTTTGCGGCTTTTCCGCGCTTCTTCAGCTCATGCGGAAATCAATCTCGCGCGGCGGCGTCAGCGTGTGCCGCATCTCCTCTACCAGCTGATCCGTCACCTTCACACCGCGTTTTTCCGCCTCGCGCGCTGCCTCACGGCGGAACCACAGGTCGGTCAGCGACGTCTCGCCCTCGCGGACGGCAGCATGCGGCATGCGGAACATCTTGTCCATATACGCGTACTCGCCCACCTCAATCGCCGCGACGCCGGCAAGAATGCTCACGCGGTCGTCCTTCTGAATCTCTTCCGGCGCGGCGGCAAATGCATCCCACGCAGCCTGATAACGCTTGAGCGACAGAAGCATCTGAATGTATTCGCGCGTGTAGGCGGCGTTTTCGCAGTCTCCACCTGCAGCCAGAGATGCCTTCATGTGGCTGACTGCACCCTCCTCGTCGCCCCTGCGCTGACACAATACGGCCAGATTGCGCTCAGCCATCGGCTTGTATTCGCCGCCAACCTGCTGCCACAGCGCCTCTGCCTCTGCTTCGCGCCCTGCTTCCATGTGTAGAATGCCCAGATGAAGCTTTCCTGCGTCGGAGGCGTCGCCCTCCAGAAGCGCCTTCCAGCGCTCGTCCACCATAAATTCGGAAACGCGCGCTTCGCCCAGCCGGCCTTTTTCCAGCAGGCTCAGCCACGGCTTCTGCGCGGCGGTAAGTGTGTTATCCTCAAACCAGAAGCCTGTAGGAATGCCGCGTCCCTGCTTCGCCCTGCGGATACGCTCCAGCGCACCCCAGCCTGCGCCGTGATGCCAAATCTCCACCTCTGCGCAGTTATCGTCATGCAGTCTGCGTGCACGCGCATCCATTGCCTCCACAGCTTCGTCGCTCAGCGCCGCGCCGACGTTGGTCTGCGCCGCCATGCGCGCGGATGCGTATTCGCCGTACATCGGCGCAGTATCCGCAACGTGCATACAGGAAAACGCTTGCGTAAATACAATTTCGCTCTCGGGCGCAATGCGATAGCCGTGCACCTGCGTAGGTGCAAGCCCCGCCTGCAGCTCGATGTAATCGCCCTTGCCCGGCTCAGCCAGATAATCACACCAGAAGCGGCCGCCGCGGCCATGCCCCCAGCAGAACATCTTGCGATAACGGAGCTCTGCCGTCGACTTTTCAAGGAACATGAAGCCGTCCTTATAGCTTACAGCCTCCCACGGATATTTCGCATCCTCCGGCGTCTGGAAGAAAAATTCGTTTGCGCGCGGGAAACGCATGGAATAGGAGGCATCGAAATAGCCATGAATACTGCCATCCTTTTCCGTATAATCAGGCAGCTTTGCTACGCCGAAGCCATAGCTTACGTACTTGTCATGCCCGTCCTCGGTTTTTTCGATGCGCATGTCCTGATAGATTACCTCATCAGTGTTGCTGAACACGCGCGCTTCCTCCGTCTCGATGCAAGCGGTGTTCGACCACCAGTACATCGGCTTTTCCACCTTGTCATCGTTGACCACGTGCACGTGGGCGACCAGCGCCTTCGCGCCGTCCGGCAGATGGAAATCGATGGACCAGAACAACCCCTTTTGCCGCTCGTATTCATACATACGCAGGAACGGAGCCTCGTTTTCCGGGCGAATCTTCGCAAAGAACACGTCTGAGCAGGTAGTAAACGTATGCCCTAACTGACCAATGTTCCATTCCACGCCGCCGCTCGTCCATGCATCGCGAATCGCAAGGTTTGCCGGCTGGAACACGGGATTCGTGAACAAAATCGGCCTTCCCGTGGCTTTCTCCGTTAGTGAATACAGCTTTCCGCCCAGCCACGGCAGAAAGACCGCACACAAGTGCTCATTTTCCATCACGATGGCGTCCCGCTCGATGGGCTGACGCTCGCGCGTATATACATCCTGCATCCGATACGGCAGAATACGCGAGCCACACTCACTGCCCAGCAGCTTGTTTTCCTTCTCGGTAAAGGACCCATTGGTGGCTACGTCACGGTCGTGCTTCGCATCTCGAAAGTGCGGAAGCGGATTTTCGTCTATGCCCTCGGGGCCGGGAAGCATGATTTTCGTTCTGTATAAAAGCATGGGCACATACTCCTTTTCCTCGTGTATCCTGTGATTCCCCGTCCGTCTCCGGAGGAAGCTTCGTCGCCTTCCATCCGTCCACTTCATTATATCATAACATATACGCCTGTCAAGCCGCAAATTTGCCTTTTGTATTTTTCGCCGTAAATGCGAAATATTTTCGTTGTAAATTCGTCAATATGCCATTGATAGGAATTCGATATTTAATAAATAATCATTTTTTAATATAGAACTTTACATTCTTTGGATAAAGATAGGCTCCGTCTATGCCAATACGCCTTTATCTCCTCCCATTCCCTTTAAAAAAGCTCAAAGGCCCTTTTCCAGAGTTCATCCACTGAATGCAGGCAAATAACCAGCCCGTCATTTTACAACGCAGAGAAAAGGAACGGCTTCCGTTTTCGAAAACGGAAGCCGCAGATATGCGCACACATCAAAAGTTGTCGCTGTATTCGTCGTCGGCATAAGTCTTATGAATCGCCGTCGCGCCGAGCTGGCGCAGCTTTTCGTCAATTCGCTCATAGCCACGCATGATGTATTTCACACCCTTGATCTCACTTTCTCCCTCGGCAATCAGCGCCGCAACGATCAGAGCTGCACCGGCGCGCAAATCAGTGGCCGTAATGCGCGTGCCGCGCAAATGCTGAACACCCTCGACGATGGCTGTACGCTCCAGCACGCGAATGTTCGCACCCATGCGCCGAAGCTCATCCACGTAGCGGAAACGATTTTCGTAGATCGTCTCCGTGACATAGCTGGATCCAGGCACCGATGCGAGCATGGCCGTCATCGGCTGCTGCAGATCGGTCGGAAAACCGGGATATACCTGCGTTTTGATGGTGATCGGGCGCAGCTTTCCGTCGGCGCGCACACGGATCATATCATCCGCCTCATTCACATGCACGCCCATTTCCAAAAGCTTCGCCGTAAGCGACTCCATATGCGTAGGAATCGCGCCGCGAATCACGACATCGCCGCGCGTAGCTGCAGCGGCAATCATCAGCGTGCCGGTTTCAATCTGGTCGGGAATTACCGCGTAATTCGAGCCGTGCAGTGGACGGCCGCCGCGAATGCGGATAACATCCGTACCTGCGCCCTTGACCCACGCGCCCATCGATGACAGGAAGTTCGCCGTATCGACGATGTGCGGCTCCTTCGCGGCATTGTGGATCGTCGTAGCGCCCTTCGCGCATACGGCAGTCAGCATAGTATTGATCGTCGCGCCCACGGACGGAAAATCGAGAAATACCTCCGCGCCCTCGAAATGGTCGGTCACCTGCGTACGAATTACGCCGCCCGCAAGGTCGACGTCTGCGCCCAGTGATGTGAGGCCCTTAATAGTCTGGTCGATAGGACGATTGCCAATGTCACAGCCGCCCGGCATGGGCACGCATGCGGATCCCAGCCGCCCTAGCAACACGGGGACCAAATAATAGGATGCGCGCATTTTCCGAACCAGCTCATACGGCGGATCGTTTCGCGTGATGCCGCGCGGATCGATAGTCATCACGCCATGCTCGAAGGAAACATCTGCGCCCAGCCACACAAGCATGTCGCGCAGACAGTAAACATCGTCAATATCCGGCAGGTTCTCGATTGTGCTGGGCGAATCGGCGAGCAGCGCCGCAGGAATGATGGCAACCGCCGCGTTCTTGCCGCCGCTCACCGTCACCTCACCCTTCAGGCGAGCTCCCCCGTCGATCAATAACGTTTCAATCATGCAATCTTTTCTCCGCAAGCGGAGCCTTTCTGGTTGATTGTCATTTGCCGAAGCCGGAGCAGCCGTCACAGCGACCGCTGCAGCCACCGAAGCTACTCTCGCCGTTCCATATGCATTCGGCCTTTCTTCCGCAATTCGTGCAAACCGCCTCTCCGGGTGACGGTCAAAATCTCTTTAAAAGCGCTTTCCGCAGACGGGACGGCCATACGTGTACAAAGACATAACGGCGGTCTCCCCCCGCATTCCATACGCACTCATTCCTATTATACACGCAGAAAGCCGCGCAATCAAGGCTTTTTCTGAAAAACCATAAAATCCGTTTCTCAATCGCGTTGACAGCGCGTTGCGAAGCCCTTATAATGTCAGGAAAACACGGGTCGGAGGCGATTTTCACAATGAGCAGGCGCGTAATGGCATGCCTTTTGATTTGCACCCTTCTGTTTTCAGCGGCGGCCGAGCTGCCGCAGCCGACGGAAGCTCCACCGAAACGCAGCGCCATTCTGCGCGTGGCTGGGGACTTCGTGATTCACGACGCGCTCATCCGCTCCGCGCAAGCGCTGGGCAGTGGCAAATCCTACGAATTTTCCCCCATGCTCTCCGAAATCTGCGCCGTGCTTTCGAACGCCGACTTCACCTTTGCCAACGTTGACGGCGCACTGAGCGGTCTCGTCGGCCGGGATGTCTACAGTGGCTATCCACAGTTCAACACGCCAGAATCGCTGCTTCCCGCGTTGAAGAGCGCTGGTATTGACGGCCTAACCATGGCGAACAACCATATGCTCGACCGCTACTATGACGGCCTGCTTCGCTCGCTGGACAATGCCGAGGCTGCCGGCTTCTTCACGGCAGGCGTCAGCCGCTCGCAGGAGGAGCGTGCGCAGCCAACCATCCTTACACTCTGCGATATACGCATTGGCATCCTCAACTACACCTGCTCCCTTAACTCCATCGACCGCATGAACGGATTAAACCCGAATGCGATGGCCTTCGCCGTACATGCGGTAAAGAACTCCGACTTCGGACAGGATGTGCGCACGCTGCGCGAAGCCGGGGCGGAGATCATACTGTGTTTTATGCATTGGGGCACAGAATATATGAAAACGCCTGATTCTACCCAGACCGCGCTCGCAAAGCAGCTTATGCAAGCAGGTGTAGACGTGATTATCGGCGGACATCCGCACGTGGTACAGCGTGCCGATTGGCTGGAGGGTGTCAACCAGTTCGGCGAGCCGCAGCGCACGCTGTGCGTCTATTCCATCGGCAATTTCCTAAGCGGACAGCGCCAGAGCGGCCGCGACGGCGGCGTGATCCTTCAGCTTGTGTTGAAGGGGAACAACGACCAAGTTTCCGTGGATTCGTTCGGCTTCGTCAGCACGTGGGTGTGGCGCACCGGTACCGAGCGCACGGGCTATACCTATTCCGTTCTGCCCGTAAGCCGGTACCGCGAAGAGCCGCTGCAGGAAATGACACAGAAGGACCGAACGGCCATGCTCGAATGCGACCGGAAAAACCGGCAGGCGCTTGCTTCCGGAAGCGCCGTTATCGAAGAGCTGCCGGAATAGATGTGCAAGCATCCTGCGCGTCGGGCTTCTCTCATGACCGCAAGTATAACGGCTGAATTCCCTTTCAAACCAAATACCGTCAACGCGTCAGAGCCTGCAGAAGCCCTGCTGCGAAATCAGCCTGCAGTTCGTCCTCAAAGCGCCATAGCATGAAATGCATCGGTGTGTGCCTTCCCTCATCAGGTCAGACTTCATATCTCCATCCGCCTCCTCGCCGAGCATGCGATGAGGATTTCGATTTTATGAAAACACGGCGCGCACAGTGGCCGAATCTCCCTTTCAAACCAAACGTCATCAGCGCGTCAGGTCACGCAAAAGCCCTGCTGCGAAACCAGTCTGCAGTTCGTCCTCAAAACGCCATAGTATGAAATGCATCGGAAGCCTTTCTCTCCGCATCGGGACAGGCCTCGTGCCGCCAATCCTTGCACAGGAAAAGGGAGCCCCGCTTTCTTCGCGGAGCTCCCTCTAAAGCACTTAACCTTCGATTCGAATCGTCGTCAGGCCATGCGCGCGCAGCGGCGCAATCACCGTGCCATCGCGTACGGGAATCGCATCCAACGTCCGCTCGCAAATATCGGACAGATACGCCACATGAGGCTTAGCGACGGGCGTAAGTGCGGCCTGCGTCGCCTCGCCGTAGTTGATCAGGCGCACGATGATGCCGTTTCCGTCCTCCGCCTGCTTTACGGCCGCAAGACGCACATGCTCCGCCTGAAGCTTCAGGAAGCAGCCGGAGCCCGTCAGCACACCCTTATGCGGCCGCGCCGTGAGGCTTGCCGCCGGACGATTCAGAAGCCGCGTAAACAGCAAAAGAGCTTCCGGCTTCACGTCTTCCGTCACGCCCAACGACAGGCTGAACTCATGCAGTCCCTTCTCTGGATCGGGATCCGGGTCGTAGCCCGCGCGAATCAACGTAAGCTGAAGCGCATTGCCATAGCTGCGCACGCCGTATTTCGCGTCGCTGGTAACCACCAGCGCGGGCGCAGCCTCCTTCGGCAGTGCACAGGCATAGGTACGCACGGGCATATCCATGTTCATGGGTACACGGTCGATGAACCCGGCAGCATTGTCGCAGCGCGTCTTTTCGGAGGCATAGGCATATGGAGCCGCAAACGCCAGCTGCGCCATGCCGTTTTCCTGCGTGCCGCGCTCGCACCAATCTGCCTTCACCTGATAGCGAAGCGCCCTGGCACCCTTGTCCAGCGATACCACAACAGATAGCGTAGATGCAGTGGCAAAGCTTGTCTTCATTTCCAGCGCGCCACGCAGTGCGCCGCCGGCAATGCGGGTAATGCGCACATCCCTGCGAATCCGCTCGCGGCGTAGATAGCGCCCAACCACCCAGCTAGTCATGCCGCGTGCTGGGTCCTCCAGAATGTCAAAGAAGCCTGCCGGGCCGGAAAGCAATTCATTTCCACTTGCCTTATCCACAAGAGAGATCAGCGCACCGTCGTTTACGTCAAACTCTGCGCGAAGATACTCGTTTTCAAGCACATATCTCTCCGGCACGTGCAGCCGAGGGTCACCCGGATAACGGAGCGGGAACGCTCCGTCGTCCATCGCATCCAGCACCACCGTCTGCCAGCCGCACGCGGGAATCTCTGCATCTACCAGCAGGCACACATAGGAATGCCCCATATAGCCAATGCCATTCGCCCGCGTAAGCAACTGTACCTTCACGGGTTTTCCGTCGAGCGTCCGCGCGACAATTGCCTCCGCGTCGCCGGGATAATCCCAGATTGTCAGCTCCGTGGGCGTCGCGCGAGGTGCCTCCTCGCAGTTGAACAGATGGAACACGCGCGTGAGAGACGCACACCTCTCGGCGACCGGCGGACGGAAGCGCATGCCGTCAAAGCCCACGCCCGCGCCCTCAGAGCGCGTGAACGCTGCCGGACTCTTTTCCATAACCGACGATGTATCAATGGCTTCAGCCAACGAACGCATCGCGGTAGCATAGGCAGTGCCCGCGCCCGCAAAGGCCTCGGAGAACGTCGCCATTGCATACTCGCGCGTGTCGCGCACTCCGGAGCCAGTGAGAATGTCGTGGAACTGGCTGAACAGCACCTTGCGCCATGCCGTTTCAAACATGTATGCAGGATAGATGCTGCCGGTCAGCGCATATGCAGCCGCCGAAAGCGCCTCCGCCTCGCGCAACGTGTCCTCGCCGATGCGGTTGGTTGCCTTCACGCGGCTCTGCGTCGTGTAGCAGCCGGTAAACACGCAGTTCAGCTCGGTATCCACGACGGGCAGGCGGTCACGCACAGCCTCCAGTGCGCCAAAAAACGCGCGGTACGACGAGTACTCAAGCCTTGGAAACACGGGCCATGTGCGCATTTCTTCAATGTAGGTAAGATCCTGCCGGGTCGGCCCGCCGCCATGGTCTCCCACGCCGTACACCTTCACTGCATCCATCACGCCGGTTTTGCGGCAGAAGCCGGGTACAAACAGAGCAAAATTCGGATTCACATCGCCCAGATACCACGTTGGCTCTTGAAACGCCAGCACCTCCGCGCCAGAGGATGCACGCCAGAGATGCGCACCGGTTCCCTCGTGTCCACGGCAGTAGTAATAATACTTCACGCCCGCCTGGCTGAGAATCTCCGGCACGTTCGCGCCATGACCAAAGGTATCCGGCTCAAAATCGAGATTCAGCGTGTCCGGATCAATGTCCAGCAGCTTGGAAAGATAGTTTTTCGTATACAGCAGGTGGCGCGCCATGCTTTCCTCGGAGGGCATGTTCTTGTCAGCCTCTACCCATGTGGAAGCCGAGACCTCCCATCGCCCCTCCTTTATGCGGCGGCGAATGACATCCAGCATCGCCGGCTCGTATTCCTCCACTATGCGGTAGGTAGACGCCTGCGACTGCGCGTAAGTAAACTCCGGGAATTCCTCCATCAGCTTAAGCACCGTACGGAACGTTTCCAGCGTCACGGCGACTGTCTCATGATATGGCCACATCCAGTTCATGTCGATGTGCGCATGCCCGATCATGTGCACCCTGTAGGCCTTCGCGGCATCCTTCAGCGGAAGCAGAAGCTCCTCTGCCCTCTGGGCCGCAACCTTAGTGATCGCACCGTCGTTTTCCAATGCTCCCAGCAGAAAATCCGTAGCCTTGCACACAAGCGCGTCATACCGGCCGTCCTCGGCTTCGCTCATCCGGTAAGCAAAGGCAGTCTGCATCACGGCGCGTTGCACGAACAGCGGCGCCTCTGTAACGCCCTGCTTAGCAAGCTCTCCGGTGACATAGTGACGGTAGCCGTTCCGCTGATCCAGATTTACGGCCTTCAGCAGGGCATGAATCCGATGGCTCAATGAAATCATGGCGCATTCCTCCTGATTGATTTCTTTCATTTGCTGTTATTATACCTTTCTGAACGATTCAGTGTCAATACTGGGGTTGACAGGGAGTCCGCGAAGTTGATATAATTTTTGCGGAAATCCTTGTATGGAGGACGGTTACATGAAGAGCGTTTCCTATCTGCAATTAAAAAAGAACTGCACGCGCAGCCCGGAAACACCGGACGGTGTGCGCTTTGCCCTGCTGGGCGACTGTGCCACACAGCTGCTGGCCACGGCCATTCGCGGCTATGCGCTGGAAATGAATTTGTCGCTGCGCGTATTTGAAGCCAATTACGACCAGATCGACGCTCAGCTGATAGATGCAGGAAGCGAGTTTTATGCCTTTGATCCCGAAACGGTTCTCATCTATCACTGTACAGAAAAGCTGTATGAGCGCTTTGTGCGCACGCCGCCAGAGGCACGCAACGCATTTGCCGAGGCCGAAATTGAGAAAACCCGCACGGAATGGACGCGCGTTCATCACGGCACGAAGGCAGACATCCTGTTTTTTTCCTTCCTGCCGATGGATGACGGCGTGTTTGGATCCTATGCATTGCGCGAGACAAGCTCCTTCCCGTATCAGCTGCTGAAGCTGAACTACCTGCTGGCGGAGGCAGCGCATGAAACCGGAAACGTGCGTCTGATCGATCTGGCGCCGATTCGTTCGCACATGGGCTATGACGCCTTCCACGATCCGAAGCTGTACGCCATCGCGAAAATGCCGATTTCTACGCAGGCACTGCCCGCGGTTGCATCGCGCGTAGCAGACGCCGTGCTTGCCCGCAGAGGGCATTTCCACAAATGCGCCATCGTAGACCTCGACAATACCCTATGGGGCGGCGTGATTGGAGACGACGGGCTGGAGGGCATTCAGATTGGCGAGCTGGGACAGGGTCACGCGTTCACCGAGTTTCAGACGTGGCTGAAGGAGCTGAAAAACCGCGGCGTCATGCTGGCCGTTTGCTCAAAAAACGACGAGGCCAATGCCCGGGAGCCGTTCCTCAGGCATCCGGAAATGGTCCTGAAGCTGGATGACTTCTCCGCATTTGTCGCCAACTGGGAGGACAAGGCCTCCAACATCCGCCGCATCCAGAAGGAATTGAATATCGGGCTGGATTCGATGGTCTTCTTTGATGACAATCCGTTCGAGCGCAATCTGGTACGCACGATGCTTCCGGAGGTCGAGGTGCCGGAGCTGCCCGAGGATCCTGCGGAATATACAGCCTTCGCCCGCATGCAAAATCTGTTTGACACCAATTCCTACTCCGACGAGGATCGCGTTCGCACAGAGCGCTATCGAGCCGAAAAAAGCCGCACGGAGCTGAGCGCCTGCACTGACAACTACGACGACTACCTGAAGGCACTGGAAATGAAGGCTGTCTGCGCACCGTTTGACGCGTTCCACATTCCGCGCATTGCCCAGCTCACGCAGCGTTCGAACCAGTTTAATCTGCGTACCGTGCGCTACAGCGAGGCGGAAATCTCAGAACTCGCGGCAAATCCGAGATACATCACCCGCTACTATACCCTGCGCGACCGCTTCGGCGAGCATGGGCTGATCGCCGTAGTCATTTTGGAAAGGCGAGAAAACGAGCTTTTCGTGGTCGAATGGCTAATGAGTTGCCGCGTACTCAAGCGTGGCATGGAGCAATTTATCGCCGATTCCATCGTTCGCGCTGCAAGAGAAGCAGGAGTTACGCGCGTCGTCGGCGAATATATTCCAACGCCTAAAAATGCTATGGTGAAGGAGCTCTACGCATCCATGGGCTTCCGCCCGCTGGGCAACGGCCTATATGAAGCGCACGTGGACGATTACCAGAGCCATCAAACATTTATCACGGAGGAAAAGGTCAAATGACGAAGATTGACATCATGAAAAAGCTGAACCGTGTGTTCCGCGAGGTTTTCGACGACGCATCCCTGAAGATCACTGGAAAGACCACTGCAAACGACATCGACGAATGGGATTCGCTGATGCATATCACGCTGATTGCTGAGGTTGAGGACGCATTCCACGTAAAGTTCACCATGAAAGAAGTTACCAACATGAAAAACGTGGGCGAAATGGCCACGCTGATCGAAAAGAAATCTGCAAAATAGGGCTTCCCATCGCGTGAATCTCCGTGAATAAACCCGCGGAGATTTCCTTTTTCGTGCCAAGTAACTCTTCTGCTTAAAGCTGGCAGAAGAGTGCAGGTAACTATGTTGCAAAAAAAACGGACAGCCGGTGCAGCCCGCGAGGAAGCAACGGACGAAGGAGGATTCGGAATGCCTGAATGGCCTGAGGCCCTGAGAGGAGACATTATCAATCATTCGGAGGAGGAAAGGTACGTCGTTCCCAAGGAAGAGGCCGTGCGCGAAAAGCTGGAGTGGTTCCGAGATCAAAAGCTGGCATTGATGGTGCACTGGGGTGCGTATTCAGAATTGGGAATCTGCGAAAGCTGGCCGCTATCGGATGGCGATGCGGATTGGGCGCGCAGGGAATACACATGGGAGCCGGACGCAGATCGGTTTCGAAAGCAGTATTTTGACCTAAACCGTTCCTTCAATCCGCTGCGCTTTCAGCCGCATGAATGGGCAGACTTCGCCTCGCGCGTCGGATTCCGCTATTTCATCTTCACGACGAAGCATCACGACGGTTTCTGCATGTACGATACCGCCTACACGAACTACAAGGTGACCGGCGTAGACTGTCCGTTCCACACGCACAGGTATGCCAATATTGCCAAGGTACTGTTTGACGCCTTCCGTGCCCGTGGCATTCATATTGCGCCCTACTTTTCCAAGCCGGACTGGCATTGCCCATGGTACTGGGCATCGGGCTGCGAGCTGCCAACAGCATACTGGCGCAATCCAACCTACGATCCTCGCAAACGCCCCGATCTATGGGAAAAGTATATCGAATTCACGCACAATCAGCTGATGGAACTAGTAACGAAGCTGGGACCGGTTGACATTCTGTGGCTGGACGGCGGGCAAGTTGGACCGCGTACCCATCAGGACATTCGGCTGATGGAGCTGGCTGAGCAGGCAAGAAAGCTAAATCCCGGGCTCATTTTCGCCGATCGAACGATCGGCGGTGAAACGGAAAACTACATCACGCCGGAGCAGCAGGTGCCCAAGCGCTACATTTCCGTGCCGTGGGAAAGCTGCATCACGATTGGTCGTTCGTTCGCCTTCAGCTATGAAGACGTATTGAAGCCACTGCGGACGTTGACACATTTGCTGATCGACGTAGTGGGCAAAGGCGGTAACATGGCTCTGAACATCGGTGCACAGCCGGACGGTCGTCTGCCGCTGCGCGCTTGCGAGCGTGCGCTGGAGCTGGGCGACTGGCTGCGCGTGCATGGCGAAGCAATTTTTGAAACACGCGCGCTCGCGCCGTACTTTGACGGCGAGTGGTCGTTCACGCAGAAAGCCCATGCGCGCTATGCGCTCTGGAGGCTGCCGGAGGGACGAACGATGGGCGAGAACGTGATCGTTCCGCTGCCGGACGTGCGGAAGGCGCAGCTGCTTGATTTCGGCGTGCCCGTTCACGTGGAAACATTCGAGAACCACGCAGTACTGCATATTCCGGAGGCACTGCGCAGCGAAAGCCCTATCGCGCCGGTGTTCCGCCTAAACGCCGTGGGCGGCGCATAACGCGATAGAACAGAGAATGTTTCCTGTATCAATTTAGATAGGCTCGGCAAAAGCCTGCGCATGCATGGATGGCATCATAATCACCCGTCAAATGCCTCCGTCAAACAAAAGCAGATACGAAACACCATCGCCCAGAAGCCCGTTTCCGTCCTGCGCGGAACCGGGCTTCTATCCTGACAATAAGCCCCCCAAAAAAAAGAAACAGCGGCAAAGGAATCCCTCCGCCGCAAGCTGCACACACTTGAGTCAATGGCTCCCCCGTTTTTTCACTCTTCCGTAGAACACAACCGCCGCCACAACATCCGCGCAGTATAGAAAGCTGAAAGCTGCGTACGCGATTGCCTCCCCCTTCGTCAACACACGCTCTCTTTGACTGCACAGGCTTGCGCTCAAGCCTACCATTCCGGACAACAGAATCGTCAGAAAATCGATGAGAATCGCCCACAGAATCAGTCCGATCCCCCAGACGCTTGTAAGAAAGCCAAAACTTCCAAGTGCAAAATGGAACACGTATGCCGGGATATGAACCAGCTTTATCGTCCGGTTGGCTTTCGCCAGCTCTTCCGTCGTGTGCCTTCCTCGAATCGTGGCAACCAGATTCGCAGCTACTGAAAAGGCCGCGTATAAATTGAACAATATTGCCAAAACGGTCAACGCCCTGAAGAGGCTCATAAGCATCCCATCACAGCCTTCAAACCGTCCGCACAAAAGGATGTATCCTGCCAGACATACAAGATACGCATATGGATACAGCATGACCGTCCAAATTCGAAGCCGGCTCTTCATTTATGTTCTCCTTGCATATAAAAAAACAGCGGCGAAGGATTTCTCCCCCGCCGCCCAATGACAATTACTTGTCGAGGATCTTGATAACAACGCCGGAACCAACCGTGCGGCCGCCTTCACGGATAGCGAAGCGCAGACCTTCTTCACACGCGATGGGCGTGATCAGGGTGATTTCCATGTCGATGTTGTCGCCAGGCATAACCATTTCCACGCCGTCCGGAAGCTTGATGTTGCCGGTTACGTCCGTGGTACGGAAGTAGAACTGCGGACGATAGCCGTTGAAGAACGGAGTATGACGGCCGCCTTCTTCCTTCGTCAACACGTACACCTGTCCCATGAAGTGCGTGTGCGGATGAATGCTGCCGGGCTTCGCAAGAACCTGGCCGCGCTCGATCTCCGTGCGCTGAATGCCGCGCAGAAGAACGCCGATGTTGTCGCCCGCCTCGGCGAAATCAAGCAGCTTGCGGAACATCTCAACGCCCGTTACGACGCTGTTGCGCTTCTCCTCGGACAGACCAACGATTTCAACCGGGTCGCCCATCTTCACCATTCCGCGCTCTACACGGCCCGTCGCTACGGTGCCGCGGCCGGTGATCGTGAACACGTCTTCAACAGGCATAAGGAACGGCTTGTCCGTATCGCGCTCCGGATCCGGAATGTAGCTGTCCACTGCCTCCATCAGCTCGAAGATGCACTTGCACTCCGGCAGATCCTTCGCTACGCCGCCGTTCGTCAGCGCTTCCAGCGCCAGCAGCGCGGAACCCTTGATGACCGGAATGTCGTCGCCCGGGAAGCCGTACTCGCTCAGAAGCTCGCGTACTTCCATCTCAACCAGGTCGAGCAGTTCTTCGTCGTCAACGAGGTCCGTCTTGTTCATGAATACTACGATATAAGGAACGCCTACCTGACGAGCAAGCAAGATGTGCTCACGCGTTTGGGGCATAGGACCATCCGTAGCAGCACATACGAGGATAGCGCCGTCCATCTGAGCAGCACCGGTGATCATGTTCTTAACGTAGTCAGCGTGGCCCGGGCAGTCAACGTGCGCATAGTGACGTCTTTCCGTCTCATACTCTACGTGCGCAGTGTTGATCGTGATTCCGCGGGCCTTCTCTTCAGGCGCCTTATCGATTTCGTCGTAACGCATGGCCGTTGCCTGGCCCGCCTGAGACAGCGTGATCGTGATCGCTGCCGTCAGCGTCGTCTTGCCGTGGTCAACGTGGCCGATCGTGCC
>CAZKQB010000042.1:0-32067 GCA_964554795.1 uncultured Oscillospiraceae bacterium | reverse complement strand
TCCCAAGGGGGTGGCAGGGCCGTCAGGCCCGGCGGCGGGGGAGCTTGCTCCCCCGTCCGCATAGCGTCAGCGCGCCGCGATGCGCAGCAGCTCTTCAATGGCCTTCGTATCCAGCTTTACAAAATGGCCGGTGGTGCCGTCGGGATTGCGGCGGACGTTTTTGGCGAGGAAGGGAATGTCTTCGGCCTTGGCGCCCAGCTCGGCAAACGTGATGGGCATGCCGATGGAGCGAAGGAAGTTCTCATAGCGCTCGATGCCGTTCATAGCCGTGGTTTCAGGACGCTCGAAGTCCATTTCGCAGCCAAACACGTTTACGGCGAAGCGGGCAAAGCGCATCACGTTATGGCGCATGGTATAGCGCATCCATGCCGGGAACACGACGGCCAGCCCCGCGCCGTGCGCCACGTCATACAGGGCGCTGAGCTCGTGCTCGATCTGATGGCTTGCCCAGTCGCCCTCGCGGCCTACGCCGCAGGTATCGTTGTGCGCCAGCGTGCCAGCCCACATGATTTCGGCCTGTGCGTCGTAGTCGGCAGGGTTCTTCACGGCGATGGGCGCGTATTCGATCACCGTCTTCAAAACGGCCTCGCACAGGTTGTCGGTAACGGTGACGTGCGCTTCGTTGGTGAAATAGCGCTCCATCACGTGTGCCATGATGTCGGTTGCCCCGCAGGCTACCTGATAGGGCGGCAGCGTGGCTGTCCATTCGGGGTTCAGGAGTGCAAATCTCGGGCGGTTGAATTCCGTGGCCAGACCGCGCTTCAGATGCGTAGATTCCTGCATGATGACGGAGCTGTTTGAGCTTTCGCTGCCCGTTGCGGACAGGGTGAGCACGCAGCCCAGCGGCAGGGTTTTCTGAACGGTAGCCTTTCCGCACCAGAAATCCCAGAAGTCGCCGTCGTATACCGCGCCGTGCGCAATGGCTTTGGCGCTGTCGATGGCGCTTCCGCCGCCTACGGCGAGCACACAGTCGCATTTCTCGCGCCGCGCGAGGTCGATGCCCTCATATACCTTGGTGTCGCGCGGGTTCGGCACTGCGCCGCCCAGCAGTACGTAGGAAATGCCGGCCTCGTCCAGAGATTTTGTAACCTTCTCCATCAGGCCCGAGCGGATTACCGAGCCGCCGCCGTAGTGAATCAGCGCGCGGGTGCCGCCCAGCGCCTTCAGCTCTTCGCCCGCGTGGCTCTCCGCGCCGCGGCCAAAGACGAACTTCGTGGGAATCTGCCAGTTGAAATTCAGCATTCGATCACCTTCATTTCATGAGATTTCACATTCAGAGTTTCACTGCCGTCCTCCGTGACGGCTACAAGGTCTTCAATCCGGATGCCGAAGCGGCCGGGAAGGTAGATGCCGGGCTCCACCGAAAACACCATGCCGGGCATGCATACGGCATCAGAGGATGCGCTCACATCGGGGAATTCGTGCACGTCCAGACCGATGCCGTGCCCGGTGCGGTGAATGAAGTACGGCTCATAGCCCGCAGCCTCAATCACGCTGCGCGCCGCGCGGTCGACATCCCGAAGCGGCACGCCGGGGCGCACGGCGCGCCTTCCGGCCTCGTTGGCGCGCAAAACGAGGTCGTACACCCGCTTCTGCTCGTCCGTGGGCGCGCCGCAGAAAACGGTGCGGGTCATGTCGGAGCAGTAATCGCTGAGCACCAGTCCCACGTCCAGAATCACGGAATCGCCGCGCTTCAGAGCCGTGCGGTCGGTGTCGTGATGCGGCTCGGCGCAGTTTGCGCCAAAGCAGATCAGGGAGGGGAAGCTTTCGCCGGACGCGCCCTGTGCCACGGCCTCGCTTGCGTAGCATTCGGCCACGTGCTTCTCCGTCGTGCCGATGTGCACGCTGTCAATGGCGCAGCCGATCACCGCGTCGTTCATGCGTGAGCTCAGGCGCATCAGATTCAGCTCCTCCTTCGTTTTGCACATGCGCGCGCCGTCTACGGCGGGGGAGCCGAGGGAAACGGAAAGGTCGCGCCGCCTGTCCAGCAGCGGCAAAAGGAAGCGGCACGGCCAGTCCTTGTCCACGCCCAGCCTGCCGGGCGCAAGACGCGACGAAAGCTCGCCCACGCAGTCGTCCGTATCGGAATATTCGATCAGCTCGCAGCCGTCTATAGGCTTTAAGGCAAACAGACGGTTTGCAAACAGGCGGCAGCGTCCGTCGTCCGCAATCAGAAGCGCCAGCATGCGCTCGCCGGGCGCAATGCGCCTGCCGGTCAGATACAAAATGCTGGTCGGCGCGGTTACGAGCAGCTGCGTAAGCCCCATTTCGCGCATGCCTCCAAGTACCTTTTCAAGCCTGTCCCGTTTCATAGGTCTTCCCTCTTTCCTTCACACTCGATGACCCAGAAGCCCTTTTCCCGCGCGATGACGCGCGCGGACGCGTAGCGCGCCTGCATGTGCTTGAGCGCGCTGGGCGCGCCCTGCTGCTTTCGTATTACCACATACAGCCGCCCGCCGGGCAGAAGCCGTTCGCATGCGCCGTCAAACATTCGATAGATCACGGCCTTGCCTGCCCGGATCGGCGGATTGGTGATGACAAAGTCGAACGCTCCGTCTACGCCCTCGTATACATCCGATTCCACCGCGCGCGCGTTTCTTACGCCGTTTCGCGTAAGGTTCCTTTCGGCCAGCGCCACGGCGCGCTCGTTTACATCTGCCAGCAGGAGAGAAACGTCCGGGTATTTTTTTCCAAGAAGCACGCCCACTGCGCCCCAGCCGCAGCCCAGATCGAGCACGCGCCCGTGAAGCGGCGGAAGCGCCTCCAGAAGGATGCGCGTACCCTCGTCCAGCTCGCCCTTTGAGAACACGCCTGCGTCCGTTTCAAACGATGCGCGCGTTCCCAGACACTCCGTTTCAAATACGACCGGTCGGCTTTCGCAGCCGGGCTTTTTTGCAAAATATTGCTCATTCATTGCTTTTCATCCCCGTAATCCCGTAAAGCGCCGCTTCCTCTGCGGGCGTGAGCGGGCGGAACTCGCCCTCGCCCAGAGTGGGATCCAGTGCCACGGGGCCGATTTTTTCGCGCTTCAGCCGCAGAACCGGGTGCCCGACGGCAGACAGCATGCGCTTGACCTGATGGTACTTGCCCTCGCTCACATACACGCGGCATGCGCCCGGTCCGGCCTTCTCCAGCCGCGCGGGCTTGCACGTGAAGTCCTTGAGCGGTACGCCCTCGGCGAAGCGCCGCACGCATTCGTCGTCGATCTCGCCCTCGATTTCGGCGTAATAGGCCTTCTCAATATCCCATCTGGGTGAAATCAGCCGATGCGCCAGCTGACCATCTGTCGTTAGGATCAGAAGTCCGGTAACGTCCCTGTCCAGCCGCCCCACCGGGCCGACCCTGCGCATGCGGATTTTCTCCGGCAGAAGGTCAAGCACTGTGCGTTCGCCGCGCGCGTCCTCCGTGGCGGTCAGAAAGCCCGCAGGCTTGTGAAGCATCAGATGAATGTGCTCCGGCGCACGGGCGTTTTCACCGTCCAGCAGCACCTCATCCTCCGGCTTCAGAGGATAGCCGGGATCAAGAATCACCCTTCCGTTCACGCGCGCGCGTCCGCCCGCAATGGCCCTTCTGGCCATTTGCCGCGTGAGCCCGTTTTGCGCGATTGCCTTGTCAAGCCGCATGAAATCGCCCTCAGATCGTGTTTTTTGCCATCCGTATGGACAAATTCCATTATACATACGTTTTCGCCGTTTCACAAGCGGAGAAATCGAAAAAATTCACACGGCGAAAATAACGTGAAGGCAACGACCGATGTGCGAAAACGTGGTATAATAAGATAGGTAGAAAATTTGCGTTTAAGAGGTTATGAGCATGTCCAGAGACACGCATTACGACGAGAGTAACATTCAAATTCTGGAGGGCCTTGAGGCCGTCCGGCGCCGTCCCGGCATGTATATCGGCTCCACCGACGAGCGCGGCCTGCACCATCTGGTGTATGAGATCGTAGACAACGCCGTGGATGAGGCGCTGGCGGGCTATTGCAAAAATATTTATGTGGTTTTGCATGCCGATGGCAGCGTTTCCGTGCAGGACGACGGGCGCGGCTTCCCGGTGGGCATTCATCCCAAGGTCGGTCGTCCCGCGGTCGAGGTGTGCCTTACCATGCTGCACGCAGGCGGCAAATTCGGCGGCGGCGGCTATAAGGTTTCCGGCGGTCTGCACGGCGTGGGCGCGTCGGTCGTGAATGCGCTTTCGAGCCACCTGAAGGTAAATGTTTATCAGGATGGCAAGATCTATCAGCAGGAATACGAGCGCGGCAGGGTGCTGTACGACCTGAAGGTCGTGGGCGAAACCGACCGCACGGGCACCACCGTGCAGTTCTGGCCGGACGTGAAAACCCATGAAACGCCGGAGCCCGGCGTCTTCGAAACCGGAAATTTCGATTTTGACACGCTGCGCACCCGCTTCCGCGAAATGGCGTTTCTCAATAAGGGCATTCGCATTGCCATTCGCGACGAGCGCGTGGAGCCGGCGCTGGAAAAGGAATATCATTACGAGGGCGGAATTATCTCCTTCGTGGAATACCTGAACAAGAACAAAACCTGTCTGTTCGAGAAGCCCATCTACATCGAGGGCGTGAAGGATTCCTCCACCGTGGAGGTGGCGCTTCAGTGGAATGATGGCTATACCGAGAACGTGTTCTCCTTCGCAAACAACATCCTTACCCCCGAGGGCGGCACGCACCTGACGGGCTTCCGCACGGCGCTCGCGCGCGTGATCAACGCCTACGGACGCGAGAAGAAGATTCTGAAGGATGCGGACGCGAACCTGACCAGCGACGACGTGCGCGAGGGCCTGACGGCCATCGTGTCGGTAAAACTGGTGGAGCCGCAGTTTGAGGGACAGACCAAGAGCAAGCTGGGCAACAGCGAAATTCGTCCGCTGGTAGACGGCATGGTGGCAGCGAAGCTGACGGACGTGTTCGAGGAAAACCCGTCCATCGGCCGGGCGGTGCTTGACAAGTGCATCTCCGCGGCGCGCGCACGCGAGGCCGCTCGCAAGGCACGCGACATGACGCGCCGTAAGACCGCGCTGGAATCCGGCTCGCTGCCCGGAAAGCTGGCGGACTGCTCCGAGCGCGACCCTGCGAAGTGCGAAATCTTCTTGGTTGAGGGCGACAGCGCCGGCGGCAGCGCCAAGACCGGGCGAGACCGTCACTTCCAGGCCATCCTGCCGCTGCGCGGCAAGATTTTGAACGTAGAAAAGACGCGCCTCGACCGCATCCTCGCCAACGACGAAATCAAGGCGATGATCACCGCGTTCGGCGGCGGCTTCGGGCAGGATTTCGACCCGGCAAAGCTTCGCTACCACCGCATCGTGTGCATGACCGATGCCGACGTGGACGGAAGCCACATCCGCATTCTGCTGCTCACGTTCTTCTATCGCCACTTCCCCAAGCTCATTGAGGACGGCTATGTGTACATCGCCCAGCCGCCGCTTTACAAGGTGACGCGCGGAAAGACGGAGAAATACGTTTACAGCGACGCGCAGCTTCAGAAGTATCTGGACGAGATCGGCCGCGACGTGAAGCCGGACGTGCAGCGCTACAAGGGTCTTGGCGAAATGAGCGCCGAGCAGCTGTGGGCGACGACGATGAACCCGGCCACGCGCAGCATGTACAAGGTCACGCTGAAGGACGCCATTTCCGCCGACGAGATGTTCACGCTTCTGATGGGCGATCAGGTGGAGCCGCGCAAGGAGTTCATCGAAAAGAACGCCAAGCTGGTCGCGGATCTGGATATTTAACGGGAACGGAGGAGTTTTCTCCCTATGGACGATCAGTTCAATATTGGAAATCTTACCCCGCTGGACGTGGAGGACGAACTCAAAAAATCGTTTATTTCCTACGCCATGGCGGTTATCGTGAGCCGCGCGCTGCCGGACGTGCGCGACGGCCTGAAGCCCGTGCACCGGCGCATCCTGTATTCCATGATGGAGCTGGGCGTTACCCCCGATAAGCCGTTCCGTAAGTCGGCGCGTATCGTGGGCGACGTGCTCGGTAAATACCATCCTCACGGCGACAGCGCCGTGTACGACGCGACCGTGCGCCTTGCGCAGGACTTTTCCACCCGCTATCCGCTGGTGGAGGGGCAGGGCAACTTTGGCTCCGTGGACGGAGACGGCGCGGCGGCCATGCGTTATACCGAGGTGCGCCTGTCCAAGCTCGCCATGGAAATGGTGCGGGATCTGGACAAGGAGACCGTGGACTTTTATCCCAACTTCGACGAAACGCTGATGCAGCCCGCCGTGATGCCGTCAAGGTATCCGAACCTGCTGGTCAACGGCTCCGCCGGCATTGCCGTGGGCATGGCGACGAACATCCCGCCGCACAATCTGGGCGAGGTTATCGATGCGTGCGTGTACATGCTGGATCAGCCCGAGTGCGAAATCGACGAGCTGATGAACTTCGTCAAGGGCCCGGACTTCCCGACCGGAGGCGTAATTCTAGGGCGCAGAGGCATTTACGATGCCTATCATACCGGCCGCGGCCGCATCATCGTGCGCGCGAAGACGCACATCGAGGAGATGCAGCAGAACCGGCAGCGCATCGTTGTGACCGAGATTCCCTATATGGTCAACAAGGCCAACCTGGTCGCGAAGGTCGCCGAGCTGGTGCACGAGAAGCGGCTGGATGGCATCAGCGACATTCGCGACGAGAGCGACCGCAACGGCATGCGCATCGTCATCGAGCTGAAGCGAGATGTGAACGCGAACGTGGTGCTGAACTACCTTTACAAGCACACCCAAATGCAGGATACCTTCGGCGTGAACATGCTGGCACTGGTGAATGGCGAGCCGAAGATTCTGTCGCTCAAGAGCGTAATCAAGCACTATCTGGAGCATCAGGAGGACGTAATTCGTCGCCGTACCCGCTATGAGCTGGACAAGGCCGAGGCGCGCGCCCACATTCTGGAGGGCCTGCTCATCGCGCTTGACCGCATCGACGAGGTAATCAGCCTCATTCGCTCCAGCGCGACGCCGCCCATCGCCCGCGAGGGCTTGATGACGACGTTCGGGCTGACCGAAAAGCAGGCGCAGGCCATTCTGGATATGCGCCTCCAGCGCCTGACGGGTCTGGAGCGCGACCGTCTGGAGGAGGAATACGCCGAGCTTGAAAAGACGATTCAGCATCTGAAGGACGTGCTTGCAAGCGAGGCGCTCGTGCGCGGCATCATCCGCGACGAGCTGGTTGAGATCAAGCGCAAATACTCCGACGAGCGCCGAACCGAAATCTCCGCGCTCGACGGCGAAATCGACATGCTCGACCTTATTCAGGAGGAGGACATGGTGCTCACCATCACCCATCTGGGCTATGTGAAGCGCCTTGCCAAGTCCACCTACCGCGCACAGCGGCGCGGCGGAAAGGGCATCACCGCCGCCGCCACGCGCGAGGAGGACTTCGTGGAGCAGTTGTACATCACCTCCACGCACGATCCCATTATGTTCTTCACGAACCGTGGACGCGTGCATCAGCTATACTGCTACGAGATTCCTGAGGCCGGACGCACGGCGCGCGGCACTGCGATTGTGAACCTTCTGAACCTTGATCCCGGCGAGAAGGTCACCGCCGTTTTGCCGGTTCCCGAGGAGAAGCTGGCCGGGCACTACCTGGTGATGGCCACGCGCGGCGGCGTGATTAAGCGCACCGAGCTTTCCGAATTCACCAACCTGCGTAAAACCGGCCTGATCGCCATCATCCTGAAGGAGGACGACGAGCTGATTGCCGTGCGCCTGACCGACGGCACGAAGGAGCTTCTGATGGGCTCCCGCGGCGGCATGGCGATTCGCTTTGCCGAGAGCGACCTGCGCCCGACCGGCCGCGCGTCCATGGGCGTGAAGTCCATGACGCTGGACGAGGACGACGAGGTGGTCGATATCTCCGTTGTGGAGGAGGGCAAGCAGGTGCTTTCCATCACCGAAAACGGCTACGGAAAGCGCACCGAAATCGACGAGTACCGCGTGCAGAGCCGTGCAGGCAAGGGCATCAAGGCCATGAACCTGACCGACAAGACCGGTAAGCTCGCCGCGCAGCTGCTGGTATATGAGGAGGAGGATATCCTGCTCATTACCGCCGAGGGTACGATCATCCGCACGCCTGTGGGCGCGATTCCCGTGACTGGACGCAATACGCAGGGCGTGCGCCTGATGCGCGTGGACGAAAGCCGCATTGTGTGCGTCGCGCCGTCCGACGCCGAGGATGAGGACGAGACAATCCCGGATAGCCCGGATGCGGGCGCAGGCGAAGCGACCGGCGCAGGCTCTGGCGAAGCTGAGCAGACCTCCGACGAGCCGGACAGCCTCGACCGCCTTGTGGAAGACCTTGAGGCAAATCCCGAGCCGGCGACCGAGGACGACGATATTTGAGGAATGCCATAAAGCATTCCGAGAAGACAGCGAGCAGATAAGATGGTAATTTGAGAAAATTACGAAATCGGCAGCTGTAAGCAGGATTGGACACAACAGGCGACATTCAAGAACCGTTGGATGTCGCCTGTTTTTTGTGTGTTTAAGGGACGAGGGACGCCGGTTTTGCGGGTTGTGACAATTTGAATTTCACTTTGGATTCTATATGCGATAGCTACAGGCTTGACGGCGCCTGTCAGGAATCCGTTCCGCAGGCGATTGCTGCATTTCTGGAATCTGTGAGCTTTGAAGATGCAATCAAGAATGTGATTTCGATTGGCGGCGACTGTGATACCAACGGCGCTATCACTCTGAATCAGCAGAGAGAGTGATTACGCCGGATAACGGAATTTGCAGGCGACCGATATAGTTCAAGCCTGAAGCGTTTTTATGCGGAGGCCCCTGATAAGTCCGGCTGCAAACGGAAGCAGAAGGCACAGGTTGATAATGCGGGGCGATTTTCACGATTAGGGGCGCAAGGCGGGGGAGCGTCGCTCCCCCTGACCCCCTCAAGAGGCGTTTCGTGGATTCGGATTTCGCCGCCGGCGAAATCGGACTGGGGAATCCGAAGGGAGAAAATGGGAAAGGAGGCCTGAAAGGCCATGCGGCGCGTTCAGATGAAAAGGAGCGGCTTGCGGAAAAATTCAAATTGCGCCGCAGACCGGGATGCGGTATAATGTGAGCGTGCCGACGGTAGGCACGGTATCGTGAACGGATGGCCTGCCGGAGACGGTTGAGCGGAGGACATAGGAGCGGCTTCCGGCCCGGCGAACGCGCGGGAGGCCCGTAGAATGCAGGCGGGGAGGAATTCTATGATGAGAATCATCAATTTTAGCGTAAACCGCAAGCGCATGGAGGGCGCGCCGCGCGACCGCGTGGTCGAGGCCGCAGGCAGACTGGTGCTTGCGTGGGGCGTAGAAAACGCGCCGGGCCGGCGGCAGGCAGCGTATCTTCTGACGCTTGCGTGCGACGGACGCACGGTATACGAAAGCGGCTGGGTGGAAACGGACGCGCAGGAATGCGCGGTTTCGGCACTGTCCGTGCCGAGCGGAGCGCGCGTGGAGGCGGCTTTGACCGTGCGCGACGACACCGGCGCTCAGAGCGAAATTGGACGCGAGAGCTTTTATCCGGTCAGCGTCGAATGGACGGCAAAATGGATTACCGCGCAGGAGGATCCCTGCCTGCGCACGATATATTTCCGCCGTGAATTCAGCGTGACGGGCGAGGTTCGCCGCGCGGTGTTGTACGCCTGCGGGCTGGGCTATCAGAACCTGTATATCAACGGCGTTCGTGTGGGCGACGCTTATCTCGACCCGGCGCACACGGATTATTCCGTCGTGTGCCAGTATGTCGCTGTTCCGGATGCGGGCGCGCTTTTGCATGCGGGCGAAAATTGCCTGGCGGCAGAGGTGGGCGGCGGCTGGCGCGACAATCCCAACAATTTTCAGGGGCATGCTGCGGACGTGACGTTCTTCGGCGACCGAAGGCTTACGTATATGCTGGACATTACCTATGCCGACGGACGCACGGAACGCCTGATTTCCGACGAGGGCACGCAGGCTGGGTTCGGCCCCAGTGTGCGCAGTACGCTGTTTAACGGCGAGGATTACGATGCGGGACTGTCTGTTCCCGGCTGGAGCGAGGTCGGCTTTTCGGGCTTTGAGGCTGCAAGGCTCTGCGGTACGCCTGTGGGCGCGCTGCGGCCGATGGTGATTCCGCCTATTCGCGCCGTGGAGACGGTGAAGCCGCTGTCCGTTTCCCGCCATGGCGGGTCGTATATCGTGGACTTTGGGCTCAATCTGGCGGGCGTTGTGCGCGTAAGATTGCCCCGAATGCCTCGCGGCACGGTGGTTTCGCTGTCGCACGCCGAGGAGCTGGACGAGATTGGCGACCTGTATACCGCCACCCTGCGGGGCGCGGAGGCGACCGACCGCTATACCTACGCCGGGAACGAATGCGACCTTGACGTGTGGCAGCCGGATTTCACTTATCATGGCTTCCGCTACGCGCGTGTAACGGGCATCGATGTGGGCCCGGGAGACATTGAGGCCGTCTTCCTTCGCACGGACATGAAGAGGAACGGCTTTTTCGTGAGCGGCAGCGCGGCGCTGAACGCGCTTCAGCAGCAGGTGCTGCGCACCGAGGAGGGCAACATGCACTCCATTCTCACCGACTGCCCGCAGCGCGACGAGCGCATGGGCTGGATGAACGACGCGACCGTGCGCTTTGAGGAAACGCCGTATAACTTCGACTGCGCGGGCATGTTCCGCAAGATCGTGCGAGACCTGATTTCCATTCAGAGGCCGGACGGCGCGATTGCCTGCACCGCGCCGAAGGTATTTGGAGCCTTCCCGGCCGATCCGGTATGCTCCAGCTTTCTCGTGGCCGGGTTGGAGGCGTATCTCCATTTTGCCGACAGGGAGACGCTGGAGGAGGCGTTTGACGCCTTTGCCGCGTGGGAGGGCTGCCTGCTCGACCACAGCGAGGGCTATATCGTGAACTACAGCTACTACGGCGACTGGGCGGGCCCGGCCTATGCCTGCGAGCCGAACGACGGCGCGCGCTCGATCGTGACGCCGGGCGTGTTCATGTCTACCGGCTATTCCTTCTTTAACTGCCGCCTGCTTTGCGAAATGGCGCGCATTCTCGGCCGCAAGGACGACGAAAAGCGCTATCAGACGCTTTCCGGGCGCGTGAGAGAGGCCATGCTGAAAAGGTGGTACAACGCTGCGGACGCCGTGTTCGCCACCGGCTCCATGGCGTGTCAGGCCTTCTCGCTGTGGCTGGGCATCGTGCCCGCGGAGGATCGCGTCCGCGCGGCGAAACGGCTGAGGGACGACCTTGTGAACGCCAATTACGCCTTTACCACCGGCAACCTTTGTACGCGCTATCTGCTGGACGAGCTGGCCGAGTTCGGCTATGTGGATGATGCCTATGAGCTGCTCACGCGCGAGGAATATCCGTCGTGGGGCTTCATGCGCCAGAACGAGGCGACGACGGTCTGGGAGCGCTTTGAGCTTAAAAAGAATCCCGGCATGAATTCCCATAACCATCCGATGTACGGCTCCGTCGGGGCGTTTCTGTATACCGGGCTGCTCGGTCTGAAGCCTACGCAGCCGGGCTTCAGACGCTTCAGCGTAAAGCCCTATATGCCGAAAAAGCTGCTCAGCGCGCAGGGCAGCGTGAATTCGCCCTACGGTCCCATCAACGTGCGCTGGTTCAAGCGCTACGGAGGCATCCACCTGTTCGTGGACGTGCCCTTCGGATGCACGTGCGACGTGGAATTTATGGGGCAGAAGCAAATGCTGAGCGCTGGGGCGCATCATCTGCGCGTTGGCGACGAGGGATAATTTATTTTCCGTTCGTGCCCGGCGCGGGAAGAACAACTCCACGGAGAATTCGAAATGCCTCCAACGGGCACTTCGAAGGAAAGCTCCATTTTCGAAAAGAGCCTGTCACAGAATTTGCTTCTGTGACAGGCTCGCGGTTTCCTGCGCTGCCTCCGGCTCTCCCCGTTCGCGGATGCAGGCTACGGCGCCGTCCGCGGGTAAAGGCGAATCGATTCCTTTCGGTATTTTGCCGGCGTCGTGCCCACGATGCTCTGGAAATGGCGGATGAAGGAAACCGAATCCATGTAGCCAACCTGCGCGGCGATTTCGGCAACTGCGTCATTTGTGGATCTCAGCAGCTCCTGCGCCCGATGGATTCTGCACTGATGCAGGTATCGGTACGGCGGTACGCCGATTTGCTGGCGGAAAATGTGAATAAGATAGTATTTCGAATAATGCGTGACCCGCTCAAAGTCGTCCATGCCAATGCTTTCAAGCATATGATCGTGGATGTACTCCGTTAAAAGCCGAACCTCTCTGTGTACGCGATTCTCCTCTAAATCCGTCTGATGAAGGCTTCTCAGCATGCCAAGCAGCATTCCGCTCAGCAGAGCGTTTGTTTCCGCGCGGGACAGGATATCGGAATCGGCGCGAAGGGAGAGAAGGCGTTGAAAGGCTTCCTCCATTTCGCCGACGGCGCGCAGGCGAACCGGCGTCAGGCGATCCATCAGGGAGGGCGCGAAGCCCTTCAGACCCGTACCGTCAAAATGAACGAAGTAAAATTCCCATTCGTCGGCGTCACCGGTGTAGTATTGCTGGAAGGTATCGCAATAAATGACCACGGCGGTGCCTGCGGTCAGGCTGCAGACCTGGTTTTTCCAGTGCATTACGCCCTGGCCAGAACAGGTATACAAAAGAAGTGCCGACATTTTTCCGTCTCTTCTTGTGTAATATCCCGGATTTGCATGGTAATAGCCGATTTCCGTGGCGTACAAAGAGAACGAACGGGCGTTTTCGTCCACGCTGAACACGTGTGCATGAGACTTCTCGGAAATATCCAGATCGTACTCCAGCATAGCTTCACCGCCTTTAAAAGCAATAACGTATAATAATTCGACAACAACCACGCTTATTCCTGCCGAATAAAAGGTATATAATTGAATTTGTGATGCGGGTCTCACAAAGCAAGATTATACAATAATTCATTTATGGTTATGGTGTAATTCACCAAAGATTTAACGACCCTGCAAAGATATACCGACGTATGACGGGATGTGAGATTGTGCGCAAGATTGTAAATGCCCGAACGGATGGAAAGCCGGCCGCGACGGGGCTGGCGGCCGTGAAGCGTGAAATTGGGAAAAACTGGCAGCTGTATCTTCTTTTGGTTTTACCGCTTTCGTTTCTGTTTGTCTTTCATTATCGCCCCATGTACGGCGCGCAGATTGCTTTTCGCGCCTATCGCGCGGTGGACGGCATCGCAGGCAGCGCGTGGGTGGGCGTAGAGCAGTTTGCAAAATTTCTGTCCTCCTATCAGTTCCGGCGTGTGCTGACCAATACGTTGTCGATCAGCGTATACGGTCTGGTGGCGGGGTTCCCGATTCCCGTTATGCTGGCGCTGGCGCTGAACAACGTGGACAACCAGCTTTTCAAAAAGACGGTGCAGATGGTTACCTATGCGCCTCACTTTATTTCCGTCGTGGTTGTGATGGGCATGCTTACGCAGTTGTTTTCCTATCAGTACGGTCTGGTAAACAAGGTCATCCGCGCGCTGGGCGGGGACGGCGTGCTGTTTCTGGGTGAAGCGCGATATTTCCGCTCGCTGTACGTGTGGTCGGGCGTGTGGCAGGGCATGGGCTACAGCTCCATCATTTATATTTCCGCACTCTCGGCTATCGATCCTACGCTGTACGAGGCTGCGAAGGTGGACGGTGCGACGCGCCTGCAGCGCATCTGGCACATTGAGATTCCGGGCATCCTGCCCACCATTATTACGCTGTTCATTCTGAATACCGGCGGCCTTCTGTCCGTTGGGCACGAAAAGGTGCTGCTTTTGCAGAACACGCTGAATCTGGAAACGTCGGAAACAATTTCCACCTATGTATACCGGCTTTCGTTCCAGTCCAGCATTCCGGATTATTCGTATTCTACGGCCATCGGGCTTTTCAATTCCGTGGTAAATTTCATTGTAATTCTGTCGGTGAACGCGCTTTCAAAGCGCGTCACGGAAACGTCACTGTGGTAAGGAGGGAACGGGTATGGCGCGTAAGAAACCGCATATTCGCGACGGCGTGGCATTTTCAGCGGTCAATTATGTGATTCTCAGCATCATCCTTCTGTCAGTGCTGTATCCGCTGATCTATGTGGTCAGCTGCTCGTTCAGCTCTACCTCGGCGGTTATGGGCGGGCGCGTGTGGCTGCTTCCGGTGGAGCCGTCGCTGGACGGCTACCGCGCGGTATTCAGCAACCGCGACATCGGCACGGGCTATCTGAACGCCCTGTTTTATACGGTGGCGGGCACGCTGGTAAACCTGGTTGTGAACCTGGCGGCGGCTTATCCTTTGTCCCGCCGGGATCTGAAGGCGCGCGGGCCGATCATGCTGCTGTTTTCCTTCACGATGTTCTTTTCCGGCGGCATGATTCCCTCGTATCTGCTGATTGCCCGGCTTCACCTTCTGAACAGCCGCCTTTCGCTGATTTTGCCCGGCGCCGTGAGCGTGTATAACATGATTATCGCCCGCCAGTTCTTTCAGGACAACATTCCGCAGGAGTTGCTGGAGGCTGCGCGGCTGGACGGCTGCTCGGACTATCAGTTCATCGGGCGCGTGGTGCTTCCGCTTTCCGGCGCGATTGTGGCGGTGCTGGGTTTGTTCTTTGCCGTGAGCCACTGGAACAGCTATTTCTCCGCTCTTCTGTATATCAGCGACCGGCAGAAATACCCGCTGCAGGTTTTTCTGAGGGAAATTCTGATTCAGAATTCCATCGACGCCAGCATGACGGGCGATCTGCAGGACATCGTGGCAAAGGAGGGGCTTCAGGAGCTTCTGAAGTACGCGCTGATTGTGGTTGCAAGCCTGCCGGTAATGGTTATTTATCCGTTTGTGCAGAAGTTTTTTGTAAAAGGTGTTATGATCGGCTCGATCAAGGGATAGTCCGGGCCGACGTCACATAAAAACAAAGGAGGAACAAAACCCATGAAGAAACTGGTACTGACTCTCATGGTTCTCTGCCTGGTTATCAGCACCACGGCCATGGCGGATGGATTCAATCCTGCCGCCAACACGTTCCCCGCGAGCGACGAACCCGTTCGCCTTACGGTCATGATGCTGGGCGCGCGCCCCGAGGTTATCGACTGGGACACCAACTACGTAACCCGCTATTGGGAAGACAAGATGGGCATTGAGATCGTGTGGGACATCGTGCCCAGCGCGACAATGAACGAAAAGCTCGCCGCGACGATGGCGGGCGATAAGCTGCCGGATGTTATCATCGGCGGCGGAATCAGCAAGGATATGGCCGTGGCCTACGGCGCGCAGGGCCTTCTGCTCCCGCTGAACGACCTGATCGACGAGTGGGGCGTGAACGTGCATTATTTCTGGGACTATGAGCCCATCGCCAAGCGCAGCATGTACGCGCCGGATGGAAATATCTATTTCCTCACCGGCTACGCCAACGCCGAATATAGCCACAACTCCATGCCTGCCAAGATGCTCATTAACACCAAGTGGCTGGAAAACGTGGGCATGGACATGCCCACGACGCCCGATGAGCTGTACGATGTTCTCAAGGCCTTCAAGGAACAGGATGCCAACGGCAACGGCGACCCCAACGACGAAATCCCGCTGAGCGGCACCGCCGGCCGCGTGGGCGCGTTTATCATGGAGGCGTTCACCTATCAGCCCTTCATCGACGTTGCAAAGGACTATTACTATCAGGAGGACGGCGAGGTTCTGGCCTGCTTCACGCAGGAGGGCTATCGCGAGGGCATGGCGTATCTGGCTCGCCTGTATGAGGAGGAGCTGCTTGACAAGGAGTGCTTCCTGAACACCTCTGCATCCCTTAAGATGCTCACCGGCGCCGAAAACGGCAACCGCATCGGCGCGGCTGAAATGTATGCGCACAGCGCGATCGTCGACCTGTCGCTGGTAGACGTATGCAAGGAATTCTCCTTCATCGAGCCTTTGAAGAATGCCGACGGCGAGCGCGTGACGGCGGGCAATCAGGCCAACATCCGCCCTGCGTTCTTTATCACGAAGGACTGCGCCAACCCGGAAATCGCGTTCCGCTGGGGCGACGCAATGCTCGAAAATCCCTTTGAGGACGAAAGCCTGCAGGGTCTGAACGCATGGTGGGGCCCGGAGGGCGAGGGCTGGCGCCGCGCGAACGAGGGCGAATACGGCTTGGACGGCGTGACGCCCGCCGTGTACAAGCGCATCTTTGCGTGGGGCGAGCCGAACAACATCAACCTGCACGAAAGCCTGCTCCGCTTCGCCGGCCGCGAAATGACCCTTCTGCAGGTAACGGATATCCAGGAGGAGGTTGTAAACGGCAAGTACAACCAGACGCCCATCTACACCTCGGCTACGCAGAACCTGTACCGCCCCTACGCCGTCTATAAATCCCTGCCCACGATGCTGATGTTCACCGAGGACGAGGTTGCCACGGCCAGCCAGATCGCTTCCACGATCAGCGGCTATGTGGATGAAAGCTTCACCAAGTTTGTCACCGGCGTGTGGAGCACCGAGACTGATTGGGATGCCTATTTGGCAGAGCTTGACAGCATGCAGCTGGACGACCTGCTCGAAATGTATCAGACGGCCTATGCCCGCCAGTTCGGCGAATAAGCCGCGCAGCAAGAATCAACAGCCCGGGAGCCCCGCTCTTTTCGCGGAGCTCCCGAAAGGCTTGCTTGGGAGGAAAAATGTACATGGAAAATGTAAGAATCGGCATTATCGGCATTGGAAACATGGGCAGCAGCCATGTGAAATGGATTATGGCCGGAGAGATCGAGCATCTTGTGCTGACGGCGGTCGCGGATATCCGCGAGGAGCGCCGCGCATGGGTTCGGGAAACCTATCCGGGCGTCGCGGTGTTTGACGACGCCGAGGCGCTGATGACCAGCGGGCTGGTGGATGCGGCGCTGATTGCTACGCCTCACTACCTGCATCCGCCGCTTGTAATGTCCGCGCTGAAGCACAATCTGCACGTGATGAGCGAAAAGCCTGCGGGCGTATATACCAAGGCGGTCAGAGAGGAAAACGAGCTGGCGAAGAAGAGCGACAAGACGTTCGCCATCATGTTTAACCAGCGCACGCACTGCATGTACCGCAAGGTGAAGGAAATCATCGCTTCGGGCGAGCTGGGTGCGCTGCGCCGCGTAAACTGGCTGATCACGGACTGGTTCCGCACGCAGTATTACTATGATTCCGGCTCGTGGCGTGCCACGTGGGACGGCGAGGGCGGCGGCGTTTTGCTGAACCAGTGCCCGCACAATCTCGATCTTCTGCAGTGGATGGTCGGCATGCCTGTGCGAGTGCGCGCCTTCACGCACAATGGAAAGTGGCATAACATTGAGGTTGAGGACGATGTGACGGCCTACATGGAATTCGAAAACGGGGCGACGGGCGTTTTCATCACCTCCACCGGCGACATGCCGGGCGACAACCGGCTGGAAATCGTGATGGAGGGCGGCACGATCCTGTGCGAGGGCGGCTCGCTGACGCTCAAGCGGCTAAATATGCCCATTGAGGAATATCAGAAGCAGTACAACGGCGGCCCGGCGTGGCTGAAGAGCGAGACCGAGACCGTAGAATTGGACGGCTCCTGCACGCAGCATCAGGGCGTTCTGCGCGCGTTTGTCGATCACATTCTGAACGGCGGGCCGCTGGTGGCCGAGGGCGTGGAGGGCATCAATTCCCTCATGCTGTCCAACGCCATGTACCTGTCCAGTTGGACGGGCGAGACGGTCGAGTTGCCCATCGACGAGGATCGCTTCCTTGAGGAATTGAATAAGCGCCGCAAGGCGTCCGCAGGCAAGACCGTGGAGGAAAAGACGCTGGATATTTCCGGCACGTTCTGAGGAGGGCAGAACCGTGATCAAACTGGGAATCTGCGCCCCGCTGGATGCGTTTGAGTCCGTGGCGCAAATGGGATTTGACTACATGGAAACCGGCCTTGTGCCGCTCTATCGGCTGAGCGACGAGGACTTTGCGAATCTGTGTGTGCGCGTAGATCGCGCGCCGATTCGAATGGATGCATTCAACGGCATGCTGCCGGGCACGCTGCCCGTCACTGGCCCGAACGTGGATGCAGGCGCGCTGGACGAATATCTGGAGAAATCCTTTGCCCGCGCGCGCAGACTGGGCGCGGAGGTCGTCGTGTTCGGAAGCGGTGCGGCGCGCGGCGTGCCTGCGGGCTTTCCCATCGACGAGGCGTGGCGTCAGCTGTTTGACTTTCTGAAGCGCGCGGGCGCACACGCGGAGAAGCACAGCCTCACGCTTGCCATTGAGCCGCTGTGCCGCCCGGAATGCAATTTGCTGAATCTGGTCAGCGAGGGCGCGGCGCTTGCCTCCATCCTGAACGTGCCCCAGGTGCGCACGCTTGCGGATACGTTCCATATGGCCATTTCCGCAGAGCCTGCAAGCGTTCTCACGCTGTATGGTTCTCAAATCGCTCATGTGCATACCGCCAATCCGAATGGCCGCGTATGCCCCGAGCCGGGCGATGGCGAGGACTATGAGGCGCTCCTTCGCGCCCTGAAGGACGGCGGCTACGACGCACGCGTCAGCATTGAGGGCATCGTAAAGCCCTTTGAAGAAAAAGCACCCCTCGGCCTGCAGGCGCTCGACCGCGCTCGCCGCGCCGTGTGGGGTTGATCCCCGAAAAAAGAGGGAGCCTGCTGCAGATGCAGAATTCTGCGGCAGGCTCTTTCTTTTGCCTGATATGCAGAATAAATTCGATGCTATGCATCGAAATGCGAAATTAACAGAATAAATATTCATAAAACCCCTTGACAAGTGTATAATAATGCATTATAATGCACTCATCAACCAAAGGGAGGACGCAAACATGTTGAACTCGAAAATGAAAAAGCTGGTAACCTCGATGATCGCTCTGATTCTGTGCCTGTCCTCCGTCAGCGCCATGGCGTGCACGGCGATTTACGTCGGCTCCGACCTGACTGCGGACGGAAAAACGATGTTCGCCCGTTCCGAGGATATTTCCAACAGCTACAACAAGCTCTTTTACGTAAGTCCCGCCGGAAAGCATACCGCCGGAGAGGAATACGCCGGCTGCTACGGCTTTACCTACACCTTCACCAAGTCCAGCTACAGCTACACGGCCTTCAGTGATGACTACGGCGCGGCGGCGAGCGAGTGTCCGGACTGCGGCGGAACCCACGCCCACACGCCCTATGAGGCAGGCGGCACCAACGAAATGGGCGTAACGGTAAGCGCCACCGAAACCATTGGCTGCTCCGATGCGATTTATGAGGCCGATCCCTATGCAGACGCCGGCATTGAGGAGGCCGAGATTCCCACCGTGCTACTCAGCGAGGCTGCCACGGCGAAGGAAGCGGTCGAGCTGCTGCTCAGCATCTACGATACGGCGGGCTGCGCGGGTGGCTCCGGCATTTTCATTGCCGACGACAAGGAAGTCTGGTACATTGAAAATGCCTCCGGTACCCAGTATGTGGCGCTGAAGCTGTCGCCCTCGATGGCCTTTGCCCAGCCCAACATGTCCATCATTGGCCTGATTGATCTGGACGACACGGAAAACGTCATTGCCTCCAAGGATCTGATCGCTGTGGCCGAGAAGGCCGGATCCTACGTGGGCGACAAGGAAGCTAACACCATCAACTATGTGGCCTCCTACAATGCCGACCAGGCTGCTGGAAGCCGCATGGTAGACGCGCTCAAGTTCTTTAACGCCGAAACGGCCAAGGATGAGCCCGCCGTCACCGATTATACGATCTCCAACGTAAACGCCGAGGGCAACATCGTGCCGATGTACACCTCCATTGTGCTCGACCACGCCTACACGGTGGACGATTTCGTGAAGTACTACCACATCGCCGGAATCGGCTCCAACCGCAACCTTGAAACCCACATCTTCGCGATTTCTGCGCAGGATGGCCTCACTGATACCGTTGAATGGGTCGCCATGGATGACGCGGCGCTGAGCGTATTCGTGCCCTACTACCCCATGCTGACCACGGACACCTACGAGGGCTACAAGCTGAGCACGCTCCCGGCTGAATTCGCCGCCGAGAAGCCCGAAAACGCCGACGTGGCTTATCCCACCACCAAGTACAAGTGGAACGAAAATCACGAGCGCGTGCCGGTCGAAGGCTATTGCACGCTGCCTGCAGATTGGGCTGGCTCCGTTTACTGGACGATGGACGCGCTGTCCAACCTCTATGAGGCGGGCAATCTGACCGACGAGCAGAAGACGGTCATTACGGATAAGCTTGCCGCCCTCCAGACGGAATGCTACGACGCCTTCGCACAGCTGAACGCCGAGACGCTCACGCCTGAGGCCGCTACCGCTGCCAGTGCCGAGCTGGCTGCCAAGGTTCACGCCGCTTGCGTGGAGCTGGTCAACGCCGTGAAATAAGAATCCTCCATTCCAATAAGAGGATTCCATCCGAAAGGAACCGCCGCATCCGGAAGAAAGCACCGGATGCGGCGGTTTTCTGCATCGATCGATTTCGCCGGACGTCCGGCGAAATGCGGATGGCTGTTGAAGCATCTTGAGGGGGTCAGGGGGAGCGACGCTCCCCCGTCCCGTCAGGCCGGGTTTTCGTGTATCATGATATGCTTGATGTTCGGGTACTGCTTTTCGACGGCGTTATGCACGCGTTCGGCGATGGCGTGAGCGTCACGCAGGCACATCTCCCCGTCTACGCCGATTTCGGCGTCGATGTAAATTTTGCTGCCAAACTTGCGCGTGCGCAGCCTGTCGAGCGTCTTCACGCCCTCCTGCGATTTTATGAAATCGCCGAGGCGCGCTTCATAGGCCTCGTCGCAGGCGGTGTCCAGCATTTTCTCGACAGCGTCCTTCAGAACGTCGTAGGCAACCTTCAGGATACACAGGCAGATGACTACGCAGGCGATGGGCTCAAGAACCGGCGCGCCCAGCATTGCGCCGCCAATGCCGATCAGCGAGCCGACCGAAGAGAGCGCATCGGAGCGATGATGCCACGCGTCGGCCATAAAGGCGGAGGAATTGAGCCTTCTGGCGAAGAAGCGCGTATACCAGAACATGGCCTCCTTTACTGCAATGGATACGATGGCGGCAATCAGCGCGATGGGCGACGGTACGGTTAGCTGGTCGTAATGCCCGGCGAGAATCGTCTGCACGCCGCTTATGCCGATGCCCACGCCCGTGACCAGCAGGATGCAGCCCAGAAGCAGCGAGGCCACGCATTCCATGCGGTCGTGCCCGTAGGGATGCTGCTCATCTGCCGCCTTCAGGGACAAATGCACGCCGAAAAACGCGATGAGCGTGGCAAACACGTCGGACAGCGAATGCACGGCGTCGGATACCATGGCGGGCGAATGCCCCGCAAGACCGGCGTACAGCTTGAACGCCACCAGCACCACGTTGCCAACAATGCCTACGGCAGACAGCTGGCGAATGATTTTCCTATCATCCATAAACAATCCCTCCTGAAACAGACTATGACGAATTTCTTCTTAGGCGTCTGCCCGCATACAAAAAATGCGTCTTTGCGGAACCAGTAAATCTGTCCCGCAGAGACGCAAATTTGTCCTGCTGTTACGCGTAGTAACCCGGCTGAACGCTTCAGGGGAAGCTGCAGCCTGCTCAGTCTATAGTGTATGTGTGCGAGCGCATCCCGTCCGCACGCTTCCTTCCGCCAAGGATTTCCTCACGGAAATCCTGCACAGCGCAAAGAGTTAGCGTAGTATAACATTTTTCTCCGGGCTTGTCAATGAACCGAAGAAAAAGTTTTTGCAAAACCGGGGGCGGGAGAAAATCGCTGTCCTGCAGACTCCGCGTTCGGAATCCAAAGGATTCCAAGTCGGCCTGCCTGCCGACCGCGAACGGTCGAATTAAAAATTCAAGCGCCGCAGCCACCGGCTTGACAAAAAGACTCTTTTACAGCTACGGCCGAAGTCCCTGCGGACTTCGGCCGTTTTTCCGGGATTAAGGGTTGTCAGTTGCCCTGCTCGCGATCGTAGGCCTCCCACAGCGGGCGGTATACCTCCACGTTTTGGGCGTGCTCCTCGTAGGTTTGGGCGAAGACCAGCTTGCCGCTGGCGGGCTCCGCCGCGCAGAAGAACAGGTAATTCTGCGCAAGGAACGTTTCGTCCGGATGGAGCGCAGCGGTCAGCGCGTTCTTTGAGGGATTGCAGATTGGGCCTACCGGTAGGCCGGAGATGCGGTAGGTATTGTAGGCGGTATTCACGGAGGTATCCGTTTCCGTGAGGGCCAGCCGCTTGACATCAGTCAGGTAGGTAGCGGTCGGGTCGCTTTCCAGCTTGATGCCGGCGGCGAGGCGGTTATAGAAGACGGCGCTTACCTTCTTCATGTCGTCGAGGGTGGACGCTTCCTTTTCGATGATGGAGGCGAGAATGAAGATCTCGTCGTCGGTCAGAGTCACGCTTTCAGTGCCGTTCTTTCCGGCTTCGGTGAGCATGTTGCCGTTTTCATCGTAGGTGGCGTCGTTGTCGAAAAGGGTCTGGTACACGCTGTCGGTCTGCGAAAGCAGCGTGCGGATGATGGAATCCGCGTCGGCGGACAGGTATACGCGGTAGGTATCCGGCGCGAGGTAGCCCTCCAGCGGATAGGCGCGCTTCGTCAGGTCGGCTTTTTCATCCGCGTTGATCAGCGCGATGGAGTAGGCCTGATAGTTCTGATAGTTCTTGCAGGCGTTCAGGAAGTCGTCCCGGCTGTCAATTGCGCCGACGGTTACCAGATAATCGGCAATGTCCTCGCACGTCCAGCCGGGTATGATGCGGATGGTGCGCTCGCTTACGCCCTTTCCGGACGAAAGCTGGGTAACCACGTCGAACAGGTTCATGTCGCGCGAAAGATAGTATACGCCGGACTGCAGCTCGTTCGTCAGGCCGTAGAACTGAATGTAGTATTTGAACAGCCGCGCGGAGCGAATGTAGTTTTGCGTTTCCAGGTTCTGGCCGATTGTGGAAACGGATTCGCCGGACGAAATCGTGAATCCGGGCGTTTCCCGGTTGCCCGGCTCCGTCGCGGCGATATAGCCGTTGTAAAGGCTGCTCCATGCCGTGGATGCAAGGCCCACCACGATCAGCAGGGAGCATACGAAAATGAGCACCGGCCGCAGAAGCTGCCAGAGCCATGCGTACCAGAACATGCCGTACTCGCGGTCGCGATATACCGTTTCGCGGGTATAACGCTTCGGTTCAAACAGGCGGCTTGTTTTTCTTTTGCCGCTGCGTCGGGAACGTGCTGCCATGAGCTTCCTCCGTCAGGCTTGGGTGAGCACGTCCAGATCGATGCCGACAAGCTCGCCCAGAATTTTATAGATGTCCGCAAGCATCTTCTGAAAGCGCATCTCCGCCAGCAGATAATCGCGCACGTCGCTGTTCAGCTGAAGCAGCGACGCAATGCGCGTGTATTTCTGCATGTCCTCGTCCGATGGGTGCGAGCCGCTCGCTGCGGTGGCCTGCATGTGAAACTGCAGGCGCTTGTATTCGTTCAGAAGCGTCTTGTTCGTTGCGTCGTCATATGCCGCTTCCTTAAGCCGCATATACTCGCGATATTCCTCGGTCTCCTTCAGGTGCCGCGCCAGCGCGTGCGCTTCGTCGTAAACGTTCATAAGAATACCTCCATATAGACGCATGAAGCCGCCCGTTGGTTCAACTGCTCCGGACGGGTTTGTAAAAGGAAATGGGAGAGGACGCGGGAAAGCCCGCGCCCCCCGTTTGCGCCGTTACACGATGATTGTGAGAATCATGGGGTTGCGGCGAATGGTATCGTAGATGTATCTGGAGAGCGCCTCGCGGATTGCGTCCTTTAGTGCGCCGGTGGAGTTTACCTGATCCAGCCGCGTTTCCAGCACGCGCTGCACCGTGGCGCGCGCGCCGTCCATGATGTCCTCGTTTTCCTTCACATATACGAAGCCGCGGCTCACGATATCCGGGCCGCTGACGAGGGAGCCGTTCTCGTGGTCAAGGCCGATCACGACGATGATTAGGCCGTCCTCTGCCAGATGCTTGCGGTCGCGCAGCACGGCCTCGCCCACGTCGCCAATGCCCAGTCCGTCGATCAGCACCGCGCCGCTGGGTACGGTTTCTGATGCGCGCATTTCATCGGGCGTCAGCTCGATCACTGTGCCGGTATCCGGAATCATCACGTTTTCCGGCGGCATGCCCATGGAAATGGCGAGGTTCGCGTGGTGGTACAGGTGACGGTATTCTCCGTGCACGGGAATGAAGAATTTCGGCTTGGTGAGCGCGTGGATGAGCTTAAGCTCCTCCTGCCGCGCGTGGCCGGACACATGCACCTCGGCCAGCGCCTCGTAGATGACGTCCGCGCCGGTGCGCACCAGCTGATTGATCACGCGCGATACGCTTTTCTCGTTGCCGGGAATGGGCGTGGCAGAGATAATTACCATATCGGTTGGCCGGATTTCCAGCTTTTTGTGCTCGGAAAACGCCATACGGCTCAGACCGCTCATCGGCTCGCCCTGGCTGCCGGTCGTCAGCACCACCAGCTGCTCGTCGGAGTAGCGGTCGAGATCGTCCGCGCCTACCAGCCAGCCATCGGGCACGCGCAGCTCGCCCAGCTGCATGCTGATGCGCGCCACGTTTACCATGCTGCGCCCGATCAGGCAAAGCCTGCGCCCGCGGCGGTAGGCCGCGTCGGCCACCATCTGAATGCGGTGTACGTTTGAGGCGAACATGGCGATGATGATGCGCCCGCGCGCGTGGTCGAAGAGGTTGTTGAACGTTTCGCCCACCTTGCGCTCGCTCATCGTGTAGCCGGGGCGCTCTACGTTGGTGGAGTCCGCCATCAGCGCCAGCACGCCCTCGTTGCCCAGTGCGGCAAAACGGCCGAGATCCATCAGCTGCCCGTCGATGGGCGTAAAGTCCACCTTAAAGTCTCCCGTGTGCACAACCACGCCCACCGGCGTATGAATTGCCAGCGCGCAGGCTCCGGCGATGGAATGGCTCACCTTGAGAAATTCCACGCGGAACGCGCCCAGCGTCACGGTATCGTGCGGGGCGATGACGTTCATGTCCACGCTGCCCAGCAGCTTGTGCTCCTTGAGCTTGCCCTCAATCAGCGCCGCGGTCAGCCGCGTGGCGTATACCGGGGCGGGCACCTCGCGCAGCACGTAGGGCGCGGCGCCGATGTGATCCTCATGTCCGTGCGTGATCAGGTAGCCGCGCACGCGGTCGCGATTCATGGTGAGGTAGGAAATGTCGGGAATCACGAGGTCTACGCCCGGCATGTCCTCGCGCGGGAAGATGGAGCCCACGTCTACGACGATGATGTCGTTTCCGTACTCAAAGGCTGTCATATTCTTGCCGATTTCGCCCAGTCCGCCCAGCGGGATGATGCGGAGGCGGTTTTTGCTGCGCTCCTTCTGAGATCGGCGTGAAGCCGTATTGTCTGTCTTTTTGGCCATGGAGCCCTCCTTTTCAAATAGGGTTAAGGCGTTCCGAAGCACTCGAAGGTGCGGTCGGCGGCTTTTTGTTTTGCCGGTTGACAACCTTACTGGCACGGTGCTGCCTTAAAAAATTTTTTATGCTTTCAACGCGCTGTGGCTGCGCCCGCGCGTTAGGTTCACAGGCGGGGTTTCCCTTCGCCCTGCGAAGGGCGCGGGAAGCCCGTTCCTCCCGCCGGAGATTTTTACTTTCCCGAGGAATCGGGTTATCCGCAAAAGCCCGAGAAGTCCTCGCCGGAAAAAAGCCGACCAAAGACCCCGGGAGAGGCTACGCTTCGCGGAGGCCGAGGATAGCCCGACCTTCAGGCTCTCTGCTTTCAGTATATCATCATGCGCGCGCTGTCAACCACCGCAGCGCGCAATGAAATGGTTATTTTTCATGGGAAATGCGTCTGTTTCGGAAAAAGTGAGTAACCAGCGCGGCGCACTCGTCCGCCAGCAGGCCCCCGTCGGCGGGGCAGTAGGTGGGAAATGCGGGATCCTCGGTCAGCCGGTATACACTGCCGCAGCAGCCGTACTGCGCGTCCCTCGCGCCGTATACTATGCGCCCAAGCCCGCTCATTTCCGCCGCGCCCGCACACATCGGGCACGGCTCCAGCGTCACATATAGCGTCAGTCCCTGAAGTCGCCACCGTCCCAGATGGGAGGCGGCCTCGCGCATGGCGAGAATTTCCGCGTGGGCGCAGGGATCCGCGTCCGTTTCGCGGCGATTGTGCGCGCGGGCAAGCACGCGCTCGCCGTCCGCGACGACCGCGCCCACCGGAATCTCTCCTTCTGCAAATGCGATTCGCGCTTCCTCGAGCGCGAATCGCATCATTTGAATATCCGTTTCGGAAAACATTACAGGTTGAAGCCGTTCTTCTTCAGGAATTCGCAGGAGCTCTTCATCTGGCTCAGCGGATCCTCCATCATGGCGGCGTTGTCCTGCTCGACCTCGGCGTAGATGACGCCGGTCTCCTCGCAGGCCTTCTTCAGTCCGGCCCAGTCGAGGTTGCCGCTGCCCACGGGAACCATGGTCTGGAAGGGGTTGAAGCCGTTGGTGCCCATCATATCCTTGAAGTGCGCAACGTCCATACGGCCGTTCACCTTGTAGAACCACTCCACCGGGTTGCAGCCGCCGGCCTGTACCCAGAAGGAATCCAGCTCAAACTGAGTGTGGGGGCCGAAGTTGTCAAACAGGATGTCCATGCCGCGCACACCGTCGTAGCGGCAGAATTCGAAGGCGTGGTTGTGATACACGAACGTCAGGCCGTTGTCGTGCAGCTTCTCGGCAATTTCATTGGCATGCTTCGCAAAGCGCACAAAGCCCTCGGCGTTCTCGTGGTACTCGGCCGGCATCGCACCCAGACCTGCGTACTTGCAGTTCCACTTGTGGTGACGGGCGACTAGCGCGTCGAAGTCCTCGTCAAAGTCCTTCATGGAGTTATGGGTGACGACGGCCTTCATGCCGGTTTCCGCGAGAATGTCCGCGACGACCTCGTCCGGAATGTCGCGGCTCTGACCGGACAGCTGGCAGGTGTTGTAGCCCATGGCCTTCAGACTGGCGAGGGTTTTCTTCAGATCCTCGGCGTTCTGGGCGAGGTTGCGCACGGAATAAAGCTGCGCACCGACGATAAAGTTTTTCATCTTTGCAAAACCTCCCACGTATATTCTGGATGTATCCATTATACCGCAAACTGTGTTCCGGCGCAACCGGGCAGCGGGCACGTTTTTTGAATTTTGTTGGGCAGGAGGCGAAAAACGAATGATTCGAACCAGCGTTCCCCGGGAACGCGCGCATGCACTCACGGTGCTTGTCGCCTTTCTGATCACCTTTTTCGTGATGCTCGGCATGCTGGTTTCGGTGTGCCGCGCAAAGGCGCACGAGGCAGAGCTGGAGGAGGCGGCGCGGGTAAGCGTTCGGCTCACGAGGAGCCTGACGCTTTCGGGAGGCGACAGTCATCTGGTCTATACCGGAGCCTATGCGACTGCGGCCGACGCGCGGCTGGGTGCGGCCCGCTATACGGGCCGTGGCGCGGCGGGGTATCTGTATGAAGCTGACGGCGCGGTGCTGGCCGTGGGGAGCGCGTATGACGACGCATCCGACGCGCGCGCGGCGGCCGCACGGCTGCGTGAGCAGGGCATTGACGCGGGCGTCGCGAACGCGCGCTTTTTGGGCCTTTCGGTGACGATGACGGCTACAGACGAGCAGATTGACGCCTTCGAGCGCGGCTATCGGGCGCTGATTGCCTGCGAGACGGCGCTGGCTGATGCTGCCGAGCGCTTGGATACGGATGCGCTTACGTCCGCAGGCGCGAAAAACGAGTGCGCACTCGCGGCATACGAGCTGAAAACAGCGTGCGATGACCTGACAAAGGCCGTCGGCGACCACGGCGAACGGCTGACGAACGCCCTTTGCGAACGCCTTGCGGGTGCGCGCAAAACCGTGTCTGACCTGACGAACGGCCCCAATGACGCGCGCTACCTCGCCTCCGCCGTGCGCACCGCCCGCCTGGAACTCTTCTTCGCCCGCGATGCATTCCTTTCGGATTTTTCCGGGGAATGAAGGAGCGGCAACAAAAGCCGTCCAGTCGGTGCGGCATAAAATGAGCGGAAACAAGAGGGGGATTCGATGCCGTGCATTTTACGCCGCATGGATTGACGCGTGGTTAAACGCGGGAATATAATAGGATACAAACAAAAGAACGGAGAATTGGGTCATGAAGCGGAAAAGACTGTGCGCGCTTCTGTTGGCGGTCGTGCTGATGCTGGGGCTTTGTGCGTGCGGAACGGGCAAGGAAGAGAAGAACGACAAGAACGGCACAGAACGCAGCAATCAGACATCCCAAACGGCAGAATATAAGGCTGGCGACTACATGACCTTCGGCAGCTATCCGCAGACGGCATCCGGCACGGATGATACGCCGATCGAGTGGCTGGTCTTGGAAAGCGACGGCGAAACGGCGCTGCTCATCAGCCGGTACGGACTGGACTGCCAGCCGTATCATACGGAATATGTCGATACCACATGGGAGCAGTGCACGCTTCGCAGCTGGCTGAACAACGAATTCTATAACCGTGCGTTCAATGATGAAGAGAAGCGGGGCATTCTCGCGAGCGACGTAAGCGCGGACGAGAATCCGAGATACAGTACGAATCCCGGTGAGGCTACAAAGGACAATGTGTTCATTTTGAGCATCGTAGAAGCAGAGAAGTATTTCGCGAGAGACAAAGCGAGAATGTGTGTGCCCACGAATTACGCAATTCAGCAGGGGGCATGGACAAGCGACGTCTACGCAGTAGACGGCATAGGGGCCTGCTGGTGGTGGCTGCGTTCGCCCGGCCTCGGTAGCGACGACGCTGCCTTCGCCTACGGCTCTGGCCACATCTACAAGTACGGCAGCCCAGTCAGCATCAGCTACTATGCTGAGCGCCCGTGTGTGCGGGTTCGACTTTCAGAATTACCGAGTGACTATGAGAAAGGCAAGAAGACGGTCGAAGAGCGCAGCAATTAGACATCTCAAGCGGCAGAATATCAGGCTGGCAGCTACATTACCCTCGGCAGTTATCCCCAGACGGCATCCGGCACGGATGATACGCCGATCGAATGGCTGGTTTTGGAAAGCAATGGCGAAACGGCGCTGCTCATCAGCCGGTATCACTGGACTGCCAGCCGTATAATACGGGGAGAAATGCACGCTTCGCAGCTGGCTGAACAATGAATTCTACAATCGTGCGTTCAATGATGAGGAGAAGCAGAGCATCCTCAAGAGCAGTGTCAGCGCGGACAGGAATCCGAGCTACGACACGAACCCGGGCAACGCCACAAAGGACAACGTGTTCCTTCTGAGCATTGTGGAAGCGAATAAGTACTTTGCAAGCAACGAAGCAAGAATGTGTGCCCTTACGGATTACGCAATCCAGCAGGGCGCAGAGATAGACAGCAGCTACAAGGTAGACGGCAGATTGGCCTGCTGGTGGTGGCTGCGTTCGCCCGGCTACTCTGGCAACGATGCCGCACGCGTCGGCAGCGGCGGCTCCATCAGCCACCGCGGCAGCTTTGTCGACTACAGTAGCCGTGCTGTCCGTCCGTGTGTGCGGGTTCGGCTTTTCTAAAATGAATCTCCGAATCCTATAATCCCGTAGCCCCCGTTCCCACGTAATCCTATAATCTCGTAATCTCTAATCCCAAATCAGGGAAGCCGTTTTTTCCTGCCCCTGCCGTTTGACAGCCAAAGGCCTGTCGGACGGCAGGGGCAAATTATTAAAGAACGGAAAAACGCACCTCTCCCGCGCCGCAGGCATACAATGAACGGAAACGAGAGGGAGGGATTGGATGACGTGGGCCATTGCGGAAACGGACGCGCGGTTCCCGTATCTCGGAAGGATGCTGGCGGAGGCGGGCTATGCCGTTTCCAGGGCGGGAGAGGATGCTTCGGCGGACGGCCTTATCGCACGGTATCCGTTTTCGCCGGAGGCGGAGGAAGCGCTGAAGGCACTGAAGCCGGGCGCGCCGCTTTTGCTGCTGGCGGGCGCGCGTCCGCCGGAAACGCTGATGAACCTGTACGACGTGCGCCTGCTTTTGGACGACCCCATATTCGTGCATGAAAACGCGGTGCTGACGGCCGAGGGTGCGCTCTGCGCTGCAATGCGCGATACGCCATTTGCGCTTGTGGGCGAGCACGCGATGGTCGTGGGCTACGGGCGCATCGGCCGCGCGCTGACGGAGCGGCTGGTTGGGCTGAACGCGGACGTCACGGTCGTGTCCCGCCGCGAGGAGGGAAGAATGCAGGCAATGGCGCGAGGCGCAAGGGCGGCTTCGCCAGACGGCATGCGCGCACTGCTTTCGGAAATGCGCGTGGTGTTTGTCACGTCGCCGGATCGCATGCTGGGGCTGGAGGAGCTGAGCCGCGTATCCCGAAGCGCCGTGGTGATCGACCTGTCCGGCGCGCCCTATGGGCTGGATCTGGACGCGGCGAAGCGGCTCGGCCTGAACGCGCGCCGCGAGAGCGCGTTGCCCGGTCGTTACGCGCCCGAAAGTGCGGCGCGCTGCCTGTATCGCGCCGTAATCCGCACACTGAACGGAGGGGATGAAGCATGAAGGGTGTTCGCATCGGCTGCGCCATGACCGGATCGTTCTGCACGTTTGAAAAGGCATTTGAGGCGTGGCGCGTGCTGCGCGAGACGGGCGCGGAGCTGATTCCGATGATGTCCGAAAACGCGTATACGCTGAACACGCGGTTCTATTCCGCAGAGGATGCCCGCCGAATTTTTCGCGAAATCGCCGGATGCGAAATTCTGACCGGCATCGAGCAGGCAGAGCCGTTCGGGCCGAAAAAGCTGGTCGATATGACGATCGTCGCGCCGTGCACGGGAAACACGCTTTCGAAAATCGCAAACGGAATCGTGGATACGCCGGTGACGATGGCGGTAAAGTCCACGCTGCGCAACCGGCGGCCGGTGCTGCTGGCCGTCTCCACCAACGACGGGCTGGGCATCGGCGCAAGGAACCTCGGCGCACTGATGGCCATGCGCGGAATTTATTTCGTGCCCTTCGGGCAGGATGACCCTATCAAAAAGCCGCAGAGCCTTGTGGCACACTTTGACCTTCTTGTGCAGGCGGCGCGCGCCGCGCTGAACGGCGAGCAGCTTCAGCCGCTGCTTGTCTGAGAATTGACAAAACGCCCTCGCGTACATTATAATGGTAGCGGAATCGTAGCGTGGGGGTGTTGCTTTATGTGTAAAAGGGTTATCGCAGCGTTCGTTTGTTTCATGCTTCTGTGCGCGTCGGCGTATGCGGATGCGCTGGTTAAGCAGTGGCCGGAGACGGGCGAGCCGTTCGGCGAGGACGTGGAAACGATGCGCGTGATCGTGCTGGGCATCGGCGCAAAGGACAGCTTCCTCATTCAGTGCGGCGGCGAAAGCATGCTCATCGACAGCGGCACCTATTCTGCGGGCGAAAAGGTGTACCAGCGGCTCATCGCGCTGGGCGTTGATCACATAGACTACGCCGTGAACACGCATCCGCACGATGACCATATCGATGGCTTTCTCTACCTATATGAAAAGGGCATTCAAATCGATAAATTCTACACCGCCTTCCCGCTGGACTACGACGAGCGGCAGAAAAAGGTGCTGAACACCGTGCGCGCCCACGACACGGAAATTATTTCCATTAAAGAGGATACCGACCTGTCCTTCGGCGGAAATCGCATCACGTGGTTCCAGTATCCGAGCTCAAACACCAATCACCACTCGCTGATTACGCGAGTGGCTCTCGGCGACCGCGCGATTATCATGCTTTCTGACGTGGGGCGCGGCGTGCACGACTGGCTGGTGAAGGAGCACAAGACGGAAATCGGCGCGGAAATCGTGAAGCTGCCGCATCACGGCATTTACCAGCCCAAGAAGGCCATGATTCAGGCAATCAATCCCGAGCTGTGCATCATCACAAACGGCGAAAACAGCAGCACGGAAAAAACCGTCCGGTACGTAAAAAGCTGGAAGCTGCCCATGCTCTTCACCACCCGCGGCGACATTGAAATGGTAACCGACGGCCAGACGTGGTACGCAAGGCAGTATGACATTGTAGATACGTCGAATGTTAAGAAATAAATTTTTTCAAAAACCCTATTGACAAAAGGTGCGGGGAGTGATAATATATACAAGCTGTCCGCG
>CAZKQB010000041.1:0-32590 GCA_964554795.1 uncultured Oscillospiraceae bacterium | reverse complement strand
TACATCCTTTGGGTGATAGGATTGCGAGCACTTGCTGCGGCGGTTCTGGTGAGGAATTTGGTTTATGGCGGTGCGGGCGTGGGGCGCTCCGCTCCCCTACACCCCCTCGGGGGACGGGTGCGAGAGGGGCTGTGGCTCTCTCGCGCTCTCCCGGGGTTAGATGGACGGAGATTTGGGATTCTGGAGAAACGGGCGTGGGGCTCCGCTTCCTTGTAGCCCTCAGAGTTCGGAAGTTGCCTGATTTGAACAGAGCAAATGATATGTTGTCTTTTTTGAGTGATTTAAGGGGTTTCGAATAGATGAAATGAGGTGAGAGTAACGGGACATGTTTTGGTTTGTGTAACGGGACAGAAGACGTGCGAAGCGCTGATTCTTGAGGGGGCTCGCATTGCGAAAGAGGAAAACGTGCCGATGACGGTGCTGCATGTAGTAAAGCCCGGTGCGGCGCTGCTTGGCAGTCAGGCGGAGGGCGAGGCGCTGGAGTATCTGCTGCGCATTGCTACGGAATACGATGCTGATATGGCGATGATTCGCTCAGACGATATTGTTGGCACGATTGCGCATCAGGCAGAAAAGCTGAATGCGGATGTGCTTTTGATGGGTCGGACGACCGGGAGCAAGGGACGGAGTCTTTCCGCTCAGATGGCGGAGCGGCTGCCGGGACTAAAGGTACAGATGGACGAAACCTGACGCGGAGCCGGGCGATTTTGCTTTGTGGCATTGAAGGATGAAGAAAGAGCGGAGGGCTTGGACGGCGGCCTGACAGGGATTGGTCGTGTTCAGAATGCAACCTTCCCTGCAGGCGGGGCGTCTAAGGAATAACAAAGGAAAACGGGGGAGTGGGACATGCGCAGATTGATTTCTTTACTGCTGGCGCTTACGCTTCTGATTGGCGTCGTGCCCGCGCAGGGTGAAGAGGGTTCGCGCCGCAGCCCGGTGCAGATTGTGGACGAGGACATTGAGGGCGAGGACAAAATGTCGGCGGAGGACGCCGAGGGCGATTTGTTTGGCGACGATAACTGGGTGGAGGACCCACTGGAGGAAATTCTGTTTGACGATCAGCTGATCACCGATGCGTTTGACAAGCTGGATGGCATGCGGAACATTCTGCTGCTGGGTCTGGATTCCCGTACCGGCTCGATTTCTGGGCGAACGGACACGATGATTCTGCTTTCGGTGGACATTGAGGGCAATCTGATCAAGATGACGTCCTTCCTGCGCGACACCTATGTGTCGATTCCAGGCTACAAGAACAACCGGTTGAATTCGGCGTATGTGTACGGAGGGTTTGACCTTCTGGCGGAAACGTTTGAGGAGAACTTTGGCATTCGTCCCGACGCATACGTGGCTGTGAACCTTTCGGGGCTGACGCGCGTAATCGACGAGCTGGGCGGCGTGTATGTGGACGTGAACGCCAAAAAGCTTGACCGCATCAACGCTGTGATTTACTGGTACAACAAGCAGGTACTGAACCTGAGCAATCTGCGCGACGGGTACCTGACCAAGGGCGGGCTTCAGAAGCTAACCGGCAAGCAGGCAGAGGCATGGGCGCGCTACCGCTACAGCGAGAGCGACATGCAGCGCGCCGAGCGGCAGCGCCAGCTGATTTCGATCATCTTTGAGCAGATCTGCGAGATGTCGCTGTCCGAGCTGGTGAGCTTCGCAATGGACAACATCGACCTTGTGAAGACCAACCTGGGCATTTCCGACATTATATCCCTTGCGCCCGCCGTGCTGGCGCTGCGCGACGCGGAGATTCGGGAATTGCAGATTCCCGTGTCCGGCAGCTATAAGAGCCAGACCATTTCGGGAATGTCCGTGCTGGTGCCCGACCGCCAGAAGAACGTAAATGCGTTGGCGGAATTCCTGAAGGAAAAATAAGCCTTCTTATATCAAACGGATTTCAGAGCCAAGAGAAGCCGGAGCGCGATGACGCCCCGGCTTCTTTGCCGATATGGATCCATTGGGTCTGTCAGCCCTTAATGCCGGTAGAGGCGATTCCCTCTACGAGGGATTTCTGGAAGATTAGGAAGATGATGGTGGCCGGCACGATGGATAGGGTAGACATGGCCAGCGTGGAGCCGATATCCGAGCCGGAGGACGGGTCGTTAAACAGCTGCAGTGCCAGAGACACGGGGCGCATATCGGCGCGGTTGACGTAAAGCAGCGCCGACAGGTAGTCGTCCCAGCGCCAGATGAAGGAGAAAATAGCCGATGTGACCAGCGCGGGAACGATCAGCGGCAGGATGACGTGGAAGAAAATGCCGTAGTAGGAGCAGCCGTCGATCTTGGCCGCCTCGTCCAGCGATTTCGGGATGCCGCCGATAAAGTTCATGATCAGGTAGACAAAGAAGCCCTGAATGGCGAAGAAGTAGGGCAGAATCATGGGGTAATAGGTTCCGACCCAGTTCAGGTGGCGGTACCACATGAATTGTGGGATCATCAGAATCTGTGCCGGCAGCATCATGGTAGAAAGAACCAGCACGAAAAACAGCTTGCGCAGCTTAAACTTCAGTCGCTGAAGCGCATAGGCCACAAAGGCCGACGACAAAAGCGTGCCGAAGGTGGAAACAATCGAGATGAAAAACGAGTTAGCAAAGAAGGTGCCGAAGGAATAGCCCATAAAGCCCTTCCAGCCGCGCGTATAGTTATCCAGCGTCCATGTGGTGGGAATCAGCTGATCCGCCGTCGGCAGCACCATATCGGTGGGCTTAAAGGAGGAAAGCACCATCCACAGAAGAGGATACACCATGACCAGCGCTCCAAAGGTAACCAGAACGTGATAGACGATTTCTTTTGCGCGATTTCTTCCGACCATGCGTCTCTCCTCCCTTCTCAGTCGTCATAGACCCATTTGCTTCGCGACCAGAACAGAAGCGCCGTAACCACCGTGATGATCACCAGCATGATCCACGCCAGCGCGGAGGCATAGCCCATTTGGCTCTTGCCTACGGCCGGGAAGGCCTTGTTGTACTGATACACGGTGTAGAACAGTGTGGACTTTCGCGGGTCGCCGTTGGTAATTAGCTTGCACTGCGTGAAGGCGAGGAAGGAATTGATCGTCTGCTGCACGAGGTTAAAGAAAATGGTGGGCGTAAGAAGCGGGAGCGTGACCTTGAAGAAGCGCTGGCGGCCGTTTACGCCGTCTACATGCGCTGCCTCGTAGAGCTCGCGCGGAATCTGCTTGAGCGCAGACAGGAAAATCAGCATGGAGGAGCCAAACTGCCACACGGTCAGGATAATCAGCACCCAGATGGCGGGGCCTTCGCTGAACCAGTTATAGCCATTGAGGAAGGGGAGGAGCTTTCCGAGCATTGCGTTTACAGTGCCTGTGGATTCAAACATTCGCCGCCACAGGATGGCTACGGCGACCGAGCCGCCGATGATGGAGGGCAGGTAATAGGTTGCCCGGTAAAAGGGCACGGCCTTGGATTCGTGGTTGAGAATCAGCGCGACGATCAGGGCAAAGACTACCTTGAGCGGTGTGCCGATCAGGGCATAGTAGCAGGTGACCAGCAGGGACTTGCGGAAGGTGGGATCATCGGTGAAGATGGTGACCAGGTTTTCCAGACCCGTCCAGACGGGCGGGTTCTGAATGTCGTACCGGCAGAAGGCGTAATAGAGGGATAGGGCCATGGGGATGATCATAAACATGAGAAAGCCGATAATGAAGGGCAGGCTGAACACATAACCCGCTACATTTTCCTGATTGATCCATGCGGCACAGCCGGTTTTTCTGCGCCGGGAAATGGCCGTCATACCGAAAGTCCTCCTCGTGTAAGATTGATGAACGGCGGATCGATCTCCCGTCGCCACATCTGCATGAAACGGATGCGCTTTTTCCTTGCGGAGAAGCTGCGCGGATGAAAAGGGGAAGACGCAGCCTATCAAAAAGACCTTTTGCCAAACAGGTGAGTGGGAGAGCAAGCTCCCCGGCGCGCGAATTATCAATTCGACCGCCCGCAGTCGGCTTGGAATCCCTTCGGATTCCGGCGGCAAAATCTGCAAGGAAGCGATTGGCGATTTTCTCTCCGAAAATGGGAGCTTCCTTTGAGAAAACCGCGCGAACCCACCGTACACGCCGCTGGGTTCGATTGGAGCTTAAGAGGACTTTGGCCCTCTTAAGCTTTCCCGTAGGTTTTTGATAGCCTGAGGGGAGGACGTTCGTCCTCCCCTTTTCCGCCTATGCCGTCGGGCAGGGCGGCAGAATTCGATCAGTAGTTATCCGCGGCGATCTTCTGGATCATATCAACCGCCATCTCGCCGGCCTTCTCGGCCGTCATGTCGGTGCCCTTCAGCAGGCATTCCTCGGCGAGCATCTGAATGACCTCGGTCTGCGCGGTGCCGGCGTAGCTGGGCAGCGGCGGGAAGATGGGGCTGCAGTTGCCGTCGCCGACGAAGGCCAGATATTCAACGGACATGGGGTAGGTGGCGTCAGCCTTGCTGACCTCTTCAGCAATGGCGGAGGCAACGTCCGTGCACGGCGGCACGCCGCGCTCGGCGCGCAGGATGATGTTAGCCTGAACGTCGTTCATCAGGTAGTTCAGGAAGGCGACTGCCAGATCGGGGTTCTTGGTATCCGTGGTCACGGCGAAGAACTGGCCGGGCTTCATGTAGTTGGAATGTACGGGATCGAGGGACGGCCAGGTGGTGATGCCCAGCTCGATGCCGTCGGCGGTAGCGGCCTTCTGGTATGCGGCGATCTGGTTGGAGAACGCCATTGTGCACCAGCAGCGAACCTCGTTAGACGCGCCGTATACCAGCGGATACTGCGCCAGGTCGCCGGTATTCACGCCGGCGAGCTTGTCGGTATCGAACAGCCAGCCTTCCTTTACGCCGTCGATCAGGCGGGCGTAGTAGCCGGCCATTTCCTCAGCGTTGGCAACCAGACCGTTTTCGTCCCACAGGGGCGTATAGCCCAGCGAGCGGACGTAGTAGGTGAGGGGGTTCTCGGAGTTGCCGTCGCCGTAGATGGCGCCGACGCCGGTCTCGGCATAGATCGTGCGGGAGATTTCGACGAAGTCGTCCCACGTGATGTTCATGGGAACCTCGATGTCGAGGGAGTCGGTCAGCGTTTTATTGTACAGCATGGCGGGCGCGTTCACGGCGCAGCAGATGGCGTACAGGCCGTCGCCCACCTTGCCGGTGTCGATGATGTTCTGCGGCATGGAGCTCAGATCCAGCGCGCCGCTCTCTACGTAGGGAGTCAGATCCAGCAGGTCGCCGGCCTCCACCCACTGCTCGATGTATGCGTAGTCCTGCTGCATGACGTCGGGCAGGTCGTTATTGGCGGCGTTGGTGCTCATCAGCGCCCAGTAGTTGTTCCAGGACTGCGCGTTGAGGTTGAAGGTGATGTTCGGGTAGTTCTGGTTGAAGTAGTCGGCTGCATTCTTCGTCACTTCGTCGCGAACCTGATTGCCCCACCAGGCGAAGCTGAATTCATAGTCGCCTGCCCCTGCGGGATCGTAGGTGCCGACCTCCAGCCCATCGGCCATTGCGACGGAAGCAAGGGAAAGCACCATGAGAAGCGAAAGAGCTACCAACAGAGCTTTTTTCATAAGGAAACCTCCCATTTATTTTCGGCTGTCTTCGGCGAGGCAGCCTGTTTGCTGTATTATATAAAATATTCCAATATTTGTCAAGGCTTCTTGAAAACGAAGATACAAATTTTGCAGAAAGCATGAAAAGAGAAAATACGGCTTTGGCGAGAAACCGATTTCCCGCCTTGCGGAGATGTGGAAAATTCGGTATAATATGCGTATGGAAGGAAAAACGGAGGTATGCGGCCTATGAGAATTGCCATACTGACGGGGGCGTCGTCCGGGCTCGGGCGGGCGTTCGCGGAGAGAATTCACGCTATTTTCCCGGAAATTGAAGAAATCTGGCTGGTTGCACGCCGGGCAGAAAGGCTGGAGGCGCTGGCGGCGGAATCGGATGCGGCGCGGATGGTTCCTGTGCCCTGCGATCTTCTGGAGGAGGAGAGCTACCTTCAGCTGCTTGAAAGGCTTGCGCGCGAGCAGCCGAAGGTAGAGCTTTTGATCAACAATGCGGGCTGCGGCTTTTTGGGTGCGTTTGCGGAATCCAGCGAGGATGAGCAGCTGCGCTCGGTTGACCTGAACGTGCGTGCGCTCACGCGCCTCACGCGGGCCGTGCTGCCCTATATGCCGCGCGGGGCGCGGGTGCTGAATACGTCGTCTATCGCATCCTTTTCGCCCAATCCGAACATGGCCGTCTACAGTGCTACGAAGGCCTATGTGACGTTCTTCTCCCGTGCGCTGAACGACGAGCTACGTGAGTCCGGGCGTTCGTGTACGGCCGTCTGTCCTGCGCCGATGAACACGGAGTTTCTCACCCTTGGCCGCGTGGCGGGGAATTCAAGAATGTTCGAGCGCCTGCCCTATGAGACGGTGGAGGAGGTTTCGCTGGGTGCGCTGAAGGCGGCGAGGGCGCGCAGGGCGGTGTATACGCCGCGTGCGTTTTACCGCTTCTATCGTTTTCTGTGCCGCATCCTGCCGGATGCGCTGCTAATCAGGCTTGGACGAACGTAAGCGCGTTCAACAAATCCTTCTCCCTTCATGGCTTGATTTTGACAAACTTTTCAGGTATACTGAAAATCGAGAGGAGGGAAACCGCCATGCCGACGTTCACCCGCAAGGCCATCATGGAGGCCTTTTTAAAGCTTCTGGACCAAAAGCCGCTCAGCAAAATCACGATTCGGGACATCGTGGACGAATGCGGCATCAACCGCAATACCTTCTACTATCATTTTGCCGATATCCCCACGCTGCTTGAGGCGATTGTCAAGGAGGACACCGACCGCGTCATCTCCAGCCATGCAGACGTGGCGTCGTTTGAGGAGTGCCTGACTATCGGCATTCAGTATATTCTCAAAAACCGGCGCGCTACGCTGCATATTCACAATTCCGTGAACCGGGAAATCATGGAGCGGTCGCTGATGCGCCTGTGCGAATACGTGGTGCGCACTTATCTGCGCACGGCCTTCGGCGAGCTTTCCATTGCGAAGGACGACCTTGAGACACTGGTTACGGCCTATAAATGTCAGGCCTTCGGCCTTCTGATCGACTGGATGAACAACGGCCTGAGCGGCGATTTCGAGGGCATGATTCTGCGTCTGTGCGAGCTGCGCAAGGGCACCATTGAGGAAATGATCGCCCGCTGCCGCAGGGAGTGAGGAGGAAAACCGGAGGCCGGGGAGACGTGAGCCCTTCGAGAGAAGCGGCTTCAGAAACGCCGGTCTCTGTACCGCGTGCGGCTACTGGAGCGCCAATGCGGATTCTGCGTGACGCGGAGAAAAATCCGTGATATAATGAAAGCATCAATCGACGGAGGGAAAACACGATGAATTCATTTGCGAGATTTCTGCTGAATCGAAAGGTGAAAACCACGATTCTGCTTGTGCTGTCCGTGCTGTATTTGGCGGGAATCGTCTGCCTGTTCTTCAATACCGGCCTTGGCATTCTGCTGTGGGGCGCGGCGTTGATTCCGAGTCTGCTGTGGTATTTCTTCAATCGCCGTCAGGAGCTGGTCGCCGAGGAACGCAAGGCGGAGGACGCGAAGCGGGCAGCGGAAAAGCAGCCGAACGAATAAGCGCATGTGCAGACAGCGCCATTCCTTATCCCGGAGATGCCGGGAAGGATGGCGCTGTTTTTGTGCAGATAACCGGAAGGACACAAAACGAATGTGGATGGCGTTTCGCCCCAATTACCGCATGGACGGAGGAAACGCGGCAGCGGAAAGCCTCTGCGCGCGGATGCCGGAAGGATGCAAAACGAACGCGGAGGGCGTTCTTCCCGAATTGCTGCGTGTACAGAGAAAGCCCGACAGGGCTGTAGCAGCGGAAAGCCTCTGCGTGCGGATGCCGGAAGGATGCAAAACGAACGCGGAGGGGGTTCTGCCTAATTACCGCATGGACGGAGAAAGCGCGGCGGGCCTGCGGCAGCGGAGAGCCTCTGCGTGCGGACGACGGAAGGATGCAAAACGAATGCGGAAGGCGTTCCTTCCGAATTGCTGCGTGTACAGAGAAAGCACGGAAGGCCTGCGACAAGGGAGAGCTTTTGCGTGCGGATGCCCGGAAGGATACAAAACGAATGTGGAAGGCGTTCCTTCCGAATTGCTGCGCATACAGAGGGAGCGCGACAGCGGAGAGCCTCTGCGCGCGGATGCTGGAAGGATGCAAAACGAACGCGGAGGGGTTCTGCCCAATTACCGCATGGACGGGAGGAAGTGCGGAGGGGAGGCTTGCGCGGTAAATCAAAAGCCCCTTGCCGCATTTTCGGCAAGGGGTGTGAAGCTTGGTCTTTACGGGCGGGTGACGTCTGCGAGGGTCTGCACGCTGTAGAGCAGCTCGCCCTTATAGGAGGTATAGGTGTAAACGAGACGGTAGGCGCGGCCAGCCTCGACGGGCGTGGATGCAACGAGGGTGCTCGTGCGCATGCCCCTGTGGAGGGTTGTCTCGGCGACCACGGCGTCGTTTTCGTCCAGCAGCTGCACGTGCAGACGGTATTTGGTTTCGTTATGGATTTCGATGTAACCGGTCAGACCGGACTCGTCGAATTCAATGGTGTTGGCGCTGGAGAACGCGCTTCCGTCGTCGGAGACGCTGCGCTTTGCGAAGATCGCGTCAAGGCTGGACTGCATTTTTTCCATCTTCTCAGTGGTGGAGGCCAGCGCCTCGGCCGTTTCAGTCAGACGGGTGCGGACCTCGTCCAGCTGCTGTTCGGTAACCTCCAGCCGTTCGCGCGCCTCAGCGGCGTCGGCTTCGCTGTCGGTCAGCTGCTGCTCAAGGGAGGCAACCTCAGCCTCGCTCTTCAGAAGCTGCTCCTTCGTCTGCGCGGCCTCGTTTTCGGATTCGGTCAGGCGGGAGGATTGCTCGTTCAGCTTTGCTTCTGCAGCCGTCAGGTTTTCGTTTGCCTTGGCGAGCGCGTTCTCGGTTTCCTTCAGCGCGGTCTGCGCTGCAGTGAGCGCGGCTTCGGTTTCCTTCAGCGTCGACTGTGCGGCGGCCAGAGCGGCGGCGTTTTCGTCAATCGCGGCGTTGGCGCGCGTCAGCTCGTCGGCCTTGTCCTTCAGCGCCTGATTGAGCGCGGCGATGTCGGAGTCCAGCGCTTTCAGTTGTTCATCGGCGGCGGTTAGATCGGCCTTCAGGTCGCTGAACTCAGCGCCTGTGGCTTCTGCGGCGGTGAGCGCCTGCTGAAGCGCGGTCTCGGTGGCCTCCAGTGTCGCCTCCATTTCCTTCAGGCGCTGCGCCGCGTCCTCGTTTTCGGAGGCAGACTGCGCAAGCTGGTCCTCAAGGCCATTGCGGCGCTCAACGAGGGAGGCGTTGTAGGCAATCAGGATATTGATGGTGTCCTTCGCGGAGGCAAGCGCGGCATCCATTTCGCTGACGGCGGCTTCGATCGAGGCATCGCTGCCGTCCTCGCTTTGCGTAAGACCGTTCACATACAGCTTCATCAGATCCAGAGACAGGCTCAGGCTGCTCAGGTAGCTCTGGTTCAGCGCGGGATTTTCCTTCAGCGCGGAAACGGCTTCGTCCACCTTGGCAAGCTCTGCGCGCAGGGCTTCGACATCGGTCAGGCCGGTGGCTGCGGCGCTCTGGTTAAGGCTCTTTTCAATGGAATCGGCGACGGACGCGAGGTTTTGCACGGCCTCGTTCAGCGTATCCTCTGCTGCGGTCAGCTCGGCGGACAGGCCGCCCAGCTGCTTCACGGTGTCGGAGGCGCCGGCCTCAACGGCGGAAAGCGCCGTTTCATGCTGCTTTTCGGCTTCGGCCAGCTCGGCCTTGAGCGCGGCTACGTCGGCGGTCAGCGCTTCGGCGGTATCGCGGGCGGCCTTCAGGCTCGTCTCCAGCGATACAACCTTCGCGTTGGATTCATCCAGCAGGCGGCGGCTTTCGTCGTAGCCGCTCTTCAGCTCGTCGTAGAGCTGCTTCTGATTCAGAACGGCGGTATTCAGATCCGCGGCGGAACGGAGCAGGGCTTCGTTTTCGGAAAGCCTGGCCTCGTATTCGGCCTTCACGCCTGCGACGGCGTCCTCCTTTTCCTGCCCGGCTGCGGCAAGCTCGTCCGTGCGGGCGGCGAGCTTGTCTGTCAGCTCCTGCTTGTCTTTCGTGAGCTGCTCGACGGCGTCGTTTGCCACGCGGGCATCCTCCTCCAGACGGGCGATTGCGTCGTTCTTTTCCGCAATCGCGTTGTTCGCGTCGGCGAGAGAGGCCTGCGCGTCCGCCAGCGACTGCTCGGCGGCAGTCAGCCTTTCGGCGGCTTCGTCGAGCGCGTCGTTTTTCTCGGCGACGGTCTGATCCATCAGCGACAGCTGCTCGACAGCGTCGTCGTATTCGGAGCTCTTCTGCTTCAGCTGCTCCTCAAGCGTTGCGCTGGAGGCCAGGTTCTGTGCGCTCTGATCCTTTTCGCTGTCGTACTTCACGTACAAAAGCGCATTGCCTGCGATGGAAAGCGCAAGCAGAATGGAAAGAACGATGACGACGACCTTCTTCATCTTTGGAAATCCTCCCCGCCGGTGACGCGTGCATAAACGCGTAAATTCTTCTTTTGTTTAAGTATATCATAAATAAGCGGAAATTGGTATCCCTTTTTTCACTTGGCAGAATGAAAATTTCGGCTGGATTGAGCGCGCGGAAGAGCGAGCCCCTGCGGATTTTGCGGTCGGAATCTAAAGAATTCGAGAAAAGGCTGATAGGGGTGTCGGCAAAAGACTTTTTAAAAGCGCAAGCCCAGTCCCTCCGCATGGAAGGACTGGGCTTGCGCGCGATACAATGCCGAAGAAAGCGCGGTCAGGCGCAGGCTATCCCTTTACCGAACCGATCATTACGCCCTTTACGAAATACTTCTGAACGAACGGATACACCACGATAATCGGCGTGGCGGTAATTACGATTACCGCGCAGCGCAGGGACGTGGAGGCGGGCTTTACGTCCATCAGCTCGAACTGCTCGGAGCCCAAGGCTTCCAGGTCGGATACAGAGTTGATGATATTGCGCAGAATGTTCTGCATGGGCAGCTTGGTCGAGGTATTGATGTACAGCATTGCGTCAAACCAGCTGTTCCAGTGTCCTACGGCGTAGAACAGGCCGATTGTGGCGAGCACGGCCTTGGACAGGGGCAGCGTTACCCGAAGCATGATCTGCGCCTGGTTTGCGCCGTCAATCAGCGCGGCCTCCTCAAGGCTTTCCGGGATGGAATAGAAGAAGTTGCGCATGATGAACATGTTCCACGCGCTTACCATGCCGGGAATCACCATTGACCACAGGGAATCCACCAGACCGAACATCTTTACGACCATGTAGGTCGGAATCAGGCCGCCGCCGAACAGCATCGTGAAAAATACCATGCCGTTGATCACGATGCGTCCCTTCAGATACTTCTTGGACAGGCTGTACGCCATCATGGCCGTGACGACCAGGGAAAGCGACGTGCCGACGATTGTGCGGAAGAGCGTGTTCCCGTAAGCGCGCAGAATGTTTCCGCGGCACTCCCACAGGTACTGATAGCTGCCAAGGTCGATCTCCTCCGGCCACAGGATGAACACGCCGCGGCGGGCGATTTCAGCCGCGCTCACGAACGAGCTGACCACCACGGAAAGAATCGGTACAAGAATCACGACCATCAGAAGGATCATGAGGGCCACATTGCATACGCGGAAGGCGCGGTAGCCGGGGCTTGTGATCCTGCGTTTTTTCTTTGCCATTACCAGATTCCCTCCTGTCCGAGGCGCTTGCAGATGGCATTGGAGCCGAGCACCATTACCATCGCCAGAATGGACGTAAACAGGCCGACGGCGGTGGAGTAGGAATAGCTCTGATTCTGAAGACCCTCGCGGTATACGTAGGTGCCGATGACGTCGGCGGTTTCGAGAATGGCATCGTTATACAAAAGGAGCACCTTTTCGTAGCCCACGTTCAAAAGATTGCCTACGTTCAGAATCAGCTGCAGGGAAATCACCGGCAGGATGCCGGGCAGCGTTACGTGCCACATCTTGCGGAATACGCCCGCGCCGTCCAGCTCCGCCGCCTCATACAGGCTGCCGTCCACGCCGGCAATCGCGGCCAGATAAATGATCGTATTCCAGCCGATAGACTGCCACACGCCGGAGGCGACATAGATCGTTCGGAAATACTGCGGCGCGCCGAGGAAATAAATCGACTCCCCGCCAAGCGACACGATAATTGTATTGATAAGGCCGCCATCCGTGCTCAAGAGACTGCGGATGATGCCCGCGATAATGACGATGGAAAGAAAGTGCGGAAGATAGGAAATCGTCTGCACAAGCTTTTTAAAGTGCCTGTTTTGAAGCTCGTTGATCAGAAGCGCCAGCAGAATTGCAGACGGGAACGACCACAAAAGCGAATAGAAGCTCAGAAGGAAGGTATTTCGCATCAACCGCCAGAAGTAAAACGAAGTCATGAAGCGCTTAAACCAGTAAAGGCCGAACCATTCGCTGGTAAAAATGCCGCTGACGCCGAAAAACGGCTTATAGTTCTGGAAGGAAATGATGATGCCGAAGATCGGCAGATACTTGAACAGTATGAAATACGCAACGCCCGGCAGCAGAAGCAGATACAATAGCCAATCCCGCTTCAGATAGAACAGCGGCCCCTTGCGGACGCGGAGGGAGGATTTCTTACCAAAGGAGCTGGTCAATTCGTTCACCTCACAGCTTGAGTAAAATGGATTCCGGAGGGGAAGCAGGTTCCCCTCCGGCTGCGTCCGGTTCGGCCGTCAATCAGCCTTCAAACGCTTCCCACTGACGGGTGTACTCGTCGATCCACTCCTGCAGACCTACGTTGTACAGTTCCTCGATGAACTGATCGTACTCGTCCAGCGAACGCTCGCCGTTGACGAAGCGGAGCACGTTCTCCTTGTAGTAGGTTTCCACATCCTGCGCAGAGGGCGCGTTCAGGGAGATGGCTTCCTTGTCGAAGGCGCACTGCCAGGTTTCGCCGGGCATGATGCAGACAGTGCTGCCGCGACCCAGCTCATGCTGCAGCCAGTAGTTGTGCATATCCTGACGTCCGTCCTCGTAGTACTCGCTGGTCAGAACCTCGGTGGGCAGAGCCAGGGAGATGACGAAGTCACGGGCATACACGCGGCCGCCCTCGAGCGTAACAACCTTGTTGTTTGCAACGGCGTTGGGGTCGTTGGGGTCGTAGGCCCAGTGCTCGTTCTCGAAGCCGTACACGAGGGTGTTGTAGTTGTAGGGTTCATAGGCCCAAGCGGAGAACTTCAGGAACGCTTCCACGTTCTTGCACTTGCTGGAAACGAGCCAGCCGTTGGTGGAGCGGGTACCGTTCAGCGTCATGCACTTCTGGCCGTTGGCGCCCACGAGGCCGTCCTCGCAGATGCCGTAGATATAGGTGGTCTTGGAGAAATCGTAGGGCACGTTGGCTTCCAGGTTCTTGTTTTCAAGGGTTACGCGGCTGTACCAGTGCGCGGTCGCGCCCACGGCGCCGGAGGCGATGTACTGACGGAGCGTGGTGGCATCCCAGGAGAAGCACTCCTTGTGGAAGATGCCGTCCTCAAACCACTGGTGCATGGTCTCAAGGAAATCCTTGTAGCCAGGCGCGGTGTAGTAGGGCATAACCTCGCCCTTTTCATTGACCCAGTTGCCGCGGCCGGTTTCCACGAAGCCGCCCAGGAAGGTCATTTCCAGATCGGCCACGGAGGTGGTGCTGATCGGGATGGTGCCGCCGTTTCCAAAGAAATCCGCATCCTTCACGGCGTAAGCATAGGCTTCAAGCTCATCGATGGTGGCAGGCATGTCCATATTCAGCTTCTCGAGCCAGTCCTGACGGACGAACACGGGATAGGCAACGGTGGAGGTGGTGCGCGGTACGCCCCAGATGTTGCCCTGCTCATCCTTCATGCCTTCGAGGCAGCCGTCCCAGTCCGCCCAAATTTTTTCGAGCTTCTGGTAGTCTTCATTGTCGGTATAGTCGTTCAGCTTCTGGATAACGCCGTCCGCAGCGTAGTCCATCCAGCTGCCGATCCAGGAGTCCAGCTGGTCGCCGCTGGCCAGCAGCACGGCGAGCTTTTCACTTTCGGAGCCCGACGGAGGCTGAATGATGTCCACAACCACACCGATCTGCTCAAGAATGTAGTTCTGCATGTCGGCATACATGCTCTTATCGGAGCCGGTTGCAACGGAGAATGCGCCGTTGTTCATATAGATGACGATGTGGGGTGCATCGGATTCGGCGACGGCGCTTACGAGGCCGATCGACAGTACCAATGCGAGCGCGAGAAACAGGGACACGAGCTTCTTCATGGATACGATCTCCTTTTCTGAATTCTATTATTCTGCTTCGCCGGAAGCAGTAATAATCGGTGGATTATGCGTCGCTTTCGTCGGTCATCGACGGGCGCGTGCCGCTGGGCTGATAGGGCTCGCTGCGGAAGCCCGCCGGGGTCTTACCCACCAGCTTCTTGAATGCCTGCGTGAAGTAGGACGCGCTGGAATAGCCGCACTTGCCGGAAATCTCGGTGATGGTAGAGCCGGTATTCAGAAGCATGCGCTTGGCCATGTTGATGCGCCGGTCGGTAATATAGTCCATCACCGTCATGCTGGTCTTGTCCTTGAAGTAGTGGCACATGTAATACTTGTCCACGTGCAGACTGCGGCTGATGTCGTCCAGCGAGAGCTTACCGGAGATGTTGTCGTTTATGTAAGACAGGATCTTGTCGATCATATCGCCTGCGCCCTCGTCCGTCGCACGCCCGGCGTTGGACAGCGACAGAAGCCGGAACAGGTCGCTCCACAGAAGGAACGAGTCGTAGCGCCGACCGTGGCGGTACTGCTCGCAGATACCCTTGAAAAGCGCGTCCGCATGCTGTGCCTGCTCCTTGCCCAGCACGCAGTATTTGCCGCCGTTCCGGTAAAACAGGTTTTCGATTTCGCCGGTGATGCCCAGCGATTCCGCGGCGCGCATCACCGTTTCGGCAGAAAGAATGATCTTGTTCCGAAGATAGGTCTCCGGATCCCGGGGCTTTGTGCTGTGCGTCTCTGTTCCGTCAATCAGGTAAATACAGCCCGCCGTCATCGGATACAGATTGTCGCGAATCAGCACCTGCCCGTCGCCGGTCAGGGTTTGAATGATTTCCAGACAGTCGGCATGCGAATGTTGCGTGCTGAGCAGCACATCCTTGCCCAACTGGTGATACTCAAGTTCGTAGAACATGTACGCTTCACCCACGAATATATTAACATAGCCCGGCGCAAAAAGCAATAACCATAAAGAAATTGCCAATATTATGATGGTCGATTAATGAATCTTGCGGTATCATATCAGTACGTAGCGCGGAAAACCGAGGAGAGCTTCCGCCGAGAAAGCGGAATTTTCCAGGAAAGGAAGAAATACATGCGCAAGCTGCACACCTCCATCGTGGAAGCCGCGTTTGCGGATGGCTATCCGCTGTACCGGATTCCCGGCATTATAGCCACTGGAACGGGCGCGCTGCTGGTCAGCTATGAGGCGCGAAGAACGCAGGTCTCGCGCGGCATGGGCGACTGGGCGGTAATCGACCTGTATGTGAAGCGTTCCATCGACGGCGGAAGGACGTGGCAATCGCGAACCCGTCTGCTGGACGGTCAGGGCAAGAACACAACCAACAATCCCGTACTCATTGCGGACGGGAAGCGGATTCACTTTATCGGCATGGAAAACTACAAGCGCGCGTTTCACCGCGTGAGCGAGGACGACGGTCTTACGTGGTCGGAGCCCTTGGAAATCACCGCGGCCTTCGACGAGGCGCGCGCTCAGTACGACTGGACGGTAATTGCGGCCGGGCCCGGTCACGGCACGCGGCTTTCAAACGGCCGGCTGGTTGTGCCGGTGTGGTACGCATGCAATCCGGCAAGCATCACCGCGCACAGCCCCTCTGTCTGCGGCACGATCTATTCGGATGACCGCGGCGCGACGTGGCATGCGGGCGACGTGCTGAACTCCGACCTTTTGATTGATCCGAACGAGAGCGCCGTGGCGGAGCTTTCCGACGGGCGCGTGCTCATCAACATGCGCTCCTCGCGCCCGGGCAGGGCGTTTGCCGAGCATCGCGGCATTCCGGAGGGCGAGCATTACCGCGCGGTCGCCGTGTCGAAGGACGGCGCGACGGGCTGGACGGACGTGCGCTTCGATACGAGCCTGCGCGACCCCGTGTGCGCCGCAGGGCTTGCAGGCTGCCCCAGCGGCATACTGTACAGCGGCTGCGATTCCGAGCGCTCGCGCACCTATCTTACGCTGCACGCTTCGCCTGACGACGGCGCGAGCTGGACGGACAGCCTGATGTATGAACCCCTTGGCGGCTACAGCGATGTGTGCTATAATCCTCGTACGGGCACAGCGTTTGTGGCCTATGAATACGACGACTATCGGGATTTGCGCGTCAGCGAAATTGCGCTGGATGCGCCCAAACGACAGGAGGACGTTTTATGAAGCTACTGAACACAACGCTCATTGAGCGCGCTGGGGAAAACGGGTATCCGTTCTATCGGATTCCCGGCATCGTTGCTACCGAGAGGGGCACGCTGCTTACCTACTACGAGGCGCGCCACGGCGGTGACTGGGCCGTCATCGATCTGTACGTTCGCCGCTCGACGGACGGCGGGCACACGTGGGAAACGCGGCAGATGGTGCTTTCCGGACAGAAAAAGAACACCACCAACAACCCGGTGATGCTCGTGGACGGTGAGCGCGTGCACCTTCTGTGCTTTGAAAACTACAAGCGCCTGTTCCACCGCGTGAGCGAGGACGACGGTCTTACGTGGTCGGAGCCCGAGGAAATCACATATGCGCTGGAGGCGCGCCGCGCGGAATATGCATGGACGTGCGCGGCCGTCGGCCCCGGTCACGGTCTGCGTCTGCCTGGCGGACGGCTGATCGCCGCGGTGTGGCTCGCATCCAACCCTGCAAACATCATCGCCCACGGCCCGTCGAAGATTTCCACCATCTATTCAGACGACCACGGAAAAACGTGGACGCTGGGCGAAATCTTTGAGCCGGCCGGCTCCATTAGCCCCAACGAAACCTGCGTCGCCGCGCTGTCGGACGGCCGGGTGATCCTGAATGTCCGTTCCTGCAAGCCGGGGGGCGCGCCGTATACCACGCCGCATTACCGCTATATCGCCATCAGCGCCGACGGCGCCGGAGACTGGAACGAAACGTGGCTGGAGAAGCAGTTGCCCGACCCCGCCTGCTGCGGCGGCATGTGTAATTTCCCCGGCGGTCTTCTGTTTACAAACTGCGATAGCTACATCAGCCGCAGCAACCATACACTGCGCAAATCGACCGACGACGGGAAAACGTGGAGCGAGGCGCTCATGTACGACCCGCTGGCCGGCTATTCGGACTGCATCTACAACCCCGTGACCGGCACGGCCTTCGTTGCCTATGAGCACGAGCACGAGTCGGAGCTTCGCGTGAGTGAAATCGAATTGTAAGGATGGATGAATGACTATGGATATTAAAGGCCTGATTCCGGCAATGGCAACCCCGATGCATGCGGACGGTTCCCTGAATTTGGACGGCGTGAAGCCGTTGGTAGACAAGCTGCTGGCCATGGGCGCGCACGGCGTATTCGCCGTGGGCAGCATGGGCGAGGCTGCGTCGCTGAGCCTTGAGGAGCGGATGCAGGTTGTCCGCGCCACCGTGAAGGCCGTGGACGGCCGCGGGCCGGTGCTGGCTGGAACGGGCTTTGTGACTACCGCAGAGACCATCCGCATGACGAAGATGTGCGAGGGCGAGGGCGTAACCGCCGTTTCCGTCATTACCCCCAGCTACTGGAAAATGTCGCAGGAGGCGCTGTACCGGCACTATGCCTCCGTCATTCACGCAACCACGCTGCCCGTGTTTGCCTACAACCTTCCGCAGAACACCGGCAATAACCTTGACCCCGCAACCGTCGGCAGGCTCTACCGGCAGGAGGGCCTCGCGGGCGCGAAGGACAGCTGCGCCGTGTGGGAAAACACCAAGGGTTACATGGATCAGGTGGACGACGGCTTCTGCATGCTCGTCGGCGAGGATACGCTGTGCCTTGAGGGCCTGAAGTACGGCTCCAAGGGCTCGATCTCTGCGCCGTCCAATGCTTACACCTACGTCATGGCGGCCATCTACAACCGCTTTATGGCCGGCGACCTTGTGGGCGCGCAGCAGGCGCAGGATGACTGGAACTTCATCATCAAGCGCTTCTGCGCTATCGGCGCGTTCCCGGGCTCGTTCAAGCTCACCACCAGCCGCTTGACCAGCGATGTCGGCCCTGCCCGCGCGCCCGTGCTTCCTGCAGACGAGGCGAGGTTCAATGAGCTGCTTCCCGAGCTGGAGGCCGTTGCCGCCAAGTACCGCCCGTAAAAACGTCTTCTCCAGATAAAGTGAAGCGGCCGTCCACAAAGCGTGGAAGGCCGCTTCCTTAATTTATGTTACTCCAGAATTTATGTTACTCCAGATATTCCTCCAGCGTGATTCCCTCGCGGTAAATCTCCGTGGCGGCCTCAATGCCGACATAGCGATAGTGCCACGGCTCATAGTTGATGCCGGTAATGTCGGCCTTGTTGCCGGGATAGCGCTGGATGAAGCCGTACTTATGCGCGTTTCTGCGCAGCCACGCGTACTGGGCCGTGGTTTCGAAGCCGCTGCCGTCGTTCTGGGCGGTTACGTCGAAGCACAGGCCGGTCTGGTGCTCGCTCGCGCCCGGCTTCTGGGCATAGCCCTGCTTGCTCTCCTTGTAGATTTCCTCCTGCCGTTCATAGCTGCGGTAGCCGCTGGTGATGATAAAGCCGTTCACGTTCTCGGCTTCGGCGGCGGCAAACATATCCTGTGCGGCTTCATAGGCCACGCGGGTCAGCTCGATGCCGGTATTGGCCAGCCGGAAGGAATGGCGCATCGTATACAGGTTCACCAGCTCGTCGGGCACGTAATCCGCAGGGAGCGGATTCGCCTCGTTTACCAGCAGAATGTTTTGCCGTCCGTGGCGCGATTGTCCGCCCACGCGATACCCGGCATAAAAGCTGATGAGTGCAATTGCGAGCGTTACCGCCGCGTAGACGCACAGCCTGCGCTGCATCCGTTTGCGCCGCATGCGCCGCTTATCCGCGGCTGCAGCGCGCTTGTCTGCTTGTGTCATTTCTTTCCCCTTTTGTGCGGAGTCGCTTTATCAGGTTTTTGGAACGATCATATCCCAGCCGGATATGCCGTCTACGGCCACGAGCCAATTCAGCGCGTAGTGGCGCTCATACACAACGTCGTGATCCGGCTTCTCGCCGGTAAACGCCGCGTCGCCCTCGCGCACGCACACGCTGTGCAGACGGTAGGTTACGTCGTGCATGTTCAGAATGTCGCTCAGCGGGCGGGGACGCGCCAGCCGAAGAAGCGACTCGGTGTCTGCGCCGCGAATCACGCGGGCAATGGCAGCCGCGTCGGCGCGTCCGGACGGCCAGTCCAGCTCGTACAGGCGCAGCGCCCACAAAAGCACTGCGCAGGACTCAAAGCGCATCAGATAGGCCTCGTGCTGCGACTCGGGCGAACGCACCACGTATTCTGCCTCCTTGGCGGTGAACAGGCGGTTCACGCCGTACTGCGTGTCCAGCTTTTTTATCGCGTTGAGCGACCATGCGGCGGGCGCGGCAACCTCGCGGGGCGAGGTGTAGGCCTGCGCCTTGACTGCACAGGCGAACAGGGCGGCCATTCGGCCGATGATTTCCTCCGGCGTGCGCAGGTGCGCATCGTCCTCCCGCGCCTGAACGGGCATATCCAGCCGCACGGCCTCCACGCCATGCTTTTTCAGAATTGCGAGGCTGCGGCGCATGCGCGCCTCGTCCGCAGCGGCGGCTACGGCAGGATTGCTCACCGCCAGCCCACGGCGAATGGGCATGAACACGGAAAAATCTGTGCGTCCGTCGGACGCGATGACCAGTCTGTGATCCCAACGGTACAGCTCCATGCTCTCGTTCACCACAAAGCCGCGCAGAGGCTCTGCCGCTGCATATACGGCTTCGGCGAATTTTGCGGCGTCGTCCTCGGTGTACGGCGGCACCAGCGTGCATTCCACGCGGGTATTGAACAGCTCAATTTGCATCATTGCGGCGTTCCACACGTCGCGGTCAGCCGGGAAGGTATCGGCAAAGAGCGTCTTCAGATAGCCTGCCTGCTCGCGCACGAAGCCCAGATCGGTGCGCACGGCGCAGGTGACTGCGCCGCCGCCCGGCAGCGTGCCTTCAAAGCCGTCCGAGCCTTCGTTGAGCGCGCGGAAGCGCGCGATCAGCTGTGGGCGCATGGGGGTGCGAACGTCGAGCGGGTCGTCTAGACAGGCATACAGCCACAGACACCGGCTTTCCTGCTGCGGCTCCGGTTCCGCCTCCTCCACGGGCGCTTCCTCCGTGGGTGCTTCCTTGTCGGCCTCTGCGTCCTCTGCGGAGACCTCCGGCTGTGAAGCCGTCGGGGCCTCTGCCTTCACGTCCTCGGAGGACGCCTCTTCGGCGGCAGGCTCGGACTGCGGCGTCGCCTCCTCCTTCTGAACCTCTGCCTGGGGCTCGTCGCTCAGAAAGGCCTCGTCGCCGGTCATGGCGATGCGTTTTTTTCGGGAGAATAGCTTGCTGAAGAGCTTGATTGCCATATTCGCGTTCTCCTTTGTATCGGTTTTCGGCTACAGCCGGATCGTCGCGCCCGCAGGAATGCGAACGACCATGCCGTCGCGCAGTGCCCACACGTCCGTCGCCGTGGGATTCTGTGCCAGCGTTCCGTCCACCGAAAAGCGAAGCTCACGGAAGGCCTGAACGTAATCATGGATTTCAATGTTGGTGGCGTACCACACGTCGTCCCTGTGACCGACGGTTTTCAGGAACTGCTCGATCACATGCCAGTTGTCGTTCCCCTCGAATTCATAGGCGTGTCCCCACAGGTAGAACAGCCACGGCTCGCGGTTGGGCGTGTCGCCGGTGAACTTTTCGGCCAGCTCGTTCAGCGCCGGATTGTTATGATGGCAGGTTGCGCCCAAACGCAGCCAGTCCGAGGGAATGTCGAAGTTCAGGCGAGTAACGGTGGTGCGGCTGTAGGCAATGCCAGCAAGGCGCAGGATATCCACGACGTCGTCCGACAGCGTGCCGTAGGGATACGCCATGCCGCGAACGATGCGGCCGAAGTCCTTCTCCAGCTTCGCACGGTCGGAAATTACCTCCATCATCGCCGTTGCCGTGGGCACGGCCTCAAGAAATGCGTGCGTGGATGCATGCACGGCTACCTCAAGGTCGTTTCCGACATAGGCGGCAAGGCACTGCTTTTCGGTCATGCGCCGATGCACCTGACCTGCAGGATATACGGTTCCCTCCGGTGCATACAGGCCGGAATTGAGGTTGAACGTGCCCTTTACGCCGTTTTCGCGCATGATCTGAATCAGCCGGAGATCCTGCTCCACGCCGTCGTCATAGCTCATCGTAAAGGCCTTGGCAAGGCCGCCGGGAAACCGCATGCGAAGATGATTCATATTCTTTTTCCTCCGTATTTCAAATTGTCTGTAGTGCCGCCGGTTGCTGATCGGAATTTCGTTCAGAGCCGCGCGGATGTGCCCGCAGGGACAGCCAAGCGGCAAAAGCTGAGAAATGTCGTCTGCGCGGCAGGGGCCGGCGTTTTTTTATGTGCCGTGGAGCACGTTGCCTGCCGTGGTTGTCCGCATGGGCGCAAGCCGAGGAAGTGTCGTCTGCGCGGCAGGGACTGGCGTTTTTTTATGTGCCGTGGAGCACGTTGCCTGCCGGGGCTGTCCGCACGGGCGCAAGCCGAGGAAGTGCCGTCTGCGCGGCATGGGCTGGCGTTTTTTATGTGCCGTGGAGCACGTTGCCTGCCGGGGGGCTGTCCGCATGGGCGCAAGCTGAGGAAGCGCGACCCGGCGCGGCATGGCTGGGGCTTTCCGCACGGTGGAGATTGTCGTCCGTTAGTCGCGGCGGCGATGGCTTCCGGCGATGGAAATCAGCCGCAGAAGCTGCAAAACGGCCATCAGCGCGGACGCAACATAGGTCAACGCCGCGGCGGACAGCACGCTCCGCGCGCCGGGAAGCTCGTAGCTCGTCAGGTAGCCGCCGCTTTCGAGCCGCGTCAACGCGCGGCGGGAGGCGTTTAGCTCCACCGGAAGGGTAACCAGCGTAAATGCGACCATGGCCGCGTACAGCGCAATGCCGATGAACACCAGCGGCCGAAAATTGAAGATCAGTCCGGCGAGGAACAGCGGCCATGCCGCCTGCGAGCCGATTCCGGCGGTGTGGACGCACGCTGTGCGCAGCTGAAGCGGAGCGTAGGCGTCGGCATCCTGCAGGGCATGCCCGGCCTCGTGCGCCGCCACGCCCAGCGCGGAAACGTTTGCGCCGTCCATCGTTTCCGGCGACAGCCGAAGCACCTTTGCCTGCGGGTCGTAATGGTCAGACAGGCGGCCAGACACACGCTCGATGCGCACGTTTTGCAGCCCCGCGTCATCCAGAAGCCGACGCGCCGCCTCTGCGCCGGTCAGGCCGGACGCGGTGGGCACCTTGCGATAGCGTTCAAAGCGGCGGTTTACCAGCGCCTGCGCAAGCAGTGAAAGCGCCAGCGCGCCAAGAATCAGAAGATACAGCGTTCCCTCGTTCACACATACACCTCCCGTTTCGGGAATCCTCTTTTATAGTATATCACACCCTGGCCGCGTTGTCACCCGTTTTTCCTTTGCCGAAAACGGCAGCCTGCGAGAAAGACGGCCGGCGTACGGCAGAGCGGGAGAAGCCGCCGATCCCTGCTCAGCAGCTTTTTTCCGCCGGAACGCAGAGAAAGCGGTCGCCGGGCGCGAGGTAAACCTCGAGAGCGTGGGTATCGCCCACAGTGCGGAAGCGCTCGTGCGCTGCGGCGGGACAGGATACGCCGTTTACGGTCAGAAGCCCGTTTTCAAGGCGGAGCGTGCCGCAGGGAACGGAAACCGTTTCGCCCTCGCGGATTTCACCCCGCGCATCCAGAGCGGAATCAAAGCCGAACTCCGGCGCGGGGTTCAGGCAGAGCGCATAGCTGTTTGCGTCGCGGTGAAGGCTGTAGTCGGCGGGCGTACACATGCTGCCCTGAATCACGTTGTCATGCAGCTCCGCGCGGTTCCACGAAAGGCGCAGTGCGCGGCCGGGAATGCCGGAAAAGCGCTGCGCGGCATAGCTCAGGTCTCCATAGGTAAGCCTTCTTGCGCTCTGGCTGGGACGGAACTGCCCGTCTGCACCGAAGCCGCCTACCAGATACCGGTCGTGCGCGCCGATCAGCACCCAGTGCCGCGAGCCGTCGTCCGCCGTCAGCGGGAACAGATCGGGACACTCGTTGTCCTCCGGAAGAGAAAGCGTCTGCATCAGCCGGAAATGCATAAGGTCGCGAGTTTCAAACAGCGCGTATTCGTCGCCGTCCAGATACAGCGCCAGATGGTATACGTTCATTTCCTCATCATACACGATTTTGGGGTCGCGGTTGCCGCCGCGAAGGCAGCCGATCACGCAGCCGGGCTGCTTGTCGAAGGTATGCCCGCCGTCCGTGGACACAGCCATACGCTGCTCGAACGGCTCGCCCGCAGCCGTGTAATACAGAAGCAAGGGATTGTGTTCGTTTTTTCCGAGCCCCGTGAGATTGTGCACGTCCTCGATCGCGCTGCCGGAAAACATCGTGTAGCCCTTTTCGGGATACAGCGCGATGGGCAGATGCTCCCAGTGAACGAGGTCGCGACTGCGCGCGTGTCCCCAGTGCATGTTGCCCCAGCGGACGTCGTCTGGGTTGTGCTGATAAAACAGGTGATACCAGCCCTCGTACAGAATCAGGCCGTTCGGGTCGTTGATCCAGCCTCTTTGCGCGGTGAAGTGCCTCATGCACATATCCCTCCCTTTCAAATCGACCGTGAGATGGTTAAAAAGAGAATCACATAAATTCAGAAGCGCGCCGATTCCATAATCGCAGATCCGAAGCCGGTCAAACGGCAGGATGCCTGTCATTACCGACACAAGCACAGAGCTACGCCGATGATCCTAGAAAGCGTGCCCTTCTCCTTCGTCATCCACGCGAGGCGCGCCATTGCAGGAGAAAGCCCAGCTGTATAAGCAGAGGCGAGGGCCGAAGCCACTTGCCTGAAGCGCGAATTTCTTCGTGAACGCGCCTTCGGTTTTTTGCCGGCGAAGGCGGTTTTTCCGAAAACCCCTTTTGCGGAACGGCTCTTCCGATAGGCACGCGCTCGCTTTTCTCCCTTCCTCATGTGGCAAAATTATAACACCTTTGCGCCCGGAAGTCCATGGCATGCCGGACATTTCTGAGGATCGTGCCGACTGACAGTAAGGAAAGGATTGACAAGCACCGCAAGGAAAGGTAAAATGGGTTTCATTCAAAGGCCGGCTTCACCGGGAAGGAAGGGTTTACATGATGGATAAACGACTCTGCATCAACGATTGCTTCGGCTTTGAGATTGATATCGACGAACGACTGCGTCTGATTCGGCGCGCGGGCTTCGACGGCTTTTTCTCCGACTGGGAGCCGGACGCTCCCATCGACGAATATGCCCGCATCGCTGCGCGCGAGGGGCTTTTCTATCAATCCCTGCACGCGCCGTTCGGCAAGGTAAATACCGTGTGGGACGAGGGCGAGGCAGGCGACGAATACATTCGCATGCTCGAGGATTGCGTGCAGAGCTGCGCTGACCACGACATACCGCTTGCGATCATTCACCCCTTCATTGGCTTCGATCGGCATGAGCCAAACGCGCTGGGCGTGGAGCGGTTTGACCGGCTGCTCACCTTCGCCGATGCGCGCGGCGTGCTTCTGGGGTTTGAAAACGTCGAGGGCGAGGAATATCTAGCGAGCGTGATGAGTGAGCTTTCGCATCACCCGACCTGCCGCTTTGTGTGGGATACCGGGCACGAGCTGTGCTATAACCGCGGCAAGGATATGATGGCGCTGTATGGCGACCGGCTCGCGGGCACGCACCTGAACGACAACCTGGGGGTTACCGGCAGCAAAATTACGTGGCATGACGATTCGCACCTTCTGCCCTTTGACGGTACGGCCGACTGGCCGGGCATTGCCCGCCGCCTACAGGATCATCATTTTGAGGGCCCGATCACTTTCGAATTGATCAATTACAACCGCCCCGGCCGCCATACCCACGATGGCTACGCCGACTGGGATGCCGCCGAATTCCTTCGCCAGGCCTACGCCCGTGCGGAACGCTTCGCGTCGCTCCTGTAGCCTTTAGAAAACTGGAAACAATCCGCTGCGCCTTCTTCGTGCAGCGGATTGTTGTTTTGTCAGCCGAACAGGCGCTATACCCTTTCGGTTGAACTGGGGGTTGCAGACTGTCAAAAGCCTGCGGGAGAGCTTGAGAGGAGCAAAGCCCTCTCGAATTCCAAGCAAACATAGCGGCGCGTATGACGGGTCGCGCGATTTTGAAGTACAAAATCGCTTCCTTGCAGATTTTACGGTCGGAATCTGAAGGCTTCCGGCAAAAGAACTGAAATCTAGAAGGAATTTTACAGCTCAAAAAAGTGCTCGTCCACGCGCGGGCAGACGCTTTCGCTGGTGGAGACGGTCATGCTGGCAAGCCGCGTGCCGCACGCAACGGCCTGATCCAGCCGCATGCCGCGCGCCAGGCATTCCACTGCGGCGGAGAAAAACGCGTCGCCCGCACCGGTGGTATCGACGATGCGGCAGGGCATCGCGGGGCAAATGCCGCGCAGATCATTTTGTACATCCAGATAGGCTGCCCCGCGCTCGCCCATCGTGACGACGATGGAGCGAATGCCCATCGCCGGAGCTGCCTCGGAAACGGCTTCCAGCAGCGCCTCCGGCGAAAGCGTGCGTAGCTCCCGGCCAAAGAGTCGTCCGGCCTCGATTTCGTTCAGAATCACGCAGGCCGTCTGCGCCATCAGGTCGGGGCGGCGCAGGATTACGCTCATGTTGGCGACGATGGCGTATACGGGCTTATCAAAGCGCTTCGCCAGCTCGAACACGCGCTCGGATACGCGCTCGGAAAGGTCGATTTCCAGCGTGATGCCGCGGCAGTTTCGGATGATCTCCTCGCCGTGCTCGTCAAACAGGCGCTCAATCGGCACGGCATCCGGCATGTGCGAAACGGAGCCGGCCAGGTCGCCCTTTTCGTCAAACACCGCGAGCCACATGCCTACGCCCTTGCCTGGCGTGGAGACCGCGTGCGTCAGCTTTACCCCGGCGTCGCGCAGCCGTGCCCGCGCCTCGTTTCCCAGCGCGTCGTCATCCAGCATCGTAACAAATTCAACCCCGGCGCCCAGATTGGCCATGTTTTCAGCTACGTTGCGCGCCACGCCGCCGTGGGTCAGAAGCACATCGCCGAGATTCGTGCCCACCGCGTCGTATTTGAAAAAGGGGAAACCCTTGATATCCAGAAAAACTACGCCGACGACCACCATATCCATTGTGCATTCATTCCTTTGCAAAGAAATCGCATTCCATTTTACAATAAGTATACCACGTCCGACAGGCTGCGGCAATGGACGGATAACGCCTTTGCATAATTTAATCCGCCCGCGGGAACGCTTTCCGTATGAATCCGTTCATCCTTCTGAGTGCGGTCACCGTCGGCGGCTTTTATCTGCTCAACGTACCGCTGGTGGCTGCGCTGGCTGTGGGGGCCGGCGGCGTCGGCTGGAGCCTTGGCGCGTTTCTTCCTGCGGGTGCGCTTCGCCGCGCCGAGGAAAGGGCTGCAGGGCTCGGCAAAAAGCCGGGAAAGCGCGCCCGCTCCGACCCGCCACTGCGCACGGCGCTCGCTCCGGCCGGGTATATCCTGCGGCACGCGGAGCTTCTTCTGGTTTCGGTCTCCGGCGTGCTCTCGCTCGGCGACGCTATGCACACGGCGCTGGCCGCCGGCGCGCTGAATGCGCTTGCAGCGCTTCCGGGCTCGCGCGTCGTCTGCCGCGTTCAGCCGGACTTCTCCGGCACGCCTGCCCGCGTCGAGGTCGAGGCAGCCGCAGCCATTTCCGTTGGGCGCGCGCTGGCCGCTGCCGCGCTGTGGGCGCGCGAGCTTCTGAGGGCGCGCCTCCGGCTTAAGAAGGAACGAGTGACGGACAAAGCCGCGCCGCCGGTCGGTGCAGGGCAATGAAAACGCAGAAAATCCGGAAAGAGAGGATCAAAGCATGGAAAAGCAGCCAATCGAAAGCCTGATGTCCACGACAATGGAAAACATACGGGACATGGTGGACGTAAACACCGTCATCGGCGATCCGGTGCAGACGCCCGACGGCTCCACCGTTATCCCCGTTTCACGCGTCTCCTTCGGCTTCGTCTCCGGCGGGGCGGAATACGGTGCGGGCGGCAAGCCACTTCGCGCGCCCGGAACGGAGGCGCTTCCCTTCGGCGGAGGCGCGGGCGCGGGTGTTTCCGTTTCGCCGATGGGTTTTCTTGTGCTGAATGCCGACGGCGTACGCATGCTGCCGGCCTTCAGCCCAACCCCCGTCGATCGTCTGGTGGAGCTGGCTCCTCAGCTTGTCCGCGAGCTCCGCGACTATCTTGAAAGGAAGCAGACACCCTGACGCATGTAGCTGCGCTCCACTCCGCCCGACGGCGGGTGGGGCGCAGGCCGCTTGAGGGCGAAGGCCGGGAAAAAACGAAGGCGCGTTTCCGCGGTGGATGCGCCTTCGAAAGGGGGTTGCTTTCGCGGGAAAATCACAGTATAATTGGCTCATCCGAAAAAAAAGATACAAGGGGGGCTTTTCCATGAAGATCCGACAGGCTGCATTTGTAAACGCGTCCGCGCATCCTTTGAAGGGCGGGCTTCACTGCCACACGACCCGCTCCGACGGTCAGCTTGAGCCGGGCGAGACGATTCGTCTGCATGCGTCCCACGGCTATGATTTTCTGGCGCTGACCGACCACCGGTATTACAATTTCGCAGATTACGCGCCGGAAAGCGGCGTGCTGATCGTGCCCGGCATGGAGATGGACGGCAACATCACGACTGACGAGGGCATGTGCTTCCACACCGTGTGCATCGGCCCGGCGGGCAATGAAAACGGCTTCAGGCAGGATGAGCGCCTTCAGAGTGCCGTCGTGCAGGATCAGTCGGAGTATCAGCCGGTCGTGGATTCCCTGCGCGCGAAGAATAACCTGGTTATCTACTGCCATCCGGATTGGAGCTGTACGCCAGCGCGCAGCTTTGAAAAGCTTGAGGGCTGCTTTGCCATGGAAATCTGGAACAGCGGCTGTGCAGTAGAGGATAACATGGATGTGGACAACGGCCTCATCTGGGATGAGCTGCTGGTGCGCGGCAAGCGTATTTTTGCCGTGGCGACGGACGACGGACATCAGGCCTCGCAGCACTGCCTGGGCTGGGTGAATGTGAATGCGGAGAAGGACGTGAAGTCCATCCTGCATGCGCTGGAGACCGGCGCGTTCTATTCCTCCTGCGGCCCGGAAATTCTGGATTTCTACGTCGAGGACGGCGAGGCGCATCTGAAGTGCAAGCCCTGCAGGTACATTCAGTTCAAAAACGGCAAGCGCCCGACGCGCATGCTGAAAAACGAGGACGGTCTGATTACCGAGGCCTCGATGAAGATTCCGGAGTGCTCCAATTACATTCGCGGCGTTGTTGAGGACGCGGAGGGACGGCGGGCATGGACAAATCCGATCTATCTGGACAAATAAAGGCGTGAACGCTTCCCGTACGATCGGGAGCGTCGGACGGAGAAGGCTCTGCGCGCCTACGCAGGCCTTAGCCAATGGGAAGGAGTCGGCGGAAGCGTCGGCTCCTTTTTTTAGAGAAGGGACAGCGTGAAATCATCGCCGGAGGTCGACTGAAAGGTAAGGCGCCATTCGATGCCGCCAGAGGACAGAGAGGCGCGAAGCGCCGAGCATGCAGTGTGCGGGCCGCCGGAAACGAGCAGCGCGGCCGGACCATCGGAGAAAGAACGGTTGCCTTCGCATGAATCCGAAACCAGAACCGGTTCGACAGGCTCCGGATCGAGCGCATAGCGCAAAAGCGTGAAGTGGGCGGGAAGGCCGCTGCTCAATGCGGCTTCCGGAAGCGTTCGCTCCTCCAGAGACAGCGCCGTGAGGGCATGCTCCGTGCCTGTGAACGGATGGGCGAAGCAAAAAACGTCGCCGGGCTTGCGCACCGTGAAATGCGGCCCGGGCAGCGGTGCGGGCGTCCGCCGCAGGGAAAGCTCGATCGAATGGAGGGCAGAGGGCTTTCGGCCGTTCCACGGGAACAACGCGCGCGTGATGACCCAGCCGAAGGCGTCGCTCAGGCCGTAATGCCGCAGGGTGCGCGCGGGCTCCTCCTTGCGTTGGGGCAGGCAGGGATTGAAGGCGGCGGAGGTGCGCTCCGAGACGCTCAGTGTCCGCCCGTTTACGGAGAGCGCGGGTGTGAACGCCAGCGAAAGCGGGTTTTCTGCCGCCAGAAGAAGCTGCTCCTCTGGAGAAAACGCCGTGCAGTCGTCGTTTGCGGGCGACAGCCTCCATTTTTGAATAAACGCGCGAAGGTCATCTGCATCCGCGCGCATGCAGAAATCTACTATGAGATCCCTCTCGCAGACGTAGACCGCGGGTATGAGCCAGTGTCGGGACGCCCACTCGAAGCTCCTTCCGAGCGAGAGCTCTGTGCCCAGTGCGTCCACGCGGGAGGAGTCCTCCTTAGGTGCTTTTTGGATTCGATTCATGATGCTTCTCCGGATACGGTTGAAAATGAAGAAAGAGAGAGCCGAAGCCCTCTCAAATGGAATCCTGCGCGGGGGAATTATTTCTTCGCCTCGAAGTATTCGTTCAGCTTCGCGACCAGTGCATCCGCGTCGGTGCCGTGAGCGGCGCAGGCCAGCTCAATGCTTTCAGCGGTGGCGTGGGGGCAGCCCAGGCAGTGCATACCGAACTCCATGAAGATGGGGGCGACGTTGCGGTCGAGGCGCAGAACCTCGCCGATGGACATTTGCTTGTTGATCATCTGAATTTCCTCCTTTTAGCGATCAGCTTCCAATATATTACACGCATTCCGCGCGCAATGCAAGTAGGGATAAAAGTTTTAATCTTTACCCGATGTGTATATTGAATGACGGTCGCGCGCATACTCTTTATCAACGACTATCTGGGAGGGGATCATATGGAACAGGCTCTTGTGAAGACGGGACGCCACGCCGGGTGGAGCGACGCGGAGTCCAGGCTTCTTTGGGAAACTGCAGATGAGGCACAGCAGCAGGGCTTGCCGCTGAAATCGGTATTTGAGCACATTGCCGAAAAGACCGGCCGCCGACCGAACAGCATCCGCAATTATTATTATGCCCAGGTTCGCCGCCAAAAAGGAGACGAGCCGCTGCCGCAGCGCTTTGTGCCGTTTACGGAGGAAGAGGTTGAATGGCTGATGACAGAGGTATTCAAGGCGCGGGCGCAGGGATCGAGCGTGCGCGCATGCCTGCAAAGATTGTCCGGGGGCGACCACGGTTTGACGCTGCGCTACCAGAACAAATACCGCGCCGTGCTGAAGACGAGGCCGGAATACGTGAAAAAGCTGGTTGAAAGGCTGCGGGCCGACGGCGTAGATTGCAGCGCGCCGGAGGTGAACCGCCGCGTGCGCCAGAGCGCCGAGGAGGCCGGACGCAGACTCAATGAGAGCGCCTACCGCTCCGGAGACGCCGAGTTGGTGCGCGCCTGCGAAACGCTTACGGCACTGATCGATGCATCCCGCCGGGAGGAGCGCTTCTGCGGGCCGCAGCTGGTGAATACGGTGAAGGGCTTCGTGCGTCCGCTCAAAAATTTCCTGTCCATGGACGATGATGGCCGCAGACGGGAAATGAATGATTTCGCCCGGGAAATGACGGGACTGATTGGTCAGCTGGAGGCTCAGCTTCCCGCAGGCGCGGTGTAAAGCGTTTTTCAGGGGAGAATGCCGGGCAGAGTGCATGGACAAGCGACGAGAGCCGCGTTTCAGGCTGCTCCAAAACTCGCGGGAAAATCGAGAGGGCCGAAGCCCTCTCGAATTCCGATCGATTCCCGGAAGCGTGCACGGTGTGCTTGCGCGATTTTTTTTCGGAGGAAATCCGTCTCTTTGCGGATTTCACGGGAGAAATCCGAAGGATTCCAGCAAAAAAGGTTTGAGTTCCTTCGAGATTTCAAGCTGGCCTTACGGATCGATTGCATACGGCCGAATGGGAAATTCGAACGCCGCGCCTCTGCCAGGAGCCGTGGCGGGGAAGCTTGCTCTCCGGCTCTCAGCTTGGCAAAAGGTTTTTGACAAGCTGAGAGCCGGCATTTCCCTTCGGAGCTGCCGGCTCTTTCCTTAATGCTGTGTGGAGAGCCCGATGCGCCGCAGAGAACCCTCTGCATCGCCTGCGCCATGGAGAAGCTCTCCGGCCTCTGTTTGTGCCTGCGCCCGCCATTCGTTTGTAAAAAATGGAGGGAAGAGCGGCGCCGCATCCGTCAATGCGCGCTCCAGCGGGGCTAACACGGAGGAGGCGGCATACAGCGCGGCGCCGGGGACTGCGCGGAAGCAGCCGACGCGACTCAGCCTTGCCTGCCGCGCGTCATCCAGCAGAAACGCGAGGAATTTTTCGCACATCTCCTGCCGCGCCCGGAGATCGTCCCGCGGCAGGTCAACCACAGCAAACAGCGCCAGCCGGTCGGTGAAGGCGAAGCCTGTGCAGATCACGGCGAAATCGGGCGCGCGCCCGGAATCAGCCAGCGCGGAAAGGCGCAGAAGCTCGCGCTGGGAAACGAGCGTTACGGCGGCTTCCCCGCGCGTAAAGCTGCGAAAGGCATTCTCGTCTACCTGCGAACCATCCGCAGGATGAAGCTCCTTTCGCGCAATGGGCGCGGACGTTGCAGGCGGGCGATCGGCTGCGTCGGGCAAACCGAGATCCACGCCGTAGCGCGACTCGCGAGGCGCATCGCCGGAGGAAACCTCGTCGCCGCAGAGCATTGCCGCCAGAGCAGCGGAGTAGCTCGCGCTTTCGCTGTCCGGTGGGATTTGCATGGCGGCGTCCTCTGGCGACAGAGACGGCAGCTTCGCACGGTTGATAGCCCAGGCATAGCCGCCCATGGCGACGGGCGTTAGGTATTCGCCGGAACGATTCAGAAGGCCGTCCGGAGTGTCGAGCAGCGACGGCGGAAGCAAAAGCATGTCCGGGGGATTCTCCTGAGCGGCAAAATTGGCGGCAGCTGCACGGCTGACCGTCGTGAGCTGCACGTATACGCCGTCGTTGCGCCGCTCGAACGCGCTTGAGGCTTCGTTCAGCCATGCATCAAGCGTTCCGCAGGGCAAATCCTCACAAACCCACAGCCGAAGAACGCCTGCCCATGCCTGCCGCCGCTTTGCCAGCGCATCGCTGCGCGGAAACGGAAATAGGCGGAGCACCGAGAGAAAGCATAAAAACACAGCCGGAAGCGCCAGAAAGCAGCAAATTTTGCCCATGCGCCGCATGAAATCACCTCTGAAAGGGATATGTATGCCGGGCTGAAAAAAATATTCAAAAAAAGTTGAAAAAAGGTATTGACAACGCACGGGATGTCTGGTATAATCCCATTCGTTGTCAAGCGAACGGCAACGCGATCCTTGAAAACGATACAGAGAACGAGAAGCAAGAGAACAGTCGA
>CAZKQB010000040.1:0-33567 GCA_964554795.1 uncultured Oscillospiraceae bacterium | reverse complement strand
AAGTCTCACTTCTTTTTTGGCAGCGGGTGTGCAAGATGTATTGTAGTGCTACACGTCGCGTCCGCCTGCGGGAATTCTGTTGTTGCCAAGCGAGGGCTGTGTGTGCTATAATAGAAATGGATATGTGGCGGTATCGCTTTTAAATTGTGTCGTTTATGCGTCTGCTGCGAGCCGCGTTATACAGGAGAGGAGTATTCGATTGATCGGTTTTTATAATTATTCGGTAATTCTTACCTATTTAGGACTCGGCTCGGCCATTACCGGGATTGTGTTTGCGCTGGAAAAGCAGCCGAAGCTGTCGGTGCTGTGCCTTCTGGTGTGCGGTCTGTGCGACATGTTTGACGGCACGATTGCGCGCACGTGCAAGCGGTCAGACGATGCAAAGCGTTTTGGCGTGCAGATTGATTCGCTGTGTGATTTGGTGTGCTTCGGCGTGTTCCCGGCGATGATCGGCTGGGCAATCGGCCCGGCAAACTGGTTCACGGTGGCGTGCATGGTCGTATATGTGCTGGCAGCGGTCATCCGGCTGGCGTATTTCAACGTGCAGGAAATCAACCGAGAGCGCGAGGACGGCGGTAAGCGCACCTACTACGAGGGGCTGCCCGTCACATCGTCCGCGCTGATTATGCCCATCGTAATTATGGTAGGTGTAATTGCGCACGTGCGGTGGACATATATTTACCCGCTCACCCTGCTTTTGATGGGCGCGGCGTTTGTTTCGCGCATTCGCGTGAAGAAGCCCTATCTGATGGGGCTGACGGTGCTGGCGATTGTGGGCTTTGTGGTGTTTGTAATCGTGATTCGCTATGGAGGGAACATCGTTTGTACGAGAAGCTTTACCGCACTCGCGTAGGCAGAGGCATTGCGGCTTTTCTGGCGCGGCCCGGGGTCTCCCGGGCCGCCGGCTGGTTTATGGACACGCGTGTGTCGCGGGTGCTGATTCGCCCGTTTATAGGGCTTAACAAAATCGAGCTTTCGGACGTGGCAGATGCGAAATTCGAAAGCTTCAACGCGTTTTTTACCCGGCGGCTGAAGCCGGGCGCGCGGCCCATATGCATGGAGGAGGAAGCGCTTTCCAGCCCCTGCGACGCGTATCTGACGGTCATGCCCGTGTCGCCGGACGGCGTGTGCGTGGTAAAGGGCACGCCGTACACGGTAGAGACGCTCACGCAGAACGCCGAGCTGGCGCGCGCGTTTGACGGCGGCTGGCTTTTGATTTTTCGCCTGACACCGGCCAACTACCATCGCTATGCGTTTCCGGACGACGGGCGAATCCTTGAAACGAGGCGAATTCCCGGTGTGCTGCACACTGTGCGGCCGGAGGCGCTTGCGGAAATGCCCGTGTTCAAGACGAACACGCGCGAATACGCGCTTCTGGAAACGGCGCATTTCGGGAAAATGCTCTATATGGAGGTCGGCGCGACGATGGTCGGCCGCATCGTGAACGACAAAACCGTAGGCGCGTTCCGCCGCGGCGAGGAAAAGGGACGGTTTGAGTTTGGCGGCTCGACGGTGATTCTGATTGCCGAAAGGGGCGCGTTTAAGCCGGACGCTCGCTTTTCCGCCGATGTGGAGGCGCCCGTCCGGCTGGGCGAGGCGATTGGAAGGCGAGACAGGGAGGGGCAGGCGTGAAAAAGCTTTATCGGAAATTTCGTCAGCTTACGGGGTTTATTCCCGATTCGGCGCGCGTGCCGCTGGCGCTCTGCCTTCTTACCGACCTGCTGGCGTACTACCTGCCCCGGCTGATCGGCCTTGGCGAGCTGCACGATTTTTCGCTGCCGCTGGACGCGCGCATTCCCGCCGTGCCGATATTTACGTACATATACATTCTGGCGTTCCCGTATTGGGCGGCGAACTACATCATCATTTCGCGGCAGAACGACGCGCTCGGCTGGCGGCTGTTCCGGGCGGACGCGTTTGCCAAGGCGGTATGCCTTGTGTGCTTTCTTGCGATTCCCTCTACCATCGTTCAGCCCGCAAGGGAAAGCCTTGCCGGCCCGGGCGCGTGGCTTCTGAAGCTGGTGTATGCGCTGGACGAGCCGAACAACCTGCTGCCGTCCATTCACTGCTTTGTGAGCTGGATGGCGTTTCGCCCGCTTTTAAGCCGCGAATGCCGCGGCGTGAAGCGCGGCTACGTGGTCTTTTCGGGCATTTTTTCCATGCTTGTCTGCTTAAGCACGCTGTTTACCCGACAGCATGTGATTTGGGATATGGTGACCGGTATCGCCGTGGCCGAAATGGGCTGGCTGCTGTCCGGCCTTTGGCGAAGAAAAAAAGAATGTTAAGATTTGCCTTCGCCGTTGACAAAACGCAGGCTGTGTGGTTTAATAAGCGGAACCGATGAGGAAGAGAAGTAACCGGAGCTTCGGATGTTTCAGCGAGTCGCGGGCGGTGAAAGCGCGATACGGATGAGGCCGGTGAATGGGCTTCCGAGGGCAAGCGGAAAGGCAGTGCCGAGTATGCGCGCCGGAGAATCCTCCGTTACCAAAGATTGCCGTATGTTTGTACGGTTGAGGTGGACGCATAGCGCGTCAAGCCGGGTGGCACCGCAGGAGAAGAGTGTTTATTCCCCTGTCCCAGCACGAGAGTTGTTCTGGGACAGGGGTTTTTCTGTTCCGGACGCCGAATTCGGAAAGGAGCGGAAATCATGAGCCAGCGAGAAATCCCGTACAAAATCGATCTGACCGAGGAGGAAATGCCGAAATTCTGGTACAACATGCGCGCGGATATGAAGAAAAAGCCCGCGCCGCTTTTGAACCCGCAGACGTGCAGGCCCGTGACCGCCGAGGAGCTGGGGCGCGTGTTCTGCAGCGAGCTTGTAAAGCAGGAGCTGGATAATGACACGCGCGAAATCCCGATTCCGCAGGAAATTCTGGATTTCTACAGGATGTACCGGCCCTCTCCGCTGATGCGTGCGTACCGGCTTGAAAAAAAGCTGAACACGCCGGCGAAAATCTATTACAAGTTTGAAGGCAACAATACCAGCGGCAGCCACAAGCTGAACTCTGCCATTGCGCAGGCGTATTACGCAAAGAAGCAGGGGCTGAAGGGTGTGACCACCGAGACCGGCGCGGGTCAGTGGGGAACGGCGCTGGCCATGGCGTGTGCGTATATGGGGCTGGACTGCCGCGTGTACATGGTGAAGACGTCCTATGAGCAGAAGCCGTTTCGCCGCGAGGTCATGCGCACCTACGGCGCGCAGGTAACGCCCTCTCCGTCGGAGACGACGAGCGTCGGCCGTCGGATCCTGAAGGAGCATCCCGGCACCGGCGGAAGCCTTGGCTGCGCGATTTCCGAGGCCGTCGAGGATGCGCTTGCGCACGAGGGCTATCGCTACGTGCTGGGCAGCGTGTTTAGCCAGGTGCTTTTGCATCAGTCCGTGATCGGCCTTGAGTGCAAGGCGGCCATGGATAAATACGGCGTAAGGCCGGACATCATCATCGGCTGCGCCGGCGGCGGCTCGAATCTTGGCGGGCTGATTTCCCCGTTCATGGGCGAAAGGCTGCGCGGCGAGAGGGACTATCGGTTCATTGCCGTCGAGCCTGCGTCCTGCCCTAGCCTGACCCGCGGCGTGTATGCCTACGACTACTGCGACACCGGCCGCGTGTGTCCGCTGCAGAAGATGTATACGCTGGGCAGCGGCTTTATTCCCGCGCCGAATCATGCCGGCGGCCTGCGTTATCACGGTATGAATAGCGTTCTGTCCGAAATGTACGATCAGGGGCTGATTGAGGCGCGCTCCGTCGTACAGACGGAGGTATTCGAGGCGGCCGAAACCTTCGCGCGCGTGGAGGGCATTTTGCCCGCGCCAGAAAGTAGCCACGCCATCCGGGCGGCCATGGACGAGGCCATTCGCTGCCGCGAGGCCGGCGAGGAAAAAACCATTCTCTTTGGCCTGACCGGCACCGGCTATTTTGACATGTATGCCTACGAGCGGTTTAACGACGGCAGAATGACCGACTTTATTCCTTCGGACGAGGACCTGAAAAAAAGCTTCGAGACCCTGCCGAGGGTGTGAGGGCGAATGCGGGAAGGAACAGGAGGCAAGCGCATGAAGCAGAGGATTCTGACGGGTGATCGACCGACCGGCCGCCTGCATGTTGGACACTATGTCGGCTCGCTGAAGGAGCGCGTGCGCCTTCAGAACGAGGGGCGATACGACGAAATCTACATCATGATCGCCGATGCACAGGCGCTGACGGACAACGCCGAGCACCCGGAGAAGGTGCGCGGGAGCATACTGGACGTCGCGCTGGACTATCTTGCCTGCGGGCTTGACCCGGACAGGAGCACGCTCTTTATTCAGTCGGCGATTCCGGAATTGACGGAGCTGACGTTCTACTATATGAACCTTGTCACCCTTTCGCGCGTGCAACGCAATCCCACGGTGAAGGCCGAAATTCAGATGCGCGGCTTCGAAACCAGCATCCCGGTGGGCTTCCTCTGCTACCCTATCAGCCAGGCGGCGGACATTACCGCCTTTCGCGCCACGGCGGTGCCGGTTGGCGAGGATCAGCTGCCGATGCTCGAGCAGTGCAGGGAAATTGTGCGCAGCTTTAACCGCGTGTATGGCGAAACGCTCGTCGAGCCGGAAATCGTGCTGCCCCAGAATCAGGCCTGCCTGCGCCTGCCCGGCATCGACGGCAAGGCGAAGATGAGCAAGTCGCTGGGCAACTGCATCTACCTGTCGGAGGAGCCGGAGGAAATCCGGGCTAAGGTCATGAGCATGTTCACCGACCCCACGCATCTACGCCGCGAGGATCCCGGCCACACGGCGGACAACCCCGTGTTCATCTATCTGGACGCGTTCTGCCGTCCGGAGCACCTTGCGGAATTCCTGCCCGAATACGGCAGCCTCGACGAGCTGAAGGCGCACTACGAGCGCGGCGGCCTCGGCGACGTGACGGTGAAAAAGCTCTTGAACCACGTGCTTCAGACCGAGCTGCGCCCGATTCGCGAACGCCGCAGGACGTGGGAGGCCCGGTTGCCGGACGTTCTCGAAATTCTCAGAATCGGCAGCCGGAGGGCGCGCCAGACGGCCGCTTCGACGCTTCAGGATGTGCGTCATGCCATGAAAATCGACTACTTTGACGGAGACGACCTGCTGAAATAGAAGCGTCCGCTCAATGCGGGGCGGCTTCTCCTATCGACGGACAGAAAAGGGTTCGGCGAGCGGAGAAGCCGTTTTTTTTCGTTGCAGCGTTCGAGTAGGAGGGCGTGATTTTCCCCTCATACTCGATTGTGCGCCGCGGCACGTGCGGCGTTTTTTTATAAAATACATGCCTGCCAAAATCTGCAGACGGTGCCTGAGCGTCTAATCTATGCAGGATACACAAGCCGGGCGGCTCTGTAGAAGGGAGGGCGCAGAAAGGCTTCCATGGACAGGGAGGAATTTGCTCGGCGCATCCTGAATGCTTGAAATGCGCAGAGGGGAAATTGAGCTTTGCCGAATGAAGGGGAGTGAAGGAATCATGTATAAGATGAAACTATGGGTGCATATACTGCTGGCCGCAGCCTTGTGCGCGGCGCAAATCTCGGGCGTTGGCATGACGGACAGCGCGAATGGAAATGTATTCGATTTTGTGAATGTATACGATAAGCCGACGACGCAGTCCACATTGAGTGCATCTGAGCTGCTGGCCATGACGTGTGCGCCGAATGACAGATACGAAACGGCCTGCGCTACCTATACGCTCAAGCAGTATGCGTTTGACGGATGTAGCGTTTACCTGATGGTGGAGGTTGCGCCGAGGAGCGCCGATGTGCTGCTTATGTCCGACTATATGTATGAGCCGGAGGATACGCGCCTGCTGGAGGATACCGACCTGTCCGAGACGTTTGCGCAGAAGGCAGCCCGCGATGGCCAGAGGATCATCGTATCCGGCATTGGCGTAGACGTTAGCAATCCGGAGCTGGCGTATTTCGGCTCGGAGGCATCCGAAAAGTATTTTTCAGACGGCACAATGCTGCTGGGGCTGCAATTCGCATTTAAGGAAAATAGGGCAGATGCGCCGCGCAGCATCGATATAAAAATCCGCGAATACGAATACGGCGCGGATTGGAAGGATCAGCGATGGCCAGTTGAACTAACGCCCACGACCCATGCAGCGGAGGCGCGCGCACAGCTTGATCAGCCGGTTGCGGACGGCCTTATGACTGCGGAATCGGTGGAGCTGATTCGCTCGGAAATCGGCGCGGTGCTGTATATAACCTGCCGTATTGCCGAGGAAGCAAGCGCGGCCGATATGGAGCGACTCAATTCCATCGACGTGAAGGCACAGTTCGATGATGATACGATCGGCAGTATATGCTCCGTCGTGCAGTGCTTTAACGCGCAGGGGGAAGCCATATACACGGAACAGGCGATAGGCGGCGATCGCGTAAAAATCTGTATGAAGCTGGGCGCAGGCACGGCACCCGCTGAATCGGTAAGCATTTTGTTCCACGACTATTCCACAGACAAGGACATGAGCGGCTTTTCGACGGAGCTTGCATATACAAATCGCTGATTTGACGGCCACTGCCGCGCACAGGCTCGACAGTGCTGGCGATATCGTGTACATGTGGGAATTGCGGCGGTCGAAGAGAAGCGTTTCTTCTTTGGCCGCTGGGGTTTAATGATATGTGTTCGCGCAAGTCAAATTGCGGTATTTTTAGCAAGCTGTATCTATATGGACATCGAAAGCGCTTCGGTCGATCGGGATAAGCTGCGACAACGATTCTGGTATGATCAGGTGGCATTTTCTGCCGTCTACGAGCGTATCGAACAGATTCTTTTCATATACAAAACTATAGATGTATTGATCTGTATAAAAGGAGTGTATAAAGGTCTCTTCGATTGAAGTATTCGTGTAGGAACAGGCATGGTTTGCGTGCAGGCGCGAGGGGCGGCATTGGCCCCTCGCATCCATTCACAGCCCTCCGCGCGGCTTATTCCGCGTCCTCCGTCGGCAGCAGACCGGCCAGCTCCGGGTAGCTTCCGGGCATCCAGTTGAGGTCGGTCACTTCCAACTTGGAAAGCTTCATGAATTTGTTAAACAGCGTTTCCGCCGCCTTGCCCTCCAGCGGCGTGGGCTGGAAATTGTTGTGCGCGGTTTCGGAGGATACCGAGCAGGGAATCAGGTTGATGCCGCCGTCCTCAATGCTTCCGTCCGGGTAGATGAGGAATGTCTGCTGGAAGATCTGCGTGTCCTTGTCCTTGGGAATATAATTGCCGCCAAAGCAGAAGTTGCCGAGGCTGCCGACAATGTATTTGCCGTTATAAGTCAGGATAGGGCCGTACACGTGGGGATGATGGCACAGCACGAGGTCTGCGCCGACGTCCACGAGCTTTTTCGTGGTCGTGCGCATGAAGGTGGTCATTTTGTAGTTGTTTTCCTCGCCGCCGTGCACGCTGACAATCAGCAGGTCGCATTTTTCGCGGGCGGCCTTCGCACCGGCGATCATCTGCTCGGCCTTGTGCTCGCGGTAGGAATAGCCCACGAAGCCCACGGTAATGCCCTTGATGTCCATGTAATATTCCTCTTCGTAGCCTGCGGCGCCGATCCCCGCCTCCGCGAGGGTCTTCAGCGTCTCCTGATAGCCCGCCTCAAGGAAATCCAGCGCGTGGTTGTTGGCGACGTTGCACACCTCTACGCTTGCACAGGTGAGGATGTTCACGTGATCCGGCGCGCCGCGGAAGATGAACTTGCCGGTTCTGTGCTTTTTCTCCGAGGTGAGAGGGCCCTCCAGATTGACGATCGTGATGTCGTCATTTTCAAAGATGGATTTCACGTTTTTGAGAAAATACTCGTAGCCGTAGTTGTCCACAAACTTCTGGAAGAACTTTTCGTTCGAGCCGCCCTTCTGCGCGTCGCCGCCGAGCGTGCAGTCGCCAACGGCGGTAATGACCAGCCGCTGAGGCTCGCCCCTCTCGCTCTCCTCCGCCACGGCGAAGGCCAGAAGGCTTAAAAGCGCCACAAGAAACAGCGCCGCAAATCGTTTCATTTTTGAATATCCGTCCTTTCATAGAGTCGGCATCAGTATACCACACGCGCCCGAAGCCGTCAACGGATGCTTTCCACAAGAACTTAATTTGACACCCACGCGGAATGGTTCTATAATTAGCGGCATGAAAGCCATGCGTGCGGAGTCACGCGCGGGGTACGGGCAGAGAGCCGGCGGGGGGTGCAAGCCGGGGCGTATCCGCGCAGAGAGCCGCCGTGCGCGCTCCGCTCAGGAAATGGGGCGGCGGGTCGCATCGTTATCGTGCGTTCAAGAGGGCCGCGCCGGGGCGCGGTCAACCAAGGTGGTACCGCGAAAGAGCGCCATTTCGTCCTTGTGGATGGATTGGGCGCGTTTATTTTTGGACATCAGAAAGGAAGTCTTACCCGTGAACAAGAACATCAAGTGCGCGGCCGACCTTCGCCGCATGTATCTGGAATTCTTCAAGAGCAAGGGACACGCCGTGATCCCGTCCGCCTCCGTCATTCCGGAGAACGATCCCACGGTGCTGTTTACTACGGCCGGCATGCATCCGCTGGTTCCCTATCTTCTGGGTGCGAAGCATCCGATGGGCACGCGCCTGACCGACGTTCAGAAGTGCATCCGTACCGGCGACATTGACGAGGTGGGCGACGCGAGCCACTGCACGTTCTTCGAGATGCTGGGCAACTGGTCTCTGGGCGACTACTTTAAAAAGGAAGCCATTTCGTGGAGCTGGGAATTTCTCACCAGCCCCGAGTGGCTGGGTCTCGACCCGGACAAGCTGGCGTTCACCGTGTTCGCCGGCGATGAAAAGGCCCCGCGCGACGACGAGGCGGCCAATTACTGGAGAGCCAACGGCGTGAAGGACGACCACATCTTCTACCTGAACGCCAAGCACAACTGGTGGGGCCCCGCAGGCGTCACCGGCCCCTGCGGCCCGGATACTGAGATGTTCGTCATCAAGGATCAGCCGCCCTGCGGCCCGAACTGTTCTCCAGCCTGCGATTGCGGCCGTTACCTCGAAATCTGGAACGACGTGTTCATGCAGTATAACAAGCAGGCCGACGGCAGCTTCCCACCGCTTGAGAAGAAGAATGTGGACACCGGCATGGGTCTGGAGCGCACCATTGGCGTGCTTCTGGGCGCAAAGAGCGTGTACGAGACCGACCTGTTCTCCGGCATCATCGCCAAGATTGAGGAGCTGTCCGGCAAGAAGTACAATCCGGATGACGAGTATGCCCGTTCGTTCCGCGTAATCGCCGACCACCTGCGCACTTCCACCATCATCATTGGCGACGACCGCGGCGTAACGCCGTCCAACGTCGACCAGGGCTACGTGCTGCGCCGCCTCATCCGCCGAAGCGTGCGTCACGGCATGAAGCTGGAAATGCCCGAGGGCATGACCGCCGAAATTGCAAAGGTCGTCGTGGAGCAGTATAAGGACGTATATCCTGAGCTCAAGCGCAACGAGGCGCACATCATCGAGCAGCTTCTGCTGGAGGAGGAGCGCTTCCAGAAGACGCTCAAGCAGGGCATGAAGGAATTCGACAAGCTGCTGTTCAATGTGAACCGCATGTCCGGCCTTGTGAAGCCGGTAGTCGAGGCCCTTGAAAAGGGCGAGGATTTTGCACCGGCCGCTGACGCCGCCGCAAAGGTGCTGCCGCCGCGTCCCGAGTATCAGGCGCTGATCGCGCTTTTGAAGGACAAGGGCGACAAGGCCGCCCTGCTGGACGAGGCGAAGAAATTCCTTGCGAGCCTGAACGTCATCGACGGCCGCAGCGCGTTCAAGCTCTACGATACCTACGGCTTCCCGATCGAAATCACCATGGAGCTTGCGCAGGAGAAGGGCCTTACCGTGGATGAGGAGGGCTTCCAGCAGCGCTTCAAGCAGCATCAGGAAAACAGCCACGCGGGCGCGGAGCAGCGCTTCAAGGGCGGCCTGGCCGACCACACCGAGGAAACCACCAAGCTGCACACCGCTACGCACCTGCTGCACGCCGCGCTGCGCCACGTGCTGGGCGACGAGGTTGCGCAGAAGGGCAGCAACATCACGGCCGAGCGCCTGAGGTTTGACTTCTCGTTCCACCGCAAGATGACGCCCGAGGAGGTCAAGGAGACCGAGCGCCTGGTAAACGAGTACATCAAGGGCGCGGCGCCCATCGTCTGCGAGGAAATGACCGTGGCCGAGGCCAAGGCGCAGGGCGCCATCGGCCTGTTTGAGAGCAAGTACGGAGAGCGCGTCAAGGTGTACACCATGGGCGCATACTCCAAGGAAATCTGCGGCGGCCCGCACGCGGACAACACCGGCGATCTCAAGAGCTTTAAAATTCTTAAGGAGGAATCCTCCTCCGCCGGCGTGCGCCGCATCAAGGCCGTTATCGGCAAATAAATTCAGGCGCCGCCGCACAAAGCGGCGGCGCGTCCGGCAGCGCTCCCTCCGCTGCCTATGGCATGCGAGCCTTCCGATTTGCGCGCCGCGGTCTTCGGAGGCTGCGCATTTGCCGGACAAAGGGTTGTTCTCCGGTCGGCTTCCGCGCCTGCGCGCGACCGACATAAAAGCCTCCCCCCGGCGAAGGTGCGCGCTTTCGCCGGGGGAATGCCCATACACACAAAGGAGGCAAAAGCCATGAAACGGTTCTTATGTCTGGTGCTCGTCTGCACCATGCTGCTGTGCATCGTTCTGCCCGCGCAGGGCGAGGATGCAGCATGGCAGGTCGGAGACATGCACAACGGCTTCGTCGTGACCGACGTGCACGAATTTGGGCTCATCGGCGCGGACACCATCACGCTTCGGCACGACAAAACCGGCGCGCTGGTGATGCTGCTGCTCAACGAGGACACCAACCGCGTGTTCAACATCACCTTCCGTACCGTGGCGGAGGACAACACGGGCACGCCGCACGTGTTCGAGCATGCTACGCTGTCCGGCTCGGAGGCGTATCCGTCCAAGAAGCTCTTCTTCAATCTGAGCTATCAGACCTACAACACCTACATGAACGCGGGCACCTACCCGATGATGACCTCGTATCCGGTGAGCTCGCTGTCCGAGGCGCAGCTTTTGAAGTATGCCGATTTCTATCTGGATTCGTGCTTCCACCCGATGATTCAGAAGGACGAAAGCATCTTCCGCCGCGAGGCGTGGCGCTATTCCCTGACGGATGCGGATGCGCCGATGACGATCACCGGCACGGTCTACAACGAAATGAAGGGCGCCATGACGCTGGAAAGCGCCGCGAACTACAACTACAAGCGTACGCTGGCGCCCGGCTCCGTGATTGGCAATGTGTCCGGCGGCGAGCCGGCCTCCATTCCGGAAATGACGTGGGAAGCACTGTGCACGTATCACGACACGTACTATCATCCCTCCAACAGCCTTTCGTTTGTGTACGGCAAGATCGAGCATCCCGAAAGCTTTCTTGCACTGCTGGATAGCGCGTTCAGCACCTATGAGGCGCGGGACGTGAGCGGCCTGTTCGCCGACGAGGGCTATCAGCCGCTGACCGAGGCGGCGGAGAAGGTGTATTCCTACCCCGTGGAGGAGGGCACCGACACCGCGAACGGCGCGGTCATCTATTACGGCTTCCGCTGCGACGGCGCTTCCACCGAGGACATAGATGCGCTGGATCTGTTTACCACCATGGCAAACGCGGACAGCAGCGCCTACAAAAAGCTCCTGAAGGAACGGCTACCCATGGCGAGTGGCAGTGTGTACGTGGATACCTACGGCGTGCCGAGCGTGTACTTCTACGCAAAGGGCGTAAACGCCTCGGACGCGGACACCTTCTGCGCCGTCGTGAATGAGTCCATGGCGAAAATTGCCGAGGAGGGCTTTACGCTGGAGGAGGCCGAGGCGCTGGAGGCCGGCGTGAAGCTGGAGGTACTGCTTACACCCGAGGGCAGCGAGGTGGGCGTGAGCATCATTGAGAACATCGCCTACAACTGGAGCGCGGCCGACCGCCTGTACGGCTACATGGAGTATATCGATCTTTTGAACCGCTTCACGGACTTTGTAAACGACGGCACCTTCTGCCGCGTGGCCCAAACGTACGTCGTGGATAATCCCATCCATGCGCTGGCCGTTACCGAGCCCGTGGCCGGCCTGAAGGAGACCGAGGACGCGGCGCTGGCCGAGACGCTTGCGGAAAAGAAGGCGGCCATGACTGAGGACGAAATCGCCGCGCTTGTCGCCGCCACGAACGCCGACGAGGACGAAGGCGAGGATACCGCCGAGATGGTCGCAGACCTGAGCGCCGTAACCGTCGACACCCTGCCCGAGGAATTCCGGCGGTATGATATTTGGGACGATACGCTCGAAAACAACGTTCGCAGGCTGTATGTGAATGCCGCGAGTGCGGGTGTGGGCAAGACGATGCTACGCCTGAACGTTTCGTCGCTTCCGCAGGAGCAGCTGCATTGGCTGGCGCTGTATATGGATCTGCTGGGCGATATGGACACGACCGAGCACACCTACAGCGAGCTTTCCACGCTGATTACGCGCTATGCCAACGGCATGCAGATTGGCGTGATCATCCCCACGGAGGACAACGAATATGGCTACACGCCCTACCTGCGCGTGGCCTTCAGCGCGCTGGACGAGGATTTGTCCGATGCATACGAGCTGGTCTCTGAAATTCTGTTTAAGACGGACTTCTCCGACACAGAGGTGCTTTCTGGGCGCGTCGGAAAAATCCGCAATTCGCTCAGACAGTCTATCAATGCCGAGGGCTACGGCTACATGCTTCGCCGCATGTTCGGCCGCGGCAACGAGGGCTATGCCTTCTACGACTACATGAACCAGCTGCCCTACTATGAATTCCTGTGCGAGGTGGAGGAGGCAATGACCGCCGATCCATCCGCCGTGACTGCCAAGCTGAACGAAACGCGCGACGCGCTGCTCGCGCTCGGAAACGGTGCCGTATATGGCTACGTCGGCAGCGAGGGAGGGCGCGCGGCGAACAACGCTGCGGTTGAGACCTTCCTGTCCGGCCTGACTGCCGAGGAAAAGACGCGCGTGGCGTACGAATTTGCGCCGGTCGAGGCGTCCGAGGGCCTGATTTTGGACGTGAACACCAGCTTTAACCTCGTATTTGCATCGTGGGAGGATCTAGGCCTTGAGAAATACACCGCCGACTGGGACGCGGTGTGCTCGCTGATTAACGACCGCTACATGATGCCCGAGCTTCGCGACGCGCGCGGCGCATACGGCGCGTATTTGTACGCCAGCGATTACGGCCTGTATGCCTTCACCTACCGCGACCCGAACGTTGCCGAAAGCTTCGACGTGTTCAGCCGCATCGGAGACATGCTTGCCAACGACACCGCCATCACGCAGGACACGCTGAACGGCTATATTCTGTCCAGCTACAGTGCTTACGCGCTGCCGCAGGGTGAGCTGACCGACGGCTACGACGCGCTGGGCAACCTGCTGACCGGCCAGCCGCAGGAGGAAAAGCTTGCAAACATGGAGGCGCTCAAGGGCGTGAAGGTTGAAAAGCTGCCCGAATACGCCGCCGTGCTTTCAAAGCTGATGACGAACGGCGTGCGCGGAACGGTTTCCTCCGCTTCTATCATCAGCGCAAACGCGGATTTGTACCAGACTGTCTCCAACCCCTTTGGCGCAGTGGACGCCTCGCAGGTAACGCTTACGGACGTCGCCGAGGATCACCCGCACTATGAGGCTATCCGCAAGGTCTTCGAGGGCGGCATGATGACGGCGGAGGACGGCGCGTTCGCGCCTGACCGCACGCTGACGCTGGGTGAGTTCGCCATGCCGCTGTATGTGGCGGTCGGCGGCCCGGCCAATATGGACGAGGCCATCGTCTTCCTTGCGCAGTATGGAATCGTGCCGTCCGCGTCCGCCGATACGGAGCTGACCCGCGAGGAAGCTATGACCTATGGCGCGTACTTCTGCATGGCCATGGGCATAGACGTTCAGGAGCTGACGCTGGGCGAATACCCCGACGCAGCCGAGCTCTCCGAGGGCACAAGCGGAATTTGGGCGTGGATGCTCGAAAACCAGCTGATGCAGCCCACCGCGGATGGTCGGCTCGCGCCTGCCGCCCCCATGACCCGTGCCGACTACGCTGAAATGCTGGCGAACCTGCTGTAAAGCTGGTCGAAAGCCCTATAAAAAACGGATGTCCTTCGAGCGCGGAGGACATCCGTTTTTTGTGAACCGGCCTGTTAAGCGCAAGGAGCCTTCGCCCTCATAGGATGCGCTGGAGCGGGGAGGGCGCCGTGCTCGATAGGCGTTATTCGTAAAAGGACGCCGCCTCATGAAATCGCTTCGATTGCATGGGGCGGCGCTTGGAATGGGATTCGTCAGGCGGCCTTCGGCCAGATGCCGGAGAACTTGCGGCGTTCGGGCTTGAACTTCACCACGAGGCAGTAGACCAGCGTACCGAAGGAGCAGGTTATCATGTCGTCCATGGTATCGATCAGGCCGATGTCGATATAGCCGTTCATCGGCAGCGGCTCGCCGTTAATCACCACGGACGTAATATCCGAAATGGAGCCGATTTCACCGGTATGCTCGCCGAGCATATAGGAGGAAATATCGGTGATTACAGTGTCGTTTTGCATGTCCATATGGAAAAGCAGGTCGAGGAAGTATTCGAAGAACTCCCACAGCACCGCGATTGTGAGTGAGAAGCAGAACGCGAAGGCCAGCTTCATCTGCCACGAATGGCCGCCCTCCTTCTTTTCAATCAGGTCGGGCAGGCAATAGCCCAGCGCGGCAAAGGCGTAGCCGCTCAGGCCGTGCATGTATTTGTCCCAGAAGGGAACGATGTGATAGAATTTGAACACGTTGCCCAGCACCGGCCCGCCGACGGACAGAGCCATGTAGGCGCACTTCAGGTCGAGCGAGATGGTGATCTTCATCACGCGCTCCGCGAGCCGCGGCATGTAAATGAGGAACATGCCCGCAAGGCTTGAAAGAATGTACAGCGTGTTGTGCAGAACGATCGAGCGGATGAGCGAGAAGACGTTCAGCGCCGTAAACGCCGTATAGAGGAGAAACTCGGCTTTGTCGGGGTTCGTAAGGGGTTTCGTTTGTAGGTGGTTGCCTTTCACGATGATCTTCCTTTCCTTGCGTCTGCCGGCAGGTATTTGCCATACCCGAATTCCCGGGCAAGTATGCGAACGTATCGGGCCGTATACAGCGCGGCGGAGAGCACGATACCGGCCTGCGCCGAGGCGATCAGAGCGGCGGAGAGCGCCATGCCTGGCTGCCAGAGAAGATGAACGCCAGCGGCGGCGAACAGAACCGCCGTGGCGGCCTTGCCGTACCAGCGCGCGCTCAGGGGTCGGCCGAGCCGCCGCACCATGAAAACGCCCCACGCCGCCATATACGCCTCCTTTGCCAGAAGCAACGCCGCGAGCGGACGAAGGCTCGCGTATCGGTCGGCCGGCAGCAGGAGCACCACGGCCTGCGTCAGCTTGTCGGCCACGGGATCGAGCACCTTGCCGAGGTCGGAAACCATGCGGTATTTTCGGGCGATGTAGCCGTCCGCACCGTCGGTCGCCACCGACAATAGAAACGCGCATGCCGCGCCGGGCACGTCGCCCGCGCGGTACAGTGCCGCAATCAGCCCCGTTAGTAGCAGCCTGAATGCGGACAACAGATTGGGTATGGTGAAAATCGCGCGTTCGCGCATGCGCTCGCCCCCCTTTTTCGCCAGCATGCCCGGCTGGCAGCCGGATTACACGGGCGCGCGCATGAGAATATCCGCCAGAAAATATTGTACAGCCTTAACTTGAAGCCGATGTTACCGCGGCATGGGGAATTGTGACGGCTTTTTGAAACTTGAAGGAGGTTTCTTCACGAATGGCGAATTCCTTCAAAGACCACGAAAGAGGAGACCTAAATGAACACGATTACACGAATCACGCTCGTTCGTCACGCGCAGTCCAACGCGGCGGTGCTCGACCCGGCGTCGCGACCGCTGACGGAAGCCGGACGGCAGGATGCGAAAAGGCTGGTAGAGGTTCTGCGCCGGGACGGCCTGACGGCGCTGTATGCGTCTGACTCCGTCCGCACGCGGGATACGCTTGCGCCCACGGCGGAGGCACTCGGTTTGCCGCTGACGCTGGATTCCGACCTGCGCGAATGGCGCGCGGGCGCGCCTGCAAGGGGCGTGCCGTTTTTCGATCACGCGCGGGAATGCTGGGCGCATCCGGGCTTTTCCCGGGGCAGCGGCGAGAGCTTTGAGGCGCTTGCGGGCCGCATGCGGCGCGCGCTTACGCGGGTGCGCCTTGCCTGTGCCGGAGGGCATGCCGCCGTTGCCTCTCACGGCATTGCAATCGCCTCGGTGATTCATGCCTGCGAGCCGTCGTTTTCGTTTGACGATTTTCTGGCGCTCATGCCGCGTACGCCGTTTCTCTATCGCATGACGTTTGACGGGGACAGCCTCGCGGGCGTACAGCGGCTCGATCCGCTGTACTCCTTCCCGCTGTCAGACGAATGCGGCGTGGAAATTGCGCCCGCGGGCACGCTGGGAGCGTACAGGCATGTGGTGATCCTTGCCCGGCACAATGGACGCTGGGTGTACTGCCGCGCAAAAGCGCGCGCGGGCTGGGAAACCGCCGGCGGACATATCGAAAACGGAGAGACGCCCGCGGAGGCAGCTCGCCGCGAGCTGTTTGAGGAAACCGGCGCGAGGGACTTCACCCTGTATCCCCTGTTCGATTACGTCGAGCGCCGTGCACAAGGCTGGGCAAACGGGCGCGCATACCTTGCAAATGTGCAGTCTCTTGGCCCTCTTCCGCCCTTTGAAATGGCGGAAATACGCGAAATGGAGGGGCTTCCTTCCGTCATGCGCTTTCCGCGGCTTTTGCCTGCGCTGTATAGCGAGGCTTGCAGGCGGTTGGAAAATGGCCTGCAGCCGACTCTGCCCGGCTTCGACGCTTGACAGCGTTTGCCTTTTTGGTATAATGAAGGTATTCAGAGCCCGGCCGTGTTCGCCTTCGGGGAATACGGGCGCGCATTTATATGAAGGAGGAATTTTCCATGCGCATTCATTTTGGCGCGAAGCCCATTTTGTATCCTCAGCCGGTATTTATCCTTGCCACCTACAATGAGGACGGCACGGCCGACGCGATGAACGCCGCATGGGGCGGTATCAGCGATTCCAACGAAATCTCCCTGTGCATCAGCGCGAGCCACCGCACCACCCGCAACGCATTGGCGCGCGGTGCGTTTACCGTGAGCATGGGCACGGCGGATACCGCCGTCGCATGTGACTATGTGGGGCTTGTCTCCGGCGATAAGGAGCCGAAAAAGCTGGAGAAGGCGGGCTTTCACGCCGAAAGGAGCGAGCATGTGGACGCGCCGCTGATTGCCGAGCTGCCCATGGCGCTGGAATGTCGGCTTGTAAGCTACGACGCGGAAACCGGGCGCATGGTGGGCGAGGTAGTCAACGTGTGCGCCGACGAGAGCATTCTGACCGATGGAAAAATCGATCCCGCCAAGCTGCGTCCCATCGTGTTTGACGGCGCGAACCACACCTATCACGTGCTGGGCGAAAAGGTCGGAAATGCGTTTTCCGATGGTCTGAAGCTGAAATAGAAGGGAAGAAAAATCATGCTGTATACAGATTTTCAGGGTGAAAGGCTTTCCATGCTGGGCTTTGGCGCCATGCGTCTGCCTATGCTGGAGGGCGGCGCCATCGACGAAAAGCAGGTAGAGGAAATGGTGAAATGCGCGCTGGAGGGCGGCGTAAACTATTTCGATACGGCCTACCCCTATCACAGCGGCATGTCCGAAATTGTGCTCGGGCGGGCGCTTCGCGCATACCCGCGCGAATCCTATGCCCTCGCCACCAAATATCCGGGGCACCAGATCAGCGAAAGCTACGACCCCGCGGAGGTCTTTGAGGAGCAGCTGAAAAAGTGCGGCGTGGAATATTTTGATTTTTATCTGCTGCATAATGTATATGAAAATTCCATTCAGACCTATCTCGATCCCCGATGGGGCATTCTTGATTACTTCCGCGAGCAGAAGCGGCTGGAGCGCATCCGGCATCTGGGCTTTTCCAGCCATGGCAGCGTGGCTTGCATGCGCGAATTTCTGGATGTAGCTGGGGCGGATATGGAGTTTTGCCAGATTCAGCTGAACTGGCTGGACTGGACGCTTCAGAACGCCCGCGACAAGGTGGCGCTGCTGAATGAGCGCGGCATTCCCGTGTGGGTGATGGAGCCCGTGCGCGGCGGCCGCCTGTGCGCGCTGGGCGAGGCGGACGAGGCAAAGCTGAAGGCGCTGCGCCCGGACGAGGGCATTCCCGCGTGGGGCTTCCGTTTCCTGCAGGACATTCCCGGCGTGACGATGATCCTGTCCGGCATGTCCAGCCTTGCCCAGATGAAGGACAATCTTTCCACCTTCGCCGCGCGGAGGCCGCTCACCGAGGCGGAAACGGACGCGCTCATGACGATTGCCGAGGGCATGAAAAACGCCGTGCCCTGTACCGGCTGCCGCTATTGCACCGACCACTGTCCGATGGGACTGGATATTCCGCTTCTGATGAGCGCCTGCACCGAGCTGCGGTTTACGCCGGCTGTCAATGTCGCCATGCGTCTGGAGGGCCTTCCGGCTGAAAAGCAGCCCTCTGCTTGCCTTGGCTGCGGTGCGTGTGCCCAGATGTGCCCGCAGAGGATCGACATTCCTGCCGTTATGCAGGAGCTGACCGAAACCCTTCGCGCCATTCCCAAATGGGCAGACATCTGCCGCCAGCGCGCCGCCGCTGCAAAGGCCTGCAGGGAGTCCGCCCGCTGACCTGGAGGGCAGCTTTGATAAGATAAAAGCACGGCTGTCCATGGCTTCCGACAAATGGAGACGCACGCGATTGAGTCCGCTGGATTGGAATGTCGACAGTCCGGTCGGCTCAATCGCGTTTTTTCACCCTGTACCGGAAATGTGCGCCGAGTGTTTCCGGAGGAGCACTTGTATTTTTTCTGATAATATGTATAATATAATTGGTGAGTGATCGGATTTTCGGGAGGATGGCGGAGAGAATGGAAGATTTCCTTCAGTTTCTGCGCGTATACGGCGCGCTGATGGCGTGCGCGGCGGCGATTGTGGTGTTGGCTGCGGTAATGGCGGGCTGCACGTTGCGCATGAAGCGGCTGGAAAAGCGTGTTTCGGAGATGGAGGAAACCCTCAAAAAGCGCATGGATGACGAGAGCCGGAAAAATCGCGAGGATGCGCTGCGCCAGAGGCGCGTATTGAGCGAGAACCTGGCCAATCTTTCCGAAAGCATGACGCGCGCCATCCTGTACCGCGACGGGAGCGGCGAAAGGTCCTGACCGACGAGCCGCGTTCCGGACGGACTGATTTCCGAGAAAACGGCGAGAGACGCAGTTGGCCTACGGCGCGTTTCGAACGGGTTGATCCCTGAGAAAGCGGCGAGAGACGCAGTTGGCCTGCGGCGCGTTTCGGACAGACGGTTTTCCGAGAAGCGACATTTGGCGCTGGGAAGGAAACAAAGTGTTGGCTGGCTCACCCGCGTTCCCGGTCAGGTTGCTTTCCGAGAAAGCGTTGAAAGACGCGGATGGCCTACGGCGCGTTCCGGTCGGACTGGCTTTTGAGAAAGCGGTAAGAGACACAGCTGGCCTACGGCGCGTTTCGGACAGACGGTTTTCTGAAAAGCGACATTTGGCGCTGGGAAGGAAACGAAGAGAAGGCTGGCTCACCTGAGTTCCGGATGGGCTGGATTTCCGAGGAAGTGGCGAGAGACGCGGCTGGCCTACGGCGCGTTCTGGTCGGGCTGGCTTTTGAGAAAGCGGTAAGAGACACAGCTGGCCTACGGCGCATTCTGGACGGGCTGATTCCCGAGAAAGCGGCGAGAGATGCGGCTGGCCTACGGCGCATTCCGGACAGACGGCTTTCCGAGAAAGCGGTAAGAGACACAGCTGGCCTACGGCGTGCTTTGGCTGGGAAGGCTTGAATGTGCGGGTTTCTGCATAGAATCAGGCGAAACACCTCTGCGCAGTGGGGAGGGGATCGCTTGGCGGGAAAGGCAAGGCGTGTTCCGGACGAGCTTGTCTGGCTGGATGACGCGCTGCCCGGCCGGGTTCAGGTGCACATATCGGGCGCAAGCCGGGCGCTGATTGAAAACTATCTGGGCGTGGTTGAGTTTACGGATGCATGCGTGCGGCTTCGCGCAAAGCGCGGGGAGGTGTGCGTGGACGGAGAGGGGCTGCATCTGTGTGAGCTACGGCCGGGGTCGATGATCGTTGCCGGGCGCATTCATCGCGTGACGCTGCCGGAAGGAAGCGACGCATAGTGGGCGGCGTGCGGTTTGAGATACGAACGTCGATGACGGCGCGGCTTCTGGAACGCTGCATGGAGAAGGGCATCCCCATCGAGCGCGCCGAGGATGCGGATGCGCACGGCTTCGCGGCGTGGGTATCGGACGGGAACGAGGCGCGCATGCGGGCGTTTCTGGACGAGCTGCATGTGCCATACCACATACGGGACGCGAGGGGCACGGCGCGGTTCAGGCGGTTTTTGCGGGCAAGGGCGGCGTTGCTTCCGGCGCTTTGCGCGTGTATGTTGCTTCTGTACCTGCTTTCTGGGCGCGTGTGGGTGATTTCTGTGACTGGCGCGGATGAGGCGGCGATTGCCGGAACGCTGGCGGATCTGGGTGTTCATCCTGGCGTGGGGAAGCGCTCGCTGAATATGGATGCCATCGGCATGGCGCTCTCGGCGGCGTATCCGGAGTATGCGTTTTTCGGCGTGAAGGCGGAGGGCGTTTGCCTGTCGGTGCGCGCGCGAAGGGCGGACGAAGCGCCAGACGTCTACACGCTTTCGGATGCGGGCGATCTTGTGGCGGACGAGGACGCGGTAATCGTATCGGTGAGCGTAATCGCCGGGCAGGCGCGCGTGAAGCCGGGAGATACCGTGAAGCGCGGCGACGTGTTGATTGCGGGCGAGGAGCGCCGGGGCGTGGATGGTGAAATGCGTCCGGTGGCGGCGTCCGGGAGCGTGTTGGTGCGCACGTGGACGAAGGCCGAAAGCGAAGAAAGGGCCTATGCCGTTCAAAGGCGGTATACCGGCCGTACGCGCGTGCAAAGCGGAGTTAAAACGCCGTTTTTCACCCTTTCGGAGGCAGATTCGGACGCGTTGGAGCGCTTCGACGCGCAGACGGCCTCCACCGACATTGTGGGGCTGTTTGTGCCGGTGCGCGTATTTCAGACGCTGGAGCGCGAATATGAGGAGGAGCGTGTCCCGCTGAGCGGCGACGCGGCAGAAAGAGTGGCCTTCGCCCGTGCGCTTGCGAAGGCGCGCGGCAGAGCGCGGTCCGAGGCGCGGGAAACGAAAATCCGGGTACAATATGATACGCGAAGCGAGGGCTCGGTTCGCGCAACCGTGGTGGTCGAGTGGACGCGGAGAATCGCCGCGAGAGCGCGGTAAAGAACCAAAAGCGGTACCCGCCCATGCAGGAGATGCGTCTTTGCGCGACTGCGGTGGTCGGGTGGAAGCGGAGAATCACTGCGAAGGCATGGCGAAGACCCTGAAGGCGGCTGTTGCCTGCGCAGGAGATTGAAGACGGCATTCGTCCGCGCGGGAGACGAAAATTTTTGGGGCACAATATGATGCGCGAAGCGAGGAAACGGGCTGCGTGGCCGTGGCGGTCGGGTGGCGCGGGAAATCGCCGCGAGGACACAGGGAGGATCATAAAAGTTGGAAACGGATACCCGTACGATTTCCGAGGTCATGTATGTAGACGATCCGCAGCAGTTCATTGCGCTGTTCGGGCTGAACGACGAGAACGTGGATTTGATCCGGCGTGAGCTGAACGTGGTCATTTTTGCGCATGGCAATGAAATTACGCTGACCGGCGACGAGGACAAGGTGCGCCTTGCGCGGCTGACGCTGGAAAGGCTGCTGGAAATCGTCGCGCGCGGCGATGCCATCGACAGAACCCGCATTCGCTATGCGATTGATCTGGCAGGCGAGGGCAATGCCGACCGCATCGGCGAAATCATGCGCGACGTGGTGGCCATTACCTACAAGGGGCGGCAGGTCAAGTGCAAGACGCTGGGGCAGAAGAAGTATGTGGACGCGATTAAGAAAAACACGCTCACCTTCGGCATCGGCCCCGCCGGTACGGGCAAGACGTATCTGGCCGTGGCGATGGCGGTGGTGGCGCTGAAAAACAAGGATGTGGAGCGCATCATTCTCACACGCCCGGCCGTAGAGGCGGGTGAAAAGCTGGGCTTTCTGCCGGGCGATCTTCAGCAGAAGGTCGATCCCTACCTGCGCCCGCTGTACGACGCGATTAACGAAATGATGGGCGTGGAGGCGTATCAGCGCCTGCTGGAGCGGCAACAGGTGGAGGTCGCGCCGCTGGCGTACATGCGCGGGCGCACGCTGAACGATGCATTCATCATTCTGGACGAGGCACAGAACACGACCAGCGAGCAGATGAAAATGTTCTTAACGCGCATGGGCATGAATTCGCGTATGGTCATCACCGGCGACGTAACGCAGATCGATCTGCCTGGCGGCAAGCCCAGCGGTCTGGTGGAGGCGCTGGAGGTGCTGAAGGGCGTGGAGGACATCGGCATTGTAACGCTGACGCACAAGGACGTGGTGCGCCATGAGCTGGTGCAGGCTATTGTGCGCGCATACGAAAAGCATCAGGCCGCTACGCCCCGTTTTACGGGAGAAAGACGGTTCGTGCCGAAACGATAACCGCCGGGAGGGATAGGAAGTATGGTCGCAAAAAAGAAGGGCCGCGCCGAGAAGAGATTCGCGCCTACCGTCAGCCGTCTGCTGGTAGGACTTGTGATGTTCTTTGTGATGTTCACGCTTCTTTCGGCGGCGATCACGCCGGAGAGGTATGACATCCGGATCGGTCAGCCTGCGCCGAACACCATCAAGGCTGCCAAGGACGTGGAGGACATCATCACCACGGAGAAGCTGCGTACCGATGCAGCAAACAACGTGCGCAGCGTGTATTCTGTGGATGAAAATGTGAAGGACACGGTGCTTCAGACGCTCGGAAGTCGGTTGGAGGCCGTGAAGCAGGTGGCAAACCTGTACATTCCGCCCGAGGAGGGCAAAAGCGAGGTCACGGACACGCAGCTAGATACCGCCAATCAGCAGCTTGCGCCGGTGGAGATTACCTCTGAGGAGCTGGTCGCGCTGGGCGCGGCGGACGAAAAAACGCTGGATGCCATTCTGAGCCGCGCGGAGGAGCTCGTTACCGAGACGATGGACAGCAACCTGCGCGAATCGGAAATCGACGCGGGCGTTCAGAAGATCAGCGACACGCTCGTGCGTGAGCGCTACCCGCGCCTGCTGGCCGGCGTGATCAGCAAGGCTGTGCGCGCGAGTTTGGAGCCGAACTACTTCTACGACGAGGAAGCTACCGAAAATGCCCGTCAGGCCGAGCGCGACAAGGTGGAAACGGTCACGCGCATCAAGGGCGAGGTAATCGTGTCCGACGGCGAAATCGTGACCGAGGCGCAGTACCGCATGCTGGACTCGCTGGGCATGATTAAGGAAAGCACGCTGGATATTCCGCTGTATTACGGCGTGGCGCTTTTAAGCATGCTTCTGCTGGCGACCGGCGGTCTGTATCTGTATCTGTTTGAGGAGAAGACATTTAAGAGCCTGCGCACGCTGATTCTCATCTGCGTGGTGTGCGTGCTGGAGATGGGTGCGTCGCTGCTCGTGCGCGAGGTGACGCCGTATCTGATGCCGTCCACGCTGGCACTTCTGCTTCTGTGCCAGCTGGTCAGCCGCCGCAGCGCCATTTACTTAAACATCGTGATGGCGATTGTGATCTCGCTGTTTGCCAGCGCGTCGTCGGGCTTTTTCAACATGACCATGTTCACCGTGATGGTGAATACGCTGACCTCCGGCACGCTGGCACTTGTGATCTTTAAAAAGCGGCAGCAGCGCACGACTACGCTGCTTGCGGGTCTTGTGATGGGCGTGAGCAATATGGTAAGCACATTCGCCGTGGGCCTTGTAAGCAACAACAACCTGATGAACGTGCTGGTTATGGCCGAGTGGGCGGCGGCGAGCAGCATCCTGGCGGCGGTTCTGTGCATTGCCATCATGCCGCTTTTGGAGTGGATGTTCAATGTGGTCACGCCGTCCAAGCTCATCGAGCTTTCCAATCCCAATCAGCCGCTTTTGAGACGGCTTCTGCTGGAGGCGCCGGGCACCTATCACCATTCCATCATCGTGGCGAACCTGGCCGAGGCTGCCGCAAATGAGGTGGGCGCGAACGCACTGCTTGCCCGCGTGGGCGCGTATTACCACGATGTGGGCAAGCTGAAGCGCCCTGGCTATTTCAAGGAAAACCAGATGGGCGACAACCCGCACGACCGCACCGACCCGCGCGTGAGCACCGCCATACTGACCGCTCACCCGCGCGACGGCGCGCAGATGGCGAAAAATGAGCGCATACCGGACGCGATTGTGGACATCATCCGCTCGCACCACGGCGATTCCCCGGTGCTGTATTTCTACAACAAGAGCCGGCAGGAGAACGGCGACGAGGTGAACATCGACGATTTCCGCTACGACGGACCGTGCCCCGCCAGCCGCGAGGCCGCCATAGTGATGCTGGCGGATACCGTGGAGGCCGCCGCGCGCAGCGTGCCCAACCCGGACGCCGACAAGCTGAATACGCTGATTCGCACGCTCGTGCGTCAAAAAACGGAGGACGGCCAACTGGATCATTGCGATCTGACGTTCGCCGACCTTGACCGCATCTGCTCGTCGTTTTTGACGGTGCTCAGCGGCGTGTTCCATGAGCGCATCGAGTACCCGTCGGTCGAAATTCCCAAAAAGCAGATTCAGGCGGCACTGGAGGCCGAAAGAAAGAGGGCACAAGCGCAGCAGAGTGCGGAGGAAAAGCCGCCGGAGAAACCGCAGGAGAAGCCGGAAGATGAACCGAATCGAGCTGATTGACGAGAGCCGCTTTGCGCCGGAGGGCTTTCTGGCGCTCGCCGAGCAGGCAGCGCAGGCCTGCGCGGAGGAGGAAGGAATCGGCGATTTCTGCGTCACGCTTACGCTGGTGGACGGAGAGACCATTCGCCGCGTAAACCGTGAAACGCGCGGCGTGGACCGGGAAACGGACGTGCTGTCCTTTCCCGAAATCGCGTACCCGAGGGGCAAAACCGCGAGGGATGTGCCTGCCCGTCTGCGGCGCGCCTATGATCCGGCGCGCGGCGCGGCGTACCTTGGCGACATTGTGCTGAATCTCTTCCGCGCGAGAGAGCAGGCCGTGGAATACGGTCACAGCGTGACGCGCGAGATGGGCTATCTCACCGTGCACGCGCTGTTTCACCTGATGGGCTACGACCACATGGAGGAGACTGACAAACGCGCCATGCGCGCCATGGAAAAGCGCGCCATGCGGCGGCTGGGATTGTATAAGGAGGAACGGGATATGACTGACATGGAAATGAAGGCGCTGGCCATCGATGCGCTGAAGCTTTCCTACGCGCCGTATTCGAGGTATCACGTGGGCGCGTGCCTGCTGGCGGCGGACGGCCGCACGTTCCAGGGAGCGAACTTTGAAAACGCATCCTATGGCGCGACCATCTGCGCCGAAAGGTGCGCCGTATCCAACGGCATTGCGCACGGCGCGCATCGCTTTACCGCAATCTATATCGCCACAGAGCATGACCTTGCGTGGCCGTGCGGCATCTGTCGGCAGGTGCTCAACGAGTTCAAGGCGGGCGACATGCGCGTGGTTATTGGCAATACCGACGGAAAATGGACCGAAAAAAATCTGTCCGAGCTTCTGCCCGAATCGTTCGGGCCGGAGAACCTGGGCATTTCGGAGGAATAAAAATTGTCTGAAAACAAATGCATCCACTCGGGCTTTGTGGCCATCCTGGGCCGCCCGAACGTGGGGAAAAGCAGCATCATGAACCGCTTCGTGGGTGAAAAGGTTGCCATCGTGTCTCAGAAGGCGCAGACGACGCGCAGCCGCATTCTGGGCGTATCCACAAGGGAGGGCACGCAGATCGTGTTCGTGGACACCCCCGGCATTCACAAGCCCCGCACGAAGCTGGGTGAATACATGGTAAAGGCCGCGGACGATGCGCGCGAGGGCGTGGACGCGGTGCTTGTGGTTGTGGATGGCGAGCATATCGGGCCGCAGGACGCGGAGATTATGAAAAGCGTGCAGTCGATGAACTGCCCGCGCTTCCTTGCCGTGAACAAAATCGACATCGTGCCGCCGGAGAAGCTGATGCCACAGCTTGCCGGGCTGAATGCGGAGGGATTCCAGAGCGTCGTTTCCGTCTCCGCTCGAACTGGCGAAAATGTGGACGTATTGTATAAGCTGATCGCTGAGAGCATGCCCGAGGGGCCGATGTACTTCCCCGAGGACATGATTACGGACCAGCCCGAGCGCGTGATGTGCGCCGAGATCATCCGCGAGAAGGCGCTGTATCACCTGCGCGACGAGATTCCGCACGGCGTGGGCGTTGAAATGCTTTCCATAAAGAAGCTGAGCGAACGCCTGACCGAGATTCATGCAAACATTTACTGCGAGCGTGCCGCGCATAAGTCCATCATCATTGGAAAGCAGGGCGCGATGCTGGGCACGATCGGTTCCGAGGCGAGAAGGGATATTGAGAAGCTTCTGGGCACGAAGGTCATGCTGAAGCTGTGGGTCAAGGTTCGCGAAAACTGGCGCAACCGCGCCGAGGATCTTGAAAACCTTGGCTACACCGAGCAATGAACGGAAATCTGACCACCGACGCGCTGGTTCTGCGAAGGAGCGAATGGCGCGACTATGACCGCATGGTCACGCTGTTCACGCCCGAATTCGGTCGCGTGGATGCCGTGGCGCGCGGCTGCCGCCGCCCCAAATCGCCGCTGATGAACGCCGCAGAGGTGTTCACCTGCGGCGAATATCAGCTTCTGCACATGCGCGACCGATATACCATTACTCAGTGCCGCATTACCGACGACTTTTTTGAGCTGCGGAGCGACTATGAACGGCTGGTGCACGGCGCGTTCTGGCTCAAGCTGCTGGACGAGGTTGTGATGCCGGACGTGGAAAACCGCGCGCTGTTTCATATGACGCTGCGGGCGCTGGCATACCTGAACCATTCGCAGCTGCCGCCGGCACTGCTGACCGCCATGTTCGAAATGCAGGTGTGGAACCTGACCGGCTTTTCGCCTGAAACGCGCGAATGCGTCGTATGCCGCCGGAGTGCGCAGCAGACGACCCTGCGCTTCGACGCGCGAAAGGGAGGGTGTGTGTGCGCGTTCTGCGGCCCCACCGCGCACGTCCTCTCCGAGGGCGTACGCCGCATTCTCATGAAAGCGCCCCGAACGCCCTTTGACGCCGTGGAAAAGCTCGACGGACATCCCGACTGGCCTGAGGCCGCACGCCGCATCCGCGAATTTACTCTTGCCCGCCTTGGCCACGAAATCAAGAATGCGCCCGCGCCCGGTCAGCTCGGCGGCGGGTAGAGCCTGAGGGGATGCGGGGGAGCAACGCACCCCCTCAAGAAACCGGATATTTTCCTTGAAGGCATGATACAGCGCCCCGACAGCTCGCCTGAGCGGATCGGGGCGCTATGCGTTTGCCATAGTTCAATTCATGCAGATGGAAGAGCTTTGCTTTCCGCGTTCCTCCATAGGTCAGTTCATGCGGTCGAGGAAGTATTCCGGGTTGGCTTCCTCAAGCCACTGGGCGACGGCTTCGTCGTACTGGCTGTAGAGAGCGTCGGTGCGGGCGCTCTGGGCGAGGACATCGCGGAGAGCTTCAAAATCGACGGGGCCGGAGGGAATATCGTTCATGTACTCGATGAACACGTAGCCCCAGTCGCAGGGAACGGCGTCGGAGACGTCGCCGGGGGCTTTAAGCGCCATGGCGGCGCTTTCGATGGTATCGGAGAAGTAAAGGGAGTCGGCGGAGAGCGCGAAGCCCTGCGCTTCGCCCGTTTCACCCATCCGCTCCGCGCCGGAATCGTATTCGGCGAGGAGGGCTTCAAAGGTTTCGCCGGCATCGAGGCGCGCCTTTACGGCGTCGGCCTGCGGCTTCAGAAGGGCGAGAACCTCATCCTTTCCCCTTTGCGCGGCGGCGAGGGCGTCGTCATCCTCGGCGTCGTATTCGGCAACCAGGTATTCGTCGTACTTTGCGGAGAGGTCGTCGTCAAAGGGCACGAGCAGAAGGCGCACGCAGCGGTAGCCCTCTGGGATCCACGCGATCGGGGAATCGCCATACAGTGCCTCAAAGCCGTAATCCTGGGGATTTGCTGCGTAGTATTCCTGGTCGCTCGCCAGCACTTCCTCGTAGAACGCGCGAACGTCCTCCTCGGATACGCTTACCTCGCCGGCAACGTATTCCAGCGCCGCATTGCTTATGGCCTCGTTCAGGTAGGCCTCGGTGAATTCCTCAAGGGTGGTGTCGTCATCGGGCTCCTGCGATTTGTGCACGGCGTAGGCCTCGGTGGCCTGCGTGCGCAGAGCCTCGGTTTCCTCGTCTGTGAGCAGCTGAACGCCCTCGGCCTCCAGATGCGCATTTACGAGCCTCTCGGCGACCATCTGCTGAAGCAGATCCAGCTGCACCACGCGCGCCTCGTCAGGCAGCGCATCCAGATCCTCGCCGTAGAACATGGCGTAGAGCTCGACGAGGTACTGATATTCGTCGTAGGCCTCCTCAAAGGTGATGAAGCCGCCGTCGAAAATGGCGACCACAGAGGGGTCGCGGTACAGGTCGAGACGCGCCCGAAGCGTTTCCAGCTCCTCGCGCAGCTGTGCGTTTTCCGCCTTCAACGCCTCAATGGAGTCGCCGGCGGTGCTTTCGGCTGCGGCGGAAAGCAGAAGCAGCAGGGCGAGAACGAGAGTAAGCAGCTTTTTCATGGGATAAATCCTCCTGTTTATGCGTTTTGTCTGTATGCGCGCTGAATAACCGCGCCGCCCAGGCATTCGTCCTCCAGATAGAAGGTGACGGTCTGTCCCGGCGTGATGGCGCGCTGAATGGTCAGAAATTCCATTTCCACGTCGGCACCCTTCGGCGTGATGCGCACGGGCGAAAGGGGCTGACGATGGCGGAAGCGTGCCAGGCAGGTGAGCGTCTGCCCGTCTGCAACCGGCGGCATGCCCGCAATCCAGCTGGCGCCTTCGGCAAGCCCGCCCACGGAATACAGAAGCGGGCTGTCCGCGCCCTGCTGCACGATCAGGCGGTTGGCTACCAGATCCTTGTCCACGACGAACCAGCGCTCGCACGTGCCGCGCCCGCCGATGCCAAGGCCGCGCCTTTGACCGAGCGTGTAGTACATCAGTCCGTCGTGACGGCCTACCCGCTCGCCCTCGGGCGTCACGATATCGCCGGGCTGCGCGGGCAGATATTCGGACAGAAAGCGCTTGAAATTGCGTTCGCCGATAAAGCATACGCCGGTGGAATCCTTTTTTTCACTCACAGGGATTCCCGCCTCGCGCGCAAGGGCGCGAATTTCCTGCTTGGTGAGGTTCGTTACCGGGAACATCGCGCGGGAGAGCTGCTCCTGCGTGATCATTGAAAGAAAGTACGTCTGATCCTTGTTTTCGTCCTTCGCGCGAAGCAGATGATAGCGTCCGTCGGCGCGCTTTTCCACGCCCGCGAAGTGTCCCGTGGCCAGCTTTTCCGCATCCAGCGAGAGCGCAAAGCTCAGAAGCGGCGCGAACTTGATTTCGCGGTTGCACATTACGTCCGGGTTGGGCGTGCGCCCGCGTCGGTATTCGTCCAGAAAATGGGAGAATACGCGCTCCATATACTCCTTGGCGAAATTTACGCCGTAGTACGGAATGCCGATTGCGTCGCATACGTCGCGCACGTCTGACCAGTCGCGCTCGGCGGTGCATACGCCGCTTTCGTCCTCCTCCTCCCAGTTGTTCATGAACACGCCCACCACGTCGTAGCCCTGCTTTTTCAGAAGATACGCCGCCACCGACGAGTCTACGCCGCCGGACATGCCCACCACGATTCTCATGAATACCTGCCTCCCGAATCATTGCTTGCGCATTGATTATACCATTGCTGCGGGCGTGTTCGCAAGGGCGTTTTGTGTTTTTTATGCGGCGGAACGCGCTCGGCTTTTGTTTGACAGGGATAGGCAATTATGCTAAAATTCAGAGGGAGGCGGAAGAAAATGGCTAAATTTGAGTTTCGAACCATCGGGGATTTCGATCAGATCGTGAATGCGCTCGATCGCGCGATTATGGACAGCGCGCTGACCATGCGGCTGGTGGACGAAAGCCGAATCGTTTGCCGGAACGCGCGGGTGTCCGTGCGCGTGTACGACCAGTATTTCATGCGAAACTCCAGCCGCGCTGCGCTGACGCTTACTGTGGTGGAGGCGGACGGCGAGGTAGCCATTTCCGCCATCGGCTCCGGCGGCGGAACGGGCGCGGTTTTCAATTTCAGCTACGGCGCGGAGTCGAAGATGGTTAGCGTGGTTGAGAACGCGGTACGACGAATGGGATTGTGAGGGAAGAACGATGAAATACGTAATCATTGGCAATACGGGTCATTACCATCAGGTGCTGGAGGCCATGCAAGCCGGACAGGTTGGCGCGCCGTGCGCCGTGGCGGCGGGCAGCGCCAAAGAGAGCCTCGGCGAGCTGGCAGAAAAATGCGGCTGCCGACTGTATGACGACTGGCGGCGCATGCTGGACGAGGAGACGCCGGAGCTGGCCGTGGTCAATCCGTGGTTCGCGGATACCGTAGGGATTACCATGGAATGCCTGAAGCGCGGCATTCACGTGTATTCGGAAAAGCCCCTGGCCTCGGATATGCAGGAGCTGGAGGCGCTTCGGAGGGTGTTTGAGGAAAGCCCGGCGGCGCTCGGGTGCATGCTGAACCTGAATTGCTGCGCTTGGTACAAGGCGCTTGCGGGCGCGATTCAGAAGGGAGAAATCGGCGAGGTGCGCCTGATTCACGGGCAGAAGAGCTACCGGATGGGGCAGCGAGGCGAGGCATATCATAGCCGCGAAACCTACTGCGGTACGATTCCGTGGATCGGCATTCACGCTGTGGACTGGGTGCTTCGGCTGGGCGGCAAATGCGAATGGGTGGCGGCGACGCATACGACGGCTGCAAACCGCGGAAACGGAGACATGGAATCCGCCGGCGCGGTGCTTCTGCAAATGGAGAACGGCGTGATCGGCACCGTGGACTGCGACTACCTTCGGCCGACCGGCTCGGCGCGCCATGACGACGACCGCCTGCGCGTGACCGGCACGCGCGGCATGCTGGAGGCCATCGACGGGCGCGTATATCTGGAAAATGAAAACCAGCGCCGGGAGCTTGCACTGCCGGAGGGCGAAAACCCGTTCGTGCGCTTCGTAAACGCCATCGGAACCCCGCTTGCGGACGAGCTGGCGCGCGAGGCGTTCGAGGATTCGCGCATATCCCTGCTTGCCCGCCGCGCCGCAGATGAAGGAACGGTCGTGCGCGCGTGACGAGGCGCCCAGGCAGCGTTGGACGTTCCGCGTGAGGGGCAGCCTCCTACGAGGAAATCTCGGAAAGAAGAAGCTCATTTTGGAATGCAAGAGCCTGCCGCGGAGGTTTTTCCGCGGCAGGCTCAATTTATCAAAAAAGGTGGCAAAGCCACCTTTTTGAGGGATTTGCACCTCGTCCCTGTCAAGGCTGCAGGTTTTGAAAGGAAGGTTCAGTCGGCCAGCGTGCCCATGGGATCCCACGGATCGAGGACGATGGGGGACTTTTCGAGCTGCGCGACCAGCTCGGCGGGCAGCAGGGATTTCTTTACGACGGCCTGATAGACGAAGTTGTCGAACCATTCGTCCGTCATCATGTAGTACCCCTTGTCGCCGCGATCCTCGCCCCACGAATTCTGAATCTTCCAGCGCACGGGCTTGCCGTCTACCTCGTGGTAGCCGGTGATGGTCATGGCGTGGTTCATGGCGCTCATGCGGTAGTCCAGCTTTTCATCCTTGGTGGTATCGAACGCCATGCCGCCGAACAGCGGGGAATAGTCGGTAAGGTCGTTTACCAGCGTGCCGTGCGCGCGATCCATGAACCAGCCTACATCGCTGCCGAACCACACGGTTTCGCCGGCATCGATGGTCTCCATGATGGCCTTTTTCATAACCGACAGGTCGGCATTCAGGTAGGAAATCTCATCGCCGCCCACGACGTTGCCCAAGAAACGCACGGTGTAATTGCGGCCGAAGGGCTTGTCGTCGGTCGGGGAATGAATGACGGAGGTATACTCGTCGAACGGGAAGGCGATGTACTGGTCGAAGAACGTTTTGGGCGTAAGGCCGGCCACGCGCACGAACTTGTCGTCCTTGTCCTTGTATTCCAGATCAAACGTCTCCGGCGGGCAGCCGTAGCCGGCGGTGAGCATGTCGTGCACGTCGGCGAGGGTCTCGCGGCAGATGCTGTTCAGCGCCTCGGTGGAAGCGCCATTGCGGTATTCGCGGCGCAGAATCGCGGCGGCGCGGCGCAGCTTGATGTTGATGGCCGAGTTCAGCGAATGGGTATTTTCGCTCTGGAAGGTTTCAGGCATCGCCGCCTTGGGCACGAGGCCGTATTTCTTTACCAGATTCGCCATCATGTCCCACTGACCGCCGTCCTGAATGCCGGTGCCAACAATGTAGGTTACCATACGATCGTCCTTGGGAAGGTCGAGCGTCTGCATGATAGAATCGAGAAAGTAGTTGGCCTTTTCCAGCTTATCGTAATAGGCGATGAAGTTCTGGGAAAGCTCGAAGAATTCCACGTTCATCTTTTTTGCCGCAGTCTCGCGGAACAGGTTCAGCGCGGCGAACAGCCAGCAGCGGCCGCTGGATTTCTGGTTGGTCACCTTCATGGTTTCTACCTCGTGGTTGAACAGGAAGCGCCCCTTGGCGGCGTTTTCACAGTTGAAAACCACCTCGTTCAGAGGCTGATGACCCATGGCCAGCGCCGCCGCCTTCATGACGGGGTTTGCGCGGTAGGCGTCGTTCATCGTGGTGAGCATGTCGTATGTAATCTGCATGGAAAGACCTCCTTCGCCCGCAGGCGCTCAAGTGATGGTATCATCATACTCCGATGAAGCGGAAATGTCAATCGGCGGAGAAAGAAAAGGCAGCGCGCAGCCTGTCAAAAGGTTTTGCAGTTTCAAGTATTCAACCTTGTGCATGATGGCTGAATTTCGTGGCATATCGAGCTGATTTCTTTGGTTATTTGGCATATCATTTGCCAGTTAAAGAAAAGTAAACGGGAGCAAAAGTGGGTGGCGAAAAGCCACCCACTTTGATTTGAAAGCTTATGAAGAATCATTCGATAGTAAAAGAATTATCGGGAAGCGTTGCCCATTCCGGGACAAGGACTACCTTATAGCCCATTGGCGCAACCATTTCATTCAATAACCCTGTAGATGGATTCTTCTGCTTCATGCGACTGCTATAGATATTACTCTTAATTCCAAGCTTATTATAAAGCTCTGCCGGACGAACGTCCTTAATCCGCATAATTTCTTTTACGGCTTCCATTGCAAGCATGTCAACGCACCTCCAGCGTTATTATATCACAGGCGTGTCTGCCAGTCAAGTTTATCTGACCTATGCCAGTCGATTCAGAAGCTCTGCCGTGCGGATATGTATGCAGGGCTGTGTTGAACGACAAG
>CAZKQB010000039.1:0-33695 GCA_964554795.1 uncultured Oscillospiraceae bacterium | reverse complement strand
TGGTCTTGCCGGTGCCGGACAGGCCGAAGAAGATGGCGGTGTTCTCGCCGTTCATATCGGTGTTGGCAGAGCAGTGCATGGAGGCAATGCCCTTGAGCGGCAGGTAGTAGTTCATCATGGAGAACATGCCCTTCTTCATTTCTCCGCCGTACCAGGTGTTGATGATAACCTGCTCGCGGCTGGTGATGTTGAAGGCAACGCAGGTCTCGGAATTGAGGCCCAGCTCCTTGAAGTTCTCAACCTTCGCCTTGGAGGCGTTGTAAACGATGAAGTCGGGCTCGAAGTTCTTCAGCTCTTCCTCGCTCGGGCGGATGAACATGTTGGTAACGAAATGAGCCTGCCAGGCAACCTCCATAATGAAGCGGATGGCCATACGGGTGTCATGGTTCGCGCCGCAGAAGGCGTCCACAACGTACAGCTTCTTGTTGCACAGCTCCTTGGTGGCGAGGTCCTTTACGGACTTCCAGGTTTCCTCGGTCATGGGATGGTTGTCGTTCTTATATTCGTCGGACGTCCACCACACGGTGTCCTTGGAGTTGTCGTCTACGACGATGTATTTATCCTTGGGGGAGCGGCCGGTGTAGATGCCGGTCATGACGTTCACAGCGCCGAGCTCGCTGACCTGGCCCTTTTCGTAGCCTTCCAGGCCGGGCTTGGTCTCTTCTTCGAACATCATTTCATAGGAAGGATTGTGAACAACTTCCGTTGTGCCGGTGATGCCGTACTTCTTCAGATCGATTTCAGCCATGTTGCATACAACCTCTTTCTTTGATTATTCCTTTGCGGTTGCGGAGACCTCATGCGGGTAGGACCGATGAAGCCCTGCTATCCTTTATTATAGCAACGCTATGATACACTCCAAATTCGGCAAAATCAATGGGATTTGAGAAAATTTACGGAGAACTTTCCATGTATCCATATGGATGGGCATAAAATTGCAGAAAGGGCCGTGCCAAGTGTCCGGAAGAAATCATCTTTCCGTCGGTTTTGCAACCGAAAATGCGTTGACATGCCTATAGGCCATTGTTATAATGAAGCCGCCGGGGCAAAAAAGTCCAATCAAACAGGAAAGGAAGGATGAGATGCTCGAGAGCCGAAATCTTTTGAAGGAAAAATGGAGAGAGTCGCTTGCATCCGTGCTGCCGATCACGATCATCGTGTTTTTGATCTGCTTTCTCATGATTCCGGTGTCGACCAGCGCGCTTCTGGCGTTCATCTTCGGCGCGCTTCTGCTGATCTTTGGCATGGGGCTTTTCACACTGGGAACGGATATTGCCATGACGCCCATCGGCGAATACGCCGGAAGCGCCATTACGCGTACGCGCAAGCTGTGGATGATCATCGTCATCGGCCTTGTGATGGGAATTATGATTACCATCTCGGAGCCGGATCTGCAGGTTCTTGCCGAGCAGGTGCCCGGAGTGCCGAACATGGCGCTGATTCTGGCCGTGGCCATAGGCGTAGGCATTTTTTTGGTGGTTGCGCTTCTGCGCATTCTTCTGCGCATCAAGATGTGGGTGCTTCTGCTCATTTCCTACACGGTTGTGTTTGCGCTGGCGTTTTTCGTGCCGGATTCCTTCCTGGCCGTGGCGTTTGACGCGGGCGGTGTGACCACTGGCCCTATGACCGTACCGTTCATTCTGGCGCTGGGCGTCGGCGTGTCGGCCATACGCAGTGACCGGAATGCAGACAGCGATTCGTTCGGCCTTGTGGCACTGTGCTCTGTCGGCCCGATTCTGGCGGTTATGATTTTGAGCCTGATCTATCAGCCGGGCGAGGTGGTGCAGACTACGGCGGAGGCGGTGATGCCGGAAACGTCCATCGAGCTGTGGCACATGTTCGTTTCGGCGCTGCCGAAGTACATGAAGGAGGTCGGCATCGCGCTGGCGCCGATTGCGGTGTTTTTCCTGATCATGCAGTTTACGATGCTGAAGCTGCACTTCCGCCATGTGGCGCGCATCCTGGTGGGCATCGTGTATACCTATGTGGGACTGGTTCTGTTCCTGCTGGGCGTCAACGTGGGCTTCATGCCGGTCGGAAACCTGATTGGTCAGCTGCTGGGCAGCCTGAGCTACCGCTGGATTCTGGTACCGCTGGGCATGGTAATCGGCTACTTCGTGGTGTCTGCGGAGCCGGCGGTGCATGTTCTGAGCAAGCAGGTATATGAAATGACCGCGGGCGCGATTCCGAAGAAGGCGCTGAGCACCAGCCTGTCCATCGGCGTATCCATTTCGGTGGGTCTTGCGATGCTGCGCATTCTTCTGCGCATCCCGATCATGTATCTGATGATTCCCGGCTACGCAATTGCTTTGATTCTGATGTTCTTTGTGCCGCCGATCTTTACATCCATCGCATTTGACTCCGGCGGCGTCGCTTCCGGCCCGATGACGGCCACGTTCCTGCTTCCGTTGGCCATGGGCGCGTGCGGCGCCGTGGGCGGAAACATTGCCTCGGATGCCTTCGGCGTGGTTGCCATGGTCGCCATGACGCCGCTGATCGCCATTCAGATTCTTGGTCTGTACTTCAAGCTGAAGCAGAAGCACGCCGACGGTGGCGCGGCAGAATCCGAGGACGAAGACATCATCGAGATGTAAAGGGAGGTACCCGATATGTTTTGCGCAAGAGCGCTTCTTATGATCATCAAGCGCGCTTCGGAAGAGAAGTATATGTCCCTGCTGCGGGAGCATGAAATGTCTTCTCTATTCTCCGTGCCCGGCGAAGGAACAGCGGCGAGCAGCGTGCTGGATGTACTGGGACTGGGCGTTACGGAGAAGGTGGTCATGCTGTCGCTGGGAAGCCGACGCAAGGTGAACCGGCTTCTGACGGAGATGGTCATGAGCATGGGCATCAATATGCCTGGCTGCGGCATTGCAATGAGCCTGCCGGTGACGAGCATCGGCGGCGCGCGTGCCATGAAGTATCTGATTGGCGACATCAAGGAGGAAGACAGCGAGGTGGGAGCAATGGAAGAGAAGCAGAATTACCCCTACGACCTGATTATGGCGATCGCCGAACACGGAACCTCTGATTTGGTGATGGACGCGGCGCGCAGCGCGGGCGCGGGCGGCGGAACGATTGTGCATGCGAAGGGCACCGCTTCCACCGGAACGGCGAAATTCTTCGGCATTTCCATCGCAAATGAAAAGGAAATGCTTCTCATTGCTGTGCGGCATGAGAAGAAGGACGCCGTCATGCATGCCATCATGGAAAAGGCTGGCGCGGCCAGCGAGGCGCATGCCGTTGTATTCACCGTGCCGGTGGAAAACATCGTGGGTTTGCGCAGCGTGATGGAGAATATGAACAGCAACCCGTAATCGCAAGGAAGATAGAAGCGGGCGCTTCGGATTTGTCAGCCGAAGCGCTTGTTTTTTTGGTTCACCAGGCAGCCGTAGCAGGATTGTAATTTCCTGAATATGCGTTTTTCTTAATTAAATTTTGCATAAACGTTGACTGCCTTTGCGCAAGACGATATAATAAGCATATCATGCCTGATTGAAGCGCAGGAGGGACGGCATGATGAATTTAAAAACGGATACACGACAATAATTGCGTTTAGGAGGGGAAACGGATGAAGAAAACACTGGCGACGCTTATCATGCTCGCGCTGCTTCTTGCGGGATGCATGGGCGAGGCGGGAATCGCGTCGGCGAAGGCCGATACCGATAGCTGGTACATCGGTGAAATCGTGACGTTCGGCGTGTATGAGCAGGACGGAGTCAATTCCAACGGCAAGGAGGATCTTGAGTGGATCGTGCTGGATATTGACGGAGACAACGCGCTTCTGATTACCCGCTATGTGATCGACTGGGATTACTTCAACAGCGAAAATGGCGGAGGAAGCAAGTCAACCTTCAACTGGCCGAAGAGCAAGATTTACAACTGGCTGAACGGAAAATTTAAGGACATCGCGTTTACCGACGAGGAGCAGGCGCGTCTGATTGGCTACACGCCCGACGGAGCTGCAGTCGGCGACGTGTTCCTGCTGAGCTACGAGGAGGCCTTCACGCTTTTCGGAAGCGAGGAGGAGCGAATCGGCTATCCCACGAAGGCGGCCATTGCGAAGGGCGCGTATCAGTGGCTGAGCGGCGGCTGCTGGTCGTGGCTGCGCACGCCGGCGAGAGTGACAAATTACGATCAGTCCGTGTGGGATGAAATGGATTGGCGCAGCGCCGTATGCGGCATCGACGGAAACGGCGGCGTCGATAACTGGGGATACATTGTGAACCGTACCCGCCGCGGCGTACGTCCTGCGATCTGGGTGACGATGCCGTAAGGCGTTCCGGGATAAAATCGAATCGAGTGCGGGCGCGCCGGTCAAACAGAGACCGGCGCGCCCGCGCTTTGCGATGCAGCTTTATTTCTGAAGAAGATGAATGGCAAAGCCGGCGATTTCGTTTTTCATGTAAATGGCAACCGGGCGTCCGTCCTTGACGGTGAGCGAGTCCTCGTCGAATTCGAAGCCGCGCTTTTCAAGGTGCCATTTGGCGCGCAGCAGGTTGGAGGTGGACAGGGCGATATGGCCGTTGGTACCGCGGCCGGGTTTCTTCATGCACTCGTATTCACTGCCGGCGAACACGGAGGAATTGCCCTCCTTCAGTGCAAGACCGGTGAGCGCGCACAGTGCCTTCGCGTCGGCAAGCGCCTTTTCAGGCGAACCGCTGTTGATGCCGATGTGCTCGAGCTTCAGCCCCAGCATAACCTTTACGGCCTGCCGGGTCAGCTCGGTGATGCGGCTCCAGTCCTTCGCCTTCACGGCATCGCCCGGCACCATCCAGCTGCCGCCCGCGGCGCGCACCTTGGGGAAGGAGAGATAGTCCATCAGGTTCTTTTCGTTGATTCCGCCGGTGGGCACGAACTTCATGCCGCCGTACGGCGCGCTGATGGCCTTGATGAAGCTAATGCCGCCGGAGGCCTCTGCCGGGAAGAACTTCACGGTGTCCAGACCGAAGGACATGGCTGCTTCGATGTCAGACGGATTGGCGCAGCCGGGCAGCACGGGAATATGGTTTTCCACGCAATAGCCCACGACGGTGGGATTCAGGCCGGGGCTGACGATGAACTTCGCGCCTGCGTCCATGGCACGCTTTGCCTGATCGACGGAAAGCACGGTGCCCGCGCCGAGAATAACCTCCGGCAGTGCGGAGGAGACGTTGCGAATTGCCTGTTCTGCTGCGGCGGTGCGGAAGGTGATCTCCGCGACCGGCAGCCCGCCGTCGCTGAGCGCGCGGCAAAGCGGCACGGCATCGTTTGCGTCTTCTACCTTGATGACCGGAACCAGACCGGCCAGCGACAGCTTTTCAAAAATATCCATTGTAAATCCCTCCCGGTATGCAGATGAATTGCATCCTTATTATACGCCCGACGGGCACGGATTTCAACGCCTGCGCGCGTTATTTATCCAAGCGGCCCAAAGGCGGAGGGTGCTACGCGAATTGCAGCCGCTTCGTGACTGCGGTTGCGGGCGTGCGGCCGGAGAAGAACTGATCCAGCGTGGTGAGCACGGAGGCGGCGATTTCCGAGAGGGCTTCATCGGTCAAAAAGCCCTGGTGCGCGGTTACGATGGCGTTTGGCAGCGTGACGAGCAGGGAAAGGTGTTCGTCGCGGTCGGAGGAATCGCTGGTATCGTGGTGGAATATACCGCTTTCCTTCTCGTATACATCCAGCGCTGCACCGCGAATTTCTCCCTGCCGAAGCGCGTTCAGAAGAGCGTAGCTGTCGATCAGTGCGCCTCGCGACGTGTTGATTAAAAGCGCGCTGCGTTTCATGCGCTTAAGCTCCTTTTCGCCGATCATGTGACGGCTTTCGGGCGTGAGCGGGCAGTGAAGCGAGATTATGTCGCTTTCAAATAGCAGCTCATCCAGCGACACATACGAAATGCCGCTTTCCGTTGCCGGGAAGGGATCGTAGGCGATTGTGCGCATGTCGAAGCCGCGGCAGATGCGCTCGTAGGCGCGGCCGATGCGGCCGGTGCCGACAATGCCGGCGGTTTTACCGTACAGGTCGAAGCCGGTCAGGCCGTGCAGGGTGAAGTCAAATGCGCGCGTGCGGCGGAACGAAACGTGCAGGCGGCGGTTGAGCGCCAGCGTTAGAGCCATGGCATGCTCTGCCACGGCGTGAGGAGAATAGTTGGCAGCCGTGGTTATGGTAAGTCCCAGCTTCTCCGCTGCGGCAAGGTCTGCATTGTTATAGCCCGCGCAGCGCATGCAGATCAGGCGGATGCCGACCTCATAGGCAGCCTTCAGCGACGCCTCGTCCAGCCGGTCGTTCACGAAGGCGACCATCGCGCGGCAGCCGTTTGCCTCCCGCGCGGTTTCGGGGGAAAACGCCTTTTCGATATAGCGAAGCCGATAGGCGGAGTTCAGGCGGTCGAACCAGGTGCGGTCATAGGAGCGGGCGTCAAAAAAGGCGATTGTTTCCATAAATAACACCTCGGAACGGATCGATTTGGCTTCAGCTTTGCCGAAAATCGCGTCGGTTATGCGCGAATCCGGGGGTTCATATGGAGATAACAATCACCTGTTATAATTTTCCAAATGCAATTCGGAGGAGAGCGCTTTGATCGTAGATCTGTCCTGCCCGATCGAGCTGCGCGGGTATGAGCTTTTAATGGATGACAATGGCCATACGCGCGCATATATTCGCCTGTTTAACCTGTCCGACCGCGCCGTGGTTGCCTATTCCGCGACAACGCGCTGGTATAATGGTTTTACACGCGCCGATGTAACCGAGAATATCACCGTGGACGAGATGCTTGTGAAGCCTCGCAGCGGGTTTAAGCTGGTGCATTCGCTGGTGGACTTTTTGAATGCCGACCATGTGGAAATGTATTTCACCCTCGTTGCATTTGAGGACGGAACCATATGGAAGCCGGCGGACGGCGATTTGGTGGATATCGGCGAGCAACCGGTTTTGAAGGGCGAGGCGTTGGATCGTCTTCGGGCAGCAGCGGGCGACGACGCGGTGCAGTTTCCGCAAACGCAGAAGAATTTCTGGCGCTGCGTATGCGGGCGCATCAATCTGCTGACCTCGGAGAGCTGCATTCGCTGTGGACGCGGGCAACGCGAGGTGCTGACGAGATTCAACGAAAAGGCGTTCAGCGACAGACGGACGGAAGGTGCGCGGCAGCAGAGAGCGCCGCAGGAAAGCGCACGACAAAAACGAAAAAAATCCATGCTGCGCGCGGGACAAGCGGCGGTTATCATTGTGCTGATGCTGCTGCTTGCACTGTTGGGCTTCCTGCTTGGGCGCATGAGCGTGAAGGAAGCGCGGGTACAGTCGCCGTCTGCGACGGTGGCACCCGTCTATGAGGAAGGACGGGGCGAAACGAATGTGTAGGAGAGAAAGGGAGAAATACGCGTTGCGCCCGGCGAGGCCGGAGGAGATCGGCGAAATCTTTTCTCTATATGAAAAACGGGTTCACTGGATGGACGAGAAGGGCATTCGGCAGTGGAATGACTATGATTATCTGTCTGTCTACCCGGCGGACTATTACCGGGAAATGCAGGAGAAGAGCCGCTTGTACGTGCTGGCGGATGCGGCTGCGGGAAAAATCGCCAGCGCAGTGGTGCTTCTTCCGGAGGATGAGCGCTGGGAAGAGGACGAGGAGAAGGCGGCCATTTATGTTCATAATCTCGTGGCAGATACGACCGCGTCGGGCGCAGGTCGAGCGCTGCTTACAGCTGTGGAGGCGCTAGGGCGTGCGCGCGGCAAACGGTATATGCGCCTGGACTGCGCGGCAGACAGCGTGTTTTTAAACGATTACTACGAGGCGCTGGGCTACCATGCCATCGGGCGTTGTCAGGATGGGCCGTATGTGGGCGTGAAAAGGCAGAAGGCGCTTTGAATGGGAAGGAGTGGGCGCCATTATGAGGAAATGGCTTTGTGCGCTGCTCGTGCTGCTGCTTGCAGGCTTCGCGCCGGCAGAGGCGAATGACGGAAAGACGCTGGAGGAGCTTCTTGCGGAGCGGACACGGATTGACGAAGAGATTGCCCGGCTGCAGCGGGATGAAGAGATCATCTCCAAGGCAATTGACACATTGAAGGAAAACTGGAAGCAAAGGCATCAGGACGTTGGATGCGGAAACGGTCACCTCGAAATTCGGAGCACGCGGGTGTTTTATATCGCTGATCCGATTCTGCCGGAAGCGGGTGAAACTGCGCAGAAGCTTTTTGGCGATATGGTTTGCTTTGTGGAGTTTATACTGCTGACAGATCTTTATGAAACGGCGCCATATTACCTGAATGCGGGCGCTTACGACTGCGTCGCGCTTTACAGGGATGGGAGCTATAAGGTGATATATAACCCGTTGAACGCATATCGGTCAAGGACATATCAATCGGATTTTTCCGGCTTTATCAGCGGCGTGAGTGACCGGGGGAGCGAGTACAATGCGGTCTTCCAGCTTTCAAAGGGCTGAACGTTTTCCCAAAGGGCTGCCGGGCATCCAAAGGCTGAAGGAGCCATGAATGCCCGGCGGCTGTTTCATGTCTACGCGTACAGGGCGCGGGCGGTTTTCAGGCTTTCCTCTGCGGGAAGAGTGGGGTTATACTCCAGACCGCATGCGCCTGTGTAGCCCGCGCGGTCGATGGCGGCGAAAATAAAATGGTAGTCGTTTTCGCCGATCTGCAGCTCATGGCGGCCGGGATGACCGGCGGCGTGCAGGTGGGCGATGAGGTCAAGGTGGTTCACGATGCTGGGGATGATGTTGCCCTCCATCACCTGCTGGTGGTAGATGTCGTATACCATTTTAACGAGCGGGTGATCGACCTCGCGGAGGATGTCGAAGCCCTGGGCGGATGACCAAAGGTAATAGCCGGGATGGTTAAAGAGCGTGTTGAGAGGCTCGATCATCAGGGTTATACCGTTGTCCTCCAGGATGGGAAGGGCGTCCTTCAGAGCTTGAACGATGCTTTCCTGCTGAGCGGCGCGCGGTGCGCCGGTGTCGGGGCCGACCTGCGTAATCAAGCGGCGAACGCCCAGCAACCGCGCGGCGGCGCAGCTTTCGTGCAGACCGTTTAGCCACGCGCCGCGAAACGCCGGATCGGTCATGCGGAATTCCGTCGTGCACAGGCTTATAAGCTCCACGCCGGTTTCGTCGAGCGCGCGGCGGACAGCGGGAAAATCGAAGCCGCGCCAATCGTAGCCCTCGGCGGCATCATAGCCCAGCGCCCTTACGTGGCGCAGGGCGTCTGCGAAGTCCATTTTGGAGAAAAAGCAGGGAATCGGTACGCAAAGTCTCATGCTGATCTCCTTTCGCCATGCTTACAGGCTTTCAAGAAATTGACCGATGCGGTGGGCCAGGATGGCATACCCCGCATCGTTGGGATGCACGCCGTCCGGCGCGAGCTGCGAGCGATTGCGTGCGTTCATCGGCTGAATTCCGCTGCATGCGTACAGATCGAGCACGGGCAGCGAGTAGAATTCCGCCACCCTGAGCAGGATCTCGCGGTAGGCGGACAGCGGCGCAACGTCCTCTGCTTTCACGTCGCCGCGCAGGCAGTCCTCGTTCCAGCGGTGCAGGGGGGTTAGGATGACGACGGGCTTTCCGACGTACATTTCCAGAAGGCCGTTCATCAGATAATGGCACGCGCCGGTGAACGTGTCCGGCGTGCGGTCGGAAAACGTGCCGAGCGGCGCGTCGCCGTGACCGAAATCGTTGGTGCCGCCGAATACGACAACCGCATCGGCGCTTGGGTCCATTTCAGCGTAGCGGCTGCAAAAGTCCCGGTCGAAGGTGGGGTTGCCGACGGTCGGGCTCTTTTGTTTGGCAAGGCGCGTGCCGGAAATGCCGTAGTTATTGGCGGACTTCAGGCCGAATTCGCGCGCGAGCACGTCGGTATAGCGGTTTTCCACACGAGATGCGCCTACGCCCTCTGTGATGCTGTCGCCGATGAAGTTGATCGTTGCACCTCTGAGAAGCATGCGAAAACGCCCCGCTTTCTTTTAAAGGCTTTCCAGGAACTTGCCTACGCGGTGGGCAATGAGGGCGTGTCCCTCGTCGCTGGGATGCAGACCGTCGGGCAGAAGCCGCGCGCGGCAGATTGCGTTTGCAGGCTGAATTCCGCTGCATGCGTACAAATCGAGCACGGGCAGCGAGTAGAATTCCGCTACCCTGAGCAGGATATCTCGGTAGGCGGACAGCGGCGCGACGTCATTGGCCTTGCGGTCGCCACGCAGGGAGTCCTCGTTCCAGCGGTGCAGGGGAGTTAAGATGACGACAGGCTTTCCGACGTACATTTCCAGAAGGCCGTTCATCAGATAATGGCACGCGCCGGCGAACGTGTCCGGCGTGTGGTCGGAAAACGTGCCGAGCGGCGCGTCGCCGTGCCCGAAATCGTTGGTGCCGCCGAATACGACGACCGCGTCGGCGTTTGCATCCATTTCGGGGAAACGGCGGCAGAAATCCAGATCGTAGAGCGGACTGTCCGCCTCCGGGTGCTGCTGCCGGGCAATGCGCGTGCCGGAAATGCCGTAATTGTTCACGGTCTTCAGGCCGAATTCGCGCGCGAACACGTCGGTATAGCGGTTTTCCGTGCAGGATGCGCCTACGCCCTGCGTGATGCTGTCACCAAGGAAGTTTACCGTTGCGCCCTTGAGAATCATGTGCATCTACTCGCTTTCTTTTGTTAGTTCATACATCAGAATTCCGGCGGCGACGGCGGCGTTCAGGGATTCTGCTTTGCCGCGCATCGGAATTTTCAGTTTTACATCGGCCATTTGCTGTACCTCAGGGGATACGCCGTGCGCTTCGTTGCCGATGACGAGCACGAGTCGTTCACCAGGCTTTGGCTGCGTACGCGCATACAGCGGCGCGCCGTCCAGCGCAGATACGACGATGCGGAAGCCGTCTGCCTGTGCGCGGGAAAGCAGAAGCGGCAATTCGTCCGGCACTACGGCTACGCGAAAGCCGCTGCCCATGCTGGCACGCTGCACCTTCGGCGACCAGGGGTCGGCGCAACCTGCGCCCAGCAGAAGCGCGTCGAAGCCTGCCGCATCGGCTGTGCGCCAGATCGTACCGAGGTTCCCGGGATCCTGAACGCCGTCCAACGCCACGAGCCTGTGTGCATCGGCAGGAATGTGCGTCAAACGCGGCATCGAGAAGGACGCGCATACGCCCTGCGGCGTTTTCGTATCGCACGCGGCCTCAATAGCGGCGCGTACGGCCAACCGAACGACAGCGCCGGCGCGCGTAAGTGCTTCCGTGAGCGCGCTCTCTGCCTCAGCCAGCGCCTCAGCGGGCGTCAGACCACAGGATAGCGCCTCGCGAATCATAACCTCGCCTTCCACGAGAAACAGGCCGCTTTCCTGCCGCGCCTTCGCCTCGCGCAGCGCCTTCAAGCGCTTGACTACCGGATTGGACGCACTGGTAATCCGTTCCATGAGCATGCTCCTTTGAAAGGCTGTGCCCGCGAAAAGATGAGCGGACGTTTAACAGCATTGTTGAGCTTCGGTCAAAAGCCGGTTCTTGAACATTAACACATCATCGTTTATAATGCAAGCAGAGATGTGAAAATTCTCGCCCGCAAGGCGGATTTCCGCTTCGGGCGACGGATATAGACAAAGGAGGAGAATCCATCCATGAAGCGGATAGGCGTATTGACTTCCGGCGGCGACGCGCCCGGCATGAATGCTGCGATTCGCGCCGTCGTTCGTACGGCGCTGAGCAACCAAATGTCCGTGGTTGGCTTTAAGCGCGGCTATAACGGCTTGCTGATGAAGTCCCTGACGACCGAGGACGATTATGTAGAAATGAATTCCCGCAGCGTGTCCGGCATCATCCATAAGGGCGGAACGATGCTGATGACTGCCCGCTGCCTGGATTTCCATAAGGAGGCCGTGCAGAAGGAAGCCGTGCGCAACCTTCGCGCGCTGGGTGTTGAGGGTCTTGTGTGTATCGGCGGAAACGGAACCTATGCCGGCGCACGTGCGCTCAATAAGCTGGGCATGCCTACAATCGGCGTTCCCGGCACGATCGACAACGACCTGAACTACACTGAGTTCACTATCGGCTTTGACACGGCCCTGAATACGGCTGTTGAGGCGGTCAACCGCATCCGTGACACCGGTGAGGCACACGAGCGCGCGTCCATTGTTACCGTAATGGGCCGCCACTGCGGCGATATTGCCGTGCATACCGCCGTGGCCTGCGGCGCGGAAATGGCGATCATTCCCGAGGTGCCGTGGACGCTGGAGGAGGTGGCCGACACTGTGCACAAGGGCGTGATCGGCGGCAAGCGCTCGATGATTCTGATCTTTGCTGAGGGCGCGCAGGATTCGCTGAAGACGGATCTGAAGGCGCTCAAGAAGGAATATCCCAAGCTGCACATTACCCGTGAGCATGTGACCAGCAGCCAGTATGCCGAGGTGATCGAGGCGCTGAGTGGGCACGAGACGCGCGCGACTGTGTTAGGCTACACGCAGCGCGGCGGAAGTCCTACGGCCAACGATCGAATTCTGGCCACGCGCACCGGGGCGCATGCCGTGGAGCTTCTGAAAAACGACGTTGGCGGCCGCGCCGTGGGCATTAAGGGAAACAAAATCATCGACGTATCCTTCGACGAGGCGCTGTCTCCCATGGTCTTTGAACGCGAGTATTACGATCTCGTGGATGTGACCGGTTACGTGCAATGAGCAGTGAAACGATTCTGATCACCGGCATTGGGTCGGAAATGCAGGGCGTCGGCCGTCTTTCGGACGGCCGCGCCGTTTTCGTGCCCTTCGCGATTCCCGGCGAGACGGTGAACGTTCGGATTGAAGCCGAAAAGGAGCGCTTCTGCACGGCGCGTCTGATAGACGTGCTGGAGCCGTCGCCCGACCGCGTGACGCCGCTTTGCCCGCATTTTGGCGTGTGCGGCGGTTGCCAGACGCAGCATATTGCCTATGCTCGCGCGCTTCAGCTGAAGCGCCAGAGGGTTGCGGATGCTCTTTCTCATCTGGGCGGCGTGCAGGCACCCGAGGTAGGGGAGACGCTTGCGTCGCCGGAAACGCTGGGCTACCGAAACAAGGCGGAATTCGCGTTTGACGGCGAGAAGGCGGGCGTTTGCGAGGGCGGCACGCACCGGGTCATCGATCTTGCGGAATGTCCGCTGCAGGCAGACGGTGCAAACCGTGTGCTCGCGTTTGTGCGCGCGCACCGCAGAGGTCTGCCGCTGAAGAACCTCGTCGTGCGCACGAATGCGGCGGGGGAAATGATGGTTACGCTGTCGCTGTACGCCCGTGCCGACGCGACCCGGCTTGCCCGCGCGATCATGACGGAAATTTCAATGGTTCGTAGCGTGTATGCATGCGAGCTCTCGCGTCGTCCTGCGCATGCGCTGGACGGCATTTGCCGTAGGCTGGCCGGCACTGAGACCATCTCCGAGACGCTGGACGGTCTGCGCTTTTCGGTTTCCCCTCAGTCGTTTTTTCAGGTCAATCGCCCGCAGGCGGAGCGTCTGTACGGCGAAGCGCTGGCGCTGGCTGCGCTGAAGCCCGGCGACCGCGTATGCGATGTGTACTGCGGTGCAGGCACGATCACGCTTTTTGCCGCGCGTACGTGCGCGAGAGCGACGGGTATCGAAATCGTCGCGCCCGCCGTGGCCGACGCACGCAAAAACGCCGAGGCGAACCAGCTTTCCCACAGGGTTCAATTCATGGAGGGCGACGCAGCGGCGTTGTATCCCGGGCTTCAGAAAAGGGAACACTTCGATGCAGTTATCGTCGATCCGCCCCGCAAGGGTCTCGATGAGCCTGTCATCCGCGCCCTGTGCGAATCCCCGGCGGACAAGCTCGTCTACGTTTCCTGTAACCCTGCCACCCTCGCCCGCGACCTCAGGCTTCTTGCCTCTGCCTATCGTCTTGCCGCCGTTCGTCCTGTAGACATGTTTCCACAAACCGGGCATGTGGAGACGGTTGTCCTACTTTCCAAGGGAGAGGTCGACTCGAAAAAAAGTTCGTGTTGAGTTCTCTTTGGAAGATATGGATATGTCAGATTTTCAGGACAGTGCAACCTACACGCAGATTAAGGACTATGTGTGGGAGCACAGCGGATTAAAGGTTTCAAACCTGTATATTTCGCAGATTAAACGGAAATGTGGAATTGAGGTTGGAAAGAATTACAATCTGCCAAAATCTGAGGACAGTAGACAACCACAGTGTCCACCGGAAAAGGAGAAAGCAATCCGGGAAGCGTTTGAATATTTTGGGTTGATTTAAGAAGTTGCAATGAATATACAACAGTTTTGGTCTGATGTTCTCGCACAGAGAGCAGACAAGATAAGAGAATATTTCCACACCGATGCCTATGTAAATTGGCATTGCTCTAATGAGCATTTCACGGTTGAGGAATTTATAAGAGCTAACTGCGACTATCCCGGCGATTGGGATGGCGAGGTTGAAAAGATCGTCACGACAGACGATATGATGATTACTGCAACACGGGTTTATCCGAAGGATTACTCCGCTTCTTTCCACGTTACGTCCTTCATCAAACTCAAAGAAGATAAGATTGTCACTATGGACGAGTATTGGGCAGACGATGGCGAAGCTCCGAAGTGGCGACAGGATATGAAAATTGGGAGAAAGATAAGAGAAAGTTAAGCCATGGAAGAATTTGTTTTATTAAGACCAACCGCAGAATATGCGGAACAGATAATGGAAAGCAAAAAAGAATACCTTGCAGCAGACAGTTCTATGGATGGATGCGGTCCGATGCGTCGTACAGACGATCCGATTGAATATATTGAAAAGTGTGCCATCAAAGAAAATCCCGAAACTTGTCCTGCTCCGCATGTTCCTGCAACACAGTTCATGCTTGTGAGGAAGGATGATAACAAGGTGTTGGGCTTCTTGCAGATAAGACACGAGTTTAATGATTATCTATCAAAGTTTGGCGGTCATATTGGATATTCTGTAAGACCGAGCGAAAGACGCAAGGGTTATGCCAAGGAAATGTTGAGAATGGCACTTCCATTCTGTCGTGAGATCGGACTTGATAAAGTTCTAATTACTTGTATTGACGGAAACATTGGAAGCGAAAAGACTATTCTTGCAAACGGCGGCGTTTACGAATCCACGATCCATGAACCGAATGAAAACGAGGATTTGAAAAGATTTTGGATAACCCTATAAGGAGAAAACGCAATTATGATACTTAAAACCGAAAGACTAACCATTCGTCACATTGTTGCGGACGATTGGAAAAGCATAAAAGATATTTGGGTGGATTTTAACACTTCCGCCCTTTCACAGTATGACAAGCCACACATCACCGATGATGCGGATGTTCAGCCAAGAATTGCAAAATGGGCAGCGGCGAATAGCGGCACTGAGCATATGTTTTTTGCAATCTGCCTTGGTGATACCGTTATCGGGTACAGTGCCTTTAACATTCGAGAGAACGGACACGAGATCGGCTACTGCTTCCACTCCGCATATCACGGCATGGGCTATGCAAAGGAAAGCCACCTAGCACTCATTGACTATATGCGTGAGCTTGGCATCAAAAGGCTGACCGCAGGTACGGCTATCAATAATACGCCCTCTGTTTCACTTCTCAAATCCTTGGGCTTTGAGCTGATCGAAACCGAAAGGGTGTCGTTCTACAAGGATGCCAATGGCAACGATATTGTGTTTGACGGAGGTGTGTTTGAGCTGAGTTTGGAGAAGTAATTATGGACAGAAAAGGCATATTGGAAAACTACTATAACGAAATGGAAATTCTTAGTTTATACGCAAGTGTAGGTTGGACTGCCTACACGGATCATCCAGAGGTGCTGCGTAAAGGGTTTGAAAACTCTATGCTGACCCTTGCAGCTTACGAGGGCGATTAGTTTCTTGGTATCATTCGTGCCGTTGGTGATGGACATACCATCGTATTCGTGCAAGACATTTTGGTGTTCCCGGAACATCAGCGGAAAGGCATCGGTTCTGCACTTCTGCAAGTTGTCTTAGACAGATACAGCCATGTGCGGCAGATAGAACTGGCAACGGACAATACACCGAAAACCATTGCTTTTTATAAGTCTATGGGGTTCCGGGAAATGTCTGAGATCGGCTGCTGTGGATTTATGAAAGCGTAATTTTTCGGTAAAACCGCTGCAATTTTCGCCCCACGTGCAGGGCGGAATATGCAGCGGTTTTGTGTTTTTTATGGCTTAAATGGAAGAATAATATCTTTTAGTAAGTCCTCATTCTTGCAGTGCAGCAGATAGGAAATTGTCACTTTTGCGTATTTATGAGATTTGATCGTGTCCCAATCAGCCGGTTTTACGATTCCCGCTGTTTTGGTTTCAAAATTCAGAGCTAATTCGTCCCATTCGCCATCGTGATTTACTTGATATTCGTAGATTGCGTTGGTGATTTTCTTTTTTCTACTTTTCTTGGATTTTAGCTTCAAATGAATCGGGTGGACTGCATTATCGGTGATCAAAAGTTCTGCCAGATGGAGAATTGCTTTCTTGTATGCTCGCTCCGCACCGCTGGCAGTGCTGCGCTCGAACATGATCGCCAACTCTTCAAAGGTGGGGCGGTTCTTCCATGAGCCGACACGTCCGCAGGTCATGCAGATAGCATTTCGCTATTCCGGCAATGTCTGTTCCCGGAAGTTTAGCTTATGAAATGCCCATTACACAGTTTTTGCTTGTATGCCGTTCAAGAGAATATCGGCATAATTCCAGCTATCATCAATAGCAACATCTTCTCCGGTTTCCTCTCCGTATTCATCAGTTATATATCCAATTCAAAAGGAATTCCGTTCTTACGAATAGCTGTTTGTGGTGAGCTGAGCGCGGATGGGCTGGATGCGACCGATGCGGAGAGGACGGCAGCCTATCTCGAAATCGCGAGCCGCCTGATTGACATTTTGCCTGTGCAGCGCGGGCCATTTTGTTGGAACCCGCATTGAAGGTAAAAAAATATTTCTACGAACGTTACAGCTGGTATGTTCAGATGGAGCTTTCTCCGCGGTATAATATGGTTACTAAGGGCAGGGAGGGCAGATTATGAGGGTGAGGCTTTCTGAAAACATCAGGAAATTCCGCAAGGAACGAAGGATGACGCAAGAGCAGCTTGCAGAAGCAATGGGGGTCAGTGTCAGCGCCGTCTACAAATGGGAGTCAAAGCAATCCACGCCGGAGATCCATCTGATTCTTGAAATGGCAGACCTGTTTCATACCTCCACGGACGTTCTTCTTGGATATGAGTGGCGAAGCAACAATGCGGCGTCAGCTCTTGATCGGATCGTGTCCCTGACGAGGGAAAGGGAGTATGATGAAGCAGCCGCGGAAGCGGAAAAGGCCTTAAAAAGCTATCCGAACCATTTTGACATCGTATATCAGAGTGCTTTGATTTATCTGAAGGCAGGCGAGGATGCGGAGCATCGGGAATGGAACAGGCGAGCCATCGAGCTTCTGAACCATGCGTGCGAGCTGATTGCTCAGAATCAGGATGATACGGTAAGCGAGGTTTCTATCCGAACGCAAATGGCGAAGGCGTATCTGATCCTGAATAACCCCAAAGCGGCACTGCGAATTTTGAAAAAATACAATGTCTGCGGCGTGAATAACGCCATGATCGGAATGGTGCTCGGCGATTATTTTCACGATGCAGACGAAGCGGAGAAATATCTGGGCAAGGCCTTTTCGGCGTTTGCCGATGACATCAATTCGATTATGGTTGGCTATGCCAACGTATTTTTCCAGCGCAGAAATTACGATGCGGCGATCGAATGCTTCCAGTGGCTGCGGACGGTTCTTCGGGGCATTCAGCCGCAATCGGCATTGACGTGGTTTGACAAGTACGATTGCGTCATCCTTGAAACGATTGCTGAGTGCTATTGCTTCAAGGGCGAATTTGAAAAGGCTCGAAGCTATCTCAGGGATGCAGTAACCAAGGCCGTGCGATATGATCTGGCTGCGCCGGGCGAGATTGGCGATATGAGGTTTTTTACCACGCTGAACATAGAAAAACAGCCGGACTACAACCTGTATGGCAAAACGGCAATGGATTGCCTGACGCGTAGGATGCAGCCGAACGATGAAGGCGTTCCGCGGCTTTGGAAGCTGTGGCTTGAAGTGAAGCAGGAGGCGTTACCGGATGAAACCGTATAAAACGCTTATCAGGAGGAATCTGGGCGGAATTGCCGGGGTTGCGCTGCTGGGAATTCTTACATCCTGTGCAATGGTGTTTGCAGGCTATTCCCTGTCTTTCCTGTACAGCGCTTACAAGTACGAGGGCGATAGGGTGAAGGCTCTGATCCTGACCTTTGCAATCGTTTTGCTCATCTGGTTGCTTGCAATGCTTATGTATTACGTATCCTTGGCGGCTAAATCGAAAATCCAGAAAAGGTTAAAAAATGAGCTGCGCCTTATGGTCGGGAAGAAAATTGGCTCGCTGCCTTATTCCGATTTTGCGAATAAAGACAGCGGACACTATGTTTCGTGGCTGACAAACGATGTGAACGATATTTACAGCCAGTGCTTTGCCTCTCTGTTCTCCGGAATTGAAAATCTGGCAACGGCGAGCTTCTCGCTGGGGGCGCTATGCCTGCTCAGTCCGTCCATCGGTCTTGCTGCAATTGTCATGCTGGTAATGATTTCCGTTCTTCCGCAGCTGACCAATAGGCAACTTCAGAAGGTAAATATCGAAAGAGCGGAGGCGCTGGAAATCAGCACCGAAAGCTATAAGGATGTCGTCATGGGTGCGTCCGTCTTCTTTTTGACGGGCCTTCGCAACCGAATCTGCGAGCGCATTGCTGCGGCCTCCGAAAAAGCGGAAAAGGCGTGCCTCCGGTTTAATAAAACCAATGCGGCGGTTCAGATTCTGATCTCAACCGTTAGTATGGTTGGGCAGGTCGTTCTTCTTCTTGTTACCCTGCTGGCGGCCGTGGTCGGCGCCGCGCCGGCCGGCGCAGTTCTGTCGGTCGGCAATCTTGCCGGCAGCTTCTTTAACGGCGCAGGAGAGCTGGTGCAGTGCTTTATGACGGTAAAGGCATCGAGGCCTTTGTGGGAGAAGCTTAATGATCATGGTGTGAATCCCGCTGAAAGCAAGGCTGCAATTTCATCCATTCCCGAAATCAAGCTTGAAAATGTTTCGTTCCGATACGATGACCGCCCCGTATTGGAAAACGGCAATTACACGTTCTGCGCTGGCGGCAAATACGTCATTATGGGCGAAAGCGGCAGCGGGAAAACGACCTTGACAAAAATTATTCTGGGCTTGCTTCCCGGCTATACGGGAAAGGTGTGGTATGGCGAGAGGGAGCAGGGGGATATTCCTACGGAAGCCTTGTATCAGCAGATTGCTTATGTGGATCAGCAAGTGTATCTGTTTCAGGATACGCTCCGATTCAATATCACACTGGGCTTGCCCTATACGGATGAGGAGGTTATGGCGGTTCTTCGCAGGTGCCGTTTGGAGGACTATGTGCGCGCTCTGCCGAAGGGCTTGGATACCGTTATCATGGAAAACGGCAAAAACCTTTCCGGCGGTCAACGTCAGCGCATGGCTTTGGCTCGTGCGTTCATACGCAAAGTGCAGTACGTCATTTTGGATGAGGGTACCTCCGCCCTGGATGAAGCAAACGCACTGGACATTGAAAGCAGCCTGCTTACCACGCCGGAGCTTGGCGTTATTTTTATTACACATCATTTGAGAGAGAATAACTACGAAAAGCTGACGGCTGTATACTCGTTGACATAGGGCTCAATGATGAGATGCAGAATAAGCGATTGCAATGTCAGCTCCATGCTTGACAGCCTGAGCGTGGCGGATATAATGGAATTGCAAGCATTTACAAAGGAGGCGACAGCCAGATGATTTCTCCCGCAGCGGAAAGAATCATGATCGAGCGTTTTGGAAGGGACAAGGTTCTTGCGCTCGCAACCACGGCAGACGGCGTTCCCTATGTGCGCAGCGTGAACGCGTATTACGAAAACGGTGCCTTCTATGTTATTACCCATGCTCTTTCCGGAAAGATGCGCCAGCTTTTGCGGAATCCTGTGTGCGCTCTTGCGGGCGACTGGTTTACGGCTCATGGCGTGGGAGAAAGTATGGGCTGGTTCGGCAAGCCGGAAAACGCGCCGATTGCCGCTGTGCTTCGAAGGGCGTTTGCCGAATGGATCGATAATGGACATAACCGATTTGACGACCCGAACTGCATCATTCTGAAAATCAGGCTTACAAAGGGAACGCTGTTTTCAAACGGAACGCGTTACGACATTGACTTCACTCTGGAGACATGAGCGGGCTTTTAAGGCAGCATGGGCATGCGGACAAGGATTCAGGCAAGCGAGAGGAGTTGCCGTTGCTGCTTGCAGCAAGGCAGCCAACGGTTTAAGCAGTGAATACAAATGGAGGCTGGATTGCTTCGGTTTGCACATCAAAACGCGCGCAGTGCACTTGTGAAATGCGCTGCGCGCGTTTGGCTTCGTATTTATTTGTGTGGGCGATATGTTCACGCACAAGGCCGCAGGCAAGGGCGGCAGACGACGCCATGCAGGCGTCTTCTGCGGCACATTCTCGCTTTTGGAGGATTATAGCGTGAACGTGAAGCGCGGGGCTTGCCTACGCCTCGTCGGCTCCCATACGCGCCATTTCCTGTCTGACGCGTTTTCCGCCGATTTCGCGGACAGTTTTTTGCTCGCGTACGGCGAGCGCAGCGGCGAGACCGGCAGCCTCGCCCATGACGCGGCAGGTGGGAATGATTCGCGCGGACGACTGCGCAATGAACTCGCTGCCGAGGTTGCGCCCGGCGACGAGCAGGTTCTCCGCATCGCGCACAATCAGGCAGCCGAGCGGAATCTCATAATACGGCTCGCGGTCGCTCCCGGTCAGTGCATAGGTATTGAGATTGCGCCCATGCACGTCCACAGGATAGTTGCAGCGGCAAATCGCGTCTTCGAAACGCGCGCGGCCGAGAATTTCCTCGGCAGTCAGGATATGATCGGTTACAGCGCGGCGGGATTCGCGCACGCCTACCATGGCGGAGATTTCTGAAATATAGGCTTGCTGGAAGCCGGGAATATGCGCGCGGTAGAATGAAAGCTGCCGCAGAATGGCGCGCTTGCCCTCTGCCTGTACGCGCGACTGATTCTCAGCATCGTCCGCATCGTGGAAGTCGAAGAATTCCGGGCAGTTGAACGCAATGACGTCGCGCCGGCCGGGCACAGTAAAGAACTGCCAGTACAGCGCGTCCTCCAGCGTAAGCTCGCCTGCATCGATTGCCTGAAGGAACAGCGGCCTTAGCGGCCATTGCTTATCCGGGTTCATCGTAACTGCGCCGCTGTAGTTTTCGGGACGCGTGCGCGGCGCGTCGTCCGGATGCGAGACCTCCTCGAGGTAATCCCAAAACGCCTGCGTATCTACGCCGCCCAGCAGGTACCGGAGCGACATCGGCTGGTTTTTGCCGTCCTCCTCGCTGCCATGCAGCGTTTCAAGCCCCAGCGTGCGCACGACGTCTGCATCGCCCGTGGCGTCGATGAAGATTTTGCCTGCGACCTCGCTTCTGCCGGACTTGTTCGCGATTTCCACCGCTGTAACCTGCCTGCCCTCACGCTTTGCGCCGATGAGGAACGTGTGGTACAGAACTTTTACGCCGCGCTCCGCCAGCATTTCGTTCAGCACGATTTTCAGCATCTCCGGGTCGAAATAACTGTCGCCCTTTCCCGTGGCCGCGCCGAGCGCAAGCATGCGGCGGTTGATTTCGCGGGATACATAGCTGCCCATCGGATTTCCGGGAACACAGGTGTTCATTAGCGGTGTGACGAGCGCGAGCGTGCTGCTGCCGCCTGCCGAGCCGAACTGTTCAATAACGAGCACATCGCGTCCCGCGTCCGCAGCAGCAATAGCGGCGACCGAGCCTGCGGTGCCTGCACCGCAGATGACGATTTCCGCTTCGTATCTCATAAAAAAACTCCTCCTTCAGATGATCCGGGGTGACGCCGTGCAAATGGGGCAGTCAGCCGACAAACGGATTGCAGGCCGCAGACGGCGGAAACAATGCTACCGGAACGGCTGCCGAATGCACGGCAACGCTTTAAAAAAACGCCGCCTTCCGGAAAAACGGAAAGCGGCGCAAAAGACAATCATCAGAACTTGAGCGCGTTCAGCTTGATGCCGGGGCCCATGGTACTGGAGATCACGGCGGACTTCACATACGTGCCCTTGGAGGCAGACGGCTTCGCCTTGATGATGGCATCCATGAGGGTGCGCAGGTTCTCATTCAGCTGCTGCTCAGAGAAGGAAGCCTTTCCGAGGGGGCAGTGGATGATGGCGGTCTTGTCGACGCGGTATTCGACCTTGCCGGCCTTGGTTTCGGTGATGGCCTTGGTCACGTCCATGGTGACGGTACCAGTCTTCGGGTTCGGCATGAGGCCCTTGGGGCCGAGCACGCGGCCCAGACGGCCGACCAGACCCATCATGTCCGGGGTGGCGATACAAACGTCAAATCCGAACCAGCCGCCCTGAATTTTGGCGATCATGTCCTCAGCACCCACGAAATCGGCGCCTGCGGCGGTCGCTTCCTCGGCCTTGGGGCCCTTGGCGATTACGAGGACGGTCTTGGTTTTACCGGTGCCGTTGGGCAGAACGACGGTGCCGCGAACCTGCTGATCGGCGTGACGAGGATCAACGCCCAGACGGACGGAGATCTCGACGGTCTCGTCGAACTTGGCCTTGGCGGTCTGCTTTACCAGCGTAACGGCCTCTTCAGGATCATACAGCTTGGTACGATCGATCAGCTTGATGCTGTCGCTATATTTCTTTCCGGTCTTCATGTTAATATCCTCCCTGTGGTACAATCGGCACTATGTCCTCCCACGGTTTTGGTCTTCTTGCGTCAGTCGTCCACGATAACGCCCATGGAGCGGGCCGTTCCGGCGACCATGCTCATGGCGGCTTCGATGGAAGCAGCGTTCAGGTCGGGCATCTTCAGCTCGGCGATTTCCTTCACCTGAGCCTGAGAGATGTGAGCAACCTTGTCCTTGTTGGGACGGCCAGAAGCGTGCTCGAGGCCGCAGGCCTTCTTGATCAGAACGGCGGCCGGAGGCGTCTTGCAGATGAACGTGAAGGAACGATCCTGATACACGGTGATGACGACCGGGATCACGAGACCGACCTGCTTGGCAGTGCGGTCGTTAAATTCCTTGCAGAATCCGGGGATGTTTACGCCATGCTGACCGAGCGCCGGGCCGATCGGCGGCGCGGGGGTGGCTTTGCCGGCGTTGACCTGCAGCTTGATGAGCGCAGTTACTTTCTTCGCCATAGGGGTTTCCTCCTTAATCTGTATGTGGTGTAGCGGGGCCTTCCTGAGCCCCTCCCACTCCTGAAGCCCGAAGGCTTACAAGCGATGGAAGCGCGTTACGAGTCCAGACGAACGACTTCGTCGTAATCCAGATCGATGGCAGTTTCGCGTTTAAGCATCGGCACCGTGACACGAAGCTTCTGGTTCTCGGTGTCGATATCGGTGACGCGACCGGTGAAGTTCTCGAACAGGCCGGTAAGGATGCGAACCTCGTCGCCGACCTGAATGTCCAGGCGGGTAACGGGAATGCTGGCCATTAACGACGTGTAGTCGTTGTCCGGGAGCGGCGTGGGCTTGGTGCCCGTGCCGACAAAACCGGTGACGCCTCGCGTATTGCGCACAACATACCAAGATTCGTTGGTCATAACCATACGAACCAGTACATAGCCCGGCATACGCTTACGCGGAACCACGCGGCGCTTGTTATTCTTGATCTCGACGACCTCTTCGATCGGGATCTGCACCTCTGCGATCAGATCCTGAAGGCCATTGTTCTCAACGGACTTCTCGAGATTCGCCTTGACCTTGTTTTCATAGCCAGAATAGGTATGTACGACATACCAATTCATCTCGGCATTTTCCGCCATGTTTAACTCCTTGCCCGTCAGCCGGTGATCAGTCTGATAAGAGCGCCGGCGCCCATGTCAAACAGGCCAATCACTACGCCCATAACCACCATGAAAAGAAGCACTATCAGGGAGTAATTCACGAGCGCGCTCTTCGTGGGCCAGGTGACCTTCTTCATCTCGTGGAACATGTTGTAGAACGCCTTGCCGATTCTAACGCCAAGGTTCTTGAACCATCTTCCAACGCGCACGAAGAAATTCGGCTTTTTCGTTCCGTTTTCGTTCGCCATGTTGTCACATCCTCCGAGTTGATCGTTGCCTCCGCCCGATTACTTGGCTTCCTTATGAACGGTATGCTTCTTGCAGAAGCGGCAATACTTGCTCATTTCGAGACGATCGGGATCATTTTTCTTGTTCTTGATGGTATTATAATTGCGCTGCTTGCATTCGGAGCATGCCAGTACAACCTTAATACGCTTATCCGATGCCATGTTTTGACACCTCCTATGGAAAGAATGGTCAGCCCCCGCGTTCGCAGACGGGCGCTGGCCGAACGGACGACAACAGCAACCCACATTCTTGGGCAGACTGATATATTATAGACCATATCCTCTCCGATTGCAATAGCTGTAAGCGAAAAATGACGGAATTTTACATAAGTATTTCAGGACGGTCTTTTCCTTTCCGCCGTTTCAGGAAGGACTTTCGCACGTGGACGGCGAATTCTTCCTTAGAAAATGCCGAGGGGGAGGACTTTTCATGCGCGTTCTGAGCTATGTGGTTCCGGCGGAGGACGACGGACGGCTGATCCGCCGTGTCGTTCGCGGGCGGCTGGGGCTGTCCAGCCATCAGCTCGCCAGAGCCAAGGCGCTGGGCGTGCTGTGCCTGGACGGTGAAAGCGTGCATGCCGATCATGCCGTGCGCGCAGGGCAGGTCGTGTCGGTGACGCTGACGGACGAGGAGACGGCTGCCGCGCCGGTTCGCCCGGAGAACGTGCCGGTTGCCGTCGTCTATGAGGACGACGATCTGTATGTGATCGACAAGCCCGCGCCGCTTTCTACACAGTCCTCGCCCCGCCAGCCGGACAACACGCTGGAAAATCGGCTCGCATGGCGCTACCGGGACGTGCCGGGCTTCGTGTTCCGTCCGGTCAACCGGCTGGACAAGGGCACCAGCGGTCTGATGGTTGCGGCGAAGCATGCGCATTCGCAGATGCTTCTGTCCCGTCAGCTGCACACCCCCGAATTCGTGCGCGAATATCTGGCCGTGACGCAGGGAGCGCCGGCGGAGAGGGAGGGCGTGATCGATGCGTCCATCGGTAAGGCAGACGGCGCGACCGTGCGCCGCGAGGTGCGTGCGGACGGAAGGGACTCTCGCACAATGTATCAAACGCTTTGGGCCGGAAACGGGCGCGCGCTTTTGCGGCTGCGGCTGGACACGGGGCGCACGCATCAGATTCGCGTGCACCTTGCGTACATTGGCTGCCCGGTGTTCGGCGATTTTCTGTATGGAACCGAGCGGCCGGATGTGCTGCCCGAGCGCTTCGCGCTGCACTCGGCCTTCGTGCGCTTTCTGCATCCGCTTACAGGGCGGGTGCTCGAATTTGAGTCGCAGTTGCCGGAGGCGCTTCGGGCGCTGATTCCCGAGGCCGATGGCTGATTATTTTTTCAAAGGAGGTCTTCATGAAACAAAAGCTGACTACGTTTTTCCTGCTTGCGCTTTTGCTTGCGGCGCATATTCCTGCGTCGGGCCGCGCGGGCACGGAGGAAAATATTCAAACCATTTATACATACCTCACGGAGACCGCCGGGCTGAACCGCGCGGCGGCGTGCGGGATCCTTTCCAATATAAAAAGCGAAAGCAATTTCAACCCGGAGGCCATCGGCGATTCCGGCGCGGCCTACGGCATTTGCCAGTGGAATTCGCGCCGGAACTCGCTGATTGCATACTGCGAGGAACACGGCTATGAAAGCTGGAAAAGCCTTGAGGGACAGCTGGGCTACCTTCAGCATGAGCTGGAAACAAACAAAAAGAGCGTAGGCAACGTGCTGCGCGCCCTGCCGGACACTGCACAGGGCGCATATGACGCGGCGTACCATTTCTGCGTATACTTTGAAATTCCCGCCGACCGATACAACAAGGGCAAGACCCGAGGGGCGAACGCCGTAAACATTTATTGGAAGAAATTCGGCGGCACGACGGAAGCCTATCCTATAACCTACGATGCGAACGGCGGAAGCGATGCGCCTGCGTCCGGCACGAAGACAGAGGGCATTCCCTTCAAAATTTCAAACGACGCGCCGACGCGCAAGGGTTATGAATTCCTTGGCTGGGCGGAGGACAGGCATGCAGCGGAGCCTGCGCTTTTGGCGGGCGATTCGTTCAACGAGAACCGCGCGGCGACGCTTTACGCCGTGTGGGGCGAGGCGCTTGCGGACGATGCGAAGCCCGAAAAAACGGTTACCCTGAACGGCCGGCGCTATGAGCTGTTCATCGGAACGCATGCGTGGACATTTGCAAAGGAATATGCCGAGTCTCGCGGCGGGCACCTGGCAACAATCCGTACAGCCGCTGAGGCAAAGGCGGTTCTGCCCCTTCTGAAGGCTGCGGAGGGTCTCTGCTGGCTGGGCGGCGAGTACACGTGCGGAAACTGGACGTGGGTGTCCGGCGAATCGTTTTCCGATGCGTTCGCTGCGTCCTGCTGGCGAAGCGGCATGCCTACCGAGAAGAATTATGCCAATTCAAACGGACGGCTGGCCGCGGCGGCGGATGGAACCTGGCTTGACCTTGCGCCGTCCAATATGGAGACAGCAGGCTTTCTTGTGGAATATGGAGAGCCGGATGCCGAGGCGCTTCCACGCTACCGTCTCACTGTGTCCACGTCGCTGAACCTGCGCGCGGGGCCCGGTACGGGCTACGGCAAGCTGGGCGTGCTGAAGCCGGACGAAATCTTCATTGTACATGAAACGGTGGAGGGCGCCTCCTACAGCTGGGGCTGGGGCGTTACGGCCGATGGAACGAAGCGCGGCTGGGCGGCCATGAAGATTCCCGACTACATGGAGCCGGTTTCTGGTCCGCAGCTTGACGAGGCGACCGGGCTAATCTACGAGCTTGCTGATGGTTGCGCAGTTGTCACAGGCTATAGCGGCGCTTCGGCGTTCCTCTCCCTGCCCGAGACGCTGGGCGGCGCGCCGCTGACCGCGCTTCGCGCAGGCGCGTTCCCGGAGGGAACCGCGCTCACGGGAGTATTCGTTCCGGAGTGTGTTTCGGAGATTGCGGGGGACGCGTTTGCCGCCTCCATTACCGTCTCCGGCTACCCCGGAAGCGCGGTGCACCTTGCCGCAGCGAGGGACGAGAGGTCGTTTGAAGCGGTTCCGTGGCCCAAAACGCTCACGTTGCCCGAAAGCCTTGCGCGCATTGAAGCGGGCGCGTTTGAAAATCTGTCCGGCGTGCAATGCGTGGATCTTTCCCATACGAACGTGCGGGAAATCGAAACGAATGCCTTCGCCGGCTGCGATGCCCTTCGCGCCATCCTGATGCCGAATACGCCTGTTGCCATCCATGAGGATGCACTGGGAGGTCTGGTTGATCCGGTTATCGTGGCGGATCCCGGCTCCGCCGCCGCGCGCTGGGCAGACGAAAACGCCTACGTTACCGTTTCCCCGGCAGGAGGCTGACGAACGCGGCTTTCACTGCGCCTGAGCATTCGCGAATGTGAAGAATTTAACCTAACTTCACTGGGCAAACAGACGTATGCGTGGTATAATTTCATGGATAGATCGTTTTTTCTTACAGTTTATCATTACGGAGGCATACCGTTTTGCAGAATTCTACGAAAAAGCCCGCTGCCAAGTCCGCTCCGCGCCGTGCCGCTGCGCCCGCGCGCAAGCCTGCTTCCAGGCCCGCTCCGGCTCGGAGGCCTGCGCCCGCACCGCGTTCGTCCGGACGCGAGAAAAATCTTTTGCCGCTGATCATCGCGGGCGGCATTGTGTTTATCGTGCTGTGCTTCTTCCTTCAGAAGAACGTGTTTCCAAACGGCGTTCTGCCGAAGACGAAGGACAATTCCATCCCGGAAATCGACGCCGCGGCTACCGTGCGCGTGAGCGAGGTTATGAGCTCCAATGCATCCTCCGTTCAGGATGACACCGGCGCATACCCCGACTGGGTGGAAATTGTGAATCATTCCGGCAAAGCCGTGAACCTGTATGGCTGGAAGCTGGCGAAGGATTCGAGCCTGATGATCAAGTATTTCGAGTTCCCGAACCAGACGCTGGCGGCGGGCGAGCGCGTGCTGATCTACTGCACGGGCACGCTGCGCAACAACGCGGGCTATGCGTATCATGCCCCGTTCCGCATTTCTGCGGCGGGCGATACGCTGGTGCTGTTTAACCCGAACAACACCGCCGTGCAGACGCTGAACATTCCCGAAATGCGGGCGAATCAGTCCTATGCCGAGATCGACGGCAAGTGGGTAGTGACCGATGAGGCGACCCCGGGGCTGGACAACACAAGCGAAAATTATCATCTGCTGCACGACAGCCGCGAGATGACCGATAGCCCCATTGAAATCACCGAGCTGATGGCCAAAAACATGAGCTACGCGGCGGACGAAAACGGCGAGTTCCTCGACTGGATCGAGATTCACAATAAGTCTGCCTACACGGTGAGCCTGAACGGCTACGCGCTTTCGGACTCCGACCTGAACCTGCAGAAGTGGCATTTCCCGAACATTTCCATCGGCCCGGACGAATACATGATCGTCTACTGCTCCGGCTACGACCGGCGCGATCCGGCGGGCAAGCTGCACACCAACTTCCGCCTGAGCAGCGAGAAGGAGGGCGCTTATCTGTCAAACGCCGCCGGGCAGCTGATCGACCTGGTGGAATATGATCTGCTGAAGGCGGATCAGTCCTATTCCCGCCAGTCGGACGGCACATGGACGACGAACCTTTCGCCAACCCCCGGCATGTCCAACAGCTTTCAGAGCGCCGCGCTGATCGATGGTCAGTTCGCGGCGCAAAATTCAAGCGGCGTTTTTTTCAACGAGATTATGTCCACGACCACCACGGCGAACGTCGGCAAGGCCTCCTATGATTGGATTGAGCTGTACAACGCCTCGTCGCAGACCGTCGACCTGAGCTCATGGGGGCTTTCGGACGACCCTGCGAAGCCGCGCAAGTGGCAGTTTCCCGAAGGAACCACCATTGCGCCCGGCCAGTATATGGGCGTTTACTGCTCCGGCTTGAATACAACCGTGAAGGGCTATTGCCATACGAGCTTCAAGTTGTCTGCCACGGAGGGCGAAACGCTGGTGCTTTCTGACCCATCCGGCAAAATTCTTGACCGCGTGCAGCTGGGCATGCAGTATTCCAACATGTCCTACGGCCGCATCAGCGGGCGGAACGGCTTCTATTATCTTGCGGCCTCTACGCCCGGTTCCGGCAACGTGCAGGTTGGCTATGAATCGCGCATGCTGAAGCCCACCTTCTCTGTGCAGGGCGGCATGTATCCGGCAAACCAGTATTTCAGCGTGGCGTTGACTGCTGAGCCGGGCGCGACCATCTATTATACGCTGGATTCATCCACGCCCGATCCGGCGGCTGTGGGCGGCATTGTTTATACGCCTGACCCGGAGGTAACTGTGGAGGGACGCTATGAGACGTTCGTCTATACCAATCCCATCCCGGTGACGCAGACCACGATCATTCGCGCCATTGCGGTGAAGGACGGTCAGTTGTCCAGTCTGGTGGAAACGCAGTCGTACCTCGTGGGCGTAAGCCACACGATGCAGGTGATTTCGCTGGTTATGAATCCTACCGACCTGTGGGACTACAATACCGGGCTGTACGTCAAGGGTCCCAATGCGCTTTCGAAGAGTCCGTACGGCTCGCTGAACAAGGGCGCGAACTTCTGGATGACGTGGGAGAAGGATGCCAACGTCGAGCTGTTTGGTCTGGACGGCGCCACCATCCTGTCGCAGGGCTGCGGCGTGCGTCTGCACGGACAGTACAGCCGCAAGGAAGACCAGAAGCCGTTCAAGCTCATTGCCCGCAGCAAGTACGGCGACAGCCGCTTCCGCGCAAAGCTTTTCCCCAACCGGGACTATACCGAGTATCAGTCGTTCCTTCTGCGCGCCTCCGGGCAGGACACGAAGAAGACCCGCATGCGCGATTCCATTCTCACCTCGCTTGCCGAGGGAATGGACGTCATGTATCAGGACACCAACCTCGCCATTGTCTACCTGAACGGTGAATACTGGGGTCACTACAACATGCGCGAGCGCATCAACACCTTCTCCATCTGCCAGTGGGAGGGATGGGATCCGGCCATCAAGGACAGCATCGACCTGATCAAGGCGAACACGTCCGTGATGAAGGGCTCCGTGGATTCGTGGACGACCATTACGGATTGGATCAAGAAAAACGGCATTGAGACCAGTGAAAAGCTTGAATATGTGAAGCAGTACATCGACGTTGAAAACTATCTCAAGTATATTGCCGTTGAAATGTACACCGGCAACACGGATCTGCTCAACGTGAAGAAGTACCGCACCTCGGAGACGGACGGCAAGTGGCGCTTCATTCTGTTCGATTTCGATTGGGCGTTCACCACCAACACAAACTCCGTCGGCCGCTGGCTCAAGCCGGGCGGAATGGGCGAAGGCAACAAGACGGACAACTCGCTGTTTATTGCTCTGATGAAGAACGCGGAGTGCAAGGACATGTTCCTCAAGCTCTTTGCCGAAAAGCTGCGCGGGCCGTGGTCGAGCGAAGCGGTGCTGGCAAAGATCGACGAGCGCTACAATGAGCTGGAGCCGGAGATGGATCAGCATCTGGAGAAGTGGGGTCCGTCGCGCAAGACCTACGAATCGGAAATCAACACGTTGAAGAGTTACGCCCGCAAGCGTCCGGGACACCTTCTGTACTACTTCTCCCAGTCCCTCAGCCGTAGCGATATGGAGTACTATTTCGGCGACCTGCTCGAAACGGTCACGATGCTGGACGCGGACGGAAAGGTGTATAACTACAACAAATAAAGATATGCCTTGACCGGAGGCATGCAAAGGGGTTATAATCTTGCAGGACACGAAACGCGAGCGTCTTCCCGAAAGACATGAGCTGAAATACTTCATCAACCGCGGCGACATGATCGCGCTGGGGCATCGACTGGGCGGCGTTCTCCATCCGGATCCGCACGCTGACGAAAAGGGAGAGTACTTCATCCGTTCCCTCTACTTCGACGATGCCTACGACATGGCCTTCTACGATAAGGTTGGCGGCGATATGAACCGCGACAAGTATCGCATTCGCATCTACAACCTGTCGGATGAGACCATTTTCCTCGAACGCAAGCGCAAGCGGGGCGACCTGATTCAGAAGTCGTCCACGCGTATCTCGCGCAAGCTGTGCGACCAGCTGGTGAAGGGCAGATGCAGCAAGCTTGACCTGATTGACAATGCGCTGCTGAACGACATGTTCCGCGAAATGCGCGTGAATCTTCTGCGGCCGAAGGTCATTGTGGACTATACGCGCGAAACCTTCATTCACCCGGTCGAGAACGTGCGCATCACCTTTGACAAAAGACTGCGCACGGGCCTATTGAGCCGCGACCTGTTCAGCCCTGACGTCATGACCGTGTCTCCACTGGACGACGGGCGCGAAATCCTGGAGGTAAAGTACGATTCCTACCTTCCGGACTTCATCTCTGCCATGCTGTGGGACGTGCCCGCCGAGCGTAGCGCCATCTCTAAATACGTGCTGTGCCGCCGGTTCGAGCCGCTGGGCTAAAGGAGACCAAAGCTCTTCGTGCCGCGCCGCGGCAGGAAAATAGAAGTACAAGATTACGAAAGGGGTACTCCTCGTGAACAAAACCAGTATTGCGGAAATCTTTGCCAATCAGTCCATTACGCCGGGTTCCTGGCTTAGCATTACGTTCCTGATGATCATGGCCTTCGGCGTAGGCCTGTTTATCTACTGGGTGTATAAGAAAAACTACCGCGGCGTGATGTTCTCCACCAACTTCGGTATGACGCTGGTGCTGATGACGCTGATCACCGCGCCCGTCGTAACCTGTATCCGCAACTCGCTGCAGCTTTCCATGGGCATGGTCGGCGCGCTGTCCATCGTGCGCTTCCGCACTGCCGTGAAGGATCCGCTGGATACCGCCTACATGTTCTGGGCGCTCACCATGGGCATTCTGCTGGGCGCGGGTCAGTATTTCCTGACGGCGATTACCGTGGTTTTCATCGCGATTCTGATCTTCGTTCTGCGCAATCTCACCGGCAAATCCGCCGACAGCTATCTATTGGTTATGCACCTGAGCGGCAATGGCGAAGCTAACAGCATGCAGCTGATGAAGCAGCTGCGCTACCACAAGCTGAAGAGCAAGACCATCACCTCCCGTGGGATCGAGGTTACCTACGAGGTGCGCGTGGACAAGAGCGAAGCCTTCCTCAATAAGCTGCTTACGCTGGACGGCGTGAACGAGGCCTCTCTCGTCGCCTACCAGTCCGAAACCGTTTGACGTCATTCCTACCCGCCGCCCGGCAGTAAGGCCGGACGGCGGTTTTCTGCCTGTGCGGGACACTGAACAGGGAGGAATTTCGGCTTTGGAGCGGGCAGCGCCTGTTTGCGGCCTTTCATCAAAGCCGGCTTGCGTCGCTTCCCTTCAAAAAAGCGCGGCGCAAAGAAATCCTTCTTCTCTGCAGTGGAAGTGTGCCCTTCGGAATTGGGACGGCGGGCCAGCGCCTGTTTGCGCCGACCTTTTGGAAATGAAATATGGAAAGCCTGCAGGCAGGTTCTCCCGAAACTTAACTTGACGAAATGCGGGTAAACGAGTACAATATATGAGGCTGTGAAACAGCTGTGCCATAGACAGCGAGTGCGGAAGCGTAAACTCCAATCGGAGTGCTCGCCGAGGTGCAAAGGTTCGGACTTTCTCGAATTCTGTTCAGAGGTATTCCGCCCTTGCGCCTATGCGCAGGGGCGTTTCATTTGCCGTCATTCATAGGACGGAATGCGAGGTGTTTAACAAATGTCCAAGAACGAACTTTCCAAGAATATCGAAAGCAAGAAGCCGGTCGTCGCCGCCATCAAAGAAAAGTTTGAGAAGGCGCAGACCGTCGTTCTGGTTGACTTCCGTGGTCTGACCGTGGAGGAGGATACCGCGCTGCGCGCCGAGTTCCGCAAGGCTGGCGTTGAGTATGCCGTTATCAAGAACACCATGATCGATCTCGCCGTGAAGGATACCCCCTACGCCGCTCAGATGGAGGAGCACCTGAAGGGCCCCACCGCCGTGGCGTTCGGCTACACCGATATGATCGCGCCCGCGAAGATCGCGGTGGAGTTCGGTAAAAAGAGCAAGAAGCTCAAGCTGAAGTGCGGTGTGTGCGACGGCGCGTTCCTCGACGCTGCCGGCGTTCAGGCTCTGGCCGACCTGCCCAGCAAGGAAATCCTCATCGCCCGTATCATGGGCAGCATGATGAGCGCGGTTTCCAGCTTCGTCCGCTGCGTGGAAGCGATCCGCAAGCAGAAGGCCGGCGAGGAATAATCGCTGCCTGATGCCACGAATTCAGACCTTAACATGATTATGGAGGGAATACAATGAACGCTCAGGAAATCATTTCTGCCGTTGAGTCTATGACGATTCTCGAGCTGGCTGATCTCGTAAAGGCCATGGAAGAGAAGTTTGGCGTTTCTGCCGCTGCCCCCGTTGCGGTTGCTGCCGGCCCCGCTGCCGCTGCTGAAGCCGTTGAAGAGAAGACCGAGTTCGACGTCATCCTGAAGTCTGCTGGCGCCGAGAAGATCAAGGTCATCAAGGTCGTCCGCGAAGTCGTTTCCGGCCTGGGCCT